>JAEWBO010000011.1 GCA_023391105.1 Bacillota bacterium
GAGTCACTCCCGCACGATACGAGGGCTAAATATTAATGGCGACCCGGAAGGGACTCGAACCCTCGACCTCTAGCGTGACAGGCTAGCGTTCTAACCATCTGAACTACCGGGCCATATGGTGGGAACAGTTGGGCTCGAACCAACGACCCTCTGCTTGTAAGGCAGATGCTCTCCCAGCTGAGCTATGCTCCCCCATGCGTACCTCCAAGAATCCTATAATCCTTGGGAGCCCTTTGAAGAGCCCACATTCAATGAAGAACGCTGTGATAGTTTATAATAGACATGGCTTCGTGTCAAAATGAGAATTTCACGATTAAATGAAGAATACTATTAATAATCTCTTACTTAGTCGCTGTTTCGCATTATTACGGGCATTATTGCTATCTGCGCTTCTCGAGCTCGGCAAAAACTTCGCCGGGCGTAAGGCCGCGTTCACAAAGAAGAACGAGCAAATGATACAGGAAATCGGCGCTCTCATAACGAATCTCGTCGGGCGCTGCGTTCTTGGCCGCTATGATGATTTCAGCCGCTTCTTCCCCGATTTTCTTGCATATCTTATCGACGCCCTTATCAAACAGATAGTTTGTATAAGAGCCTTCCTTGGGGTTGTTGCGTCGGTCTTCTATGACCGCAAACAGCTCGTCTATCACGCCGTATCCGCCCGAATTTTCGCCGTTGCCATACAAAGACTCAAAGAAGCATGAATACTTGCCTGTATGACACGCAGGACCCTCCTGAGACACGATTGCAAGCAGCGTGTCCCCGTCACAATCGATTTTCATTTCCTTAAGCGTTTGATAATGGCCGGACGTCTCCCCCTTGCGCCACAACTTTTGTCTGCTGCGCGAAAAATACGTCATGTTGCCTGATTCCAGTGTGATCTGCAGTGACTCTCGGTTCATGTACGCGAGCATGAGCACGCTGTTGGTTTTGACATCCTGCACCACCACAGGCACGAGTCCTTTTTCATCGAATTTCACGTTGTCAATATTCATAAAGCTTCCTCCGCTATAATCTCACAGGTATGTCTTCACGTCTGAAATAATCTTTAACATCGCCTACAGTATAAGTCCCGTAATGAAACAGCGACGCGACCAGCACCGCATCGGCATTGGCCAAGGTGATGGCGTCCTTGAAGTGTTCCAGCTTTCCCGCGCCGCCAGATGCAATGACGGGGATGCGCACCGCGTCTGAGATGGCTCTTGTTAGCGGTATATCATAACCGTCCTTGGTTCCATCAGCATCCATGCTGGTGAGCAGGATCTCTCCCGCGCCGCGCTTTTCAGCCTCTATGGCCCATTCGACCGCGTCGCGGCCCGTACCCACTCGCCCGCCGTTCAAAAATACCTCCCAGCCTTCGCCATCGGTCTTCTTTTTGGCATCTATCGCGCAGACCACGCACTGGCTGCCAAACTTCTCCGCCGCTTCGGAAATCAGCGTCGGGTTTTTAAGCGCCGCGGAGTTGATGGAAATCTTGTCCGCGCCGCGCCGCAGCATCTCTCGAAAATCTGCGACTGTACGCATGCCGCCGCCCACAGTGAGTGGGATAAAAACTTCCTCAGCTGTTCTAGCGACCACGTCGCTCATGATACCGCGATTGTCCGATGATGCTGTGATATCCAGAAACACAAGCTCATCTGCGCCCTGCTTGTTGAACATCTTGGCCATCTCAACAGGATCACCTGCGTCGCGTATATCCACAAAGTTAACACCCTTGACAACGCGTCCTGCGTCCACATCCAGACAAGGTATGATTCTTTTTGTCAGCATTTAATCAGCCCCCAATTTAATCGCTTCACTCAAAGCAATGCCGCCCGTGTACAGCGCTTTGCCAATAATGACGCCTTGCGCGCCCGCTTCCTTGACGGCTGTCACATCTTCCGGCACACTCATGCCGCCCGATGCGATGATTTCCATGCCTGTTTGTTCTGCCATATTTTTTACAGCTGCGACGTTGGGACCAGTCAGCATGCCGTCACGCGCGATATCTGTATAGATAATCGTATTGATGCCGCGCTTTTTCATGTCGTTCGCAAGCCGTACAGGATCTTCCCCTGTGTCGGACGCCCAGCCGCGTGTCGCCACGCGCCCGTCCTTTGCATCTATACCCACGACGACGCGGTTGGGATATTTTGCCGCGGCTTCCTCGACCAGCTCCGGATCTTCAATGGCAGCTGTCCCAATAATCACACGCTGTATACCCAGATTTCCAAGACGAAGGTCAATATCTGCCATGCTACGCACGCCGCCGCCCAACTGGACGGGTATGGAGACTGTCCGCAGGATTATTGCCACCGTGTCATAGTTGGAGAACTCACCCGCAAATGCCGCGTCCAGATCCACCACATGCAGATACCCTGCGCCCATCTGCTGCCATCTCAAAGCCACTTCAGACGGCTCGCCGTACTCTGTCGCTTGATCCATGTCACCCTTTTTGAGCCGCACACAGACGCTGTTTTTTAAATCGATTGCCGGATAGATAATCATTTGAGCCCTCCAAAGCGCCTTAATATATCGAGACCCGTGTCGCCGCTCTTTTCGGGATGGAATTGCAGGCCGAAAATATTATCCTTGCAAACGGCAGCTGTAAAGCGGTAACCATAATCCGCTTCGGCGATAATATATTCATCGGGCACACCGGATGCGTGATAGGAATGCACGAAATAAACGTAATGATCTTCGCCGCTGTCGAACAGCGCGCTGTCACGCGTCACAAGGTTGTTCCAACCCATATGCGGCACTTTAAGGTTATTGACTTCAAATGGTATCACGGCGCCGGGAACAAGCCCCAGCCCCGTGTACTCGCCATTCTCATAGCTCTTATCAAACAGTAGCTGCATACCAAGGCAGATGCCCAGCAAAGGCTTGCCTTTGCTCACCTCACTCAGCATCGTATCGCGCATGCCTGACTTTTCAAAACAATCCGCCGCGTCAGAAAACGCCCCAACGCCCGGAAGCACGATATGCGACGCATCTATTAACTGCTGTTTATTATCTGTAATCAAAGCATCAAAACCCAAAAATTCGAACGCCTTCTGAACACTTCTCAGATTGCCTATTCCGTAATCGATGATGGCTATCATAAGCTAGAGAACTCCTTTTGTGGACGGAATGCCGCTATTTCTTGGGTCATCTTCCAGCGCAAACCGCAGTGCGCGCCCTGCCGCCTTGAATACCGCCTCTATCATGTGATGTGTGTTGCTCCCATATAGCACGCTGATGTGCAATGTGATCTTAGCTGCCGTTGCAAACGCACGGAAAAACTCCTCGAAAATCTGACTGCTGATACCGCCGACGATCTCGTCAGGACATTGCACGCTGTATTGCAGAAATGCACGGCCTGAAACATCCACGCTGACAATCGCGAGCGCCTCATCCATCGGCACAAACTGAGTGGCATAACGGCAAATACCCGCCTTGTTGCCCACGGCTTGAGAAAACGCTTCACCGAGCACGATGCCCACATCTTCGACAGTATGGTGTTCATCCACGTTCAGATCGCCATTCGCATTAAGCGACAGATCAAACAAACCGTGTTTGGCAAACAGATCGAGCATATGGTCAAAAAAACCGATGCCGGTACTGATGCTTCTTCTGCCTTCGCCGTCAATTTCAAGTGAAAGCGCAATGCTGGTTTCGTTGGTATCTCTTTGCATTTCCGTGCTTCTCATTTTCCCTCCTCAAACCGAATGGTTGCGCTATGCGCATGGGCGGTCAGCCCTTCAGCTTTGGCAAAGCGGTCGATGTCTTGGCAACAGCCGGCCAAGCCTTGCCTGTTATAATAAACATAATTCATCGTTTTGGTAAACACATCCACAGACAACGGAGACGAAAACCGTGCCGTGCCCGAAGTCGGAAGCACATGGTTCGGCCCCGCGATATAATCACCCAGCGGCTCTGGCGAATAATCCCCCAAGAAAACCGCGCCCGCGTTCTTGACTCTGTTTAAGTCAGCCTTTGGATTCGCTGTCATAATCTCTAAGTGTTCGGGCGCAATGCTGTTCGCAATGTCAAAAGCTTCGTCGATGGAAGCTGTGACAACTATCGTGCCGTAATCCTCGACAGACTGCGCCGCAATGTTACGTCTCGGCAATTCTTTAAGCTGCTTTTCGATCAGATTTGCAGCACGTTGAGCCAGCGACCTGTCGGGGGTCAGCAGCACGCTCGCCGCCTTTTCGTCATGCTCCGCCTGAGAGAGAAAGTCAGCCGCGACAAAAGCCGGGTTGGCGCTGCTGTCCGCTATAATCAGTACCTCGGACGGCCCCGCGATCATATCAATACCCACCACGCCGTAAACCTCACGCTTTGCTGCTGCGACGTACGCGTTGCCTGGGCCTGTGATGATATCCACCTTGGGTACGCTCTCTGTGCCGTAAGCCAGCGCAGCCACAGCCTGCGCGCCGCCGATTTTTAGAATCAGGCCGGCACCTGCCATATGTGCGGCAACAAGCGTCAGCGGCTCGATCATCCCCGTTTTTCCGGGAGGCGTCACCATCACGATCTGCTCCACCCCCGCGATTTTGGCAGGAATGATGTTCATGAGCACACTTGATGGGTACGCCGCTTTACCACCGGGCACATATACGCCCGCGCGCTGCATGGGCAGCACGATTCTACCAGTGACTGCCCCGCTGATATCTCGTTCATAGCCTTGCCTTTTTTGCAGCTCATGAAAAGCCGTGATATTTTCAGCGCTTTTCTTAAGCGTCTCCAGCAAATCGTCAGAAATTTTACTGTATGCCCCATCAATTTCATCTTGCGTGACACGTATATTATCGGCATTTAGCTCGAAGCCGTCAAACCTTTTTGTGTATTCAAAAAGTGCTCCATCGCCTCTTTGTTTCACACCGCGTATGATATCACGTACTGCATCCAGCACGCTGTCTTCCACCGAAGCTTTGCGGCTGAGACGGCTTTTGATCGATTTCATGTCACTGGAATCATATATTTTCATCAACCTTCCTCTACCGCCTTTTCAATCTTTTCAATCAACGGCTTTAACACAGTCGCCTTAATTTTAAGGCTGGCCCGGTTAACCGCAAGACGCGCCGATACGTCGCTGACATCCTCGATGATCACAAGCCCGTTTTCCACCAGAGTCCTGCCGCTTTCCACGATATCGAGTATGACGTCGGAAAGCCCGAGTATAGGGCCGAGTTCCACACTGCCATTCAGTTTGATGCATTCAACGGATACGCCCTTGGACGCATAATACCGCTTCGCGACTTCAGGATACTTTGTCGCCACACGAAGCACGGAAGACGTCAGTGATGTATCCTGCTTGGCAGGATATCCCGCCACAGCCAAACGGCATTTGCCAAACTTTAAGTCCACCATTTCATAAAGCGGAAGATTGGCTTCAAGCAACGTGTCCTTGCCAACGATTCCTATATCTGCCACGCCATGATCCACGTAAGTGGGAACATCCGTGGGTTTGACCAATATGAAACGCACATCATTTTTCTTGTCATAAAGAATGAGCTTGCGTGAGTCTTCCTTTAATTCACTGCAATCGATGCCGCACTTTTCAAGTATGACCATCGCTTTTTCCGCGAGGCGGCCTTTAGCAAGCGCAATTGTAATCTGCATATGACACTCCTTATAAAGTCTGCAAGCAGCCGTTTTCATCGAAATAGACCGCTTCCTTTGCTGAGACGCGTTCTTTTTCTTTGAGCAGACTGCCAATATCTAATCCCGAAACGAACAGCGTGCGTTTCCCTTGCGCTCTCATTGACTCCGCAAAGGCGTAAGCGGCGCCGCAAGACTTCGCCGCACAGGATACAACTGCATCCGTTTCATAATAGCCGCTCAAAAGCCCCTGCCGCTCCATTGCGATCATGACGCGCTTGATCCCAAGAGCAAATCCCGTTGCGGGTGACGCTTTGCCGAATTTGTCAAGCAGACCATCGTAACGTCCGCCTGAGACGACGGGAAAGCCGATGCCTGTTGCCAATCCTCTGAATATTATTCCTGAATAATATGCAATATCATGCAGCAATCCAAGGTCAATCGTGATATATTCGCTTAACCCATATTGGGTAAGCAGATTATATACGTGACGCAGATTCTCTACCGCGTTAATGCAATCGGAACTTTTTGATAAAATCAGCGCTTTTTCAAAAACCTCACTGCCACCGAAAAGATCCGGCAGCGTCATGATTTGCCCGGTCAGCTCATCGCTAAGATGATGCTGCTTCGAGAACGCTTCAATTGCCATCTTATCCTTGGAATCCACAGCATGCCGGAGCAAATCTATTTCACTGTCTTTGAGACCGGATTCGCTAATCAATGCTTTAAAGAAAGAGACCTGCCCGATATCAACAGTAAAGCTCCTAAGCCCGGCATTTTTAAGCGCTTTGACAGCGAGTGCAATCACTTCTGCATCTGCAGTATCGCTGATATCTCCAATGAGTTCGATGCCCGCCTGCGTAAACTCTCCGGCTTTGCCGATGGCCGGCTCGGCTGCGGCAAATGAATTCTGAATATAGAAAAGCCTTTGCGGCATGCTTTGCAGCTTTGTCGCGGCAACACGTGCGATAGGCACTGTAAGATCCGGTCGAAGAACCAGAATGCGCCCATTGGTATCCACAAACTTGATCATGCTTTCCTGAATGTATGATCCGACGCCGCTTTGAAACACATCAATGTGTTCATAGGTGGGTGTCTCTATTTCATCATAACCGGAAAGAATGAAAGACTTTCTCAGCGCACCTTCGATTGTTTTTTTAATGTAGCACTCGGCAGGAAGACAATCTTCCACACCATCAGGCACATGCATTTTGTATTTATCCATAACGCCTCGCAACTTAATGTTTTAGCATGGTAAAATGCTAACATGTTTATAGTTTATATGATATTTCTGTGTATGTCAACCCATTTTTTACTATAGATTTTACGCACGATAAATTAAAAAAGCGCCGGAAATTCCGACGCTTAAAGATCCATTTATTTGCCTGCCATCTCACGTTCGACTTGTTCGATCATTCTTTTTACCATGTAGCCGCCCACATAGCCCGCTTCCATTGCAGTTAAGTCTCCATTGTAACCTTGTTTAAGGTTCACACCAAGTTCATTCGCAATTTCATATTTCATGTTCTGCAGGTTCTGATTTTGGTTATTCCTGTTAGCCATTTTTATGTCCTCCATTTCCGCCTTGTTTTCCTTTTACGGTATGTTACTTTGTTTCCTTTGCTCGCTTTATCATTCTCTTGACCATTTCTCCGCCAACAGAACCGTTCTGTTTCGATGTGAGATCACCGTTATATCCCTCTTTCAAATCCACACCCATTTCGTTGGCTATTTCATACTTCATTATATCCAGAGAATTTTTTGCTTCTGGCACAAGCGTTTTGTTTCTTGCCATCGCTTTTCACCTCCTTTATTGCTCTGTACATTTAATTTGCCCAAATTAATAAAATGTACACTGGCAATAAAATATAGGCGAAACAGTATTAATTAATCACTGTTTTTTCAAATTTCTGCGAAAATCGCGCATTTGCAGTTTGACGCCATAAAGAATACAATTCATGATTTTCAAGTTTTATCTGTTGAACAATTTCTCTTGTTTGCGTCAAAAGCGTCATATCCTTTATCAAATTAGCCATATACAAATCAGACATACCGCTTTGCTTGTTGCCAAGGAATTGTCCGGGACCACGCAGGCTAAGATCTTCCTCCGCGATTTTAAATCCGTCGTTTGTTTTGCACATAATCGACAGTCGAGCGTTGCCCGGTTTATCCGACATCAAAAAACAATATGAGGTTTTTTGCCCCCGCCCCACACGACCACGGAGTTGATGAAGCTGTGCAAGACCAAAACGCTCTGCGTTTTCAATCACCATAATTGTGGCATCAGGGACATCCACACCCACTTCAATGACTGTTGTGGACACAAGAATGGGGAACTCTTTGTCTTTGAAGCGCCTCATGATATCGTTTTTTTCCTGCGGCTTTAACCGTCCATGCAGCAATGCGACGGCGTTTTCGGAAAAACGCTGCTTCAGTGATTCATAAACCTGTTCGGATGAGCGGACATCGAGTGCGTCGCTGTCTTCCACAAGCGGGCAAACCACAAAAATCTGAGCGCCCTTTTGAAGCTCTTTTTTGATAAAGCCATACATATCGGTACGTTTTGATTCCGGCACCAAAAACGTTTTGACAGGCTGTCGCCCGGGAGGCATTTCGTCGATGATGGAAATATCCGCTTTGCCATAGAGTATCAACGCTAGTGTACGCGGAATAGGCGTGGCCGACATAATCAGCGTGTGCGGTGCGCATGCTTTTGTCTCCAGCATCGCGCGCTGACCCACTCCAAAACGATGCTGTTCGTCGGTGATTATCAGACCGAGATTCGCAAACCGGACATTATCGTATAGCACAGCATGCGTCCCAATCAGAATATCCGTTTGTCCGCTCGCGATATTTTCATAGATGACGCGGCGCTGAGCAGCTGGCGTGCTGCCAGTTAAAAGCTCCATGTTTATACCTACGTCGCAGAATATCTTCTGAGCGCCCGCAAAATGCTGTGCGGCGAGCACCTCGGTAGGCGCCATGAGTACGCATTGACAGCCACTTTTCACGCAAATGTGCATGGCATAAAATGCGGGTGTGGTTTTGCCGCTTCCCACATCGCCCTGAAGCAGCCTGTTCATCGGTTTTTCCATCTTCAAATCATTTTCAATTTCGTTCATAACTCGCAGCTGTGCGTGAGTGGGCTTATAACCCAGGCGATTAAAGAAAATTTGTTTATCAGATTCACCTGCTGCCATTTGAACAGCACCGTACTGCGCGGCTGTCTCACGCTCTGAAAGTGCAATGTTGAAGAACAGCAGTTCTTCGAATATGAGCCGTCTTTTTGAAAGCGCCAGCGCTTCTTCGCTTTCCGGGAAATGAATATTGGCGATCGAAAAGTTGAGCTCTGCTAGTTTATGTTTGGTTCGAAATTCATTTGGCAATAAGTCTTCAAGCTGTCCGTATACCGTGCTAATGGCGGATCTGACCGCCAGACGCATCGTTTTTTGCGTGAGTCCAGCCGTCAACGAATAGACAGGATTAAGCCCCGTATGCTGCTTGCCCTGCTTCTCCATATGTGGATTGGTAAACTGAAAAGTTCGTCCCACTCTCTTGACAGAACCGGAGACATAGACTTTATCGCCGTCTCTGTACATTTTGCGGATATAAGGTTGATTGAAAAAAACAGCCTCAACCCAGCCTGTTTCGTCTTTTAACGAAAATTTTGCTAGATTAAGACCGCTTTTGACTCTTCTGAAAGACGGTTCACCCGCAATCACCGCGGTAACATTGAAAACTTCGCCGTCTTCAAGCTCGTTGATACGAGCGCTTGTTCCTTGGGATTCATAATCCCGAGGCATATAGTAGATCAGGTCGGTCACGCTGACGATACCCAGCTTTTTTAATAGCTGGGCCTTTTTTTCGCCAACGCCTTTAATGGCTGCAACGGGACCATCAAGTGTCATTATTCCACCGCAAACACAAACGGATAAACGGGTTGTCCGCCGAACTGCAGTTCCACATCAAAATCGTCGTATTCGTCTCTGACCAAATCGCCGACCTGGTTCGCGAGCTCTTCCGTGACGCCTTCTCCATAGAAGATCGTAATCACGCTGTCATCATCAGTAACCATATCTTTTAACAACTGGCGGCATGTTTCAAACATATCGCCCGTATGGCAAGTGATATCTCCGTCGAGTATGCCGAGCAGTTCACCTTTTTTGATCGTCTGTCCGTTTATTTTTGATTCGCGCACAGCGCTGGTCACCTGACCGGTTTTTACCGAGGTGATAGCCTTCTTCATGCGTTCCGTGTTCTCTTCGAAATCAAGATCAGGATTAAACGCAAGCACACCCGTGATTCCCTGCGGGAACGAGCGTGACGGTATCACATGCACATTTTTATCTGAAAACTGTGCAGCCTGCTCAGCGGCAAGTATGATGTTCTTATTGTTTGGAAAAACAAAAACATTGTTGGATGGCGCTTTTTCTATCGCTTTGGTAATCGTTTCGGCAGACGGATTCATCGTCTGACCGCCTTCAACCACTTCATCCACCATAAATTCTTTAAATATATTGACGATGCCTGAGCCCGCCGCAACCGTCACAACCGCCATTTCTTTACTCGGCTTTGATTTGGGCTCGTCGTTTTCATGTTCAAACAGTTCCGTATGTTGCTCGCGCATGTTATCAATTTTAATGCGAGACAGCTCGCCGAATCTTGATGCAAACTGAAGGGCTTTGCCCGGCGCGTTTGTATGCACATGCGTTTTGATCAGCTGCAGATCACCCACAACCAGCACACAATCACCGATTTTCATGAGCTTTTCACGGTAACGGTCTATGTCATCCTGTGTCACGGATTCATGTATATTCTTTATAAAAAATTCTGTACAATAGCCAAATTCAATCTCTTCCGAATCAACCGTATTCGTAAAATCAACAGTCGTCTCCGGTTCAAGTTCGATATTATCCGTGATGGCTTCACCGTCAAGCGCCATTTTGAAGCCGCGGTATATCACCAGAAGGCCTTTGCCGCCTGCGTCTACGACGCCCGCTTCTTTAAGCACCGGCAGCATATCCGGCGTTTTCAGCAGTGTCTGAGAACCGTTTTCTAGAACGGCATCAATGAGCATATATATATTGTCGCCTTTTGAAGCACTTCTTAGCGCTGCTTTGGCCATTTCTCTGGCGACAGTCAGTATCGTCCCTTCCTTGGGTTTCATAACGGCTTTATAAGCGGCGTCTACGCCCTCCTGCATGGCCTTTGCGAAGTCCGTTGGTCCTGCTGTTTCCAAATCACCAAGGTTCTTGGAAAGCCCGCGGAAAAGCTGAGAAAGAATAACGCCCGAATTGCCCCTTGCTCCTTTAAGCGCTCCGAGAGACAACGCATCGCCAACATGACTGATCTTTGACGTATCAGCCGATCTGACTTCTCTGACAGCCGACATCATCGTCAAAGACATATTGGTTCCCGTATCGCCATCCGGCACAGGAAAAACGTTAAGCGCATTCAACCCTTTTTTGTTCTTATCTAGTAAAGCGGCTGCTGATAAAACCATATCTTTAAACAGCTCACCGGTCAACCTCTCTTGCATGTCGTTCCCCCCTAAACCCTAATGCCGTTTACTGTCACATCAACTTTATCAACATTTAAACCTGTAATTTTTTCGACCTTATATTTGACAGTATCAATGACATTTGATGCTACGGCGGAAATGGATACGCCATATTCCACGATCACAAATAGATGTATACGTACAACATCGTTTTCTGTTGTAATCTTAACACCTTTGTTTAAGTTTTCGCCTTTAAGCAGCTCGACAATGCCATCCATCGCCTTTTGAGAAGCCATTCCCACGATTCCATAACAATCCATCGACGCCAAACCGGCAAGATTTGAGAGAAATTCGTCAGAATACACGACCTTCCCGAATGATTTTTGCTGTACGACAGCCATCGAAAAGCCTCCTTGCAGTCATTACCGTAAAAATCCGGCGAATTTAATCTATCGCGTTTTTGAATTCGAGTCAAGCGATTTCAAACAATTGAAACGAAAATTTAAGATTTTGTCTTGCAAATTGGCATCTTCAATGTTAAAATATTTTTCGTGCTATTTTTGGGTTAAAGAGAGGTGTAAAGACAATGGCAAAATACTGCGAGGTTTGCAACAAGGGCATCGTATCGGGAAACACTGTCAGCCATTCCAACAGAAAATCCAGAAGAACATGGTCACCCAATGTTCAGCGTGTTCGCTCGATCGTTGACGGAGCTCCCAAAAGAATGTATGTCTGCACAAGGTGCCTGCGCTCAGGCAAGGTGACCCGCGGATAATCGTTCATAGATTAACCAGAAAACGGGGCTGCCTTTTATGGGCGGTCCTTTTTGCTTTGCTCTTTTTGGGGGCTGCTAAATTCTTTTTTTGTGAAAATGTTTATAGCAGCCCCTATGTATGCTTACTTGAAAAGTTTTCTGAGTAGCCCGCGAAATATCCGCGGCGCTTTAAAACAATAGATTCTCAACTTATCCACCTCCAACGTCAACATATTTTCCTAATCAGAATAAAGCATCCCGCAGCAATGAGCGTCACTCCGAGCAACGCCAGCCACATCCAGTACGGCATAAAGCATATTAAAAGTATGATGCCGATGGAAATAACGAAGCCAGCGAGGATTCTTCGCATGAGACAGTTTCCGCACAACACGTTATCACCTCCGTGAGCGTTACTGCAATAAGTCCTGCTATATCATACGAATTGCCCGATGGAAGTGTTACGCTTTGCCTCTAATCTTTATAATGAGCGCAATGCCGCCGGAAATGGATAGATGAACCGGATTTTTCTTTATAGTATTGCTGATACCTCTGGACGAATCTGTACGAAGCGCCAGATGCTCGAGTGGATATTCAAGATTTTTTGCGTTGACGATTAAGTCTCCCGTCAACGGATGGATGGATACAGTCTGTCCGATGCGGCCATTGAAGCCGTGTTCACCTGTGGCGGCCCACATCTCATTATAGTTATCAATTATGCGGCAGTGAACACCCGCATGCAGTGCCCGTACCAGCATAGCGAGATTAGCCAATGTATGATCCATGCGCCGTCCTGTGGCGCCCAATATGACGATCTCGTCAGCACCGGTATTAAGCGCATGGTTCATGGCTGCTTCCGTGTCCGTCTCGTTTTTTGCTCTTTGGAGCTTTATGATTGATGAGCCGCCTGATTCAAGCCTTGAAACGGTTTTGGGGTCGGCAGTATCAATATCCCCGATAATATAATCCGGCGATAAAGCATATCGGTCGAACACAGCGGCTGCGCCGTCGACGGCTATTGTGATATCAGCATTTTTCTCATGCTTTAACAGGTCGGGTTTGCGGGGAGAAACGCCGCCTGAAACGATTAAACATTTCATTTTTCCAGCTTGAGGCGGCTGATCATGTCTTTGGGATCCTCCGCAGCAAACACGGAATTGCCAGCCACGATGACATTGACACCGGCGTCAGCCACAAGCTTTGCATTGTGAGCGCCCAGTCCCCCGTCCATTTCAATATCGATGGAAAGCCCACGTGTATCAATCATCGTTTTGAGTTCCTGGGCTTTGCGTACAGAATACGGAATAAAGCTTTGACCGCCATAACCGGGATTAACCGACATCAAGAGCACCATGTCGATCTGATCCAGCACATAATCCAACACACTCAGCGGCGTATGAGGATTCAGCGACACACCGCATTTTTTGCCGGCGGTCTTGATAAGCTGTATCGTTCTGTCCAGATGCGTCGTGGCTTCAGCATGTACCGTAATGATATCCGCACCCGCCTCGGCGAACTCAATCACATAACGTTCAGGTTCAACGATCATCAAATGAACATCGAGCGGCAGTTTGGTATGTTGCCGAAGATCCTGTACCATTTTTTGGCCAAATGTGATATTTGGGACGAACTTACCATCCATCACGTCACAGTGAATGTAATCTGCGCCTGCTTGCTCGAGCATTTTAACAGCGTCATATATCTTGGTAAAATCCGCTGAGAGTATGGACGGTGCAACCTTAATCATATTCATGCAACCTCTTTTCTTCTAATTCTTTTAAAATAGTCAGGTATCGCTGATACCGTCCTTCACTGATCAATCCCTTGGCGACAGCCTCTTTCACACCGCATTTCGGTTCCTCTGCATGCAGGCATGAGGTGAAACGGCAGTTTTGAGCGTAGGAACTCATATCGTCATAATAAAAACTAAGCTCTGCAGGCAGCAGATCAGCGTTTTCCAAGAAAGAAAAACCCGGCGTATCCACAACCATGCCCGATATATCATCCATTACAAGCAATTCCGCATGACGCGTGGTATGGCGGCCTCTGTCCGTCTTCTTGGAAAGGCCTCCTGTTTCCAACGAGAGCACCGGGAATAGCGTATTGAGTATGGAAGACTTGCCAACAGCTGATTGGCCCGCAAAACACGTGCTACGGCCTTTGAGATGGCTTTTTAAATCATCAAGCCCTTCACCTGTAGCGGCCGACACGAGCACGCATGAACAAACACCCTGATATTCTTTAAGCAACGAGCTTATTGATTCGTCATCAGCGGCATCGCATTTATTAAAAACGAGGAACGGTAATATCCCCGCTTTTTTGCTTTGAACGATCAGCTTATCGCATAGCAAACAGTCTGCTTTTGGCTTTTGGACAGATACAACGATAGCGGCCTGATCGATATTGGCAACGTGCGGACGATGAAGCTCGTTGCGCCGCTCACAAATTTCTTCAATAAAACCGTATGCGCCTTCACTTGTGGTGAAGTGGACATTATCCCCCGGAAGCGGAATCACCTTATCGTTGCGAAAACGGCCTTTTGCCTTACACTCATGGACTTGTCCATCGTCATCGCGAACATAATAGAATCCGCCGATGCCTTTTATAATCGTCCCTTTTTTATTCGCTGACACGTTTGACAAAGCGCACCTCTTCAGATATTGACTCCACGTTGTTCACAAACACCTTCACCGTTTTTGTTCCGCCGCTAACACTGGCTATTTCCAGTTCAATAGGCACGGAGCCGCTATACGGTTCTTCCTTGGATTCCACCACATAGTTGATATTAACGTCGTTTTGCTCTGTCACCAATACGATTCGGATTTTTGAATCATTTTCCGGTATATCGACTTGGGCAGTAAACAGCGCGTAATAATCTTTTTGCTTATATTGACTGATCCAAAGATCAATTTCTTTACTATATGACGTGGGAATACCCTGTGCCGGACTTTGCTCATAGACCGTGCCTTCCGGTTTGTCACTTGGAGATTCAAATACTACAACGTTGCTGAAACCAGACTTGTTGAGCGAGGACACGGCTTGATCGACAGGCATGTCCGTCACCATAAGCATCGGCACGTCTGACTCCTCTGTATCTGTCGACACAACGAGATTCACGGAATTACCGGCATACACATCGCTGTCCACCTCGGGCATCTGTGATAAAACAATGTCTTTAGCATTAGCGCTTTGAAACTCATAAGTGACGTTATCAAGGATAAGCCCCATATTTTCAATCGTTTCTGTCGCTTCTTGAAGAGAAAGGCCTACCAAGTTCGGCATCATCAATGCGGAAGGACCATTGGAAATCGTCAGCGTCACAGAACTGCCTCTCGTTACCATGCTGCCGGAAACAGGTGCCTGTGATACGACGTTTCCCTCTTGAATAGCTTCACTGTATTCAAAGTTAATCTGAGCTTTGAGTCCCATGCCGTTGAGTGTTTGCGTGGCAGTATCAATATCTTGTCCCGAAAAATCCGGCATGCTAAGTTTTTTTGAATTCGAATTATTGAGCAATGACACGACAGTCATGCCTGCGGCCGCTAGAATGGCTACAATAACAATAAATACGCCTATCTTCCACCATTTGTGTTTATTCACTGCCGGTGGGTCATTGCGCTTATAAACTTCAGGCAAGTCCACAAAATCACCGTCAGTATCAACAAGCGCGCGGACGAGATCCTCTTTAAAAGCCTCCATTGACCGATATCTGTCTTTTTTATTTTTACTGGTGGCCTTGAGTACAATATTATTGATTGACTTGCTGAGAGCCGGATTCTTTTCTATGGGTGCCGTGATTTTTTCATTGATGTGCTTTAGCGCCACGGATATGGTTTGGTCCCCCGTATACGGAAGCTCAGCCGTGAGCATTTCATAAAGCACGATGCCCAGCGAATAGATGTCTGAACGCGCGTCCACACTATCACCGCGTGCCTGCTCCGGTGATACATAATAGACAGAGCCAATAACCTCTTTATCATCATCCTGTGAGGTTGATAAACTTTTTGCGATGCCGAAGTCTGTGACTTTTGCTGTATGATCCTCGTCCAATAAAATATTGTGCGGTTTGATGTCCCTGTGGATGATACCGCGTTTATGTGCGGCTGACAAAGCTGAACAAATCTGTACTGCAAAAAGGATGGCTTCTCTTTCAGGAATCGCACCTTTTTTTTCAATCAGTGACTTTAACGTATAACCAGCGATATGTTCCATGACCATATAATAGATGCCGTCTTCGCAGCCGATATCACTGACTTTCACGATGTTTTCATGCTCGAGTGAAAAAGCAGCCTCCGCTTCTTTTTTGAATCTTTTCACGTAATCGGCGCTGTCTGAAAACTTTTCTTTAAGAATTTTAACTGCCACATCATTGTTTGTTTTGCGGCAGTGCGCTTTGTATACATAAGCCATACCGCCCGAATCAATGGCTTCAAGAATCTCGTATCTGCCGCCGAGAACGCGCCCAATCATTGCGCACCCCCATCCAATGCGGTAATAATGACGCTTATATTGTCTGTACCGCCATTGTCCAGCGCTGCCTGTATGAGTCTCTCGGCAGCCACAGACAGATCACCTGACAGCAGCATCGCGATCTCATCATCGGATACGGCATTGTTAAGGCCGTCTGTACAAAGCAGCATCACATCGTTTTCTTTAAGCTCGACGATAAAAGTATCCACTTCCACATCACTTTCCGTGCCCACCGCTCGCGTGATGATATTTTTCTGGGGATGTCTTTCGGCATCTTCTTTCGCGATAAAACCTCGGTCTATGAGCATTTGAACATAGGAATGATCCTTTGTAATTTGAGAGATGGCGCCCTCTCTGCATAGATAAGCGCGCGAATCCCCTACCTGACCGATAAAAGCAACGCTGTCAACAAACACAGCAACTGTGGCCGTTGAGCCCATACCTTTCCGGTTTGCATTGGCGCAGGATTCATTCCATATGAGTGTGTTCGCATGACGAAGCGCGTCTTTAATAGTGCTTTCGTTGATAGACGCGGGGTCCATATCGTCCAGAAATGATTTTACGGTATTGACAACAAGGCTGCTGGCCACGTCGCCCGCGTTGTGCCCGCCCATGCCATCTGCAAGTATCGCATAGAAACCAATACCGTCTTCGGGAATATACACAGCATCTTCATTGAGTTTTCTGACATTACCTTTATGCGTTTTGGCGTAATAGATCATATGTGTCTCACTCTTCGTTTTAATTGTCCGCATGCCCCCTCGATGTCACTGCCCAGCGCCCGCCGCACGGTTGCGCTGAGTCCATATTTTTCAAGCGTTGCGGCAAATGCATAGCCTTCTTTTTTCGACGGCGGCAGAAAATTATTAGCATCGTGATCGGGTTTCTGAAAAGCTGGGCTTTTCGGGGTATTGTTGAGTGGGATGACATTGATATGACAATTAAGACCTCTTAGAATTCGCTTGAGAGCGTCTATGTCTTCCTGCCCGTCGTTAAAACCACGAATCAATGTATATTCTATTATAATGCGGCGGCCAGTTTTTTTAAAGTAGACTTTTGCCGCTTCTATAATTTCTTTGATTGTATACGCTTGTGCGATGGGCATCAGTTGCTTGCGCTTTTCATCAATAGCCGAATGCAAAGATAGGCAAAGCGTGATAGAAAGCTGCTCCTCAGCGAGCTTCAATATACCGGGAACCAAGCCGCAGGTTGACAGTGATATGTGGCGCATACCGATACCGAATTCAGCCTGCAGTGCACGAATGAATGCTGTCACATTATCATAATTGTCAAGAGGCTCGCCGCTGCCCATAAGCACCACGTTGGAAATCTCGCCTGATTCGCGCGCGGCAATGAGTTCTGAAAGCATTTCGCCCGCGGTTAGCTGGCGTACCAGACCCTCTATCCCCGATGCGCAGAATACACAACCCATCCGGCATCCCACCTGCGTGGATACACAAAGTGTGTTGCCGTGATGATACTGCATCAGCACACACTCGATCAGATTGCCGTCTGTCAATTCCAGCAGGTATTTAACGGTGCCATCCGTTGATGTATGCTTTTGCGAAATGCTTGCATAACCTTCGTTGTAGCGCTCTCGAAGCTTGACGCGCAAAGTCTTTGAGAGGTTCGTCATTTCTTCAAAAGGAACGCCTTTGCACAGCCATGCTCTTAGCTGCTTGGCGGCAAACTTTTTTTCGCCAAGCTCAACGAGCAGGTTTTCCAATTGTGATATGTCAAGCGATAACAGATCGTTCATTGTCTCCTCATAACGGCGTAGAAAAAACCGTCTGATCCGCATTGATGCGGATATAATGTTTCCGGCGGCTTGCAGTACGCAAATCCATCTGCGCCGCTTATAAAAGCATCTGTAATATTCTCATTCTCTTCTTTATTGATCGAACAAGTCATATAGCCAAGCGTGCCGCCCCGCTTCACATAACGTGCACATACCGTCAGTATTTCCAGCTGAAGCCTGCTTAAACTCTCAATGTCCTCTACTCTTCGGGCATATCGGATATCAGGATTATGCGCCATTAGCCCCATGGCGCTGCAAGGAGCGTCCACAAGCACCACATCAAACTGCCCCTCCAGATCAGGCTTAAATACGCGTGCGTCATGGATTTCAGCTGTTGCGTGTAAGACACCAAGCCGTTCATAATTCTTACGTGTCATATCCACACGGTGCTCATGGGCATCCCAAGCGGTAATAGCAATATCATTTCCTGTTAGCGCAGCCGCGTAAGCGCTTTTGCCGCCTGGAGCGGCGCAGCAGTCGAGCAGCTTGTCACCCTTTTTTGCATCCAACGCCAGCACAGCGCGCATCGCGCTCTCTGACTGGACGGCCATTCTTCCGCTTGAGAATATGTCAAGGTTTTCAATGTTCGTTAATCCTGAGATGGCATAGGCGTCAGGAACAGGTCTGTTTTTAACCATTACCCCCAGTGCGTGCAATTCGGCTAAGAATGCTTGTTCATCAGTTTTAAGCGCATTCATACGAACGGATGTGGCCACAGACGCTTTGTGCGTCAGTAAATCGTTTGCGAAATCATAGCCGAAATCCTTAATGTACTTCTCGCATATCCATTCGGGATAGCTGGCTTGTACACTAAGTGATTTTACGTCTTTGCCAGTTGGATACTCAATTTGATCTTTTCCTTTATCCAGCGCACGCAGCACCGCGTTCACAAAACCCGATGTTTGCGGCTTTATCTTCTTTGCGAGACTCACACTTTCGTTAACAGCGGCATAACCATGCGTGTCCATAAAAAGAAGCTGGCATGCGCCCAGCCTCAATATATTTCTGACACTGCCATGAACGCGTCCCGATTTGATAAAGCCCTCAAGCGCATAATCGATACGGATCAGATTCTCCAGCGTTGTTCTCAGCAGCAGCGACACAAAATGCCTGTCCTCTGCCGAAAAAGACGATGGAATATTTTTTTTTAGCGCCAAAGACGTGTAAGCGCCCTCGCGAAGCACGGCACTGAGCGCATTGTATGCGGCTTCCCTCGCATTCATTCGAAATGGCTCCCGGGCAGCTTCTTTCCTCTTAGGTAGTCGGATGGAGACATGCGTTTGCTTCCGGGCACCTGCATTTCTTCGATACGCAGCAGCCCCTCGCCAGTGCCCACCATCAGGCCTTTTTTTTCATCCGCAAAGACAATGCTCCCCGGCGCAGCATTGCCCGTTACAATTGAAGTCCGCCAGATTTTAATTGTGTCACCGCCCATATGCGCGATACCGCCCATGATCGGATCCAATGCACGTACGAGGTTGTGAATGTCACGTGCGGTTTTTGTCCAATCTATTTCAGCGAGCTCTTTGGAGAGCGGCGGATAATAGCTGGATTGCGATTCATCCTGCGGGCTCCGCCCGGCTTTGCCGTTTTGGATGTTTTCAATCGTTTCGATTAGAAGGTTTGACCCCAGCAACGACAGGGACTCGTAGAGCTCACCGCCGGTCATCTCGTCGCCGATGTCCACCGAAGACGACATAATCATATCACCTGTGTCCAGTCCCTCGTTCATGTACATGATGGTCACGCCAGTACAGACTTCGCCGTTGATTATGGCCCACTGTATGGGCGCGGCGCCGCGGTATTTGGGAAGCAGCGACGCGTGAACATTAAGACAGCCAAGAGGCGGAATATCGAGTATTTCCTTGGAAAGAATCTGTCCGAAAGCGGCTGTCACAATCATATCAGGCGCAAGCGCCTTTAACGCAACCACACCCTCCGGCGACTTGACTTTTTCGAACTGAAGCACGTGTATACCCTTTTTCTCAGCGAGAGCTTTTACAGGAGGCGACATCAGCTTATGCCCACGGCCGCTCTTGCGATCCGGCTGGGTCACCACTGCGGTAATGTCATAACCGCTATTTATCAGCTTTTCAAGACTGGGAACAGCAAACTGCGGCGTTCCCATAAAGACAAGCTTCATTCATCCTCCTCGATCATCTTGTCCACAAAGAGCACACCGTCAAGATGGTCAATCTCATGGCAGAAAATCCGCGCCAGCATACCCGTGGCTTCAATTTCCTGCTCTGTACCGTTTCTGTCCAAATAAGACACCTTTATGGTTTCGGGCCGCTTGACAGGGCCCCATTCATCGGGAAGAGACAGGCAGCCCTCTTCTTCAATCCACTCACCCGATTCACTTAAGATTTTTGGATTAATAATCTCATAGTATTTGTCATCATACGAAATAACCGCAATACGGCGCAGAACGCCGATCTGCGGCGCGGCAAGGCCGCCGCCGTCTTCCACAAAAAGCGTTTCTTTCATATCATCAAGCAGAGTCAAAATATGCTGATTGATATTTTTCACCTCGCGGGAAACCTTCCTCAGCGCCTCGTTGTCTTCTCCTAAAACAATATCTCTTATCGCCAAATTTATACTCCCTCTTTTTCTTTTTCTTTCTCATGAATCATTTTATCGACAAATAAAATACCATCAAGATGGTCGATTTCATGGCAAAAGATTCTTGCCGTGATGCCTTCCACTTCAATCTTTTTCCTTTTACCGTTTCTGTCAAAATAAGCAACCGTCAATTTGTCGGGTCTTTTGACACGGCCTCTTACACCAACAACAGATAAACATCCTTCCTCTTCTACAGCTTCTCCGGATGCATTCATAATCCTTGGGTTGATGATCTCATAGTACTTGTCGTCGTAATCGATTATCGCAATACGGCGCAGCACGCCAACCTGCGGCGCGGCTAGACCAACCCCACTCTCTACTTTTAGTGTTTCTTTCATATCATCCAGCAGAGTCAATATGTGCTTGTTGATTTTTTTTACTTCCCGCGATATTTTTCGCAATTCCTGGTTGTCAGTTCCTGTTATAATATCCCTGATTGCCATATTTCCCTCGATCTCCCTAAATCATACTCTGTGGATTGATTTCCATTCCGTACGCGCAATCCTTGTAATGCTTTGTATCTGTATAAATATATAATCTTTTTCTAAACTGTGCAAGACTTGCGTCATTGAGCACCTTGATGAGCACTTGCCAGCGAGTGTGCCCCTGAATTTTTTTAATGGGTGCTTCTCCAAAATCAAATAAAAGCAGGTTGTCGAAAACATCCGAAAACACTTCGCGAAAGCCTTTTTCGAAATCAAGGCAAGCTTCCCTTACGGCATCTTCCTTTTTTCCTGCGAATATAAAGCGAAAAAACACAGAATATGGCGGCAGCAGCGCAGCACGCCGCACGTTCATTTCCTCCTCAAAAAAGCCTTCATAGTCATGGTTTTTGGCGTATTCAATCGCGTAGTGATCCGGTGAATAGGTCTGCACAATCACCTTGCCCGGATCTTTGCGGCCTGCACGCCCTGCCACCTGTTCCAGCAGCTCAAACGTCTTTTCCGGGCTGCGGTAATCGGGAATATATAGCGAATTATCCGCGGCCACAACGCCCACAAGCGACACGCGAGCAAAATCCAAACCCTTGGCAATCATCTGTGTGCCGATCAGTATATCGGCCGCGCCGCTTTTAAACTGCTCATATATCTTCAAATGCGCGTCCTTGCCGCGCGTTGTATCCAAGTCCATGCGAAGAACACGTGCCTCGGTAAACCGCGCTTTCGTTTGTTCCTCCACCTGCTGTGTGCCGATGCCGTAGTGCTTAAGGTACGGCTTATTGCACGCGGGGCAAACGTCACTTAAGCGTTTTGTGCGTCCGCAATAATGACACATCAGTGCCCCACGGCTCGCATGATAAGTCATCGTCACTTCGCAGCTGTCGCAATACTCCACATAACCGCATCCTCTGCACATCACAAACGTGGAATAGCCCCGCCTGTTGATAAAAAGCATCACCTGCCGGTGGTTCGCGAGTGCATCGCTCATTTCATTATACAAAAGACCTGAAAAAATGGTTCTGTTTCCGCTGACCACTTCATCACGCATATCGACGATTTCCACAGCAGGCAGCTTAAGACCGAACAAACGCTTCGGCATCTCAACGAGCTGATAAATACCGTTTTTCGCCTTTATATAGCTCTCCACAGAAGGTGTGGCAGAGGCAAGCACAAGTGATGCATTTTCGATGTTGGCGCGCATGCGCGCCACCTCGTGCGCCGTGTATTTTGGATGCATGTCTGATTTGTAGCTGGATTCATGCTCCTCATCAATAATGATAACGCCAATGTCATTCAGTGGTGCAAATACCGCCGAACGCGCGCCGATGACCACCTTCGCATGTCCGGTCGCCATGCGTTTCCATTCATCATAGCGTTCTCCTGCCGTGAGCGTGGAATGATAAACCGCGATTTCCTGCCCGATGCGTCTTTCAAACATGGACACAAGCTGCGGCGTCAGCGATATTTCCGGAACCAATACGATGGCGCTCTTGCCGCGTTTTAAGCAATCGCGCACGATATGGATATAGACCTCTGTTTTTCCGCTGCCGGTCACACCATGAAGCAGATACTTGCCTGCTGCTGAAAGAATCGTCTGCGCCGCATTCAGCTGATCGTCTGTGAGGTTAAAATCCTCCTCGCGTTCCGCGGTTTTGCGCGGGTTGCGAAGTGTCTCCACTGTTCGCAGCTCCAGCAAGCCTTTTTTTATAAGCGCATTGCGCGCTGATGCGCTGCCGGGAATCAATTCTTCAAGCGCCGCTGTTTTCAGTACGCCGTAATCACGCATGGTTTTGAGGATCGTCAGCTGTTTGTGAGCTTTCGGTTTTCCGTCTGCTGTTTTCATAGAACAAATGGCATCTTCAAATTGAGTATCGTCTAGACAAAAAACGATCTCACGTTCCAGCTTGTCCCCTATGCGTCCGCCGCGCATTTCGGCGGGGAACATCAATCGCAGGGTTAACGCAAGCGTGGTATGATAATAGCGCCGCATAATGCCAGCCAACTTGATCTGTCCGGGTGTGAGCGCCGCGAAATCCGAAAGTACCTTCGCAACGCTCTTCATATCATCGCCTTGGTATTCGCAGGTTTCAGACAAGCCGATGACGTAGCCTTCGCGCAAGGTATTGGCGCGCCCGAACGGAACGTGCACTCGAAAACCCACATCGAGAGTTATATCGTCAGGGACGATGTATTCAAAAACTCTGTCCACTTCCGAGTGAATGATGTCGATAATGACCTTTGCGTACATGAGATTACCTCGCGGTCATCTTTTGATATTGCGTATAAAGCACATCCGTGATGCGCTGCGATAATGCGATTTTGCTTTCGCTTCCCAAATCCTGCGAGGTGCCGTCTTTGAAATATAAAACGATATTATTGTTGTCCGCTTCAAAGCCTTCGCCTGCGCGCGACACATCGTTGAGCGCAATGATATCAAGATTTTTTCTGTTCATTTTCGCCGTGGCATTGGATTCAAAGTTTTGCGTCTCAGCGGCAAAACCCATGAGAAGCTGATTATCTCTTTTGGCAGCGCCAAGCTCCTGTAAAATATCCTTGGTGCGTACAAGCTCCAACGTCATGTCTGCCCCTTTTTTGATCTTTTGGCCGCTGACCGTCTTGGGCGTATAGTCCGCGACGGCTGCTGCCATCACGATGATGTCGGCCTGCATGCCAAGCTCAAGCATCTTCAAGGCCATATCAGCCGCAGAGATCACATGCACCATACGAGCCTTAGACGGTGCTTCCAGTGCCACAGGGCCGGTCACGAGCGTCACCTCGGCGCCTCTGTTTATCGCGGCCTGCGCAATGGCATAGCCCATTTTTCCGGTGGAGCGGTTGGAAAGAAAACGTATCGGGTCTATCATTTCACGCGTGGGCCCTGAGGACACCAGCACGCGTATACCCGTCATGTCGTGAAGCGACTTGAGTACATCCATTGCGTATTCAATGATTTCTTCGGGTTCTTTCATACGGCCTGCTCCCACGTCTCCGCAGGCAAGCAAACCTTCGCCCGTATCCATCACATAATAACCGCGTTTTTTAAGCAGCGACATATTGTGCTGCGTGGCCGTATCTGCGTACATGACTTCGTTCATGGCCGGCGCAAACACGACTGGGCATGCAGAGGCAAGCAATGTCGTGGTGAGCATATCGTCTGCGATGCCTGCAGCCGCTTTGGCGATTATATCCGCCGTTGCGGGCGCAATAATAAGCATGTCTGCTTTTTTTGCCAGCGAGACATGCTTTACATCAAACTCTTCTTTTCTCTCAAACGTATCGGTGAGCACGGCATTGCCTGTGAGTGTTTCAAACGTCACTGCACCGACAAATTTAAGCGCGTTTTGCGTCATCAGCACATGGACATCAAAGCCCCTTTTTTTCAGTGTGCTGACAAGATAGGCCGACTTATAAGCGGCTATGCCGCCCGAAACGCCGACAAGAACCGTTAAGGGCATGGCTTTCAGCCCTCTTCCGGTGAAATGTAGGTGATCTTTTCCTTATAAATCTCCTTGGCTGCCTGAGAGACGGGGTTCGCCTCCGGCGAATCAGTCAGCGGCTCTGCGCCGTCCACCAGTTGGCGTGCTCTTTTGGCCGACTCCACGACCAGCGTATAGCGGCAGTCCACCTTGTCTTTGAGTTCACTCACTCCTGGGTACATCATACTTAATCACTCCTTTGTTTCATCTTCATAACGGAAAACCCTGAGCTTTTCCGCTGTCATTATCGACTCTATCCGGCATACAACATCGTCCACATTTTCGTTGACGATTCTATAATCGTATTTTCGCATGAGCTTCATTTCCGCACTTGCTTTTCCAAGCCTCGCTTCAATTTGCTCCGCTGTCTCAGTGCCCCGGCTGCGTATGCGGTTTTCCAGTTCCTCCATTGAGGGCGGTACCAGAAAAATGTAAACGCCCTGCGGGTAAGCCGCTTTTACCTTTAACGCACCCTGCACATCAATTTCCAGCAGCACATCCTTGCCTTGCTCTATCTCCGCATCAACAAAGCTTTTGGGTGTTCCGTAATAATTCGAGAACACATCCGCATATTCCAAGAACTCGTTTTGCTTGATAAGACTCTCGAATTCCTCACGCGATTTGAAAAAGTAGCTGACGCCGTCAGTTTCTCCCGGACGCGGTTTACGCGTGGTGCATGATACAGAAAGAGAAATATCTTTACGCTTTTTTAAAAGCGCCTTGCACACCGTTCCTTTTCCGGTGCCCGAAGGGCCGGAAAGGACAATCAACAAGCCTTTTCCCATGCGCTATTCCTCTGAGTCATCGTCCTTATCGGACAAGCGGTGAGCCACTGTCTCGGGCTGGACAGCCGAGAGAATCACATGGTCGCTGTCCGTGATGATCACGGCGCGTGTGCGTCTTCCATACGTGGCGTCAACCAAATTGCCTTTTTGCCTTGCCTCCTGAATGATGCGCTTGATCGGTGCAGATTCAGGGCTCACGATCGCAATCAGCCTGTTGGCTGAAACGATGTTACCAAAACCGATGTTAATCAGCTTGATTGCCATTGTCTATCCTCCATGAATTATTCAATATTCTGAACTTGTTCTCGTATTTTCTCGATGATGCTTTTGCCTTCAATAACCGCAGTCGTGATGTCAAAATCCTGCGACTTAGACCCGATGGTATTAATCTCGCGGTTCATCTCCTGCACCATGAAATCCAGCTTGCGGCCTACTGCGTTCTTGTCACTTGCGGCTTTTCTGAACTCGTTGATATGGGTGCCGAGACGTACGATCTCCTCAGTTACATCGGCTCTGTCTGCCATAAGCGCCACCTCGGTATTGAAGCGCGATTCATCTATCTCCGTATTCGTAATAAGCTCTGATATTCTTTGCCTCAGTTTTACGGCATATTCACTGACGACTATATCTTTTCTTTCGTCAACGCGGCGGCGAATGGCTTCAAGCGCATCCAGACATTCCAGAATATTTACCTTTAACGACTCACCTTCACGTAAACGCATGCCTTCCAGCGACTCAATGGCTTGCCGCGAAGCATTTTGCACGAGACGCGAGAGACGATCTTCATCTTCGCTTTCTTCCTGGATAACAATCATATCCGGAATGCGTATCATGTGTGAAAGCTGCAAGTCATCTTGGATGCCTGTTTCTTCGGCAGCATGCCGCGCAGCTTCCAGATAAGATCGCATAAGCCCTAAATCTGCAATAGCCGTCTTGGCATCGCTCTCAAGTGCGCTGTAATTCACAAACACATCAACGCGACCGCGCGAAAGCATATCTTTAATGGTTTTACGAATAAGCTCCTCTGTAAAGCCAAGCGTCCGCGGAATGCGAATGTTGATATCTAAAAAACGGTGATTCACAGTTTTCAGTTCAATTGTCAGCTTTCTTCCTTCTTCTTCGACTTCAGCACGTCCGAAGCCAGTCATGCTACGCAAAATAAACTTCGCCCCTTATTTAATCTATTGAGATTTGATTATAGCACATTGTTTGGAAAATAATAAGCATTTTCATCAATTTGCTTAAAATATTATCGATTTTCTCCCATTCTTAAGCATCCGTATAAAAATACAGCGCCGCGACATTTAATAAAGCTGACCTTTACTGCCTGATACCGGGCGCTGTTTTGTAAGACAAATGCAAGGTTTATGCCTTGTCAAGCTCCTCAAGCGCGATGCTATTGACAACCTGCGGGTTGGCTTGGCCCTTTGTCGCTTTCATCACCTGGCCCACGAAGAATGTCAGAGCCTTTTGCTTGCCGCCTTTAAAATCGACAACCGGACCTGGATTCTTCGCGATGATATCACGGATCATTCTGCGGATCTCATCCGAGTCGCTGATCTGCGCAAGACCCTTTTTCTCAACAATGGCTGCCGGAGATTCGCCTGTGCGAAAACTTTCCTCAAACACGCTCTTGGCAACCGTAATATTGACCTGACCTGCTTCAATAAGCTTGAGCGTTTCAGCAAGATGAGAGGGCTTAACAGGATTGTTTTCCGGCAAAATGCCGTCTTCCTTTAAAAGCCGGAGCAAATCCGTCATGATGAGGTTGCAGACCTTCTTGGGTTCATTGTATTGCACAAGGCATGCATCAAAGAACATTGCTATATCACGCTCGGCCGTCAGCACACCTGCGTCGTATTCGGACAATCCCATTTTCTCGATATATCGCTTTTTCTTCGCTTCGGGCAGTTCAGGCAAACTGTCTTTGAGCTGTTTAATACGCTCGTTTGATAAAGTGATCGGCACAAGATCAGGATCGGGGAAATAGCGGTAATCGTGCGCTTCTTCCTTGCCGCGCATGGCATAGCTTTTTCCCTTTACATCATCAAAACGCCGCGTTTCCTGCTGAATCGTGCCACCGTCTTCAAGAACGGCTATCTGCCTGGCACTTTCCGCTTCAATGGCGCGATAAATCGCAGAAAAACTGTTAAGGTTTTTCATCTCTGTACGCGTTCCCAGCACATCGCTGCCTTCCTCGCGAACGGAAATATTGACATCACAACGAAGTGATCCCTCCTGCATTTTGCAGTCGGATACACCTGTATATTGCATGATGCTTTTCAATGCTTCAAGAAAAGCCTTTGCTTCTTCGGCGCTGCGCATATCCGGCTCTGTGACAATTTCGATAAGCGGTACGCCGCAGCGATTGTAGTCCACAGCGGTGCCAGCGCAAGCGTCATGCAGCAGCTTACCCGCATCCTCTTCCATATGAATGCGTGTGATACGGATGCGCTTTTCTTGTCCATTCGCAACAATATCAACATAGCCTTCCTTGCAGATCGGCAGATCAAACTGAGATATCTGATATGCCTTGGGCAGATCGGGATAATAATAACCCTTACGATCCATCTTGGAAAAGTTCGCAATTGTACAATTGGTCGCGAGGCCTGCCCGCGCTGCATATTCTACGACCTTCTCGTTGAGCACAGGCAACACACCCGGCATACCAGTGCAAATGGGACAGCAGTGCGTATTGGGCTCTCCCCCGAATTTGTTTTCGCAGGAACAAAATATTTTTGTTTCGGTTGCAAGCTCGATGTGTACCTCGAGCCCGATCACAGTTTCGTATGTCATCACTGCTCACCCCCCTTAAATGTCGGTGCTCCGATGGGCGTCAGCGCTTGTTCCAGCGCATATGCCGTACGCAGCATGACTTGTTCTCCCAGCGGCTTTGCAATCAACTGAACGCCGATGGGTAGTCCTCCTCGGCTCAGACCGAACGGCATCGATACCGCCGTCAGACCGGCGATGTTCACCGGAACGGTATAGATATCCGTCATATACATTTGCAGCGGATCGCTTTTTTCTCCCGCAACAAATGCCGGAGTCGGTGCGGTGGGCGAAAGAATACAATCGTATTTTTCAAACAGCGCGTCAAAGTCCCGCTTGATAAGTGTTCTCACCTTAAGCGCTTTTAGGTAATACGCGTCATAGTAACCCGAGCTGAGCACATAGTTGCCAAGCATCATGCGACGCTTAACCTCAGAACCAAAGCCTTCATTGCGGGACTGAACATACATGTCCACAATGCCGTCGTAGTTCTTGGCACGGTGCCCGTATTTAACACCATCGTAACGGGACAGGTTGGATGTCGCTTCTGCCGAAGAGATAATGTAGTAAACGCTGAGCGCGTAATCAAATGACGGCAGTGTGGTTTCCTCCACAACCGCGCCTAGCTCCTGATACTTCTTGATGGTGCTTTCGAATGCGGCTTTTGCGTCTTCACCTAAGCCTTCCGCAAAATATTCCTTGGGCACACCGATTTTAAGACCCTTCACGCCGTTCTTCAACCCTTGCGTATAATCGGGGTGCTTCATATCAATCGATGTTGAATCGCGCCTATCGTGGCTGTAAAGCGTATTGAGCGAAAAAGCCGCATCTTCGATAGTGCGTGTAAACGGGCCAATTTGGTCAAGTGAGGAAGCGAACGCCACGAGGCCAAAGCGTGATACTGCACCGTAAGTGGGCTTTAATCCCACAACTCCGCAATACGATGCAGGCTGGCGGATGCTGCCTCCTGTATCGGAACCAAGAGCCAGCGGCGCAAAGCCAGCCGACACAGCCGCAGCGCTGCCGCCCGACGACCCGCCAGGAACACGCTGCAAATCCCAAGGATTTGCTGTGGTCTTAAACGCGCTGTTCTCAGTTGACGAACCCATAGCAAACTCATCCAGATTGGACTTCGCAATCGTTATGATACCAAGAGATTTAAACCTTTCGATGACATGAGCGTCATACGGCGGTACAAAGCTCTCCAGCATCTTGGAGGAACACGTGGTGGGTATACCTTCGGTGCAGATGTTATCTTTAATGATGGCTGGAATACCATCGTAAACGCTTTTTTGTTCCCCTTTGGCGCGTCGTTCATCAGCGCGCTTTGCTTCTTCTATGGCTTGTTCACCGCAAACACAATTTAAGGCACGCAGCTGCGGTTCTTTTTCCGAAATTCTATCCAACAAACCCGAAACGAGCTCCACGGCGCTTAATTCTTTCGCCTCAAGCTTGTCCATAGCTTGCTTCATGCTCAATTCATATACTTTCAATGCGTCACCTCATTCAACAACCTTGGGCACAATGAAACACCCGTTTTCGCGTTCGGGTGCGTTTGCCGTCAGCTTATCATTATCCATGCTCTTCTCGACCACATCCCGTCTCAGTACGTTTTCCACTCCTTGAATGTGCGCTGTTGGCAAAATACTCTTTGTATCCAATTCTTCAAGGCGCTGCGCGGACATCAGTATGGCTTCAAGATGATGCTGGTATTGCTTTTTTTCTTCGTCGCTAAAGCTCAGCCGTGAAAGCGTTGCTATTTTTTCCACTTCGGAAATGGGAACCTGCATGCCGTCCTCCTCATATCATTATTTCGTGCTTAAGTCATATATATACGTGGCATAAAAGGCGTTGTTAACCTCGCCTAAATAATCGATAAAGTATAACATACCCGATGCTGATGTGGCAAACTCGTTTGTACTGCTAGATGCAATTTGTTCAAGAGTGCCATTTTTAACGTCGTATTCATAAAGACCATATGGGTAGTTGACTGTCAGATCATTAGCCATAGCGTCCAAATAATAAGCCTTGCCGCCCGGCATCAAGCCGAAATTCTCGATAACCGTATCTTGAACGATATATTGGGTTACGCCTGAATTGATATCACACAGCTTTAGGCTCGTCAACACCTGCTCGTCTTGCGGGGGCTTCGTTTCCAACACAAGCAGATAGTCTGAATCTGACTGGACACGTATATCAACACCACTGGTAATCTCGCGCCTTGTTTCGCCGATCTCATAGACCTTTCCGGCTACACTGTCAGCAAAAAACAGCCGTCCCTGCCAGACGGCGACATGACCTTCCGCACCCTCCTGTTCTTCCACTGCTTCAATTTTGAAGCTGCCATCATCAGAAAACTTGCAGGATTTCATCTGTTTTGCGGTATCGTTGCCTGTCATCGCAAAAAGTGTATTGCTTGCGTCTGACCACGCAAAGTCCACCGTTTGACTTCCAAAGCCCTCTTCGCCAAGATTGATAAGAATTTTGCTCTCGAAATCATACACATAAAGCACTCTGTTCTCTATGGACTTATCGAGTATGGCGACATAACGTCCGTCAACCGAAAAATCAGCTTTTTGGATTGCAAAGAATTCAGAAGTATTTATACTTTGCGAACGTCCATTTTCGTCAAGAGTCCACAGACGCTCAGACATGAGATATTTTTCCTGTTCAATAACCGGCTCATCAGGCTTATAAGGGCGAGAAAAGGCAATGCGTCCATCCGAAGCGGTGTCGAGATATCGCCCATTGTCAAGCAGCACCGATAGTTTTGGATATACCCCGTCTATCATGAGCACATGCCTGCCCTCCACCTGCAGAGATTCAATGTTTGTAACAAAATCAGGCAGTGCATTCTTTGAAACTTCTATTATCGATAAGACTGCGTCTGGCAAAGCCTCCTTAAGCGTTGCTTTGATGCTTTGCATGTAGCCTTCAGCTTCTTCTCTTGTATCAAAGGGTTTCGAAATTAGCAGCTTGTTTTGAAGGTCGCTGCACAAAACCGGCTGCATATCGATTGAATCCGGCCATCGTCCCTCCTGATGTTCATAGAATGAGTTGGACACACAATAATACTTCGTGCCCTTATTCTCTTTTGTGGGAGTTAAAGATATGGTCAGGTTACCATCTTTCTCAGTCACATCAAAGCTTGCTGCCTTGGATAACTGAATATAGATAATTAACGAATTATCGTCGGCCGGGATTTCACTGAACAATCCCAAAATATAATCGGGAAATATCCATGAGGTTTTTTTCTCATTATACGACCAGAAGCTGATGTTATCAAAACGTATCATCAGCCGCTGAGGCTGATCGAGCAGCTTAACCTCATAAACGGGCAGCTCCGTGAGCTTTGACTCCGGATGCCCCGCTTTGCGGTTGCCGCTAATAAGAGAAAAGGTAACCACTGTTTTCTCATTTTGCTTTGCAAAGTCTATGTTATTCAAATTAATGTTTTTTCCATCAGAAGCGACACCACCAGTTGCTGTATGAGGTTTGGCTTCCTGATCATTAACAGGTATGCAACCGGCAAACAAACCGCTCGTTAATATCAATAGCGCTATTATAATTCGCAGTTTTTTCAATAGTATCCCCCTTATGATACAAAGAGCTTTGTCGCATGCTGCGACGCTTTCGCTTTTATCTCCTCAATATCACCAAAAGTGATGGTTCCGTTTTCATATAGTATGTCGCCGCCGACCATTGTGAGCTTGACATCTGCATCTGAGCCGCTGTACACGAAATGATGCAGCAGGTTCGTCTTAGGGCAGTAACGCACGCCGGATGTATCAATCACGACAAGGTCTGCCTGCTTGCCCGCTTCAATGCTGCCGGTGATCTGTTCCAACCCCAACGCTTTGGCGCCATTGATCGTGGCGATTTTGACAGCAGACGTGGCGGGAATCAACATTGGCTGCCGATTTAAACCTTTTTGCAGCAGCGAGATCAGTGTCATCTCCTCCATCATTGACAGATTGTTGTTGCTGGCCGCGCCGTCCGTCGCGCAGCTCACATTAACACCTGTCTCCATCATTTTTCCAACACGCGCAATACCGCTGCCGAGCTTCAAATTGCTGCCGGGACACGAGAGAACACTGATATCCTTCTCCGCCATCACGGCCATATCCTCGTCGCTGATCCAGACACAATGTGCCGCCATCAAAGGAAGCTCTAATAAACCAAGACTGTCCAAAAGCCCGATTGGCGTTTTACCATGCCTCTCAATGCACTCGTTGTGCTCACCGTAGGTTTCGGAAATATGCACATGAATACGAGAATCCAGCTTTTGCGCAAGCCGTCCCACTTTTTTGAACATCGCTGGGCTTACGGTATATTCAGCATGAGGCCCAATCACCGCCTCAACGCGTTTGTAGTCCTTAACGACGTCGAAAAGTTCAGCCGCTTTTGCAAGACGTCTGTCTCCCTGTCCGTCAATATCAAGCACAGCGGTCGCAATAAGAGCACGTATTCCGGCGACGTTTGCCGCTTTGGCAATCTGCTCAGTGAAGTTATACATATCGGAAAAACATGTGATACCGCCTGCAACCATTTCAGCAATCGCAAGCATGGTACCCCAATAAACAGCCTCTTCATCAAGCTTTGCCTCGGCGGGCCATATACTGTTTTGCAGCCAATCCATCAGCGCCATGTCGTCCGCATAGCCGCGCAATAGATTCATTGCCACATGTGTGTGCGTATTGACGAAGCCAGGCGCGATAATACCCCCGTTTGCATTGATTGTGCGCGTCACTGTGATATCGGGAGCCAGCTCTTCGGGACCTGCATAAACAATAATGCCGTCACTGACAATGACACAGCCTTCCATGCAATCGCTTTGCGCGTTGGCAGTAATCAGATAACCGTTATTGATTCGTACACTCATTTCGTTTCTCCAAACATATAGGCGCGTTGCTCATCGCTCAGAGAATCAATGCTGATGTTCATCGCTTTGAGCTTAAGCTCAGCCACTTCTATATCTATATCTCTCGGCACACTGAAAACCTTGTTCTCTAGTTGTCCCTTGTTTTGAACAAGGAACTTAAGCGACAGCGCTTGAATAGCAAAGCTCAGATCCATAATTTCCGCCGGATGCCCGTCTCCTGCAGCCAAATTGACAAGTCTGCCTTCTGCGAGAAGGTAAACCGTCTTTCCGCCGAGATCGTAGGCCATGATGTTATGGCGCGCCATATAGCTGCGCTTAGCGAGCGATTCAAGCTCTGGGATGCTTATTTCCACGTTGAAATGCCCCGCATTTGAAAGTATCGCCCCATTTTTCATCTTCTTGAAATGTCTTTCGCAAATCACATCATTGCAGCCTGTCACTGTGACAAATATATCACCAAGACCTGCAGCATCGTCCATCGGCATCACGTCGTAGCCGTCCATGGCCGCTTCCATGGCGCGGATGGGATCAATTTCCGTCACGATAACACGCGCACCAAGCCCTTTTGCTCTCAGCGCAATGCCTTTGCCGCACCAGCCATAGCCTGCAACCACAACGTCTTTGCCCGCAACCACAAGATTCGTGGTACGCATAATACCGTCCCAAACGGATTGTCCCGTACCGTAGCGGTTATCAAACAAGTGCTTGCAGTCAGCATCGTTCACGGCGACAACAGGAAACAACAGCGACTTATCACGCTCGCGCGCCCTGTAGCGAAGCAAGCCTGTGGTTGTCTCTTCACAAGCGCCAATGACGTTTTGAGCTTTGCTTTTATCTCTCGTATGCAGCGCTTCGGAAAGGTCTGCGCCGTCATCTATCACGGCATCGGGTTCATTAGCCAGCGTCATGGATATATGACGCTCATATTCCTTTATGGTGGCACCATGCCATGCAAATACATCAATACCCCCGTTTACCAATGCCGCGGCTACATCGTCCTGGGTGGACAACGGATTTGATCCTGTCACAGTCATCAAAGCGCCGCCGCTTTTGAGCACACGGCACAGGTATGCGGTTTTCGCTTCCAAATGCACAGAGAGCGCTACCTTGACACCCTTAAAGGGCTTTTCAGCCTCGAATCTCTTCTCTAGAAACGAAAGCACAGGCATGTGCTGTTTGACCCAATTGATTTTTAGTTCCCCTGCGGACGCCAGCTTGATATCTTTGATTTCACTCATATTACAAATCCTTCACAACGTTTTTTAAATAAGCGCCAAAGCGTTCGCTCAAATCATCACGGTTCAAAGCAAATTCCACGGTGGCCTTCAAAAAGCCGAGCTTGTCTCCCACATCATAGCGTTTGCCTTCAAACTCATAAGCATACATACCCTGCAAATTCGTCAGTGTCTTCAGCGCATCTGTTAGCTGTATTTCGCCATTCTTACCGGGCTGCTGAACAGCCAAAATATCGAATATTTCAGGCGTTATGATATATCGCCCGAGTATAGCGAGATTTGATGGGGCCTCATCTGTCGAAGGCTTTTCCACAAGATCTTTGACCTCGTGCAGCCGACCGCCGTTTATATCGTTTGCCGGATCAATCACGCCATATTTATCCACGTCGGCTTTATCCACACGCTGGACGCCAAGAACAGAAGCCCCCCTTTTTTCATAGACCTCCATGAGCTGTCCGATTGCTGGCTGCTCAGATACCACCACGTCGTCACCCAGCAAAACCGCAAACGGTTCATTACCCACGAAATCCCGCGCGCAGCCGATGGCATGTCCCAGCCCCATGGCTTCTTTTTGACGAACATAAAAAACGTTGACAAGATGCGAAATGTCCTCAACCATGCTTAGCATTGAGTTGTTTCCTTTTCTCTTAAGCTCGGATTCCAGCTCATAAGACTTGTCAAAATGATCTTCAATATTGCGCTTTCCGCGCCCCGTAATGATTAAAATGCTTTCAATGCCTGCGTTTATCGCTTCCTCTACGATGTACTGAATCGTCGGCTTGTCGACAATGGGCAGCATTTCTTTGGGCTGTGCTTTTGTCGCGGGCAAAAACCGCGTGCCGAGACCGGCCGCCGGAATCACCGCTTTTTTAATTTTCATTTGTTAACCTCCAGTTTTCCCCATAGCCAATACATTATACTATATACCGTGTACCGGGTTATTTATATTTTTGTGAATATTGCAGTATAACTTCATATTAAGTTTAGTATAACGGATATAAACAAAGAATAAAACCGTAAAAACAATTGTTATACGGCTTAATTGATTCAAGGCGAAGCCGGAATCATCCCGGGGGCCAGCCTAGCGATCGCCCTCCAAGCAGATGAAAATGCAGATGATTGACTGTTTGTCCGCCGTCTTTACCTGTGTTTGCAACGAAGCGGAACCCATCACTAAGATCAAAATCAGCGGCAAGCTTTTGAACCACACGCATGATATGTGCAACTGTATCAAAATCCGATGCTTCGAGAGATGCCAGAGAATCGATGTGCTTCTTTGGAATTATCAACACATGGACAGGCGCTTTTTTATCGATATCATGAAAAGCGAGCACCTTATCGTCCTCATAGACCTTGGAGGATGGAATCTCCCCCGCAACGATTTTGCAAAACAAACAGTCGTTCATAAAAACCTCCTTAAATACCCATAACAGTCTTTTGCTTTTGCTCTATGAGCTTAACCGTCTTGAGCTCATTTCGATTAGCCTGTGCCGCCACGCGTATATAGCGCTCTGAGTACCCTTCGAGGCAGCCTTCAAAAATCTCTGAGGGTTCTTCAAATAGCACCTGAGCTTCACGTCCGATCATGCTTTTAATATAGCTCTCCTCGAGCGACTCGCCGAGCCGTATCAATTCTGCCGCGCGCTGTTTGGCAACAGCCTTGGTTACTCGCGGTGTCATGGAAAAAGCGCGTGTCCCCTCTCGTGCAGAGAATGGGAATACATGAATACGTGAGAATACCACCTTTTCTACAAATTCAAGCGTTTCTTTGTGTTCATCTTCCGTTTCCGCAGGAAAGCCCGCAATAATATCAGTTGTAATGGCAGGCTGCTCAAAATATCGGCGAAGCAGCGATACAAAACTCATGTATTCATCAGGCGTATACGGCCTGTTCATGCGTTTCAGCACAGAAGCGGAGCCGCTTTGCAACGACAGATGAAAGTGAGGACAGAAATTTTTCACAGATGCGGCTTGCTCTATAAAAACTTCGCCCAGTACGCCCGGCTCTATAGAGCCAAGACGCATGCGGATGCCGCAACCATCCAAAGCTTGTATCAGCTCTCCAAGCCGTCTTTCTCCGTCGTGATATGACGCAAGGTGAATGCCTGTAAGAACAATTTCTTTTATGCCCGTTTTCGCCATCGCGTATGCTTCAGACAGTACATCATCAAACCCACGACTGCGCGAGCGCCCCCGTACATAGGGAATGATGCAATAGCTGCAAAAGCAATCGCAGCCCTCCTGAATCTTCAATACGCCGCGCGTTCGCTCACCTGATGAAGCCACTTGCATGGGTTCAAATCCGCAGCCTTTAAGGTCATGCGTGAGATTAACAGCATCGTCACCGCTTAGAAGCTTCTCGGCCACCTCTACGATACGTCCCCGTTCGTCGGTGCCAATGACCGCGCTGACGCCTTCCATCTCCAGCAGTTCATTTGCAGCGCGCTGTGCCAAACACCCGACGACGATCACTTGACCCGTTTTTGCGGCGCGTCTTATCGCTGCGCGGGATTTTTTATCGGCAACAGCCGTGACGGTGCAGGTGTTTATAACCACGATATCAGCTTGCTGTTCAAAATCAACCGTTTCGTAACCGCTCTGCTCGAAGAGCGCTTGCATATAAGATGAGTCGTAGGTGTTGACCTTGCAGCCCAGTGTATAAAAAGCTACTTTTTTCACAGCTGCATTTGCCCCTTATCATAGAAAACTGCTGCCAGCACCGCAATACCCGCCGTCTCTGTACGCATGATACGCGGTCCGAGTGTCACAGAAACCCCTCCGGCTTGTCGCATCCGTTCCACTTCCGCCGCTTCAAAGCCGCCCTCCGGACCAATCACAACGCCGACATCCAATGCTTCGCCGTCAAGCGCTTGCTTGAGCGGTGTCTGTCGTTCCTCTTCCCAGCAGACGATAAGCTTGTCATGCCTTTTCATTAATTCAACCGCATCATCAAAACGCAAAACATCTTCCACATTCGGAAGTATACCTCTGCCGCATTGCTTCACAGCAGCCAGTGCGACGCGCCTTAGCCTTGACGAATCCTCGGGCCGTTTGACACACCGCTGTGATATAAAAGGTATCACGCCATATGCACCAAGTTCCACAGCCTTTTGAACGATCTCCTCCATCTTGGCAGACTTTGGATATGCCTGATAAAGCGTGACTTTGATGCCGGGCTCCGTTTCATTGCAGCTTTTCGTGAGCACTTTCGCTTCAATCTCCGCGCCAATCTTTTCTATACGGCATGAATAGTCAAAGCCTGTCCCGTCAAAGGCGATAACGGTATCGCCCGGCTGCATGCGAAGTACATTTTTGATATGCTTGGCTTCATCCCCAGTAATCTTAAGCGTATTCTCAGCAACATTTTCTGGCTCAGTGAAGAATCTATGCATTGCGTTTCCTCGCGGCAAATGCCCGCCAATCCGCCATGCCTAAAGTCTCGATAACTTCAAACCCATTTTGCTCAAGCGAACGTTTCACATCATCTTCTCTTTCATCGATGATGCCCGACATAATATAAACGCCGCTATCGCTCAAATAATCTCCGGCGTTTTGATTGAGCCGTATCACAATATCCGCGATAATGTTAGCGATTATAATATCATATTTGCCTTTATCCGCATTCTGCAGCAGATCAGATTGTCGTACTTCCATTACCTCTGCGCCGTTTGATTGCGCGTTTGCACGGGCGACGCTCACGCTCACGCTGTCATTATCAAGCGCAAGCACGTGCTTCGCGCCAAGCTTTGCTGCGCCGATGCCGAGTATGCCCGAACCGCACCCCACATCGAGGACGGCTGCTTGACTTGGCATATGCTTTTGCAGCAGCTCAAGGCACATACGCGTTGTTTCGTGTGCGCCCGATCCAAAAGCCATACCGGGATCTATTTCAATGATAATATCACCGTTTTGACTTGGATAGTCCTGCCACGTCGGTTTGACAACAAAACAGCCGGCGGCGCGGAAGGCTTTAAAATGCTTCTTGAAATTCTCATTCCAGTCGGTGTCCACGACTGTATTGACGGTAACAAAAAGCGAACCCGTGTTCTGCGTCTCCTTCAGTTCATCAAGACGGCTCCGAATGAAAGCCAGCGTATCCTCGAATCCATCTTCGCCATAATAAGCTTTGACAGTGACATCGCCGCTGCTATTAACAGGTTGGGCGATATACTCGTCACGCTCCGCAACGGGAACGCTGCCGCCCTCCATTTCCACGCCGGTCGCTCCGGCATCCATCAAAACGGACGACACGATATCGGCAGCGTCCTCAGTTGTGTGAATACAGATTTGTTTCCAGTTCATTCTCCCTTAACTCTTTCAATAAAACTTTTGTGTTTTCGAGACAGCTTATCAAACTCTCGAAGCAATGTTTTTTGCTTCTCGTTCAGTTTCTTCGGAACCTCCACAGTGACCTTCACAAAAAGGCTGCCTTTTCGTGACGAATGAAGATGCGTGATTCCTTTATCCTTGAGACGGAACACCGTTCCCGTCTGGGTTCCCTCGCCCACCTTGAGCTTGGCCTTGCCCTCCAACGTCGGTATTGTCATCTCTGCACCCAACGCCGCGTCTACAAATGAAATAGGCATATCAAAATAAAGGTCATAACCTTCTCGCGTAAACACTTTATGGGGCTGCACGTAAATATAGATTTGGAGATCGCCTGCAGGGCCGCCGCGCTGCCCCGCTGCGCCCGCGCCGCGCATCGTCAGTATCTGGCCGTTGTCAATACCTGCCGGTATATCCACGTTGATCGTTTTGAGTTTGGTGAGTATGCCGCGGCCACCGCATTCCGTGCAGGGTTCCTTAATAATGCTGCCGCGGCCGCCGCAATCAGGACAATCCACCACGTTCACAAAGCTGCCAAAAGCCGTGTTTCTTTGTTGTCTGATCTGTCCGGTACCGCCGCATGACGAGCAGTTCTGAGGTGACGTACCTTTTCTTGCACCGGTACCGCCGCATTCTGAACACGTTTCGTCTTTATTTAGCCGAACCTCTTTGCTCACGCCAAAAGCCGCTTCCTCAAACGTGATGCGCAGCTCCATGCGAAGATCGGAGCCGCGTATGGGCCCATTTCGGCGTGAAGACCGTCCGCCGCCGCCGAAAAACGAATCAAATATATCCCCAAAGCCGCCCATGAAATCTTCAAAACCGCCGAAACCGCCTGCACCGCCATTTTGGTCAAAAGCCGCGTGACCATACGTATCATACTTGCTGCGTTTTTGTTCATCGCTGAGCACACTGTATGCTTCGCTGGCTTCCTTGAATTTTTCAGCTGCCGTATCCTTGTCTGTGTTAACATCCGGATGGTATTGCTTGGCCAGCTTCCTGTATGCTTTTTTTATCTCATCGCCCGTGGCGCTTTTATTAACGCCCAGAACCTCATAGTAGTCTCTTTTATCCGCCAAAACTAAGCACCGCCTAAAAATTAAAGTAATAGACACCCGAAAAGCCAAAGCGCTTTTTAATACGCTCTGGCTTTAACGGCTATATCATATGTATATGATTCTATTTGTCTTTTTTCTCATCGTCCACGACTTCATAATCCGCGTCGACAACATTGTCATCCGGCGGTGCCTGCTGGGCACCATCCTGAGGACCACCCTGCGCACCTGCTGCACCAGCCTGTGCGTTGGCCTGCTGATAGACCTTGCCGAATACGTCGTAAGACACCTGAGAGAGCTTTTCAGTCGCTGCTTTTATCGCGTCCGTATCTGTGCCTGCAAGCGCACTCTTGACGGTAGCGATTTCCGCTTCTATTTTGCCCTTGTCTTCGCTGCTTACCTTGTCACCCAAATCTTTGATGGTTTTTTCGGTCTGGAAAACAAGGCTATCTGCGTTGTTTCTGATCTCAACCTTTTCTTTTTCTTTCTTATCAGCCTCCGCAAACTGCTCGGCATCCTTCACTGCTTTATCGATATCGTCTTTAGACATATTTGTTGAGGCGGTGATCGTCACCTTCTGCTCGTTGCCTGTTCCCAGATCCTTTGCGGATACGTGCACAATGCCGTTAGCGTCGATATCAAATGTCACTTCAATCTGCGGAACGCCTCTGGGTGCTGGCGGAATGCCCGTCAGATTGAAGCGGCCGAGTGTCTTGTTATGCGCAGCCATCTCTCTTTCGCCCTGAAGCACGTGGATTTCCACGCTTGTCTGACCATCTGCGGCTGTGGAGAATACCTGGCTCTTCTTCGTCGGGATTGTCGTATTTCTATCGATCAGCCTTGTGGACACGCCGCCCAGCGTCTCAATACCAAGAGACAGCGGTGTGACGTCGAGCAGCACGATATCGTTGACTTCGCCGCCGATAACACCAGCCTGAAGAGCCGCACCAACCGCGACACACTCATCTGGATTGATACCCTTATACGGGTCTTTGCCCGTGATCTCCTTGACCTTATCCTGTACTGCCGGTATACGTGAGGAACCGCCGACGAGGATGACCTTGGAAAGATCCGATGCGGATATACCCGCATCCTGAAGTGCCTTGCGTGTCGGAACAGCCGTTTGCTCTACGAGATCTGCCGTCAGTTCGTTAAACTTGGCGCGGGAAATTGTCATGTCAAGATGCTTAGGGCCTGTTGCATCTGCTGTGATAAATGGCAGATTGATGTTCGCCTGAAGCACGCCCGAAAGCTCAACCTTGGCTTTCTCAGCAGCTTCCTTGATACGCTGCATCGCCATTTTGTCTTTAGACACGTCAACGCCCTGTGATTTCTTAAATTCGGACACAATATAGTCCATAACCTTTTGGTCAAAGTCGTCACCGCCCAAGCGGTTATTGCCGTTTGTCGCAAGCACCTCAAACACGCCGTCGCCAATCTCGAGTATGGATACGTCAAATGTACCGCCACCAAGATCAAATACGAGTATCTTTTGCTCCTGCTCCTTATCAACGCCATATGCAAGCGAAGCAGCCGTCGGTTCGTTGATGATGCGCTGTACATTTAGCCCCGCTATTTTGCCGGCATCCTTTGTCGCCTGACGCTGGCTGTCAGTGAAGTAAGCCGGAACTGTGATAACAGCGTCCGACACTGTTTCACCGAGATAAGCTTCCGCATCACTTTTGAGCTTCTGCAAAATCATTGCGCTGATTTCCTGCGGCGAATAGCTCTTTCCGTCTATATTGACCTTCCTGTCCGTACCCATATCTCTCTTTATCGAGCTGATGGTTCTGTCCGGATTGGTAATCGCCTGATTTTTTGCCACCTTGCCAACCAATCTTTCACCTGTATTGGAAAACGCCACAACAGACGGTGTTGTCCGGCTTCCTTCCACATTGACGATAACGGTCGGCTCGCCGCCTTCCATGACAGCCACGCATGAGTTTGTCGTACCTAAATCGATTCCTATAATTTTACCCATATACTGTTTCCCTCCTTGTATGAAAAATATATATTACTTGTTAACCATGACCATACAATGCCGTATTATACGGTCATCCATTTTATAACCCTTCTGTACCACGCCTGCAATAGTGCCGGACGCATCGCCTTCTTTCGGATCCACCATCTGAATCGCCTGATGGTAGTTCGGATCAAATAAATCTCCCGGCGCACCCAATTCATTGATGCCCATCTGCTCAATGGCAACAGTCAGCTGCTTGTAGACCATTGCAAAACCCTGAGCAAGCGCACTGTCTTCCTCGCCTTCTATATGCTCAAGTGCTCTTTCAAAGTTATCGAGCACCGGCAACATCCTTGAAATGGCATCGCATTGTCCGTCTTTGAATGCATCCGCGCGCGTATTGGCTATACGTTTTTTGTAATTGTTGAAATCGCTGAATGTGCGCAGATACTTGTCTTTAAAATCATCCCGCTCAGCAATTGCTTCGCCCAATGCTTCGGCCAGCTTCTTATCGGCTTTGGCACTCTTTTTGCTTCTTTCTTGAATTGGCGTTACTTCTGCCTGCTCAGATATTTCGTTTTCCATTACATCGTTTGTTACATTCTCTTTTTCGTTGTCACTCATTCGTTGTGCTCCCCCCTTTTTAATCTTCAGATTCTATAAAACTTGAAAGTATGCTGTTTAAACTGTTGCTCACATACCCAAGAATGGATATCACTTTAGAGTAGTCCATGCGTGTTGGACCAATCACACCGAAAGACCCCAGTGATTTGCCTCCAATTTTGTATGTCGCGGTCACCACACTCATATCAAAAAGCTCCTTAACACTATTTTCTTGCCCGATTGTGACGGAAAACTCGAGCTGTGTGGCCTTCTTCATCATATCGTATAGCATATCTTTGGTTTCTAGTACCGTGATAAAGCTCTTGGCTTTTTCAATACTCATGTAATCCGGGTAATCGATGATATTCTGAGTCCCGCTAAGTACGATACCTTTCTCGCCATACGGCTCCACGCTGGTTTCTATCGCGTTAATGACATCAGTGACAAAATCGCTTCCATCCCTTATGGTCTCACTCATAAAGTCCTTAAGGTCATTTTCGGCTTGTTCAAGCGTCTTTGACTCCAGCTTTTCTGTCAGCATGTTTGATATCATTTCCAGATAATCGGGTGTGATGCCTTCCGGCACAACGATAACCGTATCTGTTACAAGGCCCGCGTCCGTCACCACAAGCAGTATCGCTTTTCTCTCCGTGATCTTGACCATCTGTATGCGTTTGATGGTAGAGTTTTTGAGCTGCGGCCGAAGCACCATTGATATATGATGTGTGGTATCAGAAAGCACCTTTGCAGCTTTCTCCATCACCTGCCCGACTTCGCTCATTCTATCCTGAAAATAACCTTTAATCCGCTCGGCTTCAGCCGAGTTCAGCTTGACAACCTTCATAAGTCGATCCACATAAAAGCGATAGGCTTTCTGCGAAGGTATACGCCCTGCGGATGTATGCGGCTGTTCCAAAAATCCAAGCTCCTCAAGATCCGCCATTTCATTTCTGATTGTGGCTGAACTCAATTCAAAGCCGCTTTTCTTGGATAGCGTTCTAGACCCGATCGGAAGACCGGTCATGATATAATCATCAATGACTGCTTTTAAAATGCCAATTTTTCTTTCGCTTAAATCCATTGGTCTCCCTCCTTTCAATAAGAACGCTTCTTGTTAGCACTCATTAAGGTTGAGTGCTAATATCATGGTATAAAAATAGCACTTATTGTCTGCAAAGTCAAGTGCCCTATTTTATATTCACAGTTTATTTATAAATTCGCCGATCAAAGCGTTTTGCAGGTCAAACCCCTTTAATGTTGGGCGAATTCCCTTGTCATCCGCTATAATGAGTCCGGCATTTTGCGCAAATTCAACAGCATCTGCAAAATCGTTTATCAGATCGCCGCCAAAGCGACGGCGATAATCATCAAAATCGATGCCATTATTGAGCCTGAGACGCAGCATAATGTATTCGATGATCTGATCGTTTTGGGTCAGCCAATCATCCTCGCATGTTGGGCGCTTGCGCGCACTGATACACTGAAAATAATCGTCAAAAGCAGATGTGTTTCCAAAGCGACGACCCCCACCCTCTTTCAGGTATGAATAGGCGGCAATGCCAAGACCCAGATATTCTTCACCCATCCAGTATTTTAAATTGTGACGGCACTCATATCCGGGTTTTGCAAAGTTGGATGTCTCATAATGCGTATATCCCGCCTGGTTCAGTATATCCACCGCAAGATGATACATTTCCCTGTCGATGTCTTCGTCCGCTCCCTCGTAGCGTTTTGCAAGAGGCGTGTCCGTTTCAAGCTTGAGTGCGTAAGCTGACATGTGTGTCGGCGAAAGTTCAATAAGCCGCTTTAATGTTTCAGCAAAGCTTTTTACTGTCTGCCCGGGCAAGCCAAATATGATATCCACGTTAATATTATTAAAATAATGCGAAGCCAAATCAAATGCGTGCAAAAATGTTTCCCACGAATGGCCGCGTCCGATGTCGTGAAGAATGGCGTTTTCGTGCGTTTGCAGGCCGATGCTCAGTCGGTTGATACCTAGCTCTGAATAAGCCGAAAGCTTCTCTTCATTCAGCGTCTCAGGATTCGCTTCCACCGTGATCTCTGCGTTCTCCCATGCGCTTATGGATTGCAGAGATGCGATAAGCTTTTTCATCTGCGCGGGTGATAGCAGCGATGGCGTCCCGCCACCGATAAATACAGAGTCTATTATACGGCTTTGAAGAAGCTCTTCATAAAGACGCGCCTCGCCAATCAGCGCATCAATATAGCGGTCTATGTCGTCTAATCTGCCCGGATAAGAGACAAAATTGCAGTAGGCACATTTGCGCAGACAAAACGGTATGTGAATATAAAGACCAAGTGCATCCATCAGTCCATCTTTAGCACGGACATGAACGCCTCGGACGGCACCTCCACGCTGCCTACCTGCCGCATGCGCTTTTTGCCCTCTTTCTGCTTCTCCAGCAGCTTCTTCTTTCGTGAAATGTCGCCGCCGTAGCATTTGGCCAGCACGTCCTTACGCATCGCTTTCACCGTTTCGCGCGCAATGACTTTGCCGCCGATAGCCGCCTGAATAGGGATTTCAAACATCTGGCGCGGAATAGCTTCCTTCAATTTTTCTGCGATGGTGCGGCCCCGGGCATAGGCCTTGTCGCGATGGACGATGATAGACAGCGCGTCGCACGGATCGCCGTTGAGCAGCATATCCAGACGAACAAGATCGCTCTTCTTATAGCCTTTGAGCTCATAGTCCAGCGAGGCATAGCCGCGTGTACGCGACTTTAGTATATCGAAAAAGTCGTATATGATCTCATTAAGCGGCAGTTCGTAATGAATAAGCACGCGCGTTTCCTCAATGTATTCCATGTTCTTGAACACACCGCGCTTTTCCTGACAGATATCCATGACCGCGCCTACATACTCATCAGGTGTCATGATCGTGGCCTCAGCAATCGGTTCCTCCATATAATCGATGGACGTTGTCGGGGGCAGATTTGTCGGATTTTCCACAACAAGCAGCTCGCCCTTTACCGTCATCACATGATAGCTCACGCTGGGCGCTGTGGTCACAAGATTCAGATCAAATTCACGCTCCAGCCGCTCCTGAATGATCTCCATGTGCAGAAGCCCTAAGAAACCGCAGCGGAAGCCAAAACCCAGCGCCACAGATGTTTCAGGCTCGTATATAAGTGACGCATCGTTAAGCGCTAGCTTAGCCAGCGCATCTTTTAAATCTTCATAGTCTGCGCCATCTGCCGGGTATATGCCGCAGAACACCATGGGGGTGACTTCCTTATAGCCGGACAGCGGCTGAGCTGCGCCATCCTTCGCATTCGTGATGGTATCGCCCACACGCGTGTCTGACACATTTTTTACGCTGGCTGCAATATAGCCCACCTCGCCCGCCGATAAAGAAGCTGTTTTGAGCGGAGCCGGCAAGAAAACGCCGATCTCCGTCACCTCAAAGCGCTTATCTACGGCCATGAAAAGGATCTTGTCGCCCTCATTTATCCTGCCCTGCTTCACGCGCACATAACTGATGGCGCCTTTGTAGTTATCATAAAACGAATCGAATATCAGAGCTTGCAGCGGCGCATCCGGGTCACCGGTTGGCATAGGCAGATACTTAATAATGGCTTTAAGTACGTCGTCGATGCCGACGCCTTCCTTGGCGCTGATGCGCGGCGCATACGACGTATCCAGACCCAGCACATCCTCAATTTCCTTGCAAACCTCGTCCACGCGCGCGGACGGAAGATCGATCTTATTGATGACGGGTAGTATTTCCAGCCCGTTGTCCATAGCAAGGTATACGTTCGCAAGCGTTTGCGCTTCTATGCCTTGGCTTGCGTCCACTACGAGTATCGCGCCTTCACAAGCCGCCATACTACGAGAAACCTCGTATGTGAAGTCCACATGTCCGGGCGTATCAATCAGATTGAGCGTGTATTCCACACCGTCCAGCATATAAAACATGCGGACAGCCTGTGACTTGATGGTGATGCCGCGTTCCTGCTCGAGATCCATTGTATCGAGAATCTGAGCGTGCATGTCACGTTTTGATACCGTATTCGTTGCTTCGATGAGCCTATCGGCCAGCGTCGATTTTCCGTGATCGATATGTGCAATGATGCAAAAGTTTCTGAATCTGTCCATGCCAGATGCCATAAAAAGCATTTCCTCCATAATAATCTCGCAACTATATTATATAAAAGCGCTAAGAATTGCAATCAACAATATTGGCGTAAGCAAAATGACATGCTATTATGATAACCATATACAGGAGGTCACTATGAACGATATTGAAAAAACAATCGAAGCATTGAATAATAAAGGCTTCAAAGCCCTATACGCAAAAGACGCGGATGAAGCCGTTTCCTATGTGCTTTCCATGATTGGCAAGGACGATACCGTGGGTATGGGCGGCAGCATGACGCTCTTTGAAACAGGCATCGTGGATGCACTATTAAATCAGGGAAACACCATGTATTCAAGAGAGCTGGCCAAACGATTTGGTCAAAGCTGCAGCGAAGTCAGGCAAAAAGCCATGACCGCGGATGTTTTTCTCACATCGACAAACGCGCTGACACTCGATGGCGACCTGATCAATATCGACGGAGCGGGCAATCGTGTCGCTGCAATGATATACGGCCCACAGAAGGTGATTGTCGTGACAGGTAAAAACAAGCTGACAGCTAATCCGCACACAGCGGTAGCGCGTATCAAGAAAGTGGCTTGCCCTCAAAATGCGCGGCGTCTTGGCCTCTTAACGCCATGCGCCACAGAAAATCGCTGCACAGATTGCGACAGCGATCAGCGCATGTGCAATGTCACCGCGCGCCTTCAGCGCCCGACTCGCGGCAAAGAGATGCATGTGGTGATCATCGACGGCGATTTTGGGTATTGAATCATTATGCGACAATTTAAGATTAAGCGTTTGGGATTGACTACGAAGTGGATTGGAATCCCCTTATACAAAGCGGTTTCCATGGGATTCCTCGACAAGCTCGGAAAGACAAAACAGGGTTTATCTACAGCCTGAAAGGAGGTAAAAGCTTCTTCTTTTAATCTGGGGCATTGCTTTTAAACTCTACATATTCAGCGACTGTTCCATCAGCGTGCTCGACGGTCATATTGATACCCGTGGGGACATTTGTGATATCCCTGATGATAACAGCGCCGTTTTCAAGCAGAAACTTTCTGAATTCAACAATGGAATCGACTAAAAATGTGACCTTTGTTTTCACAAAGGGCTCGAGAGCATCTTCTGTACCTGCAAGTATTAGCGCGTTGCCGACTTGCGCAAGTTCAATCCCGAATCGATCATGTCGAAACCTTAGGCAGCAACTTTGTTGAAAAAGGGCTTCATAGAATTCAATTGATGCGTCCATCTCATTTACGTAAAACCTGCTCAGTACTTGTTTAATTTCCATAATACTTTTTCCAAGCAAACATCATAGACTTTAAGAAATGCTTTCAATGTCGCGCTGAATCTGCGCTTTAAGTTCTTCGATACTGCCAAATTTCTTTTCGCCGCGAATGTGCTTATCAAATCGAATCGTGATGGTTTTCTCGTAAAGATCATCCGACATCCCGATAATATGCGTTTCAATCGTTTCACGTGCGCCGTTTGACACAGTGGGATTCACACCAATATTGCAGACGCCCTTGTATTCGCCGCCTTGCGCGCTCACTGAAACGCCGTAGACGCCTCGGAGCGGTATGATCTTCTCAGCGGGCGCAATGAGGTTGGCTGTTGGAAACCCAAGCTTATTTGTGCCAATGCGCCGTCCGCTGCCCACTTTGCCGGTCAACGCATAACTGTATCCCAGTAATTTGGACGCCCGTTCCACATTGCCCGCCTCAATACATTCGCGGATACGCGTGGCGCTGACAGGCTCGCCCTCAGAAATGACAGGTTCTATCACTTGAACCTTGAAGCCGTATACCTCTCCTGCCTTTTGTAATGTATCCGCATCACCTTTTGCGTCCCGGCCGTATGTATAATTGTATCCCGCAATCACTGCGACAGGCTTGAAGACATCATGAATCATGGCTGCAAACTTGTCCTTATCGATTCCAGCAAGCTTTTCATCAAAATGTGTAAGACATAAAAAATCGATACCCGTTTGTTCAAACGCAGCGATCTTTTCTTCCAGCGTCATCAGTCTCATCGGGCGATGCTCACCGTAAAAATAATCGGCGGGAATAGAATCAAACGTAAAAACAGCACTTTGTGTGCCGCCTGTTTTAACGGCATCAATTAGCGCCATATGCCCGATATGCAGTCCGTCAAATGTTCCCAGAGCAAGCGCCACGTTATCAAATTGAATCTGTTTTGCCTGCGCAATATTTATAACCTTCATCTATCGTTCCACCAGTAACGTTGAAATTTTAAGCTGGCCGTTGATGCGTTGTCCTATACCCAGCAATCGGCCCTGCATGTATATACACGCTTTATCGGTATCTTCGCCCTGATCATCCACATTGTTGCCGTTGATTAACGCCGAATAATTCTGATTATCAGCATGGATATTTGGCAGAGCGTCTAAAAAGCCGTCTATAGGCAAAAGCGCGTCTTGAATGTACTCCCGCATTCCTTTTAGCTCATCCGCCGTATAAGCCTGCGCAATATTGAGTCCGGCACATCTGGTGCGAACCAGAAACGACATATAGGCCGGAAGATCAAGGCTCTGTCCGATATCCTCGCAAAGCTGCCTGATATATGTGCCTTTTCCGCACACAATTCGCAGCAAATGCGCATCTGCGCGCGTTTGGCGCAGATACTGTGCCTCATGAATCATGATCTCGCGATGCTTAGTATCTATTTCAATGCCGCGACGTGCGAGCTCATACAGCTTTCTGCCTTCATGCTTCACGGCGCTGTACGCAGGCGTTTGCTGGGTCATAAGTCCGCAAAACGCTTCAAGCGCTGATTTAACCTTCTCTCCGTCGGGAAGGGGCGAATCGGATACATGTGTCACACTGCCATAGCTGTCTCCCGTATCTGTGCTTCTTCCGAACGTCACTTCAGCTACGTATTCCTTGCTTCCCCCCATCATATAGGATGAAATACGCGTGGCTTTGCCGACGCAAATCGGAAGCACACCGCAAGCGCCCGGATCCAGCGTGCCTGCATGTCCCGTCTTTTTTACACCAAGAAGTCCCCTTAAAAAAACAACCGCACCGTTTGATGACATGCCGGGCGGCTTTAAGAAGTTGATTACGCCATTCATCTATATCAGTCCTTTGAGCTTTTCCAAAACTGTCTTTTTAACTTCATCAAGCTTGCCGCTTGCCTGGCATCCCGAAGCGCCGGCATGACCGCCTCCGCCGTAAAGCGCCGCTACCGCTCCCACATCAACGCTGCCTTTGCTGCGGAAGCTGATCTTGACGCCATGAGGCAATTCTCTGAAAAATACTGCCACCTGCGTTTCCTCGATTTCGCGTGCGAAATCGACAATGCTTTCACAGTCTGAGCTGTGTGCGCCGAACTCTTTTAAATCGCTTTCTAGAAGCGTGACGAATGTGATTCTGCCGCCTTCGAATATTTCCAAACGAGATATTGCGCGACCGATAAGCTGTGTCGCCACAAGTGACCGCCGACGAAAAAGCACATCAGCAGTATTTCGCAGATCAAACAGTTCAACCATCTCAGCCACATAAGTCAGGCATTTTCGGTTTGTGTTTGAATATGTGAAGTTGCCCGTATCCGTCGACATCGCGATATACAGATACTGTGCTGATCTTTCATCCGGCTCGATGCCGCAATACCGCATGAGTTCAAAAATGATTTCTCCGACGGAGGACGCTTCACAAACATGATTAAGCTGTGCGTAATTGTCGTTCGTCACATGATGATCGATATTCACAGTGGTTTTCGCGTTTTTAAAAAGTTTTAAACACCTACCAAGTCGCGCGCTGTCAGCGCAGTCAACGGCAATTGCCAAATCCACCGTTTCATTTACATTCAGCGGATTCCGCAGCATATCTGCGGGAAGAAGTTCCTGATAACGCGACGGCATTTCTCCATCGCAACAGATGAAAACATCCTTCCCCTTCTTTTCCAACATCACTTTTAGTGCAAAGCATGAGCCGAGTGTGTCGCCATCCGGTTGAATATGCGCCACGAGCATTATATTGTGCGCTTTTTCTATCGCGCCTGTAATTTCTGTTAACCCCATTGACCCTTTATACTTTCTTCAGCATCTCCGATATCTTGGTGCTGTATTCTATAGATGTATCCAGCAAAAATGTGATATCCGGCAAGCGCCGCATCCGCATGCGGTGCCCGATTTCATTCTTTATAAAATGCTCAGCGTGCGTCAGCGTTTCGATGGTCGATTTCTTCATCTTCTCAGTATCGTAGATGCTGATATATGCTTTCGCGTATTTTAAATCGCGTGTCAATTCAACATGAGTCACGCTTGCCATCTCGGATACTCGCGGATCCTTAATATCGGTTTTAATGATTTCACTGAGTGTTCGTTTAAACTCAGTCTGTATTCCTGACATTCGGTCTTTATACACTATCTTTTTATCTCCTGCATTTCAAAGGCTTCAATCACGTCGCCTTCTTTTAAGTCATTATAGTTTTTGATGGTTATGCCGCATTCATACCCTTGATTGACTTCTTTTGCATCGTCTTTAAATCGTTTGAGCGATGCGAGGACGCCTTCATGCACAACGATATTATCTCGCAGCAAACGCACGGATGAGCTTTTCGTGATCTTTCCGTCTGTGACATAGCTGCCCGCAATCGTACCGATTGTGGAAACTGCAAACGTCGTGCGGACTTCGGCATGACCCAAAACGACTTCCTTATACTCAGGCGCCAGCATACCTTTGATGGCGAGCTGCAAGTCTTCGATCGCTTTATAAATCACGCGGTAAAGCCTGATTTCGACCTTTTCTTTCTCAGCCTCGACGCGCGCAATGGTATCTGGCCGTACGTTGAAGCCGATAATAACTGCATTGGAAGCAGATGCCAGCATAACGTCCATTGCTTTAATTGCACCAACGCCCGCATGAATCACCTTGACTCGCACTTCACTGTTGCTTAGCTTTTCAAGCGCCTGTCTCACGGCCTCTACCGAACCCTGAACATCGGCCTTAATCACAATATTGAGCTCCTGAACTTTGCCCTGCTCGACCTGGCTGAACAGATCCTCAAAGCTGACCTTTGAAAGATTCTTGAGCATGCTGGCTTTTTGCTTGTCTTTTCTTTCTTCGGCAACCTGTCGTGTCAGCTTATCCTGCTCAACAGCATGCATGATATCACCTGCGACCGGCACTTCCGAGAATCCCACAACCTCAACGGGCTGAGACGGATATGCCTCTTCCACTCGGTTGCCCATATCGTCAACCATCGCGCGCACACGGCCATACGCCACACCTGCGACAATCATGTCCTGCACACGCAATGTGCCGTTTTGAACAAGCACGGTCGCCACCGGGCCACGTCCTTTATCGAGCTTGGCTTCGACAATTGTTCCTTTGGCCAACCGACTCGGATTGGCTTTTAGCTCCTGCATATCAGCCACAAGGCCAACCATTTCAAGTAATTGGTCGATACCTTCCTTTGTTTGAGCGGAAACAGGCACCATGATGGTGTCTCCGCCCCACTCTTCAGCCACCAAACCGTGTTCTGTCAACTCCTGTTTAACGCGTTCCACGTTGGCGTTCTGTTTGTCCATCTTATTGATCGCCACGATAATGGGCACTTTTGCAGCCTTTGAATGGTTAATTGCTTCAATTGTTTGCGGCATCACGCCATCGTCTCCGGCCACCACCAGAATCGCGATATCCGTCACCTGTGCCCCTCTTGCACGCATGGCCGTAAACGCTTCATGACCCGGCGTATCGAGGAATGTGATTTTTCTCTTATTATGCGTGATTGTATACGCACCAATGTGCTGAGTAATGCCGCCCGCTTCATGCTCGGTGACACGCGTTTTGCGAATGGCATCAAGAAGCGAGGTTTTGCCGTGATCGACATGACCCATAACTGTGACGATAGGCGGACGTGTTTGAAGGTCAGTTGCCGCGTCTTCCTGGTCGCCTTCACCCAAAACGTCTTCTGCTGTCAACGTGGGTTTATACTCGAGCTCTATATTAAACTCAGAGCAAACAAGCTGAGCCGTATCAAAATCGATTTCAGAGTTGATGGTAGACATCAGACCAAGCAGCAACAGCTTTTTTAAAAGATCTGCCACCGGTTTGCCAGTTTTTTCTGCAAGTGATTTAACGGATATTGTCTCGCTCGTCATAATGGCTTTTTCGATAATCACAGGCATGGGCGCAAATACAGGCTTGTTCTTGGCACGGCGTTTGCTCCGGTATCTGCCGTCACCGTCATCCAGCCCAACCTTTTCTTTCATTAATGCTTTTTTTGACTTTTTACCTCTGTCATCCTTAGCAAAAGCGTTATTTTGAACATTCTTTTTAGATGTTGGTTGGCTTCTTCTCTCAACAGAAATAAAGCCTTCGGTTTCTGGTGTCTTTGGTTTTGGCGGTCTAGAAAAGTCGCCGCGCTGAGCTGTGGCAGGCTTTTGACTGTCGTTGCGCGGACGCTGATCTTGACCATATTTGGGACGATCCTGTCCACCGCGCTGATCCTGATTGAAGCCCGGACGATTCTGACCGCTGCGCTGATCCTGATTGAATCCCGGACGATTCTGTCCGCGGCGCTGGTCCTGATTGAAACCCGGACGATTCTGTCCGCCGCGCTGGTCCTGATTGAAGCCCGGACGATTCTGTCCGCTGCGCTGGTCTTGATTGAAACCCGGACGATCCTGACCACTGCGTTGATCTTGATTATATCGCGGACGATCCTGACCGCTGCGTTGATCCTGATTATATCGCGGACGATCCTGACCATTGCGTTGATCCTGTCCGCTTCTCGGTGCATTCTGCCCCTGTGCGCCGTAAGGTTTAGGCTGCTCTTGAGGCGTACGCTGTTGTTCAGCCGTGTTCAGCTTTGTTTCCTGTTTCGCTTGCTGCTGAATTCTAGCCTCCTGCTCAACAGGCGCTTTCGCTATTTGTGGTTCTGCTGTGGCTGGTTCGGGCTTGCTTGAGGGTTCTGCGGCCTGATCTTGTTGTACAGCTATTTCTGCTACTGCGGACGAGCCAGTCTGTTCTTCTTCTTTTCTTGTCTCGACAGCAGCTTTTGATTGCTCTTGTGCTTCCTGCTGTTGCTTAAGCAAACGCTGTTCCTCCGCCTCTGCGCGAGCAATCTTAATCAGCTCTGCTTCAATGCGCTTTAATGAGGCCAAATGGGTTTGCACACTCGTTTGAAGTGTCTCCATCCGCCCCACAGTTTGCTTTGATCTGTCTATCAGTTGTTTACTCATATCGATAATTTTCAGTTTACTCATTCAAGCCACTCCCACCATCATAATTGTTACGTATTGCATTGGAAAAACCTTTATCTGTGACACCCAGGATCATTATCCCTGGTCGTCCTATCGCATCCCCCAAACGATCATCGCTTCCGATCGTTATGACCTTAACGCCTTTGCTCTCACAAAGCTCCAAAAATCCTTTTCTGCTGGAGGGCGAAAGCCCTTCTTGCAGCAGCAATAGATCTATTTTTCTGTGCTTCAATCCTTTTTCGCAGGCCGCTGTTCCAATCAACGTTTTTCCTGCACGGAAGGCAAGCCCTACCATCGATAGTTTATTTGATGCCACGCCTTAATATCACCCTTTTAATTGCGTTGTAAGAATCATCATCAAGCGGCGCTTCCAATGCTCGTTCAAACGCTCTTATTTTCTTCGCTTTGTCAAGGCAGTCTACATCAGGGCATATATAAGCCCCGCGTCCATGTGCCTTTCCCGTTTCATCGGCAATAAGGCCATTTTCCGACGCAACGACGCGAACCAACTCCTTTTTTGCCCTTCCTTCACGGCACGCAATACACATGCGCACAGGCGCCTTCTTTGTCTTCAAATCAGGAAATTCACTCCTCTAATTTGTTGTCTTCCACTGAATCTATGTCGTTTGAATTTTCATCATCAATCATATCCATATCATCATCGAAGAACGAATCAAATTCCTGGTCGTCGTCGGCCTCCGGCTGTTCTGAATCGTCATCAGCAAAGAGCGCCTGCTCAATCTGAGACTGGCTCTTAATATCGATTTTCCAGCCTGTCAGTTTGGCAGCGAGCCTTGCATTCTGGCCTTCACGTCCAATGGCAAGAGACAGCTGATAATCGGGAACAACCACCTTGGCCGCTTTTTCCGATTCGTTTATCTGCACCATAAGCACCTTGGCTGGGCGCAGCGAATTCGCAATAAACTCAATTGGATCCGGGCTCCAAGGAATCACGTCGATTTTTTCATTGCCAAGCTCTGCCACGATTCTGTCTATACGCGAACCCTTTTGGCCGACGCACGAACCGACCGGATCGACGTTCTCATCATCCGAATGAACAGCGATTTTTGTACGTGACCCCGCTTCGCGCGCAATGCTTTTAATATGTACGATATTTTGCATGATTTCAGGCACTTCTATCTCAAAGAGGCGCTTAAGCAACCCCGGATGCGTCCTTGATACAACGATCTGCGGCCCCTTGGTTGTTTTACGCACTTCCATCACGTAGACCTTGATGTGATCGTTGACATTGTACCTTTCACTGGGAATACATTCAGCCGCCGGCATCATGCCTTCCGCACCGTCAATCTCCAGCAAAACGCTGTTTTTATCGACACGATGAATTGAGGCGGTCATCACTTCGCCTTCTCGTTCTATAAACTTATCAAAAACGATGCCGCGTTCGGCCTCACGCAAACGGTGAACAACAACCTGCTTGGCCGTTTGTGCCGCAATGCGGCCAAAAGAACCGGGTGTCACTTCCATTTCGATAATGTCACCGGGTTCATAGGCAATATTGATTTTCTGCGCTTCAGCAAGAGAGACCTCCGCTTCGGCATCCTCTATCGCTTCCACTACCGTCTTTTTCGCAAACACGCGGTAAGCGCCCGAAGTGTCATCTACTTCCACGCGAACATCCTGAACCGACCCATAGTTTTTCTTGTATGCGGAAACCAACGCGTTTTCAATGGCGTCTATAAGAACGCTTTTATCAATTCCCTTTTCTTTTTCCAGTGCAGCAAGTGCACTTAAGAATTCTGTGCTCATAAATTTCCTCCGAATTATAGATCAACATGCAGTCTGACAATGGCCGTGTCCTTATACGCAAAGGTGATTTCGCCGTTAAGCGTAAAGCCGATATCATCAAACGATGTGAGTTCTCCCGTAAATTCCTTACGTCCATCCATTGGCTTGTAAAGCTTCACGTCAACCTTTTTGCCTATGCTGCGTTTAAAATCCCGCTCTGTTTTTAGCGGTCTGTCAAGCCCCGGAGACGACACACATAAATAATATGATTCTTGTATCGGATCATGTTCATCAATAATCGGGTCAATCATCCGGCTGATTTTTTCACAGTCCTCAAGCTCAAGACCGCCCGGCTTGTCGGCGTATATAATCAGCTCTGTGTCCGTACCGTTTTTATTTATTTCCGTGCCCACATATTCGTAGCCGCTTTGTGTAATTAAAGGCTCTACGAGTGATTCAATGAGCAACTCTGCCTTCTTTGAAATACTAACACCTTCCTGCCAAGTTCTATTTCGCTTGATTATCTGTTTTAATAGTTCCCAAACAAGATCGTTTGGCGCTATACAATTGAAAAGAGTGGGTTTCTCCCACTCTCCTGTTAATCAAGCTTGCTTTCCCGATTAATATATCATATTTCACAAAAATGTGCAAGCATGGGGATAATTATTTTTGGTCATTTAATCCGATGATTTTTCAAGCGGAAGATACACGGTAAACGTGCTGCCATTACCCACTGCGCTTTTGACCGTGATTTGTCCGCCAACCAAATTGACAATATGCTTGACGATGGCAAGCCCAAGGCCAGTGCCCCCAAGAGCGCGCGAACGGCTTTTGTCAACACGGTAAAAACGCTCAAACAAACGTGGGATGTTTTCTTCGGGTATACCGATACCCGTATCCTCTACACGCAAAACGCCTGCTCCGTCTTCCGCACAAACCGTCACAAGAACACGCCCGCCCGATGGTGTGTATTTGATGGCATTGTCAATGAGATTGATTGCCATCTGCTTGATACGGTCTTTCTCGGCTTTTGTCCACACCTCTTGTTTCGCCATATTTATATTTAACGTCATTTTCTTATCCCGCGCCTTTTTCTCGAGCAACAGCAAAGCTTCCTTTACGCCCTCGCACAAATCTGTCACACTGGCAGGTGCGTTTGCTGTGCTCTCAATCTCTGAAAGCAGCAGTATATCATCAATCAAACGAGAAAGACGTTCTGATTCGATCGATATGATATCTATAAATCTGCCTGCGTCCTCACGCGAAATCGAACCGTCTTTCAGCGTTTCTGTAAACCCACGAATGACTGTCAGCGGTGTTTTTAGCTCATGCGAGACATTGGCGGCAAAATCGCTCCGCAGCGTCTCCAGCTTTCGCAGTCTGGTGATATCCTGAACAAGCAATATCACGCCATAGGCGTGACCTTCGCTGAATACACAAACCGCAAAGACCTGAAGGTATCGCTCCTCAATACCGCAAAGTATTGTCATCTCCTTTTCGATTATACCCTGCGATTTTGACGCTTTACGTATAACTGACTCGAGCTGCGTGTGCTGAGTCACATCAAGAAAAAGCTTGCCTTCGGGCGAAACCGCCATAGAGAACATGTCTCGCGCAACCGGATTCGCCATAATCACATGAAGGTCATTGTCCACAGCCATGATACCGCCCGGTACTGCACGAAACACGGCTTCTAGTCTTGAATGGTTTTCCATCATTGCGTCAAAATTCTTTTTCAGCGTATTGGCCATATCGCACAGCGATTCGGACAGTTCTTCAATTTCATCGCCTGTTTTGATCGGTTTAAGCCCTTCATATTGCCCTTGCGCTATGTGTGCCACATCACCCTGCAATTGGATAATCGGCCGCGTCATTCTTCGTGATACAAGAAGCGCGATACCAAGACACAGCATAAACGAAACGACAAGCAGCACGATCAGCGGCATCCAAAGCTCAGCCGAATAGGCTGACACGCCTTCAAGCAAAAATGACACACGAATAATAAGCCCGATGCTGTCTGAGCGGATCGCCAGATACATCATATCTTTGCCAAGGGTGTTGCTGAAGCGGATATTTGAACCCGAACCCGATTCCAAGGCGGTCATAATCTCAGGCCGTTTTGCGTGGTTTTCTAAAGATTCGGCATCTGCCCGGGTATCAAAAACAACCATGCCGTCGTCGTTGATCAGCGTGATGCGCATATCCTTGATTTGATCAATATTATTTAACGTGTTGGCATAATCATCGCTGCCGGATCTGATTAAAATACTTTCAATCACCTTGGCATTTTCAAGCAACGAGGCACGCGTATCGTTCTTGTATTTGTCGTCAAGATGGATGGCGGTTAAAACACTTGCGGCGACGATAACCACAATAAAAAGAATCGTGATCCGTAATGCGACTTTCCTAAATATTCTGTTCATTTTGTGTGTTAAAACGGTAGCCGACGCCCCTTATGGTCTCAATGTAATCCCCATACTCGCGCAGCTTCCTTCTTAGGTTGGTGATATGTACATCAACGGTACGTGTTTCACCAAAATAATCATATCCCCATACCTTATTCAATATGGCGTCACGTGTGAACACCTGTGAACCGTTGGACATCAGCAGCACCAGAAGATCAAATTCTTTAAGCGTCAGCAGAAGCTTGTCGTCACGGATGCAAGCTTTGTATCCAACTGTATCCACTTTAAGCTGTTTGAAATTCATCGTAGCAGGCATTGGCGTATCAGATTTCTTGGTGCGGCGCAGCAAAGCCTTCACGCGCGCGGAGAGCTCACGCATACTAAACGGTTTCGTGATGTAGTCGTCCGCGCCAAGCTCCAGCCCAATAATTTTGTCTATCTCCTCTGAACGTGCTGTGACCATGATGACCGGCATTCTCGCAAGGGTATCATCTGAACGTATCTTCTTCAATACATTGAGGCCATCTATCCCGGGAAGCATTTGATCGAGCAGGACGATATCGGGACGAGTCTTCCCAAGAATCGTTACAGCCATTTCGCCGGTATCAGCGCGCAAAACGTCGTAACCTTCCTTTTTGAGGTTAAACTCCAACAGCTCCAATATGTTTTGCTCGTCGTCAACAACCAAAACCTTCTCATTCATTAATATTCGTCCTTTAAAGAGAGCACGGCAAACATTGCGCCCGTATTTCCACGGTCTCTTCGATGCGAGAAAAAAAGAGACTCTTCCGCAAACGTACATAAAGCCGCGTCTGTGATGTTTTCCGCTCTTAAGCCTGCCGAAAGCATATCATCTGCGCAGGCTTTATTCAGGTCCACATAAAGCTTGCGGTCACGCGTCTGGATCACACTGTCTCCGAATTCATGAACAAAGATGTCTTTTACCTCTTTGCCCACTTCAAAATGGGCCACGCTGATACAGGGGCCTATTGCGGCAAGTATATCGCCCCGGTTGCACCCTATGTCAGCAAGTGCGTTAACAGCATTTCGCACCATATGTGCCGCTACACCGCGCCAACCGGCATGGCACACAGCCACTGCGCGCCGATGAGGATCATAAAAAAACAGCGGAACACAGTCCGCATGTGTAGAAAGGATCGGGATACCGATCTCACTTGTATACAAGCCGTCACAGTACTCCGGCAAAGGAACGTCAAGAATCCCCCTCCCTGCGTCCTCCTTATGAACGTGATAAATGGAAGGGCTGTGCGCATAATTGATTCCCACAGCTTTATGCTCATCGAACCCGACCGCTTGCGCAAACCGTGTGAAATTCTCAGTAAAGTTTTCTTCACACTGCTCACGCGTGCGGCTGAAATTGAGTGTATCAAAAGGCTTTGGGCTCACACCGCCGATGCGTGTTGAAAACGCGCAGATGACACCGCCTGCTTGTTCAAACGAGGGTATCGTTAAATACTTGACACCGTTTTTTTCCCTTAACACCATACCTGGTTCCATTGAATGCATATATTATTTCTCTTCCAGTAATCGCTGCAGCTCTTGCATAAAAGTATCCACGTCTTTAAACTCCTTATAGACAGATGCAAAACGCACATAAGCCACATCGTCGAGCTCTTTTAGCCCGCGCATGACGAGCCCACCAATCTCCTTCGAGGATATCTCCTGCCTTAGAGAATTAAAAATGGTTTTTTCAACGTTGGAAACAAGCTCTTCGATATCCTGCATGGGAACGGGACGCTTTTCGCAGGCCTTTATAATGCCCATCTTAATTTTATCCGAATCGTACGGGACTCTCTCACCGTTCTTTTTAACGATCAAAAGCGGCAGACTGTCGATCTTCTCATAAGTGGTGAAGCGCTTTTTGCACTCGAGACATTCTCGGCGGCGCCTTATAGAACTGCCTTCGTCAGTGGGTCTTGAATCAACAACCTTGCTCTCGGGATGTCCACAAAAAACGCATTTCATAACCAACCCCCAATACTTTTGTCTATATTATAACATAATATCGGATAATTACAATTAAACCTGATAGTTGGGCATGGAATTAATATCAACTTCCACAAGTATCACATCTTCCCCGAATTTTCGTATATTTTGCCATGGGATGACACTGTCTTTGTCTCCCTTAAACAAAAAAGAAAACCTTGACGGGCCGGGCACAACGATACCGCACACCTTTCCTGCGCTTATATCAATAACCAGATCGCACAAGTAGCCAAGGCGCGCACCGTCCAACATGTTTACCACTTCCATTTGCCGAAGCTTGGTATACCGCGTCATAATATCACCTCTGTTTATCATATATCCGCAAAATAAAAAAAAGACCGCCGCGCTTCTTTTTTTCGCAATGGTCTTTTTTGGTTTTCAGATACTGCGTCTCATGCTCTTTAGCGCGTTCTTTTCCAATCTTGAAACCTGAGCCTGACTGATGCCGATTTCATCCGCCACTTCCATCTGCGTTTTGCCCTGATAAAACCGCATCGTGATGATATTCTTTTCGCGCTCGCTCAATTTGTCAATCGCTTCTTTGAGCGCGATGCCTTCCAGCCAATTCTCATCGGCGCAGCTTTTGTCCTGAAGCTGGTCCATAACGTATATTGCGTCGGCTCCGTCGTGATAGACAGGCTCATACAGCGATACAGGGTCTTGAATCGCATCCAGCGCAAACACGACATCTTCTACATTAACGCCCAGCTCCTTGGCGATCTTCTCCACGCTGGGTTCCGTGCTGTCTTTCTTAGAAAGCGTGTTTCTGACCTGAAGGGCTTTGTAAGCGATATCGCGCAGCGATCTTGACACACGTATGCTGTTGTTATCGCGCAGATATCGACGCAATTCTCCGGTGATCATTGGAACAGCATACGTAGAAAAGCGAACACCCAATTCAACATTAAAATTATCGATAGCTTTTATAAGTCCGATACACCCGACTTGAAAAAGGTCATCCATATTCTCGCGCCGTCCTGTAAAACGCTGGATCACACTTAATACAAGCCGAAGATTTCCTCTGATAAATTCTTCCCGTGCTTTTTGGTCACCCTCTTTAATCCGAATCATCATCTCCTTCATTTGCTTTGGTTTCATAATTGGCAGCTTAGACGTGTCAACGCCGCAGATCTCAACTTTATTTATAAGCATGTCATATCTCCTCGGTCGGCTTTGATATGACTAGCTTTGCCATGCAAAATTTCTTTTATACTGTTGAAAAACTGATAAAAACGGGCTGAAACTGCCTGTATAGTGTCATAGAAAACATGCTGAAATTGAAGAATTCAGCGCCTTAACAGCACACCAACTCATTCATGTGAAACTAATGATCTCCAAGATGTAACAGAAAAAAAATAAAGGCTGCAAATCGCTGCAGCACCCTTACGTGTTTGTGTTATCTGTCGCGTTCCAGCATGAATTCCGCCAGCGCTTTGAGCCCTTCGGCACGTTCTCCGAAGCGTCTCAATATAGTGATGGCTTCGTCCGTTTTTTCCTTTGCGATGCATCTGGACGCGTTGATTCCGTATACGCGCGCGAAGGTCATTTTTTCTGCGTCTTTGTCTTTGCCGATCGACTTGCCAAGCTTGCGTGCGTCTCCCTCTTCATCCAAAATATCATCTACGATCTGGAATGCCAGACCCAAATTCTCGCCATATATGCCAAGCGCGCGAATGTCGTCTGCATCGGCACAAAAAAGCGCCGCACCTGCGGTGACAGATGCTTTTATCATGGCGGCGGTTTTGCGCTCATGAATGTAATGCAGCACCAGCGCGTCCACATCCTTGCCCTCAAACTCAAGATCAATCGTCTGCCCAGCGATCATGCCCTTCACTCCGGACGCGCCCGCGATAATCTGCATGGCCTTGACAACATCCAGTTTGTCTTCTCTGTTCTTCTGTGCAAGCCTCAGCAGAGCTTCAAACGCGCAGTTTAGCAGCCCGTCTCCCGCGAGCAGCGCAAAGGCTTCACCAAAAACCACATGATTGGTGGGTTTGCCGCGCCGAATCACGTCGTTGTCCATGGCTGGCAGGTCGTCGTGAATCAGCGAATACGTATGTATCATTTCGATCGCGCACGCGACATCAAGCGCCTGTGCCATATCGCCGAACATGCTTGCGGACAGCATGCAAAGAACGGGCCGCAATCGTTTGCCGCCCGCTTTTAGGCTGTAGCTCATGGCGTCCTTCAATATACCAGGCTCACACATTTCATCCATGAGAACGTCCAATCGCCCATTGACGATACCAGCGATCGTTTTCATATCTTCACTTACTTTAGACATGACGCATCCCCTTCGGCATCCAAAATGTCGATTTTCGTTTTGTATTCTTTTAGCTTTTTCTGAAGTGTCTCGGCAAGCTTGACGCCTTCGGTATAAAGCACCATGCTCTTTTCAATGCCTTCTTCACCCGACTGCAGACGACGCGTGATATCCTCCAGCTTTTCAAGGTCTTTTTCAAAATCAGCCATTTGATTCCCTCTTTCTTGTCACAGCGATGCGTCCGTCGAAGAACTCAATCTCCATGTCGTCTGCTGACTTAGCAGACGATGTCACAATGCCCTCCTGACTATGGACAATTGCGAAACCTCGCTCCAGCACTCGAAGCGGATTTAAATCCTCAAGACGATCACGATATCTGTCGAGCCTCATTTCCTGCCTGTCAAACGTGTTCGTTAAGCTGTTTTTCATCAGCTTCATGTTTGCATTCAAAGATTCTTCGGCACGGCTTAGCATAAGCCGCAGCGCGTGTGGGCTCACTGCGCTTCTAAGCCTTTGAAGCTGAGCGTCTCGGCTCTCGAACATGTCGATTAATGCGTCTAGCAGCGTCTTTTTCTGCCTGTCCAAGGCGTCAAGCAGCGCCCGCTTCTCTCTGATCACAAGCTCGGCTGCCGCCGACGGCGTGGGCGCTCGCAGATCAGCCGCCATATCGCATAACGAGTAATCCGTCTCATGGCCGACTGCGGACACAACGGGAATTTTCGACGAATATACGGCGCGCGCCACACTTTCTTCGTTAAACGGCGCAAGGTCTTCAAACGATCCGCCGCCGCGCGCCACAATAATGACATCCGCATTGGCCTTATCATTAAAATACGCGATACCGCAGCAAATTCGAGGCGCCGCATCAGCACCCTGCACGGGCACCGGATAAACTATAATGTGAATGCCGTCAAACCGTCTCGTGGATACGTTGATGATATCGTGAAGCACCGCGCCGGAAGGCGACGTCACCACGCCGATGCGCAGCGGAAACTCCGGTAACGGCTTTTTATGAGCTTCTGCAAAGAGCCCTTCCTGAAAGAGCTTTTGTTTCGTGCGTTCAAAACGCGCATAAAGGTCTCCGGTACCGCCCAGCACTGCCGAATCCACAATTAGCTGTACCGACGCGTTCTTTCTGTAAAACGAAATGCGCCCGCCGATCTCCAGCAATGCACCGTCTGAAATGACTTCCATATCAGGGTGTCGTTGAAAATCATACACGACGCAATCAAGCATTGCGTTTTCATCCTTCAGTGTGAAGTAAGCATTGCCCACAGAGGAATGACCAAAGTTTGTGACCTCGCCCACCACCTTGACCGTGCTCAAGAAAGGATCGCTGAACATTTTCCGGCTGATGTATTCGGTCATCTGAGAGACGCTGAAAACGACTTCTCCCACGGATTTTTTCTTTGAGGATACGACCGTTCGATCAGCCATAAAGCCTTGCCGCTTCGATTGTATTTTCCAGCAGCATCGTGATAGTCATTGGACCCACGCCGCCCGGTACAGGCGTGATAAACTTGGCTTTTTCTGCGGCTTCCGCAAACAACACATCACCTTTTAGTTTTCCGTCCACCTTTGTCGTACCGACGTCGATAACCACCGCGCCCGGCTTAACGAAATCTCCGGTGATCATTTCCGGGCGACCCACAGCCGCGACCAGTATATCCGCGTTGGCACAGATTTTATCGAGATCCCGCGTGCGCGAATGGCAGATTGTGACCGTCGCGTTCTCACCCATAAGCAGATGAGCCACCGGTTTGCCGACCATATTGCTGCGTCCCACAACAACAGCATTTTTGCCGCTGATCTGCGTTCCTGTGCTTTTTATAAGATGCATGATGCCTTTGGGTGTACAGGGAATAAACCCTTTTTCACCGACAAAAAGCCGCCCCGCTGTGACCACATGCAAGCCGTCCACATCCTTGTCTGGATTAACCGCGCGAAGAACCGCCAATGTATCAAGCGGCTTTGGCAATGGAAGTTGAATGAGTATGCCATGTATGGCTTTGTCCGCATTGAGGCTCTGAATTAACGAAATCAGGCTTTTCTGAGTGGTCTGTGCACTTAGTCGGTGTACTGCCGAACGGATGCCGACCTCCTCGCAAGCCTTCTCCTTATTATTCACATATATTGCTGATGCGGGATCGTCTCCCACGAGTATCACCGCGAGGCCGGGAATCGTTCCCTGCACCTTAAGCGCGGATACATCCTTTTTAAGCTGTTCTCTGATCTGCGCCGAAATAGCCTTTCCATCTATAATTTTCAAAATGCCTCTCCTTTTCTGTAAAGACGCTCTGCGGCCAATGCCAGCCCGCAGGCATTATCACTGCACAAATGTTTTTGTGCGAACACGCAGCAAAAATCGTTTTTCGCACACACATTTTTTATATTTTCTCTGATTATGGTATTACAGATTACGCCGCCTGTAAACAAAAAGCTTTTCAGACCGCTTAAATTTACGGTATTGACCAAGAGCTTGGTTAATGTCATTGATACACAATCGATCACGGCACTGCATACAAGCGCTGCGTCTTCCCCGTCCGAAAGACGTCTTAACGCCTGCGTTTCCGCTCCCGAGAAATTTGCGGACAAGCCTTCCACGTGCACAGCCAGCTTAGAAGCGCCGGGTGTATACAGCTTTTCCATTTCTGAGCCTGAAGGGAATTTCAGCCCGGCCGCCACGCCCACTCTGTCTATCAGTTGACCGCAAGTGATATCAAGGCTGCCGCCCAGCGTCTGAATGTCCGTCACGATGCCGTTCTCGATTGCTATTTTGAGTATATCCAGCGTTCCTCCAGACACGTGGAAAGCGCCGTAAACTCCGTCATCTATATCGTTACCAAAAAAAGCAGAATAGATATGCCCATGCTGATGAGTCAGCACATACAACGGCACACCGGCAGCCGCGGCGACTGCAGCCGCGTGGGAAGCGCCCACGCAAAACACGGGCATGTATGAGCCTTCAACAGGGCATGGCTTCTCGCTATACGCTGCTGCACATAAATCAGACATTTCGATGCTGCTGAACAAATCACGAAGATTCTTGACATGCGAAAAAACGGCCTCCGACTGTCTCAAGCCACGGCCGCCATGCGGCACTTCGAGCATTTTTCTTAGATCCAACAGGATTTTGCCTCGGGATACGACTGAAATTGACGTGGTGTATGCACTGGTATCCACGCCAAAAAAAATATCAGACCGACTCATTGGCAGTATCTTTTGCTTCTATAACAGCAGCCAGTACGCCGTTAATAAAGCTAGAAGACTTGTCCGATGCATACCTTTTTGCAAGCTCCACACATTCGTTAACTGTGATGCTTTCGTGAATCTCCTCACAGAATTTAATTTCACATACGCCGATTCTCAATATTGACAATTCTACCTTGGCCATATGAGAAATGTTCCATTTTTTTGAATTCGTTTGTATGATATCGTCCACAGCTTGTCCGTTCGTTGTAAATATATCAATTAGGCGGTTCACATAAGCCCATGCGTTATCATTCATACCCTTATCGAAACAATCCCGCATCACGTCCATCGTGGCGGGATTGAACTCTCCGTTAATCGAATATTCGTAAAACAACCGAAATGCGGTGTCTCTTGCTGATCTTCTACTCAAACTGATCCTCCGTCTATCTAAAAATGTCTGGTAATATCTTGTCCAAAATTTCTAAAAGTTTTGATCTCAATTTATTTTTCGTACCGAAAAATGCGCCGATACCGACGCATATCGCTAAAAATAACGTTTTAAAAAAGCCGATAGTGAGTATCAGCACGCCAACGAAGAATCCAATAACGATGCCGATCGCTTGGCCCCGATGTGTCTTTATGAACTCTAAGAAACCGTTTGATTCCCGCACTATTCCACACGCGCCTTTACAACCTGCGCCGTCCTATCGACGAGCAGTATGATTTTACCGACCTCCATGCCGGAAAGCGTCTCAATATGCGCCTTTAAGCTTATTTGAAGGCCTTTAAGCACATCGGGTATGCAGGTTCCCTCCACAACCATCATCTTCGATGAAAAGTGTGCTTTTCCATCTCTCACCGATACCCGCACATTCACACTTCTAATCGCATTGTTCTCCGCGATATGCCGGGTTGCCATTTCCTCAAGCGCACTCAGCGTGACATATATGGCACCGCCCTCTGATAATGATATCCTTGCTGACTTTGGTTTGCGTTTGCGAATGCCTGAAAACATCAGCGCAAGGCTTAATATGGCCAAAGCGATGCAAATGATCGATACAATCCAGATGACCGTTAAGTCTCCATATAGCAGGGACAGCCAATACTGCGGATATGCGGCATCAATAAGCCCCCATGCGCATCCCAGTGTGATACCCACAACAAAAAGAACCAGCAAGATGTAGAGCGTTAACAAAGCTCTCATAATAATTCGCATTATCTTTTGTATCCCCCAAATTTAATGCACGCGTTTTGAATCGTCCGTCGTTTCCTTAACAATGCGGACACCCTGAATATGAACGTTAATCTCAACAGCGCGCAAGCCAGTCATCGTTTCAACTGCTTTTTTTACATTGGTCTGGATTTTCTCACACATTGTTGGAATCTCAACGCCATAATCAACGACCACAAACAAGTCAATTGCGCATTCCTCTCGTCCGACTTCCACCTTGACGCCTTTTGTCAGGTTTTTAAGGCCAAGGAGTTCGGCAAGGCCGCCCGAGAAGCCGCCGCTCATACCGGCAACGCCCTCAATCTCGATCGTCGCGAGTCCCGCTATTGTCGCCACCACATCGTTTGCGAATGAAATGCTGCCGTTCTGTTCTTCGCGCGTGTTCATATCGTTTGTGCTCAAAAAACTCACCTCTTCAAATAATGCTTAAATTATAACAGATAGGGCAGCGCAATTCAATCTGATTACAAAAGACTTTAACACCTTTCTACAGTTTTGTTATTCCTGCAAGATTATCTTAATGTTTTGTGCCGGTTCTCCTGTTTCCTGCCGCACAATCTCAAGCACCTTGGCCGCGTTTTCCTTTGATATCTGATCCGCTTTGATCACCACATTCACCGAACCCTGCTGAACAGTCACAATCGCGTCATCAAAGCCCGAAGCCATCACAAGCCCTTCGATCGTCAGCTCTTTTTCCATCCGCTGGACGATCTCGATCTTCTGGTCTTGAGCATCCTGAACCGTCTCTGAGTCGCTGTTCTCATTGGAAATGATGCTGTCAAGGTACGCGACCTCCGTGTCTCTCACGCTTTCCCTGTTGGCCTTGTAATCCCCGAAGTAATTCTCCGTCGACATCACAGCAAGGTCGTCCGCACTCATCGCGCCTTCTACTTCCGCACCGACAGGTGGGGCAGCCGCTGCATCCGCAACAGCGTTGGCATCAGCGCCGTTGCCAAGCGCATAGTTCAAATAACCAACGCCCGCCAGCAATACGATAAGACCCGCAAGCAATAAGTATCTGCCCGTCTTTTTATTCATTATTCCACTTCCCTTACTCATTATACATATTCACTTCCTATCCATTTGCATTTTATATACATCAACCTGATCGGGGCTGATGTTTAAAATTGTTTTCACCGCGCTTAACAGACTTAGCTTCACACCGATATCATCCGCTCCTTCCGCCACCACAATCACGCCTTTGACAGGCGGACTGTTTTCTTTTAACACCAGCGCATTGTTGCCGCTGCTGCCGTTGACTGTAACGACTTCACTTTGCGAGTTTTCCGATTTTGTCGTGCTGGAACCGCCTTCTCTTTCATCCGTTGTGGTAGATATCTGTGTATCCACGCTGATAGCAGGTACAATTTCCGCGCTGGATTCGTACGTGATCATCACCTGCACAAGGCCGGCCCCTTCAATTTTAGACAGCGTCTCCTGCAGCTTTTCTTCAACACTGCTCGGTACAGTCTCCGAAACAGTCGCAGCTTGGCTCACCGGCTCCTGGCTGACCGGGCTTCCTGCAGAGGTGAAATATATTGCCAGTATCACGATGACAACAAGCAATATCGCAAGATACTGCAATTTCTTTTTGAAATCCAGCTTTGCAAACCGGGTGATTAGCCCTTGCTTTTTAACCTGTGTTTCTTCATTGACTTGTGTCATTTGTCTTAACTTCCTTTCTATTACTCATTTTTATTTTCATCATCGCCCATATATACCTCATAGAGTTCGTAAATATAATCTTTATAGCGCGCACCGTCATATTCAAAAATCTCAGCGCCGTCAGCCTCCTTAAACGCTTCGTTTAGCTCACGCTGTACATCCTTACCGCTCAAAAGCGACACCACCGGCGAAAGTATGATAATCGTCACCACGATGCCCATCACCACGGACACATATTTTTTGATACCGCTTTCGGGCAGCAGCATGTTCACCACTGCGCTGAACAATATCGCGATTGTCACTGATACGGCCCAAGTCGTTAAAAAGCTCTCCATATCTCACCTCAGCATCACGTTGGCGTTGCCCGCCCCGATAATCACCGCAGTGGTGATAAAGAACATAATGGCAGCCGCCACAACGGCTGCAAAAAGAAGCAGCAGCACGTCTGCCGCATCCTGTGCGAACTTGCCCATTTGGCTGCCAGCCGCGGGCTCTAATACCGCTCCCGCCAGTTTGAAGAGAAAATAGTGGGCAAGAATCGAAAATACAGGCGTGATCACCACGCCCACAATGATGATGATGCCGGCAATCCCGACAGCATTCTTAATGAGCAGCGAGCACGATATCAGCACATCCACCGAATCCGAAAACATGCCGCCGATGATCGGTACGAACTTATCAATCGTGTATTTGGCGGTTTTGATGGACAGTCCGTCAAACGTTGACCCCAGCAGTCCCTGTATCGTGATAATACCCAAGAAAATCGTAAAGCCGATACCGATACCCCATTTAATGACGCTCTTAATCAGCGCACAGAATCCGCTTAGCTTGATCGATGTTGAAAAGTGATTGATGATCGTAAACACCGTGAGCACAATGATGAGCGGCAGTATGAAGCTTTTAAAGAATATGGATACACCCGTGGTTAAAAACACTGTGGCCGGACTCAGTATGGCTGACGATGTGATACCCCCTAAAGCAGTCAGCAGCGCAATGATAAGTGGGAAAAAGTCGGTCGTAAAGGCTGTCATGTCGGCAACTGTCTGAGTGCCGATGGAAAAAGCGGATACGAGAATCCCAATCGTCATTGTGCCGATGATCACATATTGCGCCGTCTGCGCCGCTTTGGATACGCCGGAAGAGCCGAATGACGGCTTAAAATGTGTGATGACCGAAAATACGAGCGCCACAACGATGATTTGAACGATGACGGGCAAGCACCTTTTTACACCCCCAAAAAGCGATTCAAGAACCATGGAAAACACACTGGTAAAGTCAAGCTCTGCCCCGCCTTCAATCAGCATCGTAAGAAAGCTTCTTAAGTCGGTGCCGCCTGTGATGGGTCGTAAATCCTGCGCGTATTCGTTATAATAGGACTCAATCTCATGCAGGTCCGCCGTATTGAGCGCACGCTCTATATTTTCCGCAATTTCATCCTCGATGGCCTTTTCTACATCGTCGTCTGCGAGCGCCGTTTGCGGCATAAGCAAAACACATATCAGAACAGCCACCATCATCCATACTTTTTTCATATGTTATTCCAGCATCCCTAGCACCATATTCATGAACGAGCTCAATACCGGCAAAGACAGCACCACGATAAACACGCGCCCCGCAATCTCAACCTTGTTGGCGAGGGAATTTTCTCCTGTATCTTTTAATATCTGCACGGCAAACTCGCAAATATATGCAATGCCGATAATCTTAAGAACCACCGTTATGCTCTCATACGGTATATTGTATTTGTTAACGAGATCCTTCATATAATCGATGGCAATCACAATGTAATCAAGCACATAGATGAATATGATCAGTCCCGCGATAATGCTCACCTGAAGGGCAATTTCAGGTTGCTTTTGCTTGATGGTGACAACAAGCACACCGGCCACGATTCCGATTAAAACAATACGTACAATCTCCATGGCTAATACAAATTGAAAATTCGTTTGACGCTTTCAAACAAATTGCTCACAAGATCAACAACCATGAGCAGCACAATGATAAGCCCCGCTATGGTGACCATTGTGGCAATTTCTTCTCGATCCGCTTTTTTTAGCAGCTGATTGAGCACGGCCACCAATATACCGATCGCGGCGATTCTGAATATGAGATCGATATCCAATTTTGTTATCCTCCTTCTATATCACCAGCAGCGCAATCATCAGCCCTGCCAGCACACCAGCTGTATTATAAAGCTTGCACTTTTTGATCTTCTCAGTCTCTAGAGTTGTCAAATATTCTGACAGCCTTTTCAAATAAAGCTCCGCTTGCTTCTCACTCGGATTTTTGCAGAGCGCTTCAATGGCATCGCCGCCTTCGAGAAAAATTTGAATATCTTCCTTAATCAGAAAACTAAAATCAGCTTTTGAACGCGCAAAGCTTTTTTCCCAAATTTGCGTGAACGATGCCTGCGGCATCTTTTTGAGGACAGCTGCGCAGCGATCAAACATCGGACTGATGCGCCCGCTTCGGCAGGATAGCAATGCTTTATACAGTTCAAGATTTAAACCAACCACTTTATCCGACAGATGCGTAAACGCCAGTTGATATTCCCGGATAAAGTTAAGCCGGTCCGACGTTCTTCCTGCAAGCATCCGACCCATTGCCGTGCTGATGATCACGATGACGATACATAAAATGAGATTCATAACACCTCCGAAGCGATCAGCTTAAAAGGATTTTCCAGGCACTCTTGTCCCATGCGATCATGAATTTGTGACACTGTGATTCGTCCTAGTGCTGCTGACAACACCACATATGCGTCAAACATCCTCTCTTCGCATATTTTCTTGAAAAAAAGCTTGTTTTGCAGGCTTTCAAAATCAGGCGCGTGCGCTGTAGAAACCATGACCACACCGCTGTTCGCCACTTCTCTTAGCGCTTCGAGATCGTCGCTCTTGCCGATCTCGTCTGTGACGATCACATCGGGCGACAAAGACCGCAGCGCCATGAATACGCCCGTATGCTTAAGCACGCCGGATATCACATCCGTCTCGCGCCCCACATCGAACAACGGCCTGCCGTATACGCTCGCCGCAAGCTCTTGACGTTCATCCACCACTGTCACGCGCGACGGCTTTATGTTTACCCCGCTTCCCGCACACCGTGCAATATCTCTGACCAATGTCGTCTTCCCAAGCCTTGGAGGAGATATAATTAGCATGCTTTGCAGATATCCATCTTTAGAGACATAAGGGAGCAATCCTGCCGCGATTCCTTTGGCCTCGCACGGAATACGGAAATTGATGCCGCTGACGGTTTTATAAGTGCGCAGGCTGCCGCCTGCCATCAGCGCGCTGCCCGCAAGCCCTGCCCTGATGCCGCTGGGGAGTGTCAGAAAGCCAAGACGAATCTCATCTTCATACGCATAGGGGGATTGCCCCGTTAGCGCATTGAACGTCTGCTCCACATCGTCTTCAGACACAAAAAGACCGTTCGAATCCGAAAGGCCGCCGTCAGCGCTGACGCAGTACCCCTTGTCACATGAGTAGACCATAAGGGGGCGCATGGTTCTCAAACGTATTTCTTCTATTGCCGATGCGATGGTCGTATCCATTGCCGCAAGTGCCGTAAAAATGGCCTGCGGCAGATACTTTTTTAATGCACCGCTCCACGCTATCTTTCGTTCCATGGTTCATGTATATGAGCAAGTGTATTTGAACATGTGTGGTTTTTTATTTATATATTCAGTGGATTTTATATCGGTTGATTAAAGACATGCTTTGGTCATATGCTTATTGACTCAATAGATTCTTCATCTGCTCACGCAGATTCAGAATGACACCCGAAACTGCCTTCTCGCAGCTACTAAAGCCATACTGAACCGAAGGTGAAGCATCTGTAATCGGTAAAATGAAATTGCTTTGCATGGCTCTTCACCTTGCTGGCGCAGGGGGATCAATAACGAGTGCCTTCTTTTTAGACACAAGAAAAGCGGCATTGCACAAAAGGCAATTACCGCTTCCCAGGCTGTCAACCGAAGCCTTAATTTCATAATTCATAATTCTTAATTCATAATTCTTAATTCTTAATTGTTAATTGCTAATTGCTATTTCGCCCATCCGAAAGAGCGCTCCACAGCTCTCTTCCATCCCGCGTACAGCGTTTCTCTTTGATCCTCTCCCATCTGCGGCTCAAACACACGCGCCACCTTCCATTGCGCCGCAATTTCCTTCTCATCCTTCCAGAAGCCGACGCCGAGTCCCGCGAGATACGCCGCGCCGAGTGCGGTCATTTCCGTGATAGACGGTTTTTGCAGCGGAATTCCGAGTATATCCGCCTGAAACTGCATGAGAAAATCGCTGGCTGTCGCGCCCCCGTCCACACGCAGTGTGACTGTTTTTTGCCCCGAATCCTTCTCCATGCACTCAAGAAGATCACGTGTTTGATAGGCAATGGATTCGAGCGCGCTTCGTGCAATATGCTCCGCGGTGGTGCCGCGCGTTAGTCCGACCATCGTGCCGCGCGCGTACATGTCCCAATATGGCGCACCAAGCCCCGTGAATGCGGGAACCAGATAAACACCGCCTGCGTTCGGCACCTGGATCGCAAGATCACTGACCTCTGAGGTTGTTTTGATGATCTTAAGTCCGTCACGCAGCCATTGTATTGTCGCGCCGCCCATATAAACAAGACCCTCAAACGCGTATCTTTTACAACGAGGCAGTACCCATGCAAGATCGGTCATGAGTCCCGTGTGGCTCGGCTTGAAAGTTTCCCCGATATTCATTATGACCGCAAGCGCGGTGCCGTATGTATTTTTGGCCATACCGGGCTCAAAACATGCCTGTCCGAAGGTCGCCGCCTGCTGGTCTCCCGCGTCACCGGATATTGGCACCTCTTTTCCGAAGAACGACGACTTGTTTGTCGTGGCCAGCACGCCACTTGAAGGCTTTAACTCCGGCAGCATATGATCAGGTATTTGCAGCGCATCCATGATCTTTTTGTCCCACTCGAGCGTATGAATGTCCAGCAGCATCGTGCGTGACGCATTGGAGTAATCCTCTACGTGCGCGGCACCGCCCGAGAGCTTATAAATCAACCATGAGTCGATATTGCCGAACATGACCTTTTTTGCATTCAGCTTATCCTTAACGCCAGGTACATTGTCGATGATCCATTTGATTTTTGAGCCAGAGAAATATGCATCGATAGGAAGACCTGTTTTGTCGCGAACGTAGTCGTCAAAGCCCATCTCTTTAAGCTGTTCACAGATTGCCGCCGATTGGCGTGACTGCCAGACGATGGCGCGGTAAAGCGGCACCCCTGTATCACGATCCCAAAGTATCGTGGTTTCGCGCTGGCAGGATATACCGATCGCTGCAATCTCGTCTGCGCCTGCGCCGCCCTTTTGCAGCGCCTCGGCTGCGCACACCATCGCCGTCTCCCAATATTCGTTTGCGTCGTGCTCCACCCATCCGGGCTGATGATAAATCTGCGTAATTTCCCTGTATGCGGAAGAATGCACCTGTCCTTTTTCGTCAAATAAAAAAACACGCGTTCCAGTGGTTCCCTGATCAATACCCATGATAAAGCGTTTGTCCATGCTTTCCTCCTGATATATGCGTGCTTATCGTTAAATAATTCTTTTTTTAATATGTATATCTTCTATTTTCTAATTTGGAGTCCTTCCTTCTCTTTTGATATGCACTTATTTACATCATGTCCTTGAGCATCTGGTACAACCTCGGTACAATACGCTTTATGGAATGAGGCTTAAAGTTTTTATCCACAAACACATGATCCGTCTGGCCTGTGGCAATCAGTCTGGTATCCTTTTCACGTAAGATTTCATATGAGAATTTTATTTTTACTGAACTCAAATCTGCCACAGACACCCTGACGGTCAGCGTGTCGTTGTAATACGCCGGATGAAAATAACGGCACATATCGGAGATGGGCGCGAGAAAATAACCGAGATCTTCCACTTCCTTATAGCTTAACCCGCATTGCTTGATAATTTCTTCGAGTCCGATGTCAAACCAGTCAAGATAATGGGCATGATGAGCAAGCCCCTGTCTGCCTACTTCGGAATACCTTACACGAATCTTGCATTCAACCGTCTTCATACAGACCTCCAAGAAAAATAATATTAAAAACCCTTCTCGATAAGTATTTCTCTGGCCGCATCAGATTCGGACTCCAATACCAAAATCTCGTAAGTGTCGCTGCTGTGTTTGGTTTTTGAAGAGACATTGCGAAGCTTGACAAGTACACCTTCGGATTCCAGACACTTTTGCATTGTATGCGCCATTTTCTGAGAGCTGGCCATCCCCACTACTATCCACATAGGTGACTCCTCTTTTATGTTTCGGACTTGCCCGAATAAACGATACCGTAGGCGGTATTGACCTGTGCCTTGCCTCTTATTTTGACAGCCGATGTATTTTCGGTAAACTGCGCAATCATGACTTCTCCGTTGTCCATCTTTTCCGTATGGTGGAACCGTGTGTCGCGCCCACGCGTCATGCCAATGATATTGACACCGTCCTCCAGCGCTTTTATCACGATATATTCCTGATTAAACTTGTTTTCCGTGTCCATCTGCTCCACCCCGCTTTGTTTAGTCATATACTAGCATAATCTTTCATTCTCATCAATACGGAATCACCCCAGTAAAACGTTGTCTTTGCCGTATGCCGATTCCAGCTTATTTATAAGTGCATCTGTAAGCGTGACGCCAAGAGCACCGCAAGTCTTTAACTTCTTGCCCGTCTTTTCGAACACAACAGATACGCATTCGTCGCCGGGCGAGGTTTTGAGTATCTGCTTCAATTTGACCGTATCGTCCCCCATATCCTTTGGAATGCGCACAAACAGCTTAGCACCCGCATACTTTTCATCTCTGACCACAAAAGGCTTGATCTCATCGACAAGCAACTGCGGCACTTCTCCCTCGCGGATATCCACCTTGCCCGTGACATACACAATGGCATCGTCCACGAGCAGCGTCTCTGCCTTCTGAAAAGCGCTGGGGAAAACCACGAGCTCGATCGTGCCGTAAAGGTCTTCCAGCAGCGCGTTAGCCATCATCTTTTTTAGCTTCGTGGAACGTTTTCTGACGCCGCTGAGTATCCCGATCAGTTCCACGTTTCGCGATTCGAAATAACGTGCGGAATCCACATCTTCTGTGGCCGACAATATCTTGTAAACATTGATTTCTCTGTTTTCGAGCGTCTTCTTATATCTATCAAGCGGATGTCCGGACAGATAAACGCCGGTCGCCAGCTTCTCTATCGCGAGCAGTTTTTCTTTTGAATATTCGGCGATATCCTCAAAGTCGTCAGTATCCCCCGCTTCCGTGCCCGTCATCGCGTCAAAGAGCGACATCTGTCCTTCCACATTTCTGCGTTTGGCATCCTGCGCTGTTTTTAGCACGCGCTCACACACGGCAGCCAGCTGTGAACGCTTAAGACCAAGGCTGTCGAAGCAGCCCGCAAATATCATGCCTTCAAGCATCTTACGGTTAATAATACCCGCCGTACGGTTAATGAAACCGCGAAAGCTTATATAGTCGCCGTTTTCGCGCTGAGTGACGATATCCTCAGCAGCGCGTCCCACATCACGAATGGCCGCAAACCCGAAACGGATACCGCCGTTTTCAGGCGTAAACAAGAACTGCGATCTGTTGATATCCGGCCCGAACACGCGAATTCCGCAACCGACGCAGTACTGAATATACGCAGAAATCTTATCCGGCGTGCCGATGAAGCTGTTGAGCAGCGCCGTTAAATACTCGACTTTATAATAATATTTCAGATAAGCCGTATAATATGCGATTACCGCATAAGCGCACGCGTGAGATTTATTAAACGCGTATTCCGCGAAGTCCATCATCTGCGAAAATATCGTTTCTGCAATATGCGCGGGCACGCCTCTTTTGACCGCACCCTCCACGCCGCTTTCTGCGTCGCCGCTTATGAATATGCGGCGCTCCTTCTCCATCACGTCCTTTTTCTTTTTGCTCATCGCGCGGCGCACAAGATCGCTGCGCCCCATGGAATAACCCGCAAGATCACGCACGATCTCCATCACCTGCTCCTGATACACCATGCACCCATACGTCTCGGCGAGTATGCGTTTCAATCTCGGATGCAAATAATTCACCTTTTCGGGGTGGCTTTTGGCATCAAGATATGTCGGAATCTCGTCCATCGGGCCGGGCCGGTACAGCGATATGCCCACCATGATATCTCCAAGGCTCGTGGCCTTAAGGCGCTGCATGAGATTGCGCATCCCTGCGCTTTCCAGCTGGAATACACCGTCCGTATCACCCGAAGCGATCAGCTCATAGACGTTTTTGTCATCGTATTTGAGCTTGCTCAAATCAAGCTTTTCGCCGCGCGTCTTTTCAATAATGGCCAGCGTATGGCGGATCACCGTGAGGTTTCTTAGTCCCAAAAAATCCATCTTTAAAAGGCCGAGGCTTTCCAGCGTACCCATCGGAAACTGAGTAATCACGCTGCCGTCACGCGGGTTGATCTGAAGCGGCACGTATTCCGTGATGGGTTGGCGAGATATCACAACGCCCGCCGCGTGCGTGGACGCGTGGCGCGGTATGCCTTCGAGCTTCATTGCCGTGTCCAGCAGTTCCTTAATCTCTGGCTTTGTGTGATATTCCATCATAAGACGCGGGTTTTCGTCCATTGCGCGCTTGATTGTCATCTTGAGCGCAAACGGCACCATTTTGGCGATTCTATCCGCATCGGCAAGCGGCAGCTTTATCGCGCGAGCCACGTCGCGGATCACCTGTTTGGCACCCAGCGTGCCGAATGTGATAATCTGAGCGACCTTGTCCTCACCGTATTTTTTCACCACATAATCGATGACTTCCTGACGGCGCTCGATGCAAAAATCGATATCGATATCCGGCATGCTGATGCGCTTCGGGTTTAAAAATCGTTCAAAAAGCAACGAATACTCAATCGGGTCAACGTCCGTTATACGCAGCACATAGGCGACAAGACTGCCCGCCGCACTGCCGCGCCCCGGCCCCACCATGATATCGTTGTCCCGCGCGTATTTGATAAAATCCCATACAATCAGAAAATAATCCGTGAAGCCCATGTTCTTGATAACACCGAGCTCATAATCAAGCCGCTGGCTAAGCGCGTCCGTCGCGTCCTCATAGCGCTCTTGCAGACCCGCCACGCAAACCTTTTTTAAATATTCATCGTGGTCTTCTTCGTTTGGAACAGCAAACACAGGCAGATGGCGCGCAGAAAAATCCATCATGACATTGCACTTTTGCGCGACGAGCTTTGTGTTGCTTATGGCTTCGGGCACATGGGCAAACAACTTATCCATTTCTTCTGCGCTTTTGATATAGAACTCATCCGTGCCAAATCGCATCCGATCTGTATCGTCCACAAAAGAACGCGTCTGTATGCAAAGCAATATGTCCTGTGCCTGCGCGTCTTCCCTGTTCGTATAATGCACGTCGTTGGTGGCGACAAGAGGTATCGACAACTCCCTGCTCATATTTATCAACGCAGCGTTTACCTGCTTTTGTTCGGGCAGGAAATGGTCCTGAAGTTCAAGATAAAAATCTTCGCCAAACATACCGCGCAATCTTATTGCGAGATTCCTTGCTCCCTCTATATCTCCTGACATGATTAAGCGCGGTATATCGCCCGCCAGGCAGGCCGAGAGGCAGACAAGCCCTTGTTTGTTTTGTGCCAGCACATCGTAGTCTATGCGCGGCTTATGGTAAAACCCCTGCGTAAAGCCAATTGATGAAAGACGCATGAGGTTTTGATAGCCTTCATTGTCTTTGGCGAGCAGCACGAGATGGGAGTATTCCTTCATTTCCTTGGTTTTGTCGTTTAAGCTGCCGGGCGCCACATACACCTCGCATCCGATGATGGGTTTAATGCCGGTATCCATCGCCTTGCGATAGAAATCCACCACGCCGTAAAGCACACCGTGATCGGTAATCGCGATACTTGACATGTTAAGATTAGCCGCGCGCGAAACAACGTCGCCAATGCGTGCCGCACCATCAAGCAGGCTATATTCAGTATGAAGATGAAGATGTGTGAAATCCATATTGTCCTCCATCATTATGATACCTTAAATGACAAAATGATTCAACTTTCCGCCCCTGTCATATATACAAACAAATACAAATAGGTGCGCGGACAATCAAACATGTGATATAATCGGTTAATAAAAGCTTTGGGGTACGTCATTTTGTTGCAGCAGAAAGTGCACTTTAATCGCACTATAAAAACCATACTGATCGCGCTCTTTTGGCTGGCTGTCTGGCAGGTGGCCTCAATGATCGTGAACAAGCCGCTTTATATGCCATCGCCCATAGAGACGTTTTCGTCACTGGGCGAACTTATTGTCACGCAGGATTTCTGGCTCAGCGTGGCTTACACGTTTTACCGCGTTGTACTGGGGCTTGTCATCTCATTTGTTCTGGGTGTCCTTCTTGCTTATCTCGCGTCAAAAGTCGGCGTTCTGGAAAGCCTGCTGCGCCCTCTCATGGCCGCAGTGAAATCAACTCCCGTGATGTCTGTGATTGTCCTGGCGCTTGTGTGGTTCTCGTCGTCGTTTGTGCCTGTTTTTTCGTGTATACTGCTCTGTCTGCCCATTTTTTACACCAATACGCTGTCCGGCATTCGCTCGGTCGATAAAAATTTGCTTGAAATGGCATCGGTATTTAAAGCGAGACACCATCGCGTGATACAGGAAATCGTGATACCGTCTGTAATGCCGCATATCTACTCAGCGCTCGCGGTGTCCCTTGGATTCTCGTGGAAGTCCGTGGTCGCCGCCGAGGTGCTCTCCAGCCCCAAGTATTCGATGGGCTTCAAGCTTTACGCGACCAAGCTGTATCTTGACACGCCCGCACTGTTCGCGTGGACGCTGACCATCATCGTAATCAGCCTGATTGTGGAAAAAGGCTTGAAACGCATACTTCCGGGAGGCGGCGCGCTATGAGCATACGCATAGAATCTCTGTCGAAGAAATTCGGCGATCAGATGCTTTTTAAAGATGTGAGCCTCGAAATCAAACAAGGCGGCATCACCGCCCTGATTGGCGGCTCAGGCTGCGGCAAAACAACGCTTTTGCGCATGATCAGCGGTATCGACAAGGACTATTCAGGACGAATCTATGGTGTGCCCGACCAAATATCATTTTTGTTTCAGGAAGACCGCCTTTTGCCATGGTACAATGTTAAAAGGAATATTGAGTTTGTGCTTAAAGACGTGATGGAAAAAGAACAAATGGAATTGGCAGTATCGCAGATCATCAAGGACGTGCAGCTTGACGGTCACGAGACAAAGCTGCCCTCCGAATTATCCGGCGGTATGCAGCGCCGCGTGGCAATGGCACGCGCGTTCTGTTATCCCGCCAGCCTGCTGTTGATGGATGAACCATTCAAGGGTTTTGATTTAAAGCTCAACCTTGAGCTGATTGCGTTGTTCCAAAAGCTTTATGCGAGCTCCGGCAAAACCGTGATACTTGTCGCGCATGAAACGGAGCTGCTTCAGCGGCTCGCGGATTGCACAGTGATTGACGTACAAGCCTTCAGTCTTGCAAAACGCGATTAGCCGCGCCTCAGCGTGATAACCACAAGCTCAGGCCGGTTAAAAAGCCGCAGCGGAAAGCCGCTGTTGCCGAGCCCCCGGCTCACCACCATGCTTGTCGAATCCTTCTTATATAGTCCGCTCGTATACTTTGGGAATATGCCCTGATGCGGCGCATAAAGACCGCCGATGAGCGGCAGCCGGAACTGTCCGCCATGTGCGTGACCTGTGAGTACGAGATCAAATCCAACTTGTGCGTATAAATCGATTTTCTCGGGACGATGAGAAAGCAGCAAACGAAAGCCATCCGGGCTGTTTTTTTGCAGCATTTTCAGCTTTCGTACGTAATCCTTGTCTGTCTTGAAAAACTCATCATCCTTTATGCCTATCAATGTGATTTTTGCGCCATTCCTCGCGATATCTGTGCAGGCATTCGCCGCGACAAAAACGCCACACGCTTTGAACCTCGCGGAAAGCTTCTCATAAACCCCCGCGGATTTTTCATGATTGCCCGGCACGTAATATACCGGCGCTGTGCGGACGGCCCTTGAGGCAAGCTGCAGGGCGGCGGCTGCCCCTCCCCGGCGTTTATCGATGATGTCACCGGTTATTGCGATAATATCCGGTTTTGCATCATCGATAAGTTCAGCGATTTCTTTCTGACCCGCACCGAAGTATTTGTTATGCAAATCGGATATGTGAAGAATTTTGAAGCCGTCAAATTCTTTCGGCACCTTTTTGCTTGTATAATCGATTTGTGTGACGACAATGCCGTTGTTTTGCCATCTGCAAAATGCAGCAAGCATAATGATGCTAATCAAGATTGCCAAGTAAAGCATGCTTCACCTTTCTCATCTTCTTTCAAGGATGACGATTATACCACAGGTTTTAAGATAATCCTATGAGATATAAGACACAAAATAGTCTTTATATATAAAAAGCCCCCGATCGAACGGGAGCTTTTTTGTCTTCGGGTGATAAACCCGTTACAGGCAATGAAAGACTACTGAGGCTGGACGTTAGCTGCACGCAGTTTTCGGCTGTCTTTGGGGTCATTTTCAACATCAAATGTGACTTTCTGACCTTCAGCAAGTGTTTTGAAGCCGCTTGTAGAAATGCTTGAGAAATGCACAAACACATCGTCGCCGCCTTCATCATTGGATATAAATCCGTATCCTTTGCTTTCATTAAACCATTTTACTGTACCTTTATACATCAAAGATACCTCCTCTTTTTATTATATCCCGTCCTGTAAAAAAAACACATGCATTTATCAACCATGCAACGAACACATGACTGACAAATACATGTGAATCAATTCGTACATTCTGAAATACCTAATAATAGATTAGCAAAGGGCGAGTAATATTTCAAGAATTATTTTTTATGACTGATGCAAAAATTTTGATTTTTTTTTTTATTTAAGTTATAATTTAATTAATTCGATGAAATTTAACATTTTTCGTCATCCAAATGTGGTGACGATAGGTATTTTGGCTCCTTTGTCGCTATAAAATGAAAGATTCTTAACGCACAATTTATATTAAAAGCGGAGCTGACTATGAAAATTTTAACATCCCATAAGATTCTCATTTTTTATATTGCTATCGTTCTGATAGGTGTGTTTATAAATCTATCGGCATTCTGCTTTTTTATGTCTTCCGAACCCACCGGGCTAAGGCTTGGAGCAAAGGATTTTAACTCAGGAGCATATGACCTTACATACCACCTTCTTGACGAAGATGATGAACAAAGAATGACCTTCAGCGCAAATATAGAGAGAAAAGATTTAGATATTGCAGGTGAGGGTCAGTATGCCGTCTTGTTGTATCAGCTTAATGGACAGGCTTTCCGCGTTTCTTTTAATGGTGAAAATATCGGAACTGTAGGCGACATGAAAAATGGCGACAGCAATATATGGAACTCGATTAATTACTTTTATTTTGACAGCAGCAAAATAAAAGATGATAACATTTTGAGCATTGACATGCTATGTCTTTACGACTGGGGCCTTTCTTCAAAACCAGTCTACGTGCTGAAAACCTCTGAGCTCAACCAATTCCTTGGCAACGCAAAGTATTTTACAGAAGGCATCAATCTGACAGCTCTGGGCTTTTCGATTTTTGGATGCATCATCGTGTTTATGCTCTATTTAATCTCATCACCCAAAAACAAATCATTTCTGTATTTTTCCTTGGCACTGCTATTCCTCAGCTTCTACACGATAGACTACACGGCTGTCTACAGCCTGCCAATTAACTATCTCCTATATAAAAAGCTTGTCTTTGGTGCGCTTTACATGGCTGTATCAATGGCTTCAATGGGTATGTATACTTTTTTTCATAGGAAAAGCGATCTTATTTTATCCATCATAACCATCTCAGGCTATATTGTTATATTTATCTTTGTACGGGATATTATCACTTTCAAGGCTATCTATAGTTATTATAATTTACTGATCACGGCGAATCTCATTAGCTGGATCAAAACATCCCGTCAGAATTTCAGTAAAACGGATGAAGCCAAAATGTTTTTAATTTCCAACATACTGCTTTTGTTATGCACCTTTGTTGACATTATTATGATGATGGGCGGTCAGCTTTTCAGCTTAAGTACGCCGTTCACTTATTCGTTTGTGTTCTCTATGACATCAATCATTCTCTTTTTCAGGATATTTGTCAATAAGGATCATCAGCTAAAAATGGTTAATGACGCTCACAAGTTAAGCTACATTGCATCCATTACAGACAGTATGACAGGGCTTTATAATCACAGATATTTAGCAGATGTGCTCAAAAACACTGCGCCCCCATACTCTGTGGCCATGCTTGACATTGATAATTTCAAAGATATCAATGACTCGTTCGGGCATCGCTTTGGCGATGCCATGATTCGTTTTATTGCGCACAGTCTGACAAGCCATGTCAGGAGCACGGATGTTGTATTTCGCTATGGCGGGGATGAGTTCTTTATCATATTCCCCAAATGCAGTGCAGAAAATGCCAAAGAAGTGGTTCAGAAAATCCAGATTAAGATTAATGAGAACACGTTAAGCTTTGATGGCAAAATTGTTCCTGTTACATTTTCAGGCGGCGTTTATTATGTATCAAAGCGTGAAGAAGCGGAAAGTGTGTTTGACCGAGTTGATGACCCGCTATATCGTTCTAAAAAAGAAGGGAAAAACAGAATAACCATATTCGACACTCAGGAAGAATCTAACGGCCAGCAACTATCGTAATGGTATATAACAAGCTGGAGGCCGCAAAATGCCTTTTAATAGAAGCACGGATCTCATGAACCGATGTATAGTGGATAAGGCAATTAGGTCAAAATTGAATCTATCCGAATATATAAATATCTTTATCCTTGTTCTATTATTTATCCTCGTCCCTGTTTTGCACGCAATGACTCGTCTTTAAATTTCAAATCGTCGGGACAATCATCAAGCTGGCTCATCAGAAGAACATGTCGGTGGTAGCCGAAGGTGTCGAAAACGAGCAGCAGCTTCAGTATCTTAAGCAAAACGCTTGTGATTATCTCCAGGGATATCTGCTAAACAAGCCTCTTGACGAGCAAGCCCTAACCGAGCTTTTTACTAAGCAAACGTCAAAAATCCAATGCAGCTAAATCACCGATGCAAGAAGAAGCAGCGGCAGATTATCGCTGTATATCTGATTAAATTGTGAAATTGGCAGCGGGTTTGTGCCTCTGCCTACCTCAACAGTATAGCCGGGACGTCCGAATTGCTTGATAAACCAGTCTTTGAACCCCGCATAAGATGCGATGCCGGTTGCTTCCTCCAGCGCATAGCCGCTGGCCTGTGCCAGCGCTTCTCCGATTTCTCTGGCCTCCTGAGTGGCCATATTTTCAAAGTTCCAAAAAATGACCTCGCCTTGGCTGTGATATGCGAGCACCAGACGAAAATCGTGACTGAGAGTGAAATCCACCATCGCACGAGTTTCCGGTTCGGATAATGGATATGTCCCTGAGAAACGCGTTGGCCCCGGCCCTGTGATACCAAGCGCGGCTTCACCCGCTTTTGAGGCCTCCCATCCTGCATCGTAGTTATGGTTCAAATCCACGCCGCGGACATTTGCCTGCCAATCGTTCGAAAAATCGATGCTGCCGTTGTTCCAACGGATGAGATCATTGTAGAACGGGTTTGACGGGGACAAGCCATTGAGCACAAGGTCAATGCCGTCCGGATTCACCATCGGAACGATATAGATACTGCTCTTATCCCATATTTCACTGGGCACATAGCCCGCAATATTTTGCCCCAATGCATAGGCCCTGGAAAAATCCTCAGCGAATTTCATAAGCAACGGCGATGTGATCCATTCCAGCGCATGATGCGCGGCGTTATAAAACACCTGATTTGGCCCCTGCCCCAAACGAATATAATAAAGGTTTCTGCCGAGCACACTTTGCCCTGCGATGCCTGTTTCAATAAAGGGATAGAGCGCCTTGAGCCCGGCCACATTTCTTTGCAGTATGTCGTATGTATAATCCACGTTTGTGGGCACCACGTTTAAACCATACGGCACCGTGATACGCTGCCCGATAATCAGATTATACTCATCAATATTTGGATTTGCGACGCGTATCAGATCGGGATTGACACCATAGCGGCTTGCGATTCCAAAAATCGTATCACCGGGCTGCACCGTATACATATCGTAACCAAGCAGGAACGATTCCATAACCCGGTATGTATTGAGTCCAATAATACCATCGGGCACAAGACCGAAACGACGTTGAAACGCGATGACGGCCTGCTGTGTTCGCCGTCCGAAAATGCCGTCCAACGGACCCGGATCAAATCCCAATCTTTGCAGCAGTGATTGAATTTCCATCACATCTGTTCCCGACATTCCCAATCTGAGCACTCTCATGAATTCAAGCAACCTTTCTGTGACGACGCACATGTTATCAACACTATTTTATTCGGAGTGCCTATCCAATGTACCGCTTAATTATAAAAAACCGCTGAATTTGCAAACGCTTTAGTTTTAAGGAGTACCGGGGTAAACAAATCTGTCTAACAGCGCAGAAATGCTATGTCTTATTATTCTTGGATAATCAGCGCGCAAAACGCAGACACTATCAAAACGAATAAAAAGGAGACAAGCCAATGAAGCTGAAAGAACAGATTGCCGAAACTGAACTGAAGCTGATGCTGGACAGTAAGCAAGCGCTGCAAAAAAAAGATGCACTCAGCGATGATCTTAAAACACTTTTCAGCATTGATGATGAACCTGAAAATACGAGCATCTGTTATCTGGAAACACCCGCACAAGACTTGCATAAAGAAAACTGGTCTGTCAGATACCGCCAATTTGACAGCGGCGGGTTTGATCTCACCTATAAAAAACGCTACAGCGAAAAAGGCTATAAGGCCATGCTGGAAAGCAACAACGCAAAAATGTTTGCAGCAGAGTTCACGCCCAAGATAGATATGGAGTACACCAAGAAATATTACAGTCTCTCATTTGAGAGAGTATTCACCGATATGGAAGAGCTGACCGAACCGGAAGCAAAGCGGCTTGCCATTTTGAACAGTCCTCCTGTATTCACGGACTGGAAAAACAAAAATTTCGGATTCGTGAATCTTTGCGCTTCCAGCCTCTTGGGGCCTGTCGCAGTAATTACGTATAAGGGGCAGTTTGAAGATTTTGAAGCCAAGCTGGAAATATGGAAGCTTAAGGACTATCTGACCGAAATCTCGTTTGATGTCTCCACAAAAAAAAGCACTCAGCTTAAAAGAGATCTTTTAAAGGTGCTCACAGACTATAAACTGCTGTTAACCGAAAATCAATTTAAAACGGATGCTATTCTTGATTATTTCTCAAAAAACCAACCCAAAAACTCTTAATCAAAGCTTTTTTCCAGCTTAACAAAATAATCAAGCAATGCCTGCAAGGATTTTATAACATGAGGATGTTCTGCAATATCGAACTCATGAAGGATACCTTCAACGAGGCCGTCATGGAAATCACGGTGTTTGCTGCAGCATACCTCTCCCTTCGCCGTCAGCTTAAGCGTGCTGATTCTTTTGTCATTTTCTTCTTTGACTTTTTTAACAAAGCCCTTTTTCACAAGGCGCTTGACAGTCACACTTGCCGTGGCCTTGGTGATACAGAGCTTGTCCGCAATCTGCGTGAGCGTGACATACTCCGAGCCTTCAATCGCATCAAGAGTATGCATTTCTGTGCGGCTAACATTTTCCTGCACCGATCTGGATACCATTTTTGCCTGAAGCCGCAAAATCTTGAAGAATAGATCCTTAAGTATCTGATTAAGCAGCTTTCTAATCACTTCTTCGGTCATGCCGGCCTCGCTCTCTTGTCATGATAATCGGTTACTCATATAGTACCATAATTTTTGTCGAAAAAAAACCCCCGCTTTCCGGGGGGAGGAGATCATGGCTATAGCAATATACATATTAATCCGCCGCTGCCTTCATTTATGATTCGCTGCAGTGTTTCCTGAATCTTGAGCCGCGCATCATCCGGCATGTGTGAGAGCTTGCTTGAGAGCCCTTCTTTGACAAGCTCATGAAGCGGTTTCCCAAAAATGTCTGTCTTCCATATTTTCGCCGGGTCGTTTTCAAATTCCGTGAGCATGTACTTGACAAGCTCTTCACTTTGCTTCTCCGAGCCCACAATCGGCGAGACCTCTGTTTCTATATCTACCCGGATCAGGTGCAGCGACGGCGCGCTGGCCTTGAGCCTGACGCCAAAGCGGCCGCCCTGCCGCACCATCTCGGGCTCTTCCATAGACATCTCATCCATTGAAGGAGGTACGAGCCCGTATCCTGTTTCCTTGACGTTTTTTAAAGCGTCGGCCATGCGGTCATATTGCTTTTTCGCGCTCACCAGGTCCTTCACAATCGATACAAGATGGAAGTCATCGTCGATCGGATAGCCGCACTCATCGCCGAGAATCTTATAGAAGAGCGTTTCAGGGAATGTGAGCTGCATTTTGATGCTGCCTTCGCCCAGCAATATTTTATCTACTGACGCGCTGCTGACATTCTCCAGCTGCTTCATTGCTTCTACGAGGCCTTTGTAGTCTCGCACCTTATCCAGCACATTGATTGACTCCGTAATTCCGCTTAATACTTCCCCCATCAGCCAATGATCCGGAGACAGCGCGCGCGCCCATCCCGGCATCGCAATGTTGATCTCTTTCAGCGGAAATTCGTAAAGCAGGTTTTCCAGCATTGTGGTGATGTCCGTTTCGCTGAGGCGCATAATATCCATCAGAAGCACCGGCACTTTATACTTTTCGGACATGGCACTGCGCAGGCTGATGGTATCCTCGCTTCTCGGGTTTGCCGAGTTGAGTATGATAATAAATGGTTTTCCCAGCTCCGTGAGCTCTTTAATCACGCGCTCTTCAGCCTGCACATAGCTAGAGCGCGGAATCTCTGTGATGCTGCCGTCCGTCGTCATGACGATACCAATCGTGCTGTGCTCGGTAATGACCTTGCGCGTACCTGTTTCCGCCGCCTCCTCAAACGGGATATCATAGTCGAACCAAGGCGTAGTAACCATGCGGGGCATATCGTTTTCCAAGTGACCCATGGCACCGTCCACCATATAGCCCACGGAATCGACCATGCGCACGTTCATTTCGGCTTCGTCATTGATTTTTATTTTGACCGCTGAAGTCGGTACAAATTTTGGCTGCGTGGTCATGATTGTCTTGCCTGCGCTGCTTTGCGGCAGCTCATCAACCACGCGTTCCTTCTCGTGTGTATCGTCCAGATTCGGGAGCACCAGCATATCCATGAACCGCTTTATAAACGTCGATTTGCCTGTTCTGACCGGCCCCACAACGCCGATGTATATGTCTCCCCCCGTTCTCTCGGAAATATCCTTGTACAGATTATAGCTTTGCATGGCGCATCCTCCATCGTATAGATTGCTTAAACACTAGATATATATGAACGTATGCGCACACTCATGCTTTTCTAAACGAAAAAAAGAGACGAACCGCTATGATTTCGTCTCGTCCTTTTCTAATTCACCTTATCTCTTCAATCAGAAACGTCTTCTTCGACATCTTTAACAAATGGCAGGCAGAGCTTTAGCCCCATGCTAATGATGCGTATCAATATAATGAGTGCGATACAGATATACGTGCTAACGTCTTTGCCCAGCAGCGGATAGATAAACCAAAGCACCACAGACCCGACCAATGCCGCCGTGGCGTATATCTCCTTTTGAAGCACCATGGGGATCTCGCGCGCGATCACATCGCGCATGATGCCGCCGCCCACGCCTGTAATCAGGCATACGAACAGGAAGCTTAAAAAGTTGTATTGAAGCTCGATCGCTTTGACACCCGCGTATATGGCGAACACGGCCAGACCCACCGCGTCAAAGAAAAAGACGACGTGTTTCCACTTAATTCGGCCTTTGAGCAGCACGACCAGCACACATGTGACGAGTATCACCACGATGTATTCATAATGTTGAAAAAATACAGGCATGCCGACGTCCATGACCACATCTCGAAGCACGCCGCCGCCAATCGCTGTCACGATGGCGAGAAAAATCAAGCCAAACAAATCCATCTTTTTTCTGATAGCCACCGTCGCTCCCGAAACGGCAAAAGCCGCCACGCCGACCAGCTCCAAATAATCAAGAACAGGCACTGCACTGCACCTCATTTTCCACAAAATACACGCGTATTGTAACGTGAAAATAACCGTATGTCAAAGACGATAAAAACAAATGCTTGATTTGTAATCATTCTCGCCTTCCCTTGCCGTGATAATGCTAAGCTCAAGGATGATATCGGTATCATCAGAAGCCTGTCGGTATGCCCGGCGGAGCCATCAATGATTTTGTCATAAACTCTATAGCAGTAATTTGTAGGTTTTAGTATCAAAATTTCTATTGACAAGAGAAAAGTTCCCTGTTACTATTTGTTGGTAAAAAATATCTTTCAGGAAGGGTGAAGTTTGTGTCGGCGCTATTCGTTAATAAGGCAATCGTATATGGAGTACTGTCGGCATGCAGCCTCTAGGAATCCCTTTCTGTTTTTTTGACTCGATTTAATAGACAAATATAGTTGGGTTCCTAACCACAGGCATCGTGTTGCCATGTGGTTTTTTTGTGCGTTGCCGACGGTACTCTTATACAAATATTGAGTCAACGTATAAAATTAGGGGGAATCCAAATTGAAAAACAATAAAGAAAACAACCATGCCATGGACACAAAGGCTTTTCAGGCTGTTGTTGCAAATATAACGAATAAGCATTGTCAGATATTTTTTGAAGATAGAATGATTGACTGCGTCATACCCGGTGCTCTGATCTCTTATAAGAATTCTTTGGCTGTTGGCGATCATGTTGAAGTGGGCATTACTGGTGATGAGCATTATAAACTGATCAATATTCTGCCCAGAAAGACGGCTTTGTATCGTGGAGACCGGCGGTCACCTGAAGAAGAGATACTCGTGGCAGCGAATGCACAGTATCTTTTGGCAATTGTGACTGCTGATTATCTGCTCAATCAAGCCGGATATCTGGAAACAGCGGTGATCGCTGCCAGACGATCGCGTATGAAAATTGGTCTGTTCATTAGCAAATGCGACCTTATCGGCGAAAAAGCCAAGGCGTTGCTGCAGGATAAGCTGGCTTTGTATCGCGTTCTAGCGGACACAGTGTTGATGGGGTCATCTCATGAAATCAATGAAGAATTGATATATGCTGTTAAGGGCAAAACAACAGTTGTTATAGGTGACAGGGCTTGTGGCAAGACGACCATGATTTATACAATTCTTAATGGTCTGCAGGGATATGGTGCATATGAGGAAAAAGTGCCAAGTACGTATGGAAGCAAATTGCATGTGGGTGCGCAAGAAACTTTATTAATTGATACGCCGGGCTTTCGGAATTTCGTTTTGCATAAGATCACTGAAGACGAGCGAAACCATGTGTTCCGTGAAATTGCCCGGTTGGCTGAAAAATGCCATTTCCGCAACTGCACCCATGTTCATGAAGAAGGGTGTGAGGTCGTTGAAGCGCTTCGAACAGGCTGCATAAAAAGAGAGCGTTACGATGTTCATCAAAAAATGGCGGAAATGACCCCAAAGACCATGGTTTGCGAAAAGAACCCGCCAAAAGCTGATTATAGATATTCGGCTTGTACAGAAAGCTTTGTCTGTAAGGTTTGCGGAACACTTGTTGTTCCTGACGGTGCTGGGAGCAGGCACAGAAATCATTGCCCCAAGTGTTTATCAAGTGTCCACGTGGACGACAAACCAGGCGACCGAGCCTCTCTGTGTAACGGAATCATGGAACCGGTTAGTGTGTGGGTTCGTCAAGGAGGCGAATGGGCGATCATTCACAGATGCCGATTATGCGGTACTTTCAGCTCCAATCGGGTAGCCGCCGATGATAATCCATTACTGCTCATGTCCATTGCAGTCAAACCGTTGTCTGCGCCGCCCTTTCCTCTCAATGATTTAGCGACTCTTTAACAATAGCAAATCTCCCTGAACTGTTTATAAGCGTTCAGGGAGATTCGTGATTTTTGCCACTTCAGGCAGGATTGCGCACATAATACTCTGCTTATGCTTATTCTTCCTGCTTTTCAGACTTGCTGAGTTGTACATCTTTTTTAAACGCGGGTTTGCCGTTCTCCATGTACATGCTGACGTGATCCGTGATGCTGATTGTGCCCTTTAAAATCTCTTCGGACATCTCATCCTCCACGATTTGCTGAATCATCCTGCGCAGAGGACGCGCACCATAGTTTTCATCGAAGCCTTCCTTAGCCAGGTATTCGACGGTATCATCCGAATATGTCAAATAGATCTCGCGTTCCTCGAGACGCTTGATGACATTGCTCAGCATGAGCCTCACGATCTGTTTTGTATGCTCCTGACTCAGCTTGTGGAACACGATAATGTCGTCCAGCCTGTTGATGAACTCGGGCCGGAATGCTTTTTTAAGCTCTTCCAAAATGCCTTGCTTCATCTGCTCATAGCCGCGGTCGCTCTCTGCCACCGAGAAGCCGATTCTCTTGGCATCAATATTGGTCGCGCCTAGGTTAGACGTCATAATAATCACGCAGTTTTTGAAATCCACGAGACGCCCCTTAGAGTCCGTCAAACGTCCGTCTTCAAGTATTTGAAGCATAATGTTAAACACATCGGGATGCGCTTTTTCAATTTCATCGAGCAGCAGTACTGAATATGGGTGACGCCTGATTTTCTCTGTGAGCTGGCCTCCCTCGTCGAAGCCGACATAGCCCGGAGGCGAACCAATGAGCTTGGAAACTGCATGCTTCTCCATGTATTCGGACATATCCAGTCGAATCATTGCGTCCTCGTCACCGAACAGCGCTTCGGCCAGCGCGCGCGTTAACTCGGTTTTACCGACACCGGTGGGCCCTAAGAATATGAATGAGCCGACAGGGCGCTTGGGGTCTTTTAACCCCGCCCGCGAGCGCCGTATCGCCTTAGCCACGGTCACACACGCTTCGTTCTGGCCAATCACACGGCGGTGCAGCGTGTCTTCCAGCTCCAGCAACCTTTTGGCTTCATCCTCCGTGAGCTTAACCACCGGTATATTCGTCCAGTTGGATACGATTCCTGCAATTTCCTTTTCCGTGACTTCACCTTCACGCTGATTGGTATCCTTCTCCCATGCGCTCTTCATCTCGGCAATCTGCTTTTCGATCTTTTTCTCCTCGTCGCGCATCTCTGCTGCTTTTTCAAAGTTTTGATGCGTGATCGCCTGATCCTTCTCCTTGCGCAGCACTTCTTGTTTTTCTTCAAGCTCTTTGATATCCGGCGGCGCCGTGTACAGACTGAGCCGCACCTTGGAGGCCGCTTCGTCCATGAGGTCTATCGCCTTGTCGGGCAGGAATCGGTCTGTGAGATACCTGTCAGACAGCTCCACAGCGGCTTTTAAAGCCCCGTCGGTGATCTTCACGCGGTGATGCGCCTCATAACGGTCGCGCAGTCCCTTCAATATCTCAATCGCTTCCTCACGCGTTGGCTCACCCACTGTGACAGGCTGAAAACGCCGTTCGAGCGCCGCATCCTTCTCAATGTGCTTTCTGTATTCGTCATATGTCGTCGCGCCGACCACCTGTATTTCCCCGCGCGCGAGCGCCGGTTTTAATATACTGGCCGCGTCCATTGCTCCCTCGGCTGCGCCCGCGCCCACGATCGTGTGTATTTCGTCGATGAACATTATCACGCTGCCTGACGCCTTTAAGTCCTTGAGCACATCCTTGAGCCTGTCTTCAAACTCGCCGCGGTATTTTGTTCCCGCGATCATGCCCGCAAGGTCAAGCGAGACAACTCGCTTGTCGCGCAGCAGCTCCGGTACGCCCCCGTCCGCGATTCGCTGCGCGAGCCCTTCGGCGATTGCCGATTTACCGACACCAGGCTCACCGATCAGCACAGGGTTATTTTTGGTGCGCCGCGAGAGTATCTGTGTGATTCGCTCAATCTCCTGAGCGCGCCCGATGACAGGGTCAAGCTCGCCGTCTTTGGCAGCTTTGGTAAGATCACGTCCGAATTTGTCCAGCTTGGGCGTCTTGGCATCCTTCTTTGACCCTTTTTCGCCCTGTTCGGCATTCTCACCCGTCACGTTATAAATGCCGTTTTCCAGCTCACCAAAATCCGCACCAAGGTCGCTCAGAATTTTAAAAGCGACGCCTTCCTTTTCGCGTATAAGCGCCATTAAAATATGCTCGGTGCCCACATAGCTTTGCCCGAGCTGCCGGGACAGCGTCACACTAAGTTCCAGTATCTTTTTAGAACGCGGCGTGTAGCCAAAGCCCTGTGTAAACACAAAGTCTCCCTGACCGATCAGCGAAAGCACGTTCTGTGTCACCGCTTCTTCGGATACGCCCGACAGGTTCAGCAGATTCGCTGCCGCGCCTTCCTTTTCGCATATCAAACCAAGCAGCAGATGCTCAGTGCCAACATAGTTATGGCCCAGCTCCCGCGCTTTCCTTTCTGAATGCTTGAGCGCATTTTTCGCGCCCTCTGTAAATTTCGCAAAAAAATCCATATATTTTTCTCCTTTCAGAGGTTAACTGAAAACCTGTTTTATCAAATCGGCCCTTACCACATCTCTCTCCGCTGCGTTCAGTTGTCCAAACCGCTCCGCGATGACAGCGGGCCTTACGCTCATCATAACTTTATAAAGCTGGCTGCTCATAAGCTTTGGAACGATGCCCAGTGACACGCCGAATGCCACATCCGATATCAGTTTTTGTGCTTCCGCATCGCCAAGGCGCCGCGCGTATTTCAATATACCGACAGCTCGCCATACACGGTCTTCCAGCGCGATCCCCAAGCTGTTGTAAAGCTCCTTGCGTGTGCCGCGTTCAAAATTAATCACCTTATTCGCCGTAGACAACAGCCTCGATAATATTTCCTTCTCGGAAACGCCGAGCGTTACCTGGTTTGATATCTGGTAAAACGCGCCCAATGCCTCGCTGCCTTCCCCGAAAGCACCGCGCACCGTCATGCCCACCTTGTTTATCATCGTTGTGATACGCGGCAGTGCTTTGGCAGCCGTAAGCGCAGGCAGATGCAGCATCAGTGAGGCCCGAAGGCCTGTCCCGAGGTTGGTCGGACAGCTTGTTAAGAATCCCAGTTTTTCATCAAAGGCGTAATCCACACCTTCTGCCAGCATATTGTCCAGTCTGTCGGCCGCGTCGTAGGCCTTATACAGCGCAAGCCCCGAGCAAAGGCTTTGCAGGCGGTAATGGTCTTCCTCGAGTATCATCACGCTGATGCTCTGGTCGCCGTTCGTGATGAGTCCGCCGACACGGCTGCGTGAAAGCTCCGTACTGATCACGTGCTCCTCCACAAGTGCGCGCTTGCCGAGCTCTGACATGTCAGACAGATGTGAATATGTGAACTCCGGCGATACGAGCAGGCTTTGCTTTGCAAGGCCATGCACCTTTTCGATATCATCCGGCTTCACAATGCGCGGCGGAAAGGGAACATCAGCGAGATTTCTTGCCAGTCTAATGCGCGTGGACACCACCACATCACTTTCAGGCGCACCGTCTTCGTGCCACTTCACGCTCATCCCTCCTTTTCCAGCAACGCAATTTCGTCTCTCAATCGCGCCGCTTCTTCAAAGTTTTCCACCGCAACCGCTTCTTTAAGCTTTGTTTTAAGTATTTCTTTTTGGGTCTGCTGCTCATGCTCATCATTTTCTTTACCCGGCTGAACCTCAACACGTTCACCCGGACGCTTGCCCGTATGCGCCATACTCATATGTATGCCCTTAATTACGGGGCTGATGCTCTCTTCGAAAACCTTGTAGCAGTTCACACAGCCGAGCTTTCCATCCTTTTTGAAACTTTCCAGCGTTGTCCCGCAGACTTCGCACTGCTGATCGACCTCTGAGGCTTGCTCATAAAATGTGCTCATGAAGTCGTTGAAGGAGAACCAAGGCATCACCACCGCCGTTTTTTTCTTTGAAGCGCACTGGTTACAAAGATGCACTGTTTTCACCTGCCCGTTCACAAATGTCGTCATATGAACGGATGCGTTGTTTTTTAAACAGTTGTCACACAGCATTATCTCTCCTCCTCACTTAACAGCACGAGCACAAGCTGTTTTAAAATGCTCGCCCTAACATGATCTTTTAGCATCGCAGGAATGGAAAGCGATTTATCCGCAATCGCCGCGCTCATGAGCGCGCCTTCCCTCTTGCTGACCGCCTTACTTTCTATCAGCCGACAAATCACATCCAGCGCATCCCTTTCAGATATGCTTTCCCCGATCCGCGTTGTCACTAGGCGAAAAAGGTGATCCGACTCATCAATACTTAAACGCAGCACACGGATATAACCGCCGCCGCCGCGCCTGCTTTCTATGATATATCCCTTGTCGGGCGTAAAGCGCGTGGCCAGTACATAATTGATCTGCGATGGCGCACAGTTGAAATGCTGCGCAAGCTCATTTCTTTGCAGTTCAATCTTGCCCTCATATTCACTCATCAATTCTTTGATGAACTGTTCGATCGTATCGCTAAGAACCGACATGTCCCACCAACTCCTCTTTTGACTTTCTTTGACCTTTAATGCTATTATACACATATTTCACAAAAAAGCAACGAAAAATCTGCGAATTTTCTATGATAAGAAATGAGGTTAGAAAGTGATGACAAGGAGCATGATTTTTTTCTGTGGACCCCTCAACAGGTACGGGGTGACTGGCGCTTTTGCCATGGGACCCCTCGGCAAGCTCGGGATGACTGGCGCTTTTTGCCATGGGACCCCTCGGCAAGCTCGGGATGACTGGCGCTTATTTGCCATGGAACCCCTCGGCAAGCTCGGGGTGACAGAGGCGCTTTGCCACGGCCCCCCCTCGGCAAGCTCGGGATGACTGGCGCTTTTTGCCATGGGACCCCTCGGCAAGCTCGGGATGACTGGCGCTTTTTGCCATAGGACCCCTCGGCAGTTCGGGGTGACAAGTATTTATGTTCGCCATCCTTTATGTCATGCTTCGCTGGCCGTATAGCGCTGCGTCAAATAAAGCATCGCGCCCTTAAATATCGCCGTAGCGCAAAGCGCCTGATATTCGTCTGTCTGAAGCAACTGTTCATCGCGCTCATGAGAAAGAAAGCCGCATTCAACAAGCACACATGGGCAATCGCCCGAACGCAGTATAAAATAGCTCTCGGGTTTTTCCACGCGCGGCCTTTCGGGCTTTAAAGTCTCTACGAGTTTTTCCTGCATGATTTTAGCAAGCTTCTCGCCCTCATCCGAGTCCTCATGATAAAAGACGATAGGGCCATGGCAGGATGTATCGACAAACTTGTTCATATGGATCGAAATCACGATATCGGCATTCGCATTCTCTATGACTTGCTTGCGTTTTTGCATGTCCTCCTGTTTTGTACTGCCGAGTTCAGCTTCGTCTTCACGTGTCATAATCACTGTATAGCCCTGATTCTCGAACAAGACCTGCAGTTTTTTGGAGACGGAAAGATTCAGCCCGTCTTCCTTGATGCCCGTGAGCCGTCCCACAGCGCCGCCGTCAAAGCCCCCATGTCCCGCATCGATAACAACCACGGTATCTCTTTGATTCATTACCGGCTGCGATAAAGGTATCAGCAGCACCGAGACGATCAGAACGATCACAATAAAAATAAAAATATAGATAAGATGACGTTTGTTGCGTGTCATAAAACACCTCCGCCGTTATCTCATCTATATTATTCGAAATTTGAAGCTATGACGTTATTCGAACAGCATTTTGCCCGCGTTTGCGTTGAGCGAAAGCGGCTCTTTGGTTTCCCTTGAAAAGCCTGCCGCACAGCCGATCATCGCAGCATTATCCGTGCAATACCGCAGCTCGGGCAGATAAAGTGTGATGCCTGTCTCTTTTGCGCGCTGCGCAAACACCTCTCGCAATCTACCATTGGCGGACACGCCGCCCGCAATACCGATCTTGTTGATTCCCTCGCGTGCCGCCGCTTCAAACGTGTTATCGGCAAGAAAAGAAACCGCCTCATACTGAAAGCTCGCGGCAATGTCGGCTTTGTTGTATACCACGCCCTTCTGATCCATGTTGTGTATATGATTGATCACCGCTGTTTTCAATCCGCTGAATGTAAAATCAAGATGTGATTCGCCCTTAAAGCCTCGTGGGTATTGATAGACCGGCTTGCCTTCGCGAGCAAGCGTTTCGAGCTTCGGCCCGCCCGGGTATCCGAGGCCAAGCATACGCGCCGTTTTGTCAAACGCCTCACCCACCGCGTCGTCACGGGTCTTGCCGAGCAGTCGATAGTGTCCGTAATCCTCGACCACGACGATATGCGAATGCCCGCCCGACACCACAAGGCACAAAAATGGCGGCACCAGCGTATCGTGCGAGATGAACAGCGAGCAGATATGGCCTTCAATATGGTGCACAGGAATAAGCGGAAGTTTGTGGTAATACGCAAGCGCTTTGGCGTACGACACGCCGACGAGGAGCGCGCCGATCAGCCCCGGCCCGTCTGTCACAGCGATGGCGTCCATATCGGAAAGCCGCATGTTTGCGCCGTGCAGCGCTTCATCGATGATATAGGGTATTTTTAATATGTGGTTTCGGGATGCGATTTCGGGCACCACTCCGCCATAAAGCTCATGCTCCTTTTGTGTATATACTGCGCTGCTGATCACCTTTCGGCCTTGTGTGACAGCTGCCGCCGTTTCATCGCACGATGTTTCTATGGCCAGTATCCTGCGTTCCATTCGTTATGCCTCTTGAACAGTTTTTTTCAGCTTCTTGCTCACAATCAGTCCGGCAGTAGCAGCCGCGTTAAGCGCGACGAAAATCGACACAAAGCGGATGATGATACGCGCCACAAGATCTGAGAAGAACTGCTCCGGCACCATCATGATCAGCACATCCGTGGCCGGATCAAGCAGCCAGAGATCGTTTGTAAAGAACAGGTGATGGAACGATACCCAAAAGGATGTGAAATCCACCGCAGCGTAAACACCAAGCGCACCGACAATCAGAACAAATGCGCCCGACACATATAAAAACGCTTTGCACAGCGTCTTCAAAGCTTGTCCCTTTGCAATCAAAAAAGCAATGATAATGAGAGCCACGGCGCCGATCAAACAGTATGTGCGCACATTCCTCGCAGCCAGATACAGCGCCTTCACATCCACCATGTGATCCTTTTCACGCTGTCCGAAAACCTCCTGCAGCTCGCCGCTGATTTCCGCTTGTATATCCAAGTTGCTGTCTAAGTCGGTTGTATAATTGATGAGCTTGTGCGTGACCGCTGATAAGTCCTGCTCGCTGATGCCGATACTCTGCGCGGTTTTAAGCTTGCTGTATTCGCTCTCAAAGAACCCCGGATTGATGGCAAACATCTCAATACTGACAATGAGCAAAGCAATGATAAGCAGTATGCTCGCAACAGCCGCACATATTATACTGAGTAATCGATTATTCATTCGTTTCTCCTTTGTCACTAAAGGACGATTCATCCGTTATAATGCAAGGCCGTCCCAATCGGAACAGCCTCACAAAAACTAAAATCTTATTTCTCTGATTTCCACTCGCTCGTATCCACGTCGCCCTCAAAATCCACCGTGAAAAGCCATGCTTGCTCTTCTGCCACGGATTCCGGCACATCGTAGACATGATCGTTGATGGCCGAAATGACGCCGCTTACAGGCGCGTGCACCTCAACAACCGCTTTTGTGGACTCAACCATCGCACAGGGCTCGCCCTTTCGCACATCGAGCCCAACGGCCGGAAGCTCTATATAGACAACATCCCCGGGTATTGCACTGCCGACAAGCCCGACAGTGGCAATGTTACCGCAAAGACGTATCCATTCGTTCTGCGTTGTATAATACGTTATATCCACACATAGCCCCCCTTGTCTTATTGCTCCGACGATCAAAGATATCAAAGTTGGAGCAATGTACTCCGACTGGACAAACATTTCTCATTCCATTCAATTGATATGTTGTCCGTCTCCGTAATAAGTTAAGGATAGAATATACTATGAGTGCGCAAAACTGTTTGCTTACTTCTTTTTCAGGTAGTCCTTAAACCGCCTTCTGAAAATAATCACATATGCAATTACCGCAGGCATGATCGTTCCAAGGCTAACAAAGTATGCCCAGCTATATCCCAAATAGTCAAGCACGCCGGTGATCACAGCAACCGGCCCGATAAACCAGCAGAATTTCCTCAGCATTTTGTTCGCGTCTTCCTTCATGGCCTTTGGATATTCGTTGTTAAACGCCGGCCCTTTACCGGTAAAAGCCGAGTACAGTGCCAAAACTCCAACGACGATCATAAAAACAGCCATCATTTTGTTCATATCTTCCAATTGTCTGGCTCCTTATCTTTTGCTTATTTTGACGCCCTCTGGCGTGTCCTTCAAGTCATAACCCAATGCTGTTATCTTATCGCGCAGTGCATCCGCTTGCGCATAATCGCGTGCTTTTCGCGCTTCCTGGCGCTGCTGAGCCAGCACCATAATCTCTTCCGGTACCTTTTCATCTTCAGGCAAAAGCCCCAGCACCCCCAGCACCTTGTCAAGCGCCTCCAGCGCTTCTTTCGCGCTTTGCGCCCCTTTGCCTTCTTCGAATGCAAGGTTAATATCACGAACATATTCAAAAATCACACCGATGGCTTCTGCGGTATTCAAGTCGTCATCCATCGCGTTTTTGAACTGGTTCTCAAGCGAACAGATGTCCTTGAACACATCCACCTTATCCGTTGAGCCCGTTGCGGCAATATGCTTCAAATTGTCTCGGCAGTTTTTGATGCGCGCCATGGCGGATGCCGCCTGCATAATCAGTTCCTCACTGAAGTTAATCGGATTGCGATAATGAGCCGATAGCATGAACAGCCTTACAACCTTTAAGTCATATTTCTTTGCAATATCACGTACAGTAAAGAAGTTGCCCTTGGATTTGGACATCTTTTCGTTGTTCACGTTGATATAGCCATTGTGCATCCAATACTTAGCAAACGGCTTACCCGTGGCCGCTTCAGACTGCGCGATTTCATTCTCATGATGCGGGAAAACAAGGTCCTGTCCGCCGCCGTGTATATCGATGGTGTCACCAAGGTACTTCATGCTCATGGCGCTGCACTCGATATGCCAGCCCGGGCGTCCTTTGCCCCATGGGCTATCCCAACTGTCCTCGCCCTGTTTTGCGGCCTTCCAAAGTGCGAAATCCTCAGGGTTTTTCTTGACCTCTGTCACGTCGATACGCGCACCCACCTGCAAGTCTTCGAGCGATTGTCCGGAAAGCTTGCCGTATTCGGGAAAGCTTGAGACATCAAAATAGACATCTCCGCCCGATTCATAAGCATGACCCGACTCGACGAGCTTCTTCACCAGATTGATGATGTCACCGATATGCTCGGTCGCCCTCGGATGCACCGTGGCAGGCTGAATGCCGAGCCCCTTGGCATCCGTGTAATACTCCGTTATAAAGCGTTCACCGAGCTCTTTTAAACTCGTTTTCTCCTCGGCTGCCCTTGCAATCATCTTATCGTCCACGTCCGTGAAGTTCTGTACAAACGTGACATCAAGCCCTGAATATTCAAAATAACGGCGCAGCGTATCGAAAATAATGAACGGCCGCGCATTGCCAATATGGAAAAAGTTGTACACAGTGGGGCCGCAGGCATATATCTTTGCTTTGCCGGGCTCAACAGGTACAAACTCTTCTTTCTTTCGTGTCATCGTGTTAAAAAGCTTCAAACCAACACTCCCCTGTCCTGCTTTAATCGCATCATTATATTATATGCAGCCGCCAAAAGTCAATTGACTTAAGGGCTGTTTATATGCCTGACAGGCCGCATAGCCGCCGTTTAAATTGTACATCAAAGCTTCTCGTCTCTGCCGCTTTGAATTCAACCCGCACCTCGCCTGTGCCGTTTTTCTCCACTCCGAATTCCGGTACCCGTCTATTAAAAACAATGCCCGCTTATTAGCGGGCATTCGACTGACTTAAAAATCCTTCTTTATGCGTTTCCTACGCAAAAACGGTGGAATATCCAGTTCGTTGCCTGTTTCAAAACCACTGACTGCCGGTGATTTCTTCTCAGGTCTGACAGGTATAAACACATCACTGTCGTCGTTGATGGCAAAATCGATCTCTTCTTTGACGGAAGCCGGTTTTGGTCTGCGAATGCCGCTGAAGCCCGTCGCGATTACAGTGATACGCACCTCGTCTTCCAGCCTGTCGTCGGTATCCGCACCGAAGAAAATATTTGCTTCTGGATCGGCAGCCTGACGAATCAGATTGGCAGCCTCTTCGATTTCGAGCAGACTCATTGTCGGGTCGCCCGTGACGTTGTAGAGAATGCCTCTCGCCCCTTCTATGCTCGTTTCGAGCAGCGGGCTTTGAATGGCCTGCTTGGCGGCATCCATCGTCTTGTTGTCGCCGTAGCCCACGCCTATGCCCATGTGCGCCACGCCGCGTTCCATCATGACGGTTCGCACATCCGCAAAGTCGAGGTTGACAAGCGCGGGTTTTACGATTAAGTCTGTGATACCCTGAATGCCCTGCCGCAGCACATCATCCGCTACGCGGAACGCTTCCAGCATCGATGTGCCTTTGCCGATCACCTGCAGCAATTTGTCGTTGGGAATGGTGACAATGGTGTCTACAGCTTCGGTCAGTTGAGCATGTCCCTCCTTCGCGCGCGTGATGCGCTGTCCGCCTTCGAACATGAAAGGCATCGTGACAACGGCTACCGTGAGTATTTTCTTCTGTCGCGCTATCTCGGCAATCACAGGTGCTGCACCCGTTCCGGTGCCGCCGCCAAGACCTGCCGCGACATAGATCAGATTTGCTCCGTCTACAATGGACGTCAGCTCATCAATGCTTTCTTCGGCAGCACGGCGGCCAATGGCTGGGTCCCCGCCCACGCCAAGTCCGCTCGTCAGCTTTTCACCGATTTGAACTTTGTTCTTTGCTTTTGAGAGTAACAACGCCTGCTTGTCCGTATTCACGGCATAAAATTCCGCGCCCGACACGCCATGATCAATCATGCGATTCACGGCGTTGTTGCCGGCTCCGCCCACGCCGATCACTTTAATTTTGGCAATGCTGTCCTGCTCAATATCGATTTCTAATGGCATATTGACCCCCTTAATGAGAACGTCTAATCGAACATTCTTTTCGAAATTCGTTCCAATAACGCTAAACCGCCCGACTCATTATGAAATCTTTCTTCAAATACATAGTCGAGCAGTGCAAGCACTGTATGATAGTTGGGCTTTGATAGCTGTGGCGCCTCAATTGGTGAGATACGCACCTGTCTTTTGAGGAGCCGCTGAAGCATTTCCTTGGCTCCTTTCATCATCGCTATCCCGCCGCCCGAAAGATAAATCCGTGTTCTTCTCGCAACGCTTAACGGACTCTGTTCGAAAGCGTTGCATATGTGCATAGAAAGATGCTCAACCCTGGCATCAATAACCTCTGATACCAAAGCATGACTATATTTTTCCAACCGACCTGAACCTTGCTTTGCATAATCATATAACTTAGTACCAGTATTTTCGAGCCCAAAAGAATACCGCTTCTTTATCTGCTCTGCTGTGTCGATGTCCATATTGATCACAATCGAAAGATCGTTGGCAATATGCATGCCGCCAGCCTGTATTGTCTTATTATATACAATGGCGTCGCCATAGACAACTGTCACATTAGTGTCATAATAACCCACATTCACCAGCACAGCGCTGCAGTCCCGCTCTTCTGCCGGCACAAGAAACAAACTTTCTGCGAGTACCTCCGGAATAAATGCCGCAACCTTGACACCCAGGCTTTGAAGCAGCGCCGTTGCATCGTCTATAAACTCATTTTTCGCGAATACCAGAGACACAACACCATGCAGCTCGCTTGCTTCAGCATCAATAACATCGACATAATGATGACCGTCTTCAAGCACAAAATACACGGGAGTGCTGTTGACGACTGTGTAAAGCGAATCGTCGTACCCTTGTTCAGCGTCTTTAACGAGTCTTTCAATATCGCTGATTGCGACACGATTGCCCTGAACCTTGGCAAACCCTTGCTGACATACCACCTTGGTGAATACACCCGGCACTCCAACGAATATTTCTTTAATTCGTTTTCTTGCTTTTTTTTCGGCAAGCTCCAGCGCTTTTGCTATTGCTTCCTCGACGTTTGAGGGCTTAAGCCACCGGCCATTTTTTAAACCTTCATATTTTGCCTCGCCGGACCCTAATACCTCAAAGCGCCCTATCGATTTTTCACGACCGATCACACAAATGATCTTAGACGTGCCAAACTCAATAGCGGCCGTCACGTTCTTCATAGCCCGCAAGATATCCCCTTAACAAAATCAAACAAACAATAGTATTATCACCATTAATATAATACCATGTTTATAGATTATAACAATATTTTTAAGTTAATTCTCTCTATAATATGCATTTTTCACCGAAGACACATCTAAAACACCGCCAGATTTGCCAAACTGTGCAATTCCTTGCTTAGAAGCTTCAACGAGCCGGAGCTTTTCCGCCAGCTCCGTATCATCACCAAGCTCGACAATGAGGCCGTCGGACAGCGTCATTGCGATGTCGGCGGCCAGCGAAATATCAATGGTATTTACCGCAAATCCCGCCACAGCTGATGCATCCAGAACACGCATGAGCACGCCAATCTTAAACGTGTCGGTGGTTCCGATCTGGTTGCCGACTGCCATAGAATCGGCTGGTAAGCCGATAACAAGCGGATAAGGCGCTTCCTCAGGCGTCATGACAACCTTAAGCACCCATCCCTCATGATCGATAACCACAAAAGCACCGTCCTTCTCGATACAGGCTGCTTCTTTTCTCTCCTCTATTGTAATCAGAACGCTATCCGGGTACTTGAATTCAACCTCAATCGGCTTGATATACGGATCTGAGGCCAGCGCATTCAGCACCTCCTGCTTGTCCACCAAATATATGCTCTCATGATATTCCAGCCCCGAGAGAGCAATTATACTGTCCTGACTGCGGGTTTCACATCCCGCAACATTAATTTTTCTCACCTTAAAAAGCTCATAGGCCACAAAAACGAGCGCGCAAAGGAATATCACCAAAGAGATAACCGTCAGCATCTTTTTGCCTTTTCTCAAAGTATAAAACTACTCCTCTCTTTTGATATCCGCTCCGAGCAAATTGAGCTCCTGCTCAAATGTTTCATAACCTCTGTCAATGATCTTCGCATGTTCAACAACAGTGGTCCCTTCCGCACAAAGACCCGCCAGTACAAGCGCCGCACCGCCGCGCAAATCCATCGCACTGACATCCGCGCCGTGAAGCTTTTCAACGCCTTTTATAACCGCCACATTGTTTTTGATGACAATGTTTGCGCCCATTCTTTGCAGCTCGCTCACATGCTTAAACCGGTTGTCAAAAACGCTCTCCACGATAATGCTTGTGCCGCGTGCAATGCACGCCGTCATGCACATTTGTGCCTGCATATCCGTCGGAAACCCGGGATATGGGCCTGTCTCGATCAGATGCATTTCCTTCGGGCGTCCCTGCCCCGTCACTGTAATGGCATCATCATATACGTCAATCTTGGCTCCCGTCTCTTTTAACTTAGCGGTGATGGAATACAGGTGCTCAGGAACAACGTTCTTCAACGTGATGCGGCCGTTTGTGACCACGGCGGCTGCCATAAACGTGCCCGCCACGATTCTATCGGGCATGCAAGTATAAGTAAAACCGCCCAAATGGCTTTTTCCTTCTATCGTCACCGTGCTCGTCCCAGCACCCTTCACATCGCCGCCCATCTGATTGATGACTTTTTGCAGCTCGATGATTTCTGGTTCTCTCGCCGCGTTTCTGATCGTTGTGTGACCCGGCGCCAGAGCCGCCGCCATCATCAGATTTTCTGTGGCCCCCACACTAGGATAATCGAGATGAACATCGCCGCCCTTTAGCTTTTTTCCCTCGCACATGATATGACCGCCTGCTTCGGTGACATTCACACCAAGGCTGCGAAGACCTCTTAAGTGCAGGTCGATCGGCCTGCTCCCGATTTCGCACCCACCCGGATAAGTAAAGCGCGCCATTCGAAAACGCGCAAGGATCGGCCCCATCATAAATATCGATGAACGAATCTCTTTTGCCAGCCTGTCAGGCATCTCCCAACGCAGCGCACGCCGTGTGTCAATGACCAAACGGTCTTTTTCAAATGCGACATAAGCACCGATGTGTTCTAGTATGGACAGCATGTAGTATACATCTGAAATTGCTGGCCAGTTCTGTATAATCACCGGCTCCTCTGTAAGTAACGCAGCCGCAAACACAGGAAGCGCGGCATTTTTCGCACCCTGCACAGCGATTTCGCCCTCCAGCCTTGAACCGCCGTTTATTATCAATTTTGCCATATTGGCCTCCCCGCATATCATCTATCACATAATAATATCTTATGCCATTGAGGCCGATTTGTGCTTTAGGCAGTGTGTGTCTGTTTGGATATGTTAAGCAACACGCCGATGCAGCCCATAAAAATAATGAGCGACGTTCTGCCCGCGCTGATAAACGGCAGCACCACACCGGTAGGCGGAATAAGGCCCGTCACAACAGCGACGTTGATGAAAACCTGTATCGCAATCAGTGCCGTCATGCCCGTGGCAAGCATGGTGCCAAACATATTGGGCGCGCGAAGCGCGATGCGCACGCCCCGCCAAATGAGCACACCAAACGCGGCGAGCACGAGGATGCCGCCGAAAAAGCCGAGTTCCTCCACGATAATCGCAAATATGCAGTCGGATTCCATGTATGGAAGGTAAAGATATTTCTGACGTGAGTGTCCGAGACCAAGGCCAAAGAAACCGCCCGATCCAATAGAATACAGCGATTGAACGAGTTGGTAGCTCTCTTTGTCCGCATATTTCCATGGGTCCATGAACGCGAGTATTCTAGACATTCGATATGGTTCGGCGATCATCAAAATCGCTCCGCCGCCTATGCCGATACCGCCCATGATTCCGAAATGAGCAAGGTTGGCTCCGCCCACGAGCATCATCACAAACATCACGAGCGCAAGCGTGACCACGGCGCTGAAGTTAGGCTGTAACGCGAGCAATCCAGCAGCAATCAACAGCAACACGAGATAAGGCATCATGCCGTATTTGAACTGCTTCATCTTCTCCTGATTGATGGAAATGCCGGCCGCCATAAAGATGATAATCGCAAACTTGAGCACTTCGATGGATTGAAGATCCAGAAAGTAAAGGTTCACCCATCGCCGCGACCCGTTTCTCTCAATGCCGATGCCGGGAACGAAAACGAGTAGCATCAGCAGAAAGCCAATGCCCAATATGACAAAACGCAGCTTTTTATATTTGTTATAATCAAACATTATACCGGCGATCATTACCACAACACCCATCGCCGCGCCGCTGACTTGCTTCCAGAAATAAAACAATGCATCATGACCAGTATTTGAACTGTCTTCCGCATAATAGTAGCTCGCGCTGAAAACCATCAGTATGCCAAACATTACAAGTATCATTGTTACAATCAGCAGCGGATAATCAATTGAACGCTTGGCCATAGATCCCCCTAGAATGAATTAACGATGTCTTTAAACACTTTTCCTCTCTGCTCGAAGTCGCTGAACATATCGTAGCTTGCACACGCGGGAGAAAGCAACACATTCCATCCATCTTTAGCAAGCCCGCGCGCTTTTACAACCGCTTCTTCAAAGTCATCTGCCGTAACTATACTCTCAAACCCCACCGCTTTTGCATCATTCATTATCTTAGCCTTTGTTGCGCCGATAGCGATGACGTTTTTTATCAGCGGCCCAAACCCTCCAAACAGCGAAACAAAGCTGCTCTGCTTGTCGTAGCCGCCTAAAATAAGCACTGTGGGGCGTGTCATTGCGGCAGCCGCCTTTTCCGTCGCATCCGGGTTGGTGCCTTTTGAGTCATTGATGTATCGTATGCCATCCAGCTCACGCACAAACTCGATACGATGCTCCACGCCTGGGAATGTCATCAGCGTATCGCGTATCACGCTCTCCGGGATATTGTAGCAGCGGGCCAGCGCAATCGCGGCCAGAGAATTCTCAAGGTTATGCGTCCCAGGTATTTTGATATCCTCCGGATGGCATATCACATGGATACCGTCTTCCTCCGCGCTGATGATGCGCCCTTCATCTATAGATACGCCGCGGTCCAGCCGAACTTGACGGGAAAACCAAATAATCTTAGATTTTTGCTTTCCTTCCATCTTGCGTGTAATCGCATTGTCGTAGTTGAGCACACAGAAGTCGTTTTCCGACTGGTTTTTGAATATGAGTTCCTTTGCCGCGGTATAGTTTTCCATCGTGCCATAGCGATTCAGATGGTCTTCTGTGACGTTGAGCACGGCACATGCGTGCGGCCGGTATGTATCGATGGTATCAAGCTGAAGTGCCGCTGTCTCGGCGACCACGATATCACCTTTTTGGGTTGTCAGCGCTTCTCCCGCAATGGGAATGCCGATATTACCCAGCACATGCGTACAAAAACCCGCGTTTTTGAATACTTCGCCCGTGAGCGCGGTGGTGGTGGTTTTTCCGTTCGTTCCCGTAATGGCGACGAAACCCGCCGGAGAAAAGAGGAAGCCCAGCTCTATCTCGCCGATGACCGGCTTGCCGTCCTGCTGCGCCTGCAAAATGAACGATAGGTTCATTGGCACCCCCGGGCTCAGCACCAACGCGTCGCATTCCTTGGCCACGGCATCCGCGTCCGCTCCGAGCGCCAGCTTTGCACGGCCTTCAAACTCACTGAATGTGCCCTCAGGGAATTGATCCGGTGTCTTCATGTCATAAAGCACAGCCTCGGCGCCCACGTCCAGCAGCAGCCGTGCGCTGGCAAGGCCGCTTTTTGCCATGCCTACCACCATGACTTTTTTGCCTTTGTAATTCATGCTTCCCCCTAATTCACAGCAAGTATGCCGACAAGACAGAGAATAACTGTAATCATATAATAAAAGGCCACAATTCTCGTTTCGGGAACGCCTTTTAACTCAAAGTGGTGATGAAGAGGCGCCATTTTGAAAATGCGCTTCTTGCGTGTTTTGTATGACCCCACCTGAAGGATCACAGAAATAGACGACATCAGCACCAAAAAGCCTGTAATAACCAAAAGCAGCTGCAAACGCGAGACCACGCCGATCACAGAAATCGCGCCGCCCAGCGCGAGTGAGCCTGTATCACCCATAAACACCTTGGCGGGGTACGTATTGAAGCGCAGAAAGCCAAGGCATGCACCCGTCAAAGACGCAGAGAAAACCATCATATTGCTTGTGCCTGCGGCAGCAAGCGTTTGTCCAGTCGACGCATACATCTGGTATATGCCGAAGAAAATGATAGCATATGTCGCGGTATTGACGAGCACAACACCTGAGGCCAACCCGTCAAGTCCGTCAGTTAAATTCACACTGTTGACAATGAGCACCACAGAAATCACCGTAAATGGTATATACCATGCACCCAGATCCCACTCTATGCCAAAGAACGGTACAATCAGCTTAGAACCGATTGCCGGATTGTTGTACGCGAAAAAGGCCACGATCAGCGCAATACCAATCTGCCCGACTATCTTCTGATAGGCTTTTAGGCCCAGAGACCTTTTTTTGAGGACAATAATAAGGTCATCCATCAGACCAATGAGACCGAAACCGAGCGTGATACCCAGTGCAAACCACATATACTCGAAGCTGCCACGCGCAAAAATAAGCGAAGCTGCAATCAGCCCAATGAGGATGATGATGCCGCCCATGGTCGGCGTGCCTGCCTTGGAAAGATGCGTTTGCGGCCCGTCATCCCTGATCTGCTGCCCGAGCTTTAACCTCTTTAAAAGCGGCACCCCCACGTATCCCGCTGCCAGCGCTATAAAAAACGCAGCGAGCACCGAGTAAATGATGATATCCATATCGCCTTATCTCCTGTAAGTATCATATGTTATGCATTCGTGTTTTCGTTAAGCAATTCCTGCACGACGATTTTTTCATCAAAAGGATGCTTCACGCCGTTAATCTCCTGATATGTCTCGTGCCCCTTGCCCGCGAGGACAATAATGTCATCCGGATCCGCGTTCTGTATCGCGTATCGGATGGCCTCTCGCCTGTTTTCTATACAGATGTATTCGCAGTCCGTTTTTTTGATTCCCTCTTCTATCTCTTCTATGATCGCAAAAGGATCCTCTGTACGCGGGTTATCCGAAGTAATCACAGTAAATGTGGACAGTCTGCCCGCAATTTCACCCATCATAGGGCGCTTTCCGCGATCTCGGTCGCCACCGCATCCAAAAACCGTGATGATGCGTCCGCGCGCAAAACCTTTCACCGTTAACAGCGTATTCTCAAGGCTGTCAGGTGTGTGCGCATAATCAAGAATAATGGTAAAAGGCCGGTTTCCCGTGTCCAACACCTCAAATCGCCCAGCCACGCAGGGCATGGCTTCAAGGCCCATCTTGATCGTCTCCAACCCCACACCAAGGAGCATGCACGCGCATGCCGCAGACATTGCGTTATAGACGCTGAATATGCCCGGTATGTTGAGATTGAGCGGCAGCATGCCACGGCTGCTGCAAAGGTCAAAGCTCACGCCCTTGGGTGTGATCTCGATGTTTTTTGCATAAACATCCGCTTTATCCTTGATACCGTACGTGAGCCAGTCGATATCGATGCCGTCCATCATAAAAGAAGAAACCGCATCGTCCGCATTGACAGCCGCACGCTTGGATACATCAAAAAGCAGCTTTTTTGCCGCTATATAGTTTTCAAATGTCTCATGAAAATCAAGATGGTCCCGAGAGAGGTTGGTAAACACACCCACATCGTATGTGATACCCGCTACGCGCCCCAAAAACAACGAATGTGAGGAAACCTCCATCACAACCGCATCGCAGCCCTCGTCCGCCATTTGGCGAAGCAACGCAAAAAGATCGGGCGATTCGGGTGTGGTACGATCGGTATGCAATTCTTTGGAGCCGATCATGTTGATGATCGTACCGATGAGGCCTATTTTTTTACCGGCAGATTCCATCACCGATTTGATCATGTAAGTGGTTGTCGTTTTGCCTTTTGTACCTGTGATGCCGATCATCGTGAGCTGTTCATCAGGGTTGCCGTAAAACGCGCGGGAAATATGTGCCATAGCGATGCGCGCATCAGCCACCACGACCTGCGCGACGTCGATATCCAGTTGTCTTGTCACCATAAGCGCCACAGCGCCGTTATCCACGGCGGCCTGCGCGTACCCGTGCCCGTCTGTTTTATATCCGCTGATGCAGAAAAATAGTGCACCCTTGCACACCTTTCTTGAATCATATGCCACGCTAGTGATTTCTGTCTGCGCATTTCCCACAATACGCATATCTTTGCTGCAAATTTCTGCTAGCTTCAAAAGTTTTCCTCCCAACTAAGCAATTCCGCAAGGATTATAACACAATGTCATCAAATTGTAACGTATAAATAAAAACGTAGCCCCAAAAAGCATCGCTTTTCAGGGCTATCCTTATCACGCTTACCCGGTGTTTTCTGGTGATGAGAACTCCACCTTGATTATCGTTCCCTCAGGAACGTAATCATTGGCCGCAGGGTACTGATATACAGCCACCCCTTCGCCATTGTCAAAATCGAGCTCCAGTTTGTTCTCTTCGAGTATTCTGCCTGCTTCCGTGACGGTTTTACCGCTGACATCCGGCACCAGCACTTGACCCGTTATATCATTGTTCGGCAAGGTCATACTCAGCATGACTGTGGTGCCTTTAACCACCGGTGTGCCCGGCGCAGGCATCTGACTCTTCACAGTGCCGACACCATCGAACAGATACTTGAGACCAATATCATCCAACGTGACCGAGGCGGTTTCCCAATCCATTTCCTCCACTTTAGGCACTTCCACCATTTCCGGCTCGGGTACCTCGGCATAGTCGCGTTCAATGCTCATGTACTGGAGGGAATCCTCGAGTACATTTTTCACATACGGCGCCGCCACGATGCTGCCGAAGTCCACAGCCACATTGGGCTCATCGACGATGATCAGCACCGCGATCTTAGGGTCGTTTGCAGGCGCAAACCCGATAAACGACGCAATATGCTTCCCAGTCATGATCTGGCCGTTTTCATCGTACTTCTGTGCCGTGCCTGTTTTGCCGCCCACGTGGTAGCCCGGAATATAAGCGTTTTTGCCGCTGCCTTCCGACACAACGCTTTCGAGTATGCTGCGCATTGTCGCGGACGTCTCTTCCTTGATTGGCTGAGACACGACTGTGGGCTCATACTCTTGTATATAGTTACCGTCGCTGTCGGTGATCCCTTTCACCAGCATCGGTTTGTATAAAAAACCGCCGTTCACCACC
>JAEWBO010000029.1 GCA_023391105.1 Bacillota bacterium
TGGTGATGGGTGAGAAGGACGTGGTCATCCGCGTTCAGATATCCGACATGACACCGCAGGTGTTTGAGCCGGGCAAGGCGAACTACATCCATTTTGAGATTCCCGAATCGCTGATCCATCTGTTTGATGCGGAATCCGAAAACAATCTGCTTTATTAAGAAATTACCATTAATATCATATACATAAACGCACATGAGAAAGAGTTTCGGAGCGATACACTCCGGAGCTTTTTCTTATTGAGCACATGAAGCATTGAAGAGGAAAAGTACCTGAAATACGTAAGTTTTTGGGTTTATATGTTTAAAAATTTGATATAAGTTTATATATGAATAAGTATATAGACAGAATAATCTGATTCGCTCTAGAGATCAAATGAATAGCATAATACGATAGCCACAACACTGATTGTATAATCAATAATTGAAATCTCTCATTTTTTAATCCAGCATCAAAGGCGAGGAATGATTATGGACAGCATCCTTATAGTCGATGATATCGATATTAACCGAAAAATTCTTACGCAGATACTTACGGACTCTTATCATGTTTACGAAGCCTGCGATGGGCAGCAAGCTTTGGACTTTGTCCGCAAAAATTCACGCGCACTTTCACTGATTCTGCTGGACATCATGATGCCAAAACTCGATGGTTATGAGGTTCTTCGGCAATTGAAGAAGGACGCGGCCACAAAAAATATCCCGGTTATTTTGATCAGCGCGCTTGATTCCGAATGTGATGAAAGCCGCGGTCTTAAAGAGGGAGCCATAGACTACATCGCAAAGCCTTTTAATATGCATATCGTCAAATGCCGGGTAGACAACCATATTCGTCTAAAAAGATATCAGAATCATCTGCTGGAGCTGGCTGAACAACGAGCGCAAAAAATCTTAAACATGCGCGAATCCATTTATGACGCTGTGACGTCCATTATAGAATACCGCAGTTTGGAATCGGGTCGCCATGTCAAGCGTATCCGCTTGCTCTGCGAGGCCCAATTGAACCATTTGTGTAAAAATGGTTTGTATTCGGCTGAACTTGATGAACACGCCGCTAAGCTGATCACACGTGCTTCATCTTTGCATGATATCGGTAAGGTCAGCATACCGGATCGTATTCTTACGAAGCCGGGGCCGCTGACATATGATGAGATGGAAATCATGAAAACACATTCAGAAATCGGGAGTCGGTTCATCGATTCGATGGCCGATCATGATGATGAGCTTTTTATCCGCTATGCGCGGCAGATATGCCGCCATCATCATGAACACTGGGACGGCAAGGGATATCCGGATGGACTTAAGGGGGAACAAATTCCACTTTCTGCCCGTGTGGTGGCGGTGGCGGATGTGTATGACGCGCTGGTGAGTCCCCGTGTTTATAAGCCCGCTTTTTCGCATGAAAAAGCAACACAAATACTTCTTGAGGAAAAGGGAAAATTATTTGATCCCAGTCTCATCGATGTGTATACGCAAATTGAAGATTCCTTTATTGAAATATTGCACAAGCACGGAGATGAAGCGCGGCAGTAAAGAATCGTGGAGGATCGTTAGGATGCAGTCACTTGAAAATTTACTTAAGAGCAAACCAGGCATCGATTATGCAGGAACCATGAAGCGTATGTCGGATAATACGGTCTTTTATACCGAATTACTCCGGCTTTTTTTTAAAGACAATGCGCCGGAAAGACTGGAAAGAGCACTGAACAGCAAAGACTATCAAAACGCCATATATGAGGCTCATGGTCTCAAAGGTACAGCCGCAAACCTAGGGCTGCTGGAAATTTCGAAGACTTGCGCACAAATACATGTTCACTTAAAAAACAACGAAACAGAAGAATCAAAGCTCCTGCTGAACGAATTGAAGCAGGCATATTTGGCGATCAGCGATCTAGCCGATAAAATATAAGGTAGGTAACGATGAAAAATAATAAACTAACAAAACCTGCAATTTATCGTGAATCCTTCATAATAACCTCAATTTATTTTGTTCTGGGGATATCCTGGATTCTATTTCTGGATGATATTCTCGGATTGCTCAGACTGGATAAACAAACCTATATTGAGTTTGAGACATATAAGGGATTGGCATATGTACTGATAACAACGGTATTGCTGTTTATTCTTGTGAATAAGCTTGTTAGACGGCTTAAAGCTCATCAGCAGAATCTGAATATGCTGGTTAAAGAGCGCACTGCGGAGCTGGAGAATGCAGTGGCACATTCGCAGGAGTCGGAAAAACAAAAGGATGCGATGCTTGAGAGCATGAGACGGCAGCTTCAGTTTGAGAAATTGATTTTTGCATTGGCTCAGGACTTTATCAATGCCGATGTGGAGAACATTGACCGCGAACTTGACATGGCTCTTGGGCGCATTCGCGAATACTTGGACGAGGATCGCATTTGCTACATCATCTATAATTGGAATACACAACGTTTTGATCTGAAAACGCAGCAAAACAAAGCAGAAATACCATTGCTTAAGCATGACTGGGATAAGAGTTCTTTCGAGGCCGCCGCTGAGATGATCGATACCCATTCGCGCGGCAGAAATTATTATATCGCTGATACAAAGGCACATAACTCAATGCTTGCATCCCTACTTAGGGAGGACGGCGTCCGTTCGGCAATCATGATTCCCATTATGTCCAAAGGTAGACCGCGTGGTTTCATAGGGCTTTATTCAATAGAAAAGGTTAAGAGATGGGAACCCTATGCGCTCTCGGTCATGACGATATTTGCGGCGATGATTAAAAACAGCTATGAACGCATCGATAAAGAAGCCGCTATTAAAACAAGCCACTCTCAAATGCGCGTGATATTAGATGCCACGCGCGATGGCATCTGTCTGATGGATCCTGACGGCAATATCGTTATTTCGAACAATTCATTTGCAAAGCAACGCCGCACAGATCCGTCTGAAATTGTTGGCAAAAACATAAAAGACATTGTTCCTCCCGATCGGTATACGACCCAAGCGAGTCTTTTCAAAAAAGTGATGCGGACAGGAACACCGGGGGTTTACCGAATCCAGGATGGTGATCGCTATTTGGAGGGGTCGATTTATCCTGTTTGTGACAGCAAGGGCAAGATAAACGGCGTGGCGACTTTTATCGCCGATATCACGAGGCGAATAAATGATGAGAGAGAAATATTCCGTTCGAATCAGATGCTTGAGGAGATTCTACAGAATGCGCCTGTAGGTATATATTGGAAGAACTTAGAGGGCGTATATCTGGGATGTAATCATATTGCTGCGGAAAACCTCAGCGCAACACCTGCGGATTTGATCGGAAAGACCAACCGGAGTTTTATGGCAGAAGATGTCGCCGAAGAAAGCACGGAGCATGATCGAATGATCATTGAAACAAAGACTGTCAATATGAATTTTTGTCGTCGTATGATTACGAAGAAAGGAGAGCAAAGGCTTTTCAAGATAAACAAGGTGCCACTGCTTAATCAAGATGGCGAGGTCTATGCGCTGCTTGGCGTGGCCGAGGATATCACCGAGCAGCACGAAAAGGAAAAGGAGCTGATTCAAGCCAAGCAGGATGCCACCGCAGCAAGCCGGGCGAAGAGTGATTTTCTTTCGCACATGAGCCATGAGATTCGCACGCCGCTGAACGCCATCATCGGGCTGACCCATGTGGCTGAAAACTCTGACAGTGAGGAGCAAATCAAGGACCTGCTCAATAAAGTCAACACGTCGTCCAAACACCTGCTTGCCATCGTCAATGACATCCTCGACATTTCGAGAATTGAGGCGGGCAAGCTCTCTGTGAGCCACAGCGAGATTGATCTGGTTGCGGTTATTGAGGAGGCTGTTAATATCGTTGCGCAGCGTGCTGACGAGAAGAAGCAACGTCTGGATCTTTTTATCGATGGGGATATTCCCAAATATGTAAAAAGCGACGCGATAAGATTAAAACAGGTCATTATGAATCTTCTGGTTAACGCTGTTAAATTCACCCCTGAATCAGGCGAAATTGTTGTGAGGACACAGGTGCTTAAAACCCAAAACAATCGGGTTATCATAAAGCTCTCCGTCACAGACAACGGTATTGGAATTGAACAGGACAGCGTTGAAAAGCTATTTCATCCGTTTGAACAAGCAGACAGCAAAACAACCCGCTCATATGAAGGCACTGGGCTGGGGCTAGCTATATCGCGATCTATTGTCGAATTGATGGGCGGGGTGATCGGTGCTACGAGTGAGCGCGGCAAAGGAAGCACTTTTTACTTTGTGCTGCCGCTGGAACTCGCAGAAACAAAGCCAGCTACTATCGATGTGGCGTTTGAAGATCTCAATGTGCTTGTGGTTGATGACGATGAGGAAACGTGCCTTTACATGAACTCACTATTTTCACAGTTTGGCGTGAATGCAAAATGGGTGCTCTCAGGCAAAGAGGCGGTCAATACGGTCAACAAAGCGGCGGAGGAAAAGAACGCTTACAACGTCGTTTTTGTCGATTGGCACATGCCGGAGATGAACGGTATAGAAACGGTCAAACAAATCAGAGAGGTCTGTGGGCCGGACACTTTTGTGATTATGTTCTCTATGTTTGAATGGGGCGAGATTGAGCAACAGGCCAAGGCCGCGGGTGTATCCATGTTCCTGACGAAGCCCATTTTTCCATCACGCCTTTTCAATGCGCTGACACAAATATGCGGACAGCATAAGGCAGTATTGAGGGCATCAAAAGCAGCCAGCTTATTATTAAAGGACAAAAGGATACTTGTGGTGGAAGACATACAGATCAATCAATACATTTTGCAGGAGCTTCTCAAAAATACGGGTGCCATACTGACCCAAGCGATGGACGGACAGCAGGCATTGGATGTATTCAAAGAGCAGGAGGGCGCTTTTGACGCGATTCTTATGGATATTCAAATGCCTGTGATGGACGGACTGGAAGCCACACGTCAGATTCGCGCGTCCGATGTGCCCGGCGCTAAGAGTGTGCCGATCATTGCTATGACGGCAAACGTATTTAAGGAAGATATCGATCAGGCATTGATGGCGGGTATGGACGCGCATGTCGGCAAGCCGATAGATGCGGATATCCTAATGGCCGCCTTCCAAAGGCTTATTCATTGAAATCTATTTGCTGTTTTTGAAAATTCCTATATGCCGTATACGCATATAGCCAATAACCACAGCAGCCGCAACGGCCAATACCAATAGAATAATCAGCCAATAATTCGAGCCGGTATCCGCAGCGTTGCTGGCAGGGGCTGCCAGGGCGACGCCCGGCTCCTCTGCAATTTCCTCTATCAACGAAGCGGTCACAAAATAGCTAAGGCCTTCATAGATGTCAAACGACGCATTGCCGCTGTCATCGACAACGGCGCTCTGCTTATATTCTGCTACGCCGGACAGCGCATGGTAGCAATAAAGATACAACGTATCGCCGGGTTCATTTTCAGAAGCGGCAAAACGGTATGTAAAGCGGCCCGGCATCTCGCCGGTCTGCGCAAAATGCAGCTGATAGATATCTTGTCCGTCTGCCGCGTCGGATATGGCCGCATCCTTCTCCAGAGACACAGAAAGCTGGCAAACGCTTGAATCATCTGATAAAGTCCCCAGCTTGGCACCGTCTATTGTACAGGAATAGCCACCAAAATCGATATTAAGCGTGGCTTGCTTGGCTTTAAGCGCTCTGAGCGTTGACGTGGGAAGACTTTCGGCCTCGGACAATGAAATACTGAGGGTGCCGCCTTTATCGAGCCTGTCCAGCTCTGCGCTGAGCACATTCCATTTTTCGGGCGATTCAGTGGGTTCGGATGAATCTGTCGAAGAATCAGAACCGGCTGCGGATGGCGAAGGCGCGGGCGTAGATGACACAGTGGCAGCGGGTGACACCGTATTGATCGGCTTTTCGGTTTTTCTGGGTTCCGGTATCGGCGTGGGAGCTGTGACCGGTGTTGGGGTCGGCGCGGGCTCGGGCTCGGGCTCGGGCTCCGGTGTTTGCACGGGCGCGGGTACGGGTGTCGGCGCAGGCGTGGGTTGCTCGGAAGCGGCTACTGTCAGCGGAAAAGAATAGTCAATAGGTTGTGGTTTGGCGCTGGGAACACCATTTTCGCTGTAATCAAACGTTCCCTTCACTTTTATTGTGAACTTTTCTCCGGGCTGAGCGTCATTGCCGATCGTGACGCTGATTTTGCCTTTTATCGTTTTATTTGTGTTGGCGAACAGTTCAACTTCATTTTCAAAAAAGAGAGCCTTATCTCCGCTGATACTGGCGTTATCACATGAGACTTTCGCATGAAGCTCGTAAGCATCCGTCATTGTCATTTCATATGTATACTCATATGTGACACCCGGCTTTACATCCTGCGGGCCTTTTATCGATACAACCACCCTGCCGGCTGCCAAAGCGGCTGAAATGCTCAGCGAAGATATCAACACAATGGCCGCAAACAATAAAATTGAGAGCTTTCTCATTTGCTATTCTCCTAATTGACTTATACTGTGGCAAGTGCAAAGGCGCGGTAAAAGTGAAAAGCGGGAAGCGGCGCCGGTTGAATAAGCGTGTATTTATATTTTGGACGAAACAAGAAAAAATGTCAACAGATTGTCTGATAATTCGACACATATTTGGAGAAAAAAAGCGAAAATACGATATTATTTCTTGAGTAATGAATAGAAAAGGCTCCGGTTTAATCCGGAGCCTAAATAGATAATCTTGCTTAGAACTCAGAGTGACGGGTTCTCTTCTTGGTGAACAGCCCGACACGGAAGACGATCATTGTGAAAAGCACTGCGAGCAGCGCCGCGCCAACGCCGACTGCGATAAGAACGAAGGGAAAGCCTGAGGGCTGGGCAGTCACAGGTTCTAAATTTTCCTCTGTGGGTTCGGGCGTCGGTTCGGGCGTCGGTTCGGGTGTCGGTGCGGGGGTGGGCGTGGGCTCCGGCTCGGCCTGAGTCACGATGCCGGCTGCACCTTCAACGAGCGCGGATGCCACGAAATAGCTGGAGCAGTGATAGATATCAAACGTCACAAAACCGTTTTCATCAACGACGGCGGACTGAATGCCTGCAATCACCTTGGCTGTACTGTAATAGTAGTAAAGGTAAACGGTGTCTCCCGGGCTGTTTTTATCCGCCTTAAACGTGAAGGAAATTTTGCCGGGGAACTCGCCCTTGTGTGAGAAGTGCAGCTGATAAACGTCGTTGCCGCCGACGGCTGCGGAATACTCCTCATCGGCTTCGAATGAAAGGCCGAGATCCAGCTCGTCCTCATCTTCATCAAGCTCACCCAGCGCCGCGCCGTCCAAGGTACACGAATATGTGCCGAAGTTCATCGTGAGCTTGCCCTTCTTTTCACGAAGCGTATTATATATCTCGACAGGAATCTCATGATCATCATCTTCGCCTGTTAATTCAACGGTTATTGTGCCGCCCTGCTCCATGCCGTCAACCTCTTCGGACGCGAGCTGCCATGCCGTAGGCTCAGGCGTGGGGGTGGGCTCGCCCTCCGTCTTATTAGATGAAGGCTTAGAGGTTCTCTCCGGTTTGGGCGTAGAGGCCGGTCTATCAACGACAGTGATCGTTTTGCTGTCCGAATAGCCGGACTCACCGACGTTTGTACCATCAAACGTGGATATCTGTCCGGAAACGCTGATTGTACAGGTGGAACCGGCAGGAGTGCCTGCAGGCACGGAAATGCTGATTGTCTTAGAAGCGGTGATGCTTTCGCTCATGGCACTTGATGAGTCTTCCCACATTGTTTCACTGCCGGAGGCAAATCCGCTCCATGAAATGTTTCCGCTTATTGAGGATGCGGATGCAGACTTAGAGACCGTGAAATTATATGTTTCGCCAGCGTAAACTTCACTTTTTCCGCTAATTCCCGCATTAGCGGTCATTATGCCAATTGTTGATATGGCTAGAATCATAGTTAATAAAATCGCAATAAATCTTTTTTTCATTTTTTCTCCTTTTTTATCTTAGTACATAGGTTTAAGACCTAAAATATGAAACCCTATAAATGTCTAATCAGCAATACTGCCACAGTTCACCCTCCGGGACTTCCGTCACGATGATATCGCCCTCTGCGCACAGGCGGTCGTCTGATTTGGCGGTGATCTGTGGCTCGGGCTCCTGAGCGTTTCCAATGGGAATGAAGCTCATGCAAAAGCTCACCAACATAAGCAGAATTAACAATATAAGCAGCACAAGCTGAATCGGTCTTTTTGTGTGTTTTCGTTTGCTCATATCGCTCCTCTGGCTGATGAAAGCATCCTGCCGTTTCTCTCGTTTGGACGCATCAGGTATATAACGAGAACCATCACGTCTGCTTCATTCCGTTTTTCAAGGCCGCTAATATAAAGATACTATGGTAACAGCCGGATACCCAGGATGGTTCGGATAATAGAATTCGAGAATCTGCGTGTACGTCCAGCCTTCGTTTGCTTGCTGCTGGGCGCCGCGCTGGCTCATGCCGATGCCGTGGCCGTAGCGCCGCTGATAGATATACCAGTTGGCATCATCGCCTTCCACAAGGAACATACCAAGATCTTTGTCAAAGAAGGACTGATAGGCACCGCCGACATCCATTGTCGGAAAATCGATAGTAAAGGTGACCTCGACAGGCTCTCTGACCAAGCCGTCGTTTGTTCGGCCTGTTATCGTTTTTAAGCCGAGAATGTGAAGACGGGTTAACGTATAATCGGAAATGCTGATCGAACCGTTCCTATCGACATCCGCGATGGTGATTGCTTCACTTGAAAGACCTTTGATGCCGAGAATATGAAGACGGATCAGCGTGTAGTCCGAAATACTTATCGAACCGTTCATATCAACGTCACCCAGCAGATACCCGCCGTCGCCTGAGGGTGTGGTATAGCGGCTGGCCAGCACCGTCATTGTGACGTCTGCTTTCAGCATATCCTTGCAGTCATTTTTTCCCGTGACATCGTTACCGTTATAACCGTCCGCGCCGCCATGCTTGCCGTCGTAGGTGTGCGCGGCGATATTAGAAAAGCCCAATATCTCAATGTCGTCGGTCACATTGGCCAAATAGCCTTTCGCGGCGACCGCCGGAAGCGCGCTCAGGCGCAGATATCTTGAGGCGTTCGCGGTGCCTGTCGGACTGTTATCGTTAGTTACATAGCTTCCCTTGGACCAATTTTGATACTGTAACGGGTTTTCGGGGGTGATCGTTTTTGGCAGCACAAGCCTTTCCTGTTTGCTGCTGGGATTGGCGACGTCATAAGGATCCGGCTTAATCTGGTTGTACGATTTCAACGTCTCCGTTGCAGTCCATCTGTGCTGTGTGATTTCCGTCCAGCCGCCGTTGGACGCAGAATAATAGCACTGGACATATGCGCTATCCCCGTATTTTAAGACCTTTCCGCTGGTTGCGTCAACAGCTGCAATCGCGTTGCCTTTTGTCGAGTCATAACCTTTGTAAACCTGATCGTCGGTATTGTCAACAAGGTCATATGCCCCTGTCGCGCCTTTTATACAATTGGCGGCATATGTGCGGGCCGCGACAGCCTGGGCTTTCAGCGCCTCGATTGGAAAAGAATCGCTCATTTCATACGGTACAACGCCGTAAAGGTATTTTTCAATATTGAGATGATTGACAAGCTGAAGGCTGCTGCCCGAAATTGTAAACCGTAATTCGCCGAGATAATCTTTCTCACCGTTTTTGGGATGGGTGAGCTTCACTGTCTCCATCTCCGCCGCGCTGCTGATAATTAACGTGGCGTCAGGAGGCCCAACGGGACATACAAGCTGGTTGCTGCTGTCGTATAGGTTGACGCTGTTTCCGTTCTCCAGCTTGACCGTATATGTTCCTCCGTTTGCAAGCGCGATGCCGTTGGCGTTGTAACTGCCGCCGCATACCTTAAAGGAAAACTGTGTGGTCGTACCTATATTAATCTTAACACGGACGTTCGGAGCGGCGGCGAGTGCTGTGGAGGTTGTCCCCAACATGAACGTCAGTGCCAAAGTAAGGCTCATTAATATTCCAATCGCTTTTTTCATCATAGGTATCTCCACTTCTGTGATTGCCGCGCTAACGGATGCGTTATAAGTATCGTAACAATAATGCAATGATTACGTAACAATATTCATTGCATTACTTATATCATATATCAACGTAAAAGTATAGTTAAAAACAGGATTCTTCAACTTTTTTCTTCATAAGAAGAGACAGATGCAAGCATAAGAAAAGATAACTGCCAGTCAAAATAGATCGGCTTCATATATTGTTATATGAATCAGAGTGTCAAGTAAGTTACTTATGTCATTCCGATTGAGCGTAAGCGATTGACTACGAAGTGGATTGGAACCCCCTTCTACAAAGCGCTTTTCATAGGATTCCAGTCCACTACCGTAGTCGACAGGCTCGGAATGACAAAACAAGGTTTATCGACAGACTGCTTCATATATTATTATATGAATAGCTTCGTTCTAGCTTTTAAATCATTTTAGAACATTTTTATATGAAGAACTGTTCGCCGTTGTTTCTTCCATTTTAAAATTTCTTTCCGTTTGTTTAACGAAAACAGAAGCGAACGTTAAACAAAAATGAAAAATGCAATTCTTTCGTAAAATAATACGTGCATTTTCCGGGCATTGTGGTAAAATCAAGAAAGTCAGGCTTACAAATATGAAATATAATGTAAAAAATGTTCATAATCATCGAATTGACTTATAAGTGACCTCATGATAATATTTGCAAAAGTGAGAAGGTTAGTAGTACTAACTATAGTTATTGTACAAACTTTAAATGAATGTCTTCAAGGCCGAAAGTGGAGGGGCACATATGGATATAGAAAAGATTTTCAGCTTGATGGATAGGGCGGAGAAATCGTCCTTCAGCAAGGTGGAGATTCAAGCGGAAGACCTGAAGATTTGTCTGGAGAAGCAGATAACTGTGGCCGCAGCGCCGATCATGACGCAGGCGGCCGAAGAAACAGTGAAAGCGCCTGAAGAAAAAAAGAGAAAGCCGAAAAATGATGATCTGCTGCTGGCTCCCATATCGGGCGTGTTTTATGCGGCCAAAGAACCCGGCGCAACGCCTTTCGTGAGGGAAGGTCAGCAAGTGCGCAAGGGCGATCCGGTGTGCATCATCGAAGCCATGAAAATGATGAATGAAATTTGCGCGCCAAAATCCGGCGTGATTGAACACATAATAATCAAGGACAGCCAGGCGATATCAGCAGGTGATGCGCTTTTTGCGTATGCGAAGGAAAGCTGATATGAGAACCGTATTGATTGCATCACGCGGTGAGATTGCTGTGCGGATTATACGCACATGCAAAAAGCTGGGCTTAAGAACGGTTGCTGTCTATTCGGAGAACGACGAAAAATGCATGCATACGCGGCTTGCCGATGAAGCGGTCTGCATTGGGCCTCGTCAGGCCGAGAAGAGCTATCTTAACATCGAAAGCATCATAGCAGCGGCGAGAGCTTATCGAGCGGATATGATTCACCCGGGCGTTGGCTTTCTTTCCGAAAACGCAGCGTTTCGGCTGGCGTGCGAGGAAGAGGGCATCAAGTTCATCGGGCCGGACGCGGACGCGATGCGCAAGCTCGGAGACAAGCAAAGCGCACGCGAAATCATGATAAAAAATGGCTTCCCTGTGGTGCCGGGCTCAGCCGGCACGGTGAACAGTATTAAAACTGCGCTTGAGATTGCCAAGGGCGTGGGCTTTCCGCTCATGATCAAGGCGGCCAAGGGAGGCGGCGGCAAGGGCATCCGCATTGTGCGCGATGAGGCGGAGCTCGAGCAGGAGTTCCCGATGGTCTGCCGCGAGGCGGAGCTCGCGTTTGGAGACAAGAGCGTATATATGGAAGCGTATATGGCCGATGCGCGGCACATTGAGGTGCAGGTGCTCGCGGACGAGCACGGCAATACGCGTCATTTCGGCACGCGAGAATGCAGCCTGCAAAGAAAGAACCAGAAGCTGCTGGAGGAAGCGCCCGCGGTCAACGTGAATGAGGCGGTGCTTCGTGACATACAAAACACGGCGGTTAAAATCGCGCAGTGTGTGAACTATAAAAACGCGGGGACGGTGGAATTTCTGCTCGCGCAGGATAACAAGTTTTATTTCATGGAAATGAACACACGCATACAGGTGGAGCATCCCGTCACGGAGAGCATATATGGCGTGGATCTTATCAAAGCGCAGATACAGGTGGCGCTGGGGCATCACCTCACGATACCGCAGGAGGAGATGGAAGCGCGAGGGCATTCCATCGAATGCCGTATCAACGCGGAAAACGTGAAAGAGAGTTTCCGCCCTTCGCCGGGCGTGATTAGGGCGATGAATTTGCCGGGAGGCAACGGCGTACGTATAGATACGGGCTACTGCGCAGGCGACGAGATTTCGCCGTTCTACGACTCGATGATCATGAAGCTCATCTGCACAGGCGAAGACAGGCAGGAGGCGATTGCGCTCAGCATGGCGGCGCTTGATGAGCTCGTTATAGACGGCGTGTCTCACAACGCCGAATTTGCAAAAGCCATACTCCAAGACAACGATTTTATGGCAGGTCAAGTGCATACCAAATGGATCGAGAAGGTTTTCTTAAACCGGTGGGAGAAGCCATGAAGCTGTTTTCAGAAAAAATAGATACGGGATTATCCGTTAATCACAAAGAAAATAACGATGTGGAAAAGCTGCGTTGCGTCGGATGCGGCAAGGACATGATTGCCGATATCGTTCATGCGAATGATTCCATCTGCCCGTACTGCGGCGCGCTGTTCCGTCAGCCCGCCTACAAGCGTATCGAAATGATCGTGGATTCGGGCAGCTTTATTGAGATTGAGCGTGAGGCGGAGAGCAAGGATCCGCTTTCATTTCCCGGGTATAAGTCCAAGATTGCGAATGAGAAAACAAAATCTAAGATGCAGGAAGGCGTCATCATCGGCAAAGCGACAATTAAAGGCGTACGTACCGCGCTGGCTGTGATGGATTCATATTTCATGATGGGCAGCATGGGCACGGTTGTGGGCGAAAAGATCGTCATCATCACCGAGTTTGCCACGATGAATCGACTGCCGTTGATTATCTTCTGCGCTTCGGGCGGCGCGCGCATGCAGGAGGGCATACTCTCATTGCTGCAGATGTCACGTACGACGATTGCGCTCGCACAGCACGGGGAGCACCAGCTGCTGCACGTGAACGTATTGACGCACCCCACCACGGGCGGGGTGACGGCGAGCTTTGCGATGCAGGGTGACATCACGATTGCGGAGCCCGGCGCGCTGATCGGGTTTGCGGGGCCGCGTGTGATCCAGCAGACGGTGAACAATAAGCTGCCGGAAGGGTTCCAGACATCGGAGTATCTCTATGAGCATGGTTTGATAGACCGCATTGTGGACAGAAAGAGCTTGCGCGATACACTCGCTGACATACTGGCGTTGCATGTGCGTTATGAGACGCAGAATATGAAAACTTGTAAAAAGGAATAGGCTGACGATGTCATTAATTAAAGCTGATCAAAGCACTGCCGAGAAGCCGTGGCAAAAAGTTTTAAGCGCCCGTAAGGAAAACCGGCCTCAGGCAAGAGATTATATTGAAAAGCTGTTCAGCAGCGTCTTTGAAGTCAAGGGCGACCGCTGTTTCGGTGACGACGAATCCATTATTACAGCGATTGCGCGGTTTGAGGGCTGGCCCGTCACGGTAATCGGGCAGCAGAAGGGTCATACGCTCGAAGAGCGCATGCGCTGCAACTTCGGCATGCCGCACCCCGAGGGCTACCGCAAATCAATGCGCGCGCTGGCTCAGGCTGAAAAGTTTGGGCGGCCGGTGATCTGTTTTGTGGATACGCCGGGCGCGTTTTGCGGCGTGGAAGCGGAGGAACGCGGACAGGGGCTGGTGATTGCGGAGCATTTGAAGACGATGGCGACGGTGAAGACGCCGGTTATCTCTATCATTATCGGAGAAGGCGGCAGCGGCGGTGCACTGGCGCTGTCTCTCGCGGACCGGCTCATTATGATGGCGAACAGCTATTTTTCCGTTATATCGCCCGAAGGCTGCGCATCGATACTGTTTAAAGACTCATCGCTTGCGCAGGAGGCCGCGGAAAACCTCAAGCTGACCGCAGAAGACTTAAAACGTTTCAACATTGTGGACTGCGTGATAGAAGAGCCCGAAGAGTTCGACCGTTTCCATATGGACAAAAGCCTGATTGATATCCGACGCGAGATTTCGCAGAGCTTAAACAGACTTATGCGCGTTCCGGCAGACAGGGTTGTGGAGAAGCGGCGTGAGAAATTCTTAGGGATGAGAGGACTGTAAATTGTTTGCATCAGTGGAGATTGCGGGTGTGGCCAAGGTTGTGCCCGAACGAGTAGTCACAAATCATGATTTGGAAATTCTCGTGGATACGAGCGACGAGTGGATCACAAAGCGGACAGGCATCCATACGCGTCACATAGCTGGAGAAGAGACGGCGGTCGGCATGGCCGTGACAGCGGCGCAAAAGGCAATTGCCCACGCAGGCGTTGATAAAAATGATATCGGGTTGATTATTGGCAGCACAATTACAAGCGAATACGTCACCCCGTCTATGGCGGATTACGTCAAAAAGGTGCTGGAAATTGATGCGGTGGCCATGGACCTAAGCGCCGGCTGCTCTGGGTTTATATTTGGGCTGACGACGGCAGCGAGTCTCATGGATACGCTCGACGTGGATTGCGCGGTGGTGGTCGCAAGCGAAACCTTATCAAAATATACAGACTGGACGGACAGGGGTACCTGTGTGCTTTTTGGTGACGGCGCGGGTGCTGTTGTGCTTAAAAGAAGTGATAAGCCTTGTCTGCGCCATCCCATACTGCGCGGGACGCCAGACAGTGATGATGTGCTCTACGGCCTAAGAGAAAAACGATGCACACCGTTTAGTGAAGTCACATCCATTCAAACAGAATACATACACATGAAAGGCGCGGAGGTCTTTACCTATGCGGTTGGCGTTGTCGAAGATATATTAAGACAGCTGCTCGAAAAGTGCGAGGATCAGCCGTATAACAAAATAATACCGCATCAGGCCAATGAAAAGATCATTGATTATGTGATACGAAAAGTAGATATGACATCGGAGCAGTGTTTTGTTAACATCGGCGAATATGCCAATACTTCCTCCGCCACGATTCCCATTGCCATGTATGACGCCTATGAAAAGGGCTGGCTCAAAAAGGGCGACAGAGTCGCTCTGGTTGGCTTTGGCGCGGGATTATCTTGCGGCGGAGTGGTGATAGATTGGACATTATAAAAAACACGGAGGATAAAGAAATGGAAGAGCTTATTATCAAAAACCTAATGGAGCAGCTTGATTTGTCGAGAGAGGAGATCACACCTGAATCCAGCTTTGTGGATGATTTTGAGATGGACTCGCTCGATATGGTGGAAATGCTCATCGATCTCGAAAAAGAGACAGGCATCAAGATTCCCAATGAAGAGGTCAAGGACCTAAAAACGGTCGGCGCTCTCGTCAGCTACCTGGAAGGGAAGAAAAATGCATAGCATCTGTGATCTTTTAAAGATCGACTATCCTGTCATACAGGGCGGAATGGCGTGGGTTTCCAATGCGAACCTTGCCGCCGCCGTGTCGATGGCGGGCGGTCTTGGCGTGATTGCCGCAGGCAATGCGCCGCCCGAATGGGTGAGAGAGCAGATACACATTGTCCGTGAAAAGACGGACAAGCCCTTTGGCCTTAACGTGATGCTCTTGAGCCCGCATGTGGAGGCAGTCGCCAAGATTGTGGCAGAGGAACATGTGCCTGTGGTGATCACGGGCGCGGGAAACCCGGCGGAATACGTGAAATCGTGGAAGGAAGCCGGGTGTATTGTCGCGCCTGTTGTGGCGAGTCGGGCGCTTGCCATCATGATGGAACGCATGGGTGCAGATTTCCTGATTGCCGAAGGATGTGAGGCGGGCGGCCATATCGGCGAGCTCACCACAATGGTATTAACACCCAATATCGTGCGTGCCGTCAGCATCCCTGTGGTCGCGGCGGGCGGTATATTTGACGCGGACACTGTGGCGGCGGCTTTCTGCCTTGGCGCAGCCGGCGTGCAGGTGGGTACGCGGTTCATACTCGCAGAGGAATGCACGGCGCATGACGAATACAAACGCCGTGTGATCAAAGCCAAGGATATCGACAGCAAGGTCACAGGACGTGTGACGGGGCATCCGGTGCGCGTGCTCAGAAGCCCGTTCGCGCGAGAGCTTGCGCGAGTGGAGTATGAAGAAAACGCGGTGGAACGGCTCGAGAAGATGGGCGAAGGCTCACTGCAAAGAGCGGTGCTGCAAGGCGATAAGGACGGCGGATCGTTCATGGCCGGTCAGTGCGCGTGCATGCTCGACAAGGTTCAGACAGCCAAGGAGATTATCCATGAGCTTTTCGACGATGAACGTCTGAAAAGCGTGTGTCAAAACGTATGCAGCCGCCTCAAGGTGATGCTATGAGGACGGCCTTTCTATTTCCCGGCCAAGGTGCTCAGACGATTGGCATGGGAGCGGACTTATATAATGATTTTTACGATTACAAGCAAACGTTTGATGCATGCATGGATGGCGCGCAGCTGGATTTGAAGGCCGCGTGCTTCGAAGGTGAGAATATGGACGGCGGCGAGACGATTCAGCCTGCAATATTCGCGCATACTGTCTCTCTGCTTCAGCTCGTCAAAAAAGCGGTTGAAGAAGCCCAAGGCTATGCGGGGCTTTCGCTCGGCGAATACAGTGCGCTTTGCGCCTCAGGCGTGATCGGCGCGGCTCAGGGTGCGGCGCTGGTGCGCGAAAGAGGGCGTATCATGGACGACGCTTTTGCGCCCGGTGAGGGCGGCATGCTGTCGGTGATCGGCTTTGCGGTGGACGAAGTGGAACTGGCGATTGCAGGTGTGCCGGATGCGTATGTCGCGAACCACCTTTCGGACAAGCAGATCGTCATCGCGGGCAGAATGGCACAGCTTAACACGCTTAAAGAAAAGTTCGAGCAGATGGGCGCCAAGATGGTGACGCTGCTCTCTGTGGCGGGCCCGTCGCATGCGCCGCTGCTTCAGGGCGCATCCGAAGCGTTTGCGAGAGTGCTGGAAACCGAAACCTTCGCAGATATGCAAGGCACTGTATATGCCAACGCACTGGGCGCGCCGTATGAAAGCGGTAGCGATGTAAAAGCGCTGCTGGCCGAGCAGATGCGCAGCCGCGTGAAGTGGCATGATTGCATCGAGCATATGATCGCAAGCGGCGTAGAGCGGTTCGTGGAGATCGGGCCGTCTAATGTGCTTTCGAAGATGCTCAAAAGGCGTGTGGACAAAGGCACCCAGGTGCATTCGGTGCGCGATGCGGCATCGCTTAAGAAATTCTTGGATACATGTGAGGTGGGTTCATGAGTCAGGTGGCATTGGTAACGGGCGCGTCCGGCGGAATCGGTCAGGCGATTGCCCTTGAGCTGGCGGCACAAGGCTTTGATATCGCGGTTCACTACAACGGCAACGAAAAAATGGCCGAGGACGTCGCGAAGCAGATAAGAGACTTGGGTCAAAAGGCTGTTTCGATACAAGCGGACTTGAGCAGCAGCGAAGGGTGTACACAGCTGATCGCGCAGTGCTTAGACGCGCTGGGCGGCCTTTACGCGCTTGTCAACAACGCTGGGATCACGGATGACGACCTGCTCATTCGCATGAGCGATGAGCAGTATACGCGCGTGATGCACGCCAACATAGACAGTTGCTTTTACTGCACACGTGAGGCGGCATCCTATATGATCAGAAAGCGGCAGGGACGTATCGTGAACATCACGTCGGTGGTGGGCATTATGGGCAACGCAGGGCAGACGAATTACGCGGCGTCCAAGGCGGCGATGATCGGGCTGACGAAGGCTTGCGCGAAGGAAGTAGGCGGACGCGGCATCTGTGTAAACGCGGTGGCTCCCGGCTTCATTGAAACGGCCATGACACACGATTTGAGCGATGATCTTAAGGATAAAATGAAGCAGTCGATCGTGCTAAAGCGGTTCGGCGTGCCCGCGGATGTGGCCAATCTGGTGGCATTTCTGTGCAGTGACCGCGCCGCGTATATCACCGGTCAGGCGCTTGTGGTAGATGGTGGTATGGTGATTTAGTTTTCATGATGGAGGTCATATGAAAAATAAAGTTGTTATTACCGGTATGGGCGCGGTGTCGCCCATCGGTTTGGATGCGGCTTCATCCTTTAAAGCCGCGATTGACGGCGTTTGCGGAATCAGCTTGGCAGAATGCTTTGACGCGGAGCTGACAGGCATTTATGTGGCGGGGCAGGTCAAGGACTTTGACCCCGCGCAGTATATCACCAAACGAGAGCAAAAGCGCATGGCACGCTTTACGCTTTTCGCGATGACCGCGGCGCTGCAGGCATGGGAGCAGAGCGGCATGGAAGGCAGCAGCTTTGATGACGAACGCGTCGGTGTGATACTCGGCAGCGGTATGGGCGGCCTTGACACCATCTGTGAACAGTATGACGAGCTCAAGTTAAACGGCCCTCGCAGTGTGTCGTCGCTGTTTATCCCCAAGTGCATCATCAACACCACGGCAGGGCAGATCAGCATCAGGCTGGGGCTGCACGGCATTTGTCTCTCTGTGGTGACGGCGTGCTCAACAGGCACGGACGCGATCGGACAGGCGCTTTACGCGGTGCGTGAAGGGCGTATGGACGCGGTGCTTGTGGGCGGCGCGGAATCCGTGATGAACGAGCTGGCTGTGCAGGGATTTCATCAAATGCAGGCAATCACGGAAAGCGCCGATCCCAATCGGGCAAGCATACCTTTTGACAAGGACAGATCAGGCTTCGTGATGGGCGAGGGCGCGGCGTTTATGCTGATTGAGAGCGAAGAACACGCCAAAAAGCGCAGCGCGAAGATACTTGGTGAGGTGGCGGGCTACGCGCAGACATGCGACGCGTACCATATTACCGCACCGCAGCCCGAGGGCAAGTATGCCGCGAGAGCCATGGAACTGGCGATTGAGGACGCGGGCATTGATAAAACGCAGGTCGGCTATGTGAACGCGCACGGCACAAGCACGCCGCTTAACGATGTGGGCGAGAGCGCGGCGATTGAGCTGTGCTTCGGCGACCACGCCAAGCAGCTGCTCGTGAGCTCCACAAAGTCGATGACGGGGCATATGCTGGGCGCGGCAGGCGCGTTTGAAGCGGTGATCACCGCGATGGCGCTGAGCGAAGGCATAGCGCCGCCGACGATTGGTCTGGAGACGGAAGGCGAGGGCTGTAACCTTGATTACGTGAAGGGCAAGGCGCGCAAGATGGACACCGGCTATGCCATTTCCAACTCGTTTGGCTTCGGCGGACATAACAGCTGCGTGGTGCTTGCCAAAACACAAGGATAGGAGACGTTATGCTGAATATCGAACAGATCAAACAAATATTGCCCCACAGGGAACCATTTCTGATGGTGGACAGGGTGGACGAACTGGAGCCGGGTGTGAAAGCGACCGGGGTCAAGGCCGTCAGCGGCAACGAATGGTTTTTCATGGGGCATTTTGCGGATAAAAAGGTAATGCCCGGTGTGCTCATCGTTGAGGCGATTGCACAGATGGGCGGCATTGCGCTGCTGACCATGGAAGAGATGAAGGGCAAGCTCGCGTTTTTGGGTCGTATTAAAAACGCGCGTTTTCGTGAGCAGGTGGTGCCGGGAGATTCGCTCGTCCTCGAAGCGGCCATCGAAACGGTGAAGGAGAGCATTGGTGTCGGCAGCGGCAAAGCCTACGTGAACGGCAAACTTGCTGCGAGCTGCGAGCTCGTGTTCGCGCTCGGCGAAGCGGAATAACGGTTTATTGTAATCAAAGAAATCCGGCAATTGACGGAGGGAGTGACCGGTTTTCAATTCCCTCCCCAGTCGCCTATGGGTGACAGCCCCCGTTCCACCCCTTCGGGGTAGTCGTATGAGGGGGCCGCTTTGCAAGTTTTATTAATATACTACAGCCATCCGAAAGGGTGGTTGTTTTTTTATTGAAGCAAAATTATGCCATATACAAACTGACAAATATAACAAAATAATGCTACGTTATGCTAATAATATGAATACGCAAATGATTCTTGGTGTACTATACTAGGAATAAACATCTCGTATGACTTTTTAACCTTATTGCTTTAAATAACTTTCAAAGCTCTCTGTTGACATAGGGGGAAGCAGATGAAAAGCATATTCAGCCGCACCGCAAATAGCCTTTGGTATCATAAGAGAAGAAACATACTGATCACGGTCTGGTTTTTCCTACTGCTGTTCTTATTGATCTCGGTGACCATTATCAGCATCGCTTCCAGTCAGCAGGTTGATTATCTGAACGCGAACGTGGGCAACTGCGTGATGATGACAAAAATCAGTGAGGGTGTGGATGGGATGGAAGGCCCCTTTTACACCAAAGAAGCCGATCAGCTCAAAACCCTGACTTTCGTTCGGGACTGCAACATGGTTGGGTTCGGCATCGGCAATTTGGTCGATACGATTCCGGTCGTAAAGGATGAGGAATTATATGCAAGAGTTCAGGAAGGTTCGAAAACAGATGGATATACAATTGACACTTGCTCGCTGATTGGCTTAATCAATACCGAAACTTATACGCTCTTTACGAGTGCGGGGTTCACCCTTTCGGAGGGAAAGCACATTACCGCCGATGACGCCGAGCAAAAAGTTGCGGTGATTTCCAGCGCGCTGGCTAAGAAAAACGGCCTGAAGCTTGGAGACAGCATCGGTGTGACCGGCTCAAACGTCGATAAGGAAATGTCCGGTGATCCTGGCACGCTGACGTTGACCATCATCGGCCTGTTTGACTATCCTAAGACGTCAAGCTTGTATGAAAAGGACATATCTCCTGTATTCCCCTATGATCTGCCCGCAAATTATGTCTTTATTCCGAGCGATACGCTAACGCCTTTCAGTTTTTTTTATTCACCGATGCGCATGTATGTTTACCTCCAGGGTTCAGAGCAGATAGAAGATTACATCGATAAGATCAAAGACGAAATGGGAGAAGGAACCACAGGGACGATATTTGGTCCGCTCACGTATACCTATACGTGGGATGAACAGTGGGTTTCCACCGTCAGCAAGCCCGCAGAAGAGATTAGCAGCATGGCCGCCACAACAGCGGTGGGGCTTGGCATTGGTATCTTTGTCATTATACTGCTGATATATGCGTTGCTGCTCAATGGCAAGAAGTATGAAATGGGCATTTATCTGTCTCTCGGCGAATCGAAGGTTAAGCTTGTGATCCAAACCGTACTCGAAGAGCTGACCCTGATACTGGTGGCTTTGGTGCTGGCAGTTTCTTTAGGGATTATTTCCGCGCCAAGCATCAGCAGCGTTGTCATGGACAAACCGGCTTACGAGACAAACGCTGCAATAGAGCAACAACGCGACGAGCTTGTGCGATATGAATATCATGGCGCATATAATATTGCGGGCGATATCAACTCATCGCGGGCAACTTATTTTTATGTCAACGACCAACTGAACATCGGGGACAGTTTTGGTGTATTTATGATTTATGCAGTCATGGGGATCGTTTTGATTATCGCGGCTCTGGCGGCACAGGTGATGCTTTTTCTGCGCAAAAGTCCTGCAAGATTATTGCTATCAAATTGATGAAGGGGTAGATCATGGGCTTTATCAAACGTGCTATATTTAGCAGCATTCATCATAAAAAACGCTTCATTTTGATGTTGCTGATATTATTGATTGCGTCGGTATCCTTGCAGGTCTCCTATCAGATTCGTGCGGCCGCAGCGGAATCCGTTGTGCAAATCAGAAAAGATATTGGAGCGTCCGTCATTGTGCATATGACGGATATGGGGTTATCCGGGCGCGAACAGGCCGCGTTTTTTCCGTATGATGCTGCGCAGGAGATTTCCGGATTGCCCGAAGTGAAACAGAGCCATTATATCAGCATGGTCAATGTTTTGAGCGACAATATAAAGGGAGAAGAACATTACGAAGAATTCGTTGAGCAAAATTATCCGGGCTTGGGAGATTTCACATTGGTCGGCGTGTCGGATATGCAGTCCTTCTGGAATTTTAAATCAGGCAAGGATGATGTGATAGAAGGACGGTTCTTATCGCCCGGAGAGACCGGAACAGCCGCGGTTTTAAGCCAGCGTGTCTTCAATTTCAATGTTCTTAGATTTGGAGACACGTTCAGCGTCTCCTCTTACTTTAATAATGATCTGAGGGCTGAACTGGAAGTGATCGGCATGCATTCGGGAGACGATTTAAATTTGGTGCCTGGGTCTTCCTGCAATATCAACTATATCTATGCACCACTCGAGGTTGCCTTAAATTTATCAGGAGTCAATGGGATCACGGAGGCGGAATATTCGCTGAGCGATCCCGCTGTTTTCGATGCGTTTCTGGGCAAGGCAAAGGCTATCGCTGAAGAAAACGACTTAAATCTGGTGTTCATCAATAACAATCTCGATTTTTTGCTTGCGTCCACCGCCCTCAATAGCCTCATTAAAACCTGTGATGCGATTTTCATCACAGTCATTGCCATGTCGGCGATAATATTGAGCCTGCTCGTGATTTACCTGATGAACGACCGCCTTTTCGAAATCGGCGTATTGGTCTCGCTAGGGGAAAGCCGATACAAGATCAGTCTGCAGATGATACTTGAAATATTGATGCCTGCGCTTATCGCCATCAATATCGGCGCTATTGTGTCAAGCGTCATCATACCCGCTGTGGGTAAATCGGTCGCGGCGAGCATGCAGATTGATCAGACACTGACATCGACAGATGTCGGCGCGCTGTTCTTGCTGGCAAATATCTGCGGCATACTGCTGGTGATTATTGCGTCGATCATACCGACGGTCGCGATCAGAAAGTACACCCCCAAGCAGATTATGCAGACCTTTAAATAACGACTCTGAGAAACGGAGAAAAGCGATGAATACGATACTGGAACTCAAAAACGTTGACTACTATTATCCGACAAAGGCAGCAAATATCGATATTCTCAAGGACGCGAGCTTTTGCTTTGAGCAGGGTAAGCTTTACTCCATTATTGGACCTTCCGGCTCCGGCAAGACCACGACGCTGTCGCTGCTCGGCGCGCTCGAGACGCCCAAGCAAGGGAGCATAAGCTATAAGGATCGCGACATACAGGAGATCGGCATGGCACGATACAGAAAGGATCACTTGGGGTTTGTGTTTCAGGCGTACAACCTGCTTACCTATCTTTCGGCGGTTCAGAATGTGCTCATCGCGATGAGCATTTCGGGCAGTGCAGAAGGCGAGGCCAAGGCATCGGAACTGCTCAAAAGTACGGGGCTTGATGAATCGCTGTTCAAACGGCTGCCCAACTACTTATCCGGCGGAGAGCAGCAACGCGTGGCGATTGCACGGGCCATCTCGACCGGCGCGGATATCATCATCGCCGATGAACCGACAGGTAATCTTGATAAGGCAACAGCGCTCGATATCGTGGGGCTGTTTGATGATCTTGCGCATAAAGAAGGTAAGTGCGTGATTGTGGCCACCCATTCGGACTACTTTCACAGCATCGCTGACTGCATTGTGACGCTGGACAATAAAATGCTTGTAAAGGTCTCAGGCAGCTGATAGAAACGTTTGGGCATAATAGAATCTCGGGCTGCTCACATCCGAGCAGCTTTTGTTTTTTCGCATGTCTTCAAGTTTTTCGAAGCGGGCAGATGATGGCCTTTGCCGGACAGACAACCGCGCATCGGCAGAAGCGGACGAATGGGATTTTGCCGAATTCAGCTTCTCGATTGTTTGTTGGGTGAGCAATAGGCGTGATCGATGCTCATGCAGCAGGCTCCTTATTTTCGATGTTATATTGAATTGTGCGGGGGTAGGCGTTTCTGCGCGTGTATCAAGCTATACTAAGGTTTAATTAATAGGTATAATATAGGCAGAAATCTTTTTGTCGAGAATTGCGAAAACGGTTATTATGACCTATGATGAGAACAAAAGGTTTAAATCAAGAAATGCTGCTGCTGAGCAACGATAACGGGAGGTTGGCATGGATATTTTTCAAAGCTTTTATGACGCTGCAGACAGCAAAATGGCGGCGGGAATGGCTGCTTATATGAAGAACCAGTTTGCGTTCCTCGGCTTGCAAAAACCGCGGCGCGCCGCATTAAGCCGCAGTTTTCTGGTTCAGAAGAAAAAAGAGGCGGCTGTGGACTGGGATTTCATCTGTCGGTGTTTTGAGATGCCCGAGCGCGAGTTCCAATATATTGCTATCGATTATCTGATTGCCGTGAAAGGCCGTCTGCAAGCGAATGATCTTGGTCGTATTGAAACGCTTATCATCACAAAATCGTGGTGGGACACCGTGGATTTGCTGGCTGGTGTGGCGGGAGACATCATTCTGCGGCATGATGAAATGAAAGACAAGGTCGTGGCAAAGTGGATGCAAAGCGACAACCTTTGGTTAAGACGCGTGTCGATATTGTTTCAGCTCAAATACAAGGATAGCACGGATACGGCGTTTCTGTCTCGCGCGATATTGAAAAACGGTGATACAAAGGATTTCTTCCTCAACAAGGCGATTGGCTGGGCGCTGCGCGAGTATTCCAAAACTGATGCCGAATGGGTGAGGCGTTTTATCAATGCGCACAGTTTGAACGCGTTAAGCGTCAGGGAAGCAAGCAAATACCTGTAGTTGAAACTGAAATCCATAAAAAGAGGTAAGTCGTTTGGCATACCTCTTGAACCGTTGTGTATCAGCTATCTTTGGAAAAATGAGATAGCCGTGCTGCCAGGGTTGTTTTGTGAGATAAATGGTAAGAAAGAAGGGGTGTATGCATAATGAAATTACGTGAATTTTTTCTGGAGGACTTCTACGAGAAACACGAGTTTTCCACAACATATCTGCTGTCGCAATCGGACTGTGAATCTATGACGGTGAACGAGCTGCTTAATATGGAGCCGGGCGCAAAGGAACGCTTTATGGAAACCCGGCTTGGATATACCGAGGCGAAGGGAAGCCCTGAACTAAGACAGCATATCGCCGCGCTATATAAGCACTGCAAGCGCGACGATATACTCGTTCACGCAGGCGCGGAGGAAGCGATATTCAATTTCATGCAGGTGTTATTAAGCGCGGGCGAACATGTGGTGTATATGTCGCCTGCGTACCAGTCGCTTTATGAGGTAGCTGTGTCGATTGGATGTGAGGTGTCGCCGTGGCCGCTGCGTCAGGGGATAAGTGGCTGGACCCTGGACATGGACGAACTGCTCACATTGATTAAGCCCAACACAAAATTGCTTGTCATCAACACGCCTCACAACCCCACGGGCTATTCGCTAAGCGATGAGGAACTGAGGTGCATCGCGGATATTGCACGCGAGAGAGGCATTTTTGTGTTCTGCGATCAGGTCTACAAAGGTCTTGAGTGGGACGAACAAGAACACTCCTGGATGAGCGATATATATGAAAACGCGGTGTCTTTGGGGGTGATGTCCAAGGCGTATGGTCTGCCGGGCCTGAGAATCGGATGGATTGCGACGCGCAGCAAAGACATTTATGAAAAGATGTTGAAATACAAGTATTACACCACCATCTGCTCCAGCGCCCCCAGCGAATTCCTTTCCGTCGTGGCGCTCAAACACAGCGCTGCTATCTTAAAAAGAAATGTATCGATTATCAAAGAAAATATCGATTATGCGGAGCCGTTCTTTACCAAATTTACAGACGCCTTTGTCAATAACGTACCGGCTGCGGGGCCGATTGCGTTTCATAAGCTCAAAATCACGAGCGGCATACGCGCTTTCTGTGAAGACCTTATTCGAAGAAAAGGCGTTTTGCTGCTGCCAGGGGATGTTTATGAGGCGGACGGCAGCTTCTTTAGAATGGGGTACGGTCGCAAGAATTTCAAGGAATGTCTTGGTCAATTGGATGAATACTTGAGCGGTCAAAAGTTGTAGAATGATACCAAAGCCTGTTTCCTTATGGAGACGGGCTTTATGTCAATCAAGGTTACATCGCATATTATCTTATAATACGAATCACTGCATCAAGCATATCTGCATTTACAGTAACGCCAAAATATCCGGGGTCTATAACTGCGCCCATCTTCACCGGTGCCTCGGCATTGATTTTACTCGTTGTTTCAAGAAACGATAAAAATGTGCCCTCCATAGTCAAATAGGCACATCTTCCCGCATTTTCATAGAATTCTTTTATTCTCTCAAGCGATGAAAAAACAGGGAGATATCCGGTGTTGTCCAAAGCCGGCAGGACGAATAAACGGCCGTTTCCGTCCTTGTGGTCACCATAAGGTGTCGAATAAAAAACCTTTGCCTTGCCAAAAGCTTTAAGAAAAGATGTATCATCAAGGAGACCTTTTTCATGCTGCTCGAGAAAAAATACACCATCAATGCTTTCGGGTTCTGTTTTCCTCTTGCTGAAAATACTCATATCAATACACTCCTTCAAAAAGTTGTCTTTATTCTATCATGGAAAAGCCGCAAAGACAAAAGGGCTCTAACCATGAGGGCTGTTTGAATCCATCATCTTAAAACCACACTAAAGCGATAAAATTATTATAATGGTGTTGACAATAGTGTATGACATACAGTATAATGCGCGAGAGAGGTGAAAAATGTGGAAAATATAAACGTCATTGTGTCGAATTTGGAGCAAGAACTGAGACGCGGGACGGTCACACTTTGCGTTTTAAGCCGCCTGAATAAGCCAAAGTACGGCTATGCGTTGGTGGAGGAGCTTTCAAGCGAGGGCATGAGCATTGAACCCGGTACGCTGTATCCGCTGTTGAGGCGGCTGGAATCTCAGGGGATGCTTGCAAGCGAATGGGAAACGTCCGGCCCGAAGCCGCGCAAATACTATGTGCGCAGTGAGGCGGGCGAGAAAATTTATAAGCTGTTGTGCGGAGAATGGGATGATCTGGCGCGCAGCATCGAAAGGCTCATTCATGAGGAGGGAGAACAATGAGCGCAAATAAAGTTCAAGAGCTGATAGACAGATATGTGTATGATGTGGCACGGCGATTGCCGCAGCCCCAAAGAGAAGACATCGAAAAGGAGCTGCGCGGCTTGATTGACGACATGCTGCTTGCGCGGACGGGTGATGCAACGCCCACCGTTGATGATGTGACGGCGGTGCTGAAAGAACTGGGGCGGCCGCGGGAGCTGGCCGCGAAATACCGCGGTACCAAGCGCTATCTGATCGGGCCGGATTATTACGACATTTACTGGCTGGTGTTGAAAATCGTACTCGGGGTATCAGGCTTCGGGCTGGTGATCGCACTGATTGTGAGCAGCGTGGCCACACCACCTGAGAATGCGATCAGCGCTGTCGCCCAATCCTTCGGGGGCATCATCAGCGGGCTGGTGCAGGCATTTGCGTATGTAACGATCGCGTTTGTGCTGGCGGAGCGGTTCAGCAAGCAGTCACCGCTGAAGGGGCTGGACTGGAATCCGAAGGATCTGCCGCCCGTGCCGTCCGAAAATCAAAAGGATACAATCACAATCAAGAAAGGCGACCCCATCGCCGGGCTGATATTCGGGGTGATCGGTCTGGTGATATTCAACGCGATACCGTGGATTTTGGGATATGTGGTGGCATCGGAGGAGCTGGTGTCCGTACCGGTTTTCAACCTCGGCGTGCTGCGCTCCATGCTGCTGCTGATCAATGTGCTGATTTGCCTTGGCATACTCAAGGACGTGCTGCGGCTTATCGCGGGGCGGTATACGCTTAAAATTTCGCTGGCGATTGCAGCCATCAATATCGCGACGCTGGTGCTCAATATCGTGATATTCCTGCCGCCTGCGATATGGAACGCCGATTTTCTCACATCGCTTTATGCGGCCACCGGCGTTGAACTGTTCGCAAGCCAGGGTGCGCAAGCATTCTGGGCAGTGCTGCCGACGATTATCGTGGTACTTGCGTCCATCGGCTATGTAACCGATACAGGTGTGACGTTGTACCGCGGCGTGCGCGGGTCATCATGGCGCAGCGAAGTATTATAATATGATATAGCGAAGAGCATCAAAGGGGATGCATCACCAGCTCGCTACGAAGTGAAGAGCATGACAAGGCGAGCTTGGCGCCATCAGGGGATGCAATCCTTACTCAACAGCTCGAAACGGACGCCTAATGGTGTCCGTTATTGCTTTTCAGACATTTTTGCTTAAGCTTGGCACAATCGTTAAGATGAACGATCTGATGGCGTGTGACGGGCATTTGAAAGATGCCGGCAACGTTCTTTTTGCCCCAGAAATCGAGCAGCCATATGGAATCCTTGTGGCCCATGACACCGCCCTCGTCACGAATGCGTGTGAGCTGATTTATCGAAAATCTGCGCTTTAAATCATCAAAGCCTAAGCCTTCGATAACCGTTTTTGTCTGCATACCCACCGCATTGCGGTATTCATACAGCGAGGTTTTATTGATTTCGCTACTGAACCGGATGATCTCGTCGTCGGTCATGGCGTTGGCTGTATCTGTAACGCGTGTGCAAAGCTTTGAGAGCCAATGATCATCCAGCACCTGACCGGAGTCTTGTATGAGGATGTTGACCGTTAAGTCTTCGATGCGCGTGATGTGCCAGATATTCCACGCCACCGTCACGTCTTTGATAGTGGGCATGGTTCGAAACGCTGTATCAGTGAGGCCATCCCAAATTTCATCCATGTAAGTGACAGATTGGGTGCCGTAAACGGGTGATGCATGGACGAGTGAATGCATATCGAGGAGCAGCTTTTTTGTATCGGGAAAACGCTCCTTTTTAAGTAGGATGTCCTTTAAAAGTGCTTGCTTGGGGTTCCAATCCTTTGTGACTTGAAACATATTTTCTTTGACTCCTATGCGTGAAACTCTTTGGATCATACCATATAAAACCATTAATGCAAATTCAATTGAAACCGTATATAGACTGTTTATCATCGCAATGCGCATCATAAACAGCGCATCGCAGATACTATGTTTGAAGCATGCGGCCAACTTGACAAATTCGCGCGCATGTGCTTAACATTATTCTTTGGTAAAATGGTTTTGCGGGGAGAAGACATCAATGAAGGAAAAAACGGGTCTTATGCTTTTTTCGGTCGCGCTCGGCACGTTTATGGCGGCATTGGACGCAAGCGTGGTTAACGTCGCCAATCCTGTTGTGCAGGCGCATTTTGACGTGCCGCTTGCCACGGTGGAATGGGTTGTGGCTGCATATCTGATCGTGGTGAGCAGTATTCTGCTGTTTTTTGGGCGCCTTTCCGACCTGTACGGACAAAAAAAGCTGTATATCGCAGGCTTTGCGGTTTTTACTATTGGTTCGGCGCTGTGCGGCCTGTCTACCAGTATCGGCATGCTGATCGGCATGCGCGTTGTGCAGGCGCTGGGCGCTGCCATGATGTTCTCCACAAACTCGGCCATCATCACGCATCACGTGCCCGCAGGCCGCCGCGGCCGCGCGTTTAGCGTTAATGCGGTATCGGTCGCCGTTGCGTTGTCCGCGGGCCCAGTGCTGGGTGGCTGGCTCACAAGCGTTTTTGGATGGCAGAGCATATATTATATCAATATACCGATCGGTATCATTGGCATTGTGATTGCAATGCGTTTTATCCCGACTGACAAACACAAACCTGCCGTGTCCATGGACGTTCCGGGCAGCGTCATGATATTTGCGGCGCTGTTTATGATACTGCTCGCGTTAGATCAGCTCAGTGCCAACATTGATACGCTGACGTTCGCGCTGCTTATGCTGGGCGGATTGTTTGTGGCGGTGATGTTCATCCGCTTTGAAAAGCGTTCAAAGCACCCGATACTCAATCTACAGCTTTTTCGCATACGCGTGTTCTCGGCGAGTCTGTCTGCCGCGGTGTTCAACTATATGGCGCAGTATATTATGGTGTTTCTGGTTCCGTTTTATTTACAGACTGTGCGCATGTACACACCCGCCATGTCGGGTCTGCTCTATATGCCGATGCCTCTGGCCGCACTGGTCACTGCGCCCATCGCGGGCGCTATTGCCGACCGTGCCGATACGCGCCTTTTGAGCTCTGCGGGCATGGGCATCATGGCGGTGGGGCTTTTTCTCCTAAGCCGTCTTGAGGCGGATACACCCAACAGCTATATCATTATGGCGATGGCTGTGACGGGGTTTGGCTCGGGGCTTTTTCAAACGCCCAACAACAGCGCTGTGATGAGCAGCGTGCCGTCAGGCAGCCGCGGCGTTGCTTCAGGCATGCTGGCGACCGCGCGCAATGTGGGCATGGTGATTGGCGTCGGACTTTCCAGCGCGCTTTTCACGCTGTTTGCGGGACAAGCGCCCGGTCTGGCAGCGGAAGGGATGGCCGGGCTCATCGCGCAAAAGGCTTCGTTCATCTATGCACTGCGGCTGACATTCATTGTCGCAAGCGTTGTGGCCATCGCAGCCATGGCGGCATCGCTTACAAAAGGCAAGGTCAGTGTGCCGGATATACTCGAAAAAGTCGAGTAAAAATTTTAAAAATAGATTTTTATGGCATATCTTTTTTAAGCCTTTTAACGAATATCAAGCGGCCGAACTTCAGATACTATGTTGTGTGAATTAAATGAAAGGAGCTCTTCTATGTCACAATTAAACAAAATGGAGCTGCAGAACTTAAGGCATCTTATCGGCGCGCATGATACTGCATTTCAGAAAATGCAGGCATATGCCCAACAGTCTACAGACCCGCAGGTAAAGTCATATTTCCAAAAGTCTGCCCAGGATGCGCAGAAAACCAAACAGCAGTTGCTGTCATTTTTAGGTTAGGAGGTTGATAGAGATGCAAGGAAGCAATACGATGGGAACCAACATGGGGAGCGGCGGTCAGGGCGGCTTACAGGAAAAGGCCATGGTCAACGACGCTTTGGCTCAGGTGAAAAGCAGTCTGACCACTTATGCGAATGTGATTTCGGAATGTTCTAACCCCAATTTAAGACAGGCCATTCAGCAGATCAGAAACAACTGCGAGACGTCGCAGTATGAGCTGTATCAGATCGCTCAGCAGAAAGGCTTCTATCAGCCCGCAACGATGGCAGACGACAACGAAGTGAATCAGGTCAAATCGCAGCTTGGCGGCTGACCGGATTCTAAGAAAAGCCGATGATTACCGTCGGCTTTTTTAATCTGTTCGTTCCAATTCATCAAAGACTTAACAATAAAAAAGCCCGGATATACAATACCCATTTAGCATATATGATAACGGAAAACCGTTGTCATATAACCCATTTCGATATATAATAAACATAAAATTAGTTACCCTTTCACCATTCATCCGGAGGACATAATGAAAAAGGACATGGATGTCAACGAAATTCAAAAAGAACGCTATATTCTGGATGCCATGATCGAGGATGCGATTCGCAGAGGTGTCCGGATATCAAAGGATGAGGCCATACTCAAGCAGAGCCAAAAGCTCAACAAGCTCATCAGCAGATATCACAAAGAGAAGTCAGATAATTAACATAACCAGCCAATACGGTTTAGCAAGCTCAATACTTTTACTTATCTCGCTCGGATGCGGATATGAAGGCGGACGGCCGCTGACCGCCCCTGCCTATACCCCGATCGTTATGATCATCTCATGTCCGGTAATCCGCGTTAATTTTGACGTAATCCAATGAAAAATCGCATGTCCACATCATGTCGGACGCGTCACCGTCATTAAGATCAATAACGTAGGTGACTTCCTTTTGCTTGAGCACACGCAGCGCCGCGTCCTCGTCAAACGCAAGACCGCCGCCTTTTTCGCAAACCTGCACGCTGCCGATGTAAATATCGACCTTGGCAGGATCGAAGGAAGCGCCCGAATAACCGGCCGCAGTCAGAAGGCGGCCCCAGTTGGCATCGTTGCCGAAAGCCGCGGTTTTGCACAGCGGCGATTTGGCTATCGCGGACGCAATCAGGTGCGCGTCCTTATGTGACTTTGCGTGGCGCACATCAATGGTGAGCAGCTTGGTGGCGCCTTCGCCGTCTGCCGCAAGCATCTTCGCCAATGAGACGCAAACCTCTTTTAAAGCAGAAAGAAATGTATCAAAGTCTTTCGTGTTTTCTTCAATGGGGGCGTTGCCCGCAAGCCCTGAAGCCAATAGCAGCACCTTGTCGCACACGCTGGTGTCGCCGTCCACAGAGATGCGGTTGTACGACATATCCGCGGCGCTTTTTAGCGCTGTTTTCAGCGCTTTGCCGGATATCGCGGCATCCGTTGTGATCACGGAAATCATCGTGGCCATGTTGGGATGAATCATGCCGCTGCCCTTGGCCATGCCGCCGATTCTGACTTCACATCTGCCGACTGTCGTGCTCGTTTGCGCCTGCTTCATGATGGTATCTGTGGTCATAATGGCCGCCGCCGCGTCTGCGCCGCCTTCCCGCGTGAGTGCGGCCTTTTTGAGCCCCGCTTCAATGCGTTCAATGGGAAGCGGCATGCCAATGACGCCCGTGGAACCCGTGAGAACATCCATAGGCCGGCAGCCCAAGGCTTGCGCTGTCAGCTGCGCCATGGTCAAGGCGTCCTGCTCGCCGCGGGTGCCGAGGCACGCATTGGCGTTGCCCGCATTGATGATGACAGCCTGCGCTTTTCCGTTGCGTACGTTCCTTTGCGACAGCATGAGAGAATGGCCTTTGACCTTGTTGCGCGTAAACACGCCCGCCGCCGTAGCGACGCAGTCGCATTTGATCACGGCAAGATCCTTGCCGCCGTTTTTTTTGATGCCGCAAGCCACGCCTGCCGCCGTAAACCCAAGGGCGTATGTCACCCCACTGCCTTTATCCATGCTCCTAAGCGCCTTTCTTTTGTATATGGATACACTGATCCATGCAGAACTTTAATATCGACCATTATAGCACAAAACGCTATTCGTGAAGCAGCATTTCTTCGAGAAGCCCCGCGTCGCGTATGTAAAAGCTGTTGCGCTGATAGTCCACCGCGCCTTCCTCATTCATACGCGAAAGCTCGCGTGAGAGGGCGCTGCGATTCACGCTTAAGTAGTCGGCCAGTGCCTGCCGGTCCAGCGCGATTTCAAAACGGCGGCTGCCGGAGCGTGTTGCCTGATCCAGCAGATATGAAGCGATTTTCTGTCGCGTGGTCTTGCGTGCCATATGGTCAAGCTTTTCATTGAGCGCCAAATTCTTCTGTGCCACGATGCGCAGCATGTTATGAATCAGCGCCGAATGATGCGAGCAGCACGATGTACATGTATGCAATATCCTGTCGAAAGAGAGCAGCAACGCTGTGACATCCGTCGAGGCTTCCACGGTAACGGGGCTGGATTTAACACCGGCGCAGACAAAGGTTTCGGCGAAAAGGTGGGGCGGCGTGAGCGCCCCAAGCACGATCCGGTTGCCGAGCAAGTCGGTTTTGAATACCGTTGCCTGTCCCGAGAGTATCACCCCGACATGCATCAAAGAGTCTCCTGCCATCAAAATATAGCTGCCCTTTTTGAAAAATTTGCTGACCGCGCCAAGGCAATGCAGCATTTCGTCGAGCTCTGTTTCGCTGATGCCTTCAAAAAGCGCAATGTGCTTTGCGTATATTGACGAAATATTCATAAACCGGCTCCTCTGTGTTGCAATTGCAACGGACGTTCGTGTTTAAATATACGATAATGAAGGCAGAAAAGCAAGGAGGATACAAATAATGAAACGGAATATTATTTCGATAGATCAGGAAAAATGCAACGGCTGCGGGCTTTGCGTAAACGCGTGCCACGAAGGCGCGCTGGCGATGGTGAACGGCAAGGCGCAATTGATGTCGGAATCGTACTGCGACGGCCTCGGTGATTGTCTGCCTGAGTGTCCCACAGGCGCGATCACGATTGAGGAGCGTGAAGCCGCTGATTTTGATAAGGAAGCGGTGGAAAAACACATGGCAGCAAGGAAACAGGCGCATATGGGGGGCGGATGTCCGTCTTCACGCGCAGTGATGCTTGAGAGGCAGCCGCATACGGCTGCGCCCAAAGAAGAAGCCGTCTCCGAGCTGGGGCAGTGGCCGTGCCAAATCAAGCTGGTACCGGTGAACGCGCCGTATTTTCAAGGGGCGAAGCTGCTGATTGCGGCAGATTGCACGGCGTTTGCCAACGCGAATATCCATAGCCGGTTTATGCGAGGCAAAATCACGCTGATTGGCTGCCCCAAGCTCGATATGGTCGATTACGCAGACAAACTCACCGAGATACTCAAAAACAATGATATCAAAAGCGTCGATGTGCTGCGCATGAGCGTGCCGTGCTGCGGCGGCATCGAATACGCTGTGAAGCAGGCGCTGCAAAGCAGCGGCAAGATGATTCCTTGGCAGGTCACGGTCATCGCGCCCAACGGCGACATCATCGAGGACTAACCCACAGATAAGAGCGTAAAGCGTCATCTCGAGCTTGTCGAGATATCCCACGACGAAGAGCACCGAACGTCATCTCGAGCTTGTCGAGAGATCCCACAGATAAGAACGTAAAACGTCATCTCGAGCCTGTCGAGAGATCCCACGGATAAGGGCGTTAAACATGGGATGCTAGTCCATTTCATAGTCGGCAGGCTCGGCATGACAGGCAGAAAATTCTGCGATGCATGCCTTTTCTTTTTGTCATCTTAAGCTTGTCGAGAGACCCCACGACGAAGAGCATCGAACGTCATCTCGAGCTTGTCGAGAGATCCCACGGATAAGAGCGCTAAACGTCATCTCGAGCTTGTCGAGAGATCCCGCGACTAGAGTATGATCCTTATTATTTAGCATTTTCAAATTTGCGGGATTTGGTATATAATAAGAAAATTAAGTCATACAGGAGTGGACATGTTAAGTTTTAAACCAATAGAACTCGAAGACAAAACGCATTTTGAAAAGTTTACGCTGTGCCATGGCTATCACAATCTGGAGGCGTCGTTCGCCAACATTTTTATATGGCGACAGGCATGGAACATACACATGGCGACCGATGAGCATGCTTTATACCTGCATTTGAGCAGCGGCAAATCCTCGTTTGCGCTGCCGCCTTTTTTGGACGACTGTGACACGAGCATGGTTGAGCCGCTTAAGCGCTATGACGAATTCTTCGCGTCACGCGGGGAAAAGCCGCTTTTGAAGGGCGTGACCACGGAACTCAAAGAGAAGATTGAGCGCGACTGCCCCGGCTGGTATACGTTTACCGCCGACAGAGACAGCTTTGAGTATGTATACAACGCGGAGGATCTGATTACGCTTCAGGGCAAGAAGTATCATGCCAAACGCAATCACATCAACAAGTTTCTCAAAGAGCATACGTTTGAATACCGCCGCTATACGAAAGATGATTACGACGCCTGCATTGAGCTGCAGGAAAAATGGATTGAAACCAAGGGCATTGAGTCAAGCAGCTTTAAAAACGAGCTTTTGGCGGCCAAGGATGCGCTGACTTACATTGATGAGCTGGGCTTAAAGTGCGGCATGCTGTATGTGGACGGCAATCTGGAGGCCTATTCCATCGGCGAAAAGTTTGATGATATGGCCATCATCCATGTGGAAAAGGCAAACCCCGATATACAGGGTGTATTCGCGCTCATCAACCGTGAGTTTGCCAGCCATGAATTCAGCGATGTGGTTTATATCAATCGTGAGGAAGACATGGGAATTGAAGGGCTGCGCAAGGCCAAGCTGTCTTACTATCCGGTGTGTCTCAAAGAAAAATTTGTGGGCGTGAGGAATCAATGAGCAAGGATATACGCCTGTTGGCGGAGGATGAACGGCCGTTGGCCAAAGCGCTTTGGAAAGAAGCCTTTGACGATTCCGACGCGTTTATTGACTGGTACTTTAATAATAAGATTCTGCCCGGCAATTCGCTGTGCATGTTTGAGGGCGGTGCGCTTGCTTCCATCGTCCACATGATTCCTTATACGATTCGTATACAGGGAAGGCCGGTTAAGTCGGCTTTTATCGCGGGCGTGGCCACGTCGAAGAGCAGACGCGGCGAAGGACTGATGCGCACGATGCTTTTGGAGTCGCTGGCGCTGCTAAAATCGCGCGGTATATGCATCACGCATCTTTATCCGTTCAGCCACACGTTCTACGAAAAGTTCGGTTGGACCGCGTATTCACACGTCAACCGCCAGACAGTGACCTCAGCCAGCCGCCTGCGCGGCACCGAGGTGGTCGAGACGATGGATGCCGATGAGCTTGCGCCGCTTTACGACCGCATGATGAAAGGCTTCGACGGATACGTGATACGCGGAAAGCGCGAATGGGAATGGCGTCTCGGGGAGCACAAGAACGACGGGGGACGCTGCGCCGTACTGATTAAAAATGATCTGGCCTGTGCCTATATGCTTTATTACGTCACGAAGGAAAAAACCGACGTCATTGAAACGGTTTATGAAGACGAAGAGGATATCGGCGCGCTGCTTGCCTATGTACTGTCACAAGGACATGGCCATGCTGAATATTATATACCGTCGGAAGGCATGGACGCTGTGAAGCACGGTATGGCGCGCATCGTGAATGCTAAGGCGCTGCTTGATGTTTTTGACGCGCAGGAGCTGCTGCTGCATTACGATATTTCGGATGATTTTGCCGTGTGGAATAACACGCAAAACGGCTGTAAACGACGAATGAGCGCGGCTGAGTTGGCGCATCTGATTCATTGCGGCATAAATAAGCGAGACTCGGAGCTCGGGCGGTTTTTTGTGCCGCAGAACACTTGCATTTTCGAGGCTTATTGATTACAATGAGGTGTCATGTGGGGTTTGTTTGTTGGTATCGTTATCGGCGTGCTGCAGGTCATTGGTCTGTACACATTCGGTAAAATGATATTCGGAGAGAATAACAAGGCAAAGGTGCTTGGTGTGGTTTTACTGCTTGTCAAAATCGCACTGATTATTCTGGTTCTTGTACTTATATCCAAGGTATCCCTGATGCATGTGATCTGGACGGCGGGCGGTATGCTGCTGGGGCTCATCGCGACTCTTGTGTTTAAGAGCATGCGTCAACAAAAAAAGACATAAAAGACCGCGGAAACACGGGCGGAAAGGACAGCATCGATGGTTGAGCAAATGGTGTCGGGTTTGGGGCGGATGGCTCTGCAATCTGAAGAAGTGGCGGTGACGCCGCCATCGGTTTCTCTGTTTGGGCTTAAAATCAACGAAACGCTTTTTGTCACATGGATTGTCATGCTTATTCTTATTCTCGTTGCTATCATTATCCGCGTTTTTGTGATAAAGAATTTCAAAACCGTACCCAAGGGCATTCAAAACATTCTCGAATTATTTGTGGAGTCCTGCGAGAAGTTCACAAACTCGCAGCTTGGCAAACGCGGCGCGTCTTACGCGGCGTATATATTCACAATTGCCATTATGATTGTGAGCACGAGTCTTATTGAGCTTTTTGGATTTCGCCCTCCGGCCACAGATATCAACTTTACCATTGCCATTGCACTGATGTCTTTTGTTGTCATCAATGCGTTTGGCTTTTATTATACCGGCTTTTTCGGCCGCTTGAAATGGTTTGTTAAACCAAAGGCATTTATGCTGCCTGTCAATCTGGTCACCCATGCGGTCATTCCTGTCTCGCTCTCGTTCCGTCTTTTCGGCAACATGTTTGCGGGGCTGGTCGTGATGGACTTGCTTTACAGCGTTTTCGCAATTGGATTGCCTGCTGTGCTGGCGATTTACTTCAACCTGTTCCATGTGGGTATACAAACGTATATTTTCCTTGTGCTGACGCTTTCCTTTATGGAAGAAACGGTCATGTACGGGGCAAAAAGATAGATTAAGTTTATTATTACTGGAGGTAAATAAATATGACAGCACTTATTGCGATTGGCGTGGGCATTGCGGTTTTCACCGGCGTAGGCGCGGGTATTGGCATGGGCATTGCGACAAGCAAAGCGGCGGAAGCGGTGGCACGGCAGCCTGAAGCCAGCGGTAAGATCAACGCGATGCTGCTAATCGGTCTCGCTTTTGCGGAGACCACAGCGATTTACGGTTTTGTTATCGCGATTCTCATGTTTGGCAAAATTTGACCGGGGGAGCGATATAAATACCGACCATAAGTGAGGTGTTATTATGTTGGATATACAGCCTTTGCAGATTGGCCTGCATGTATTAAACGTTGTGATCATGTTTTTTGTGCTTAAGCTGCTTGTTTACAAGCCGATTTTGAAGTTCATGAAAAACCGTGAGCATATGATCTCCGATAAGATCGATGAACTCGATGTACGTGAAAAAGAGCTTATACAGCAAAAAGGTGAGTATGAGCATATGATCGCCGAGGCGCACAATGAAGCGGCGGAGCTCATTACCAAGAGCAACGAGATGGCAAGAGATCATGCACGTGAGATACTTGACAACGCAAAAGAACACGCACGGAATCTTGTGGTAAGAGCCAAAAAAGAGATCGAAGCCGAAAAAGTGCAGGCAAGGCAGGATATGCGCACGCAGATTGCCGAAATGAGCATACAGATCGCAGAAAAAGTGCTTGAACGAGAGATTTCTTTGAAGGATAACCATAAGATCATCGACGAGTTCTTCGAGAGGGTGGGATAAGTGGTTATCGAAGGAAAACTCAAATCGGCTGTGCCGCTCGATGAGCTGACGATACAGTCGATAAAAAAGCGTTTTGAATCGCTCACGGGCGCAGACATCACATTTAAAACAGAAGTCGTACCGGAACTGCTCGGCGGTTTTGTCGTGGTGCTTAACAACAAGGTTTACGACAGAAGCGTCCGTTCGCATTTGGGAAAAATAAAAAACTATATGATCGATATGGAGTCGCCTTATCAGGAGGATGCTCTTGAAGAGGGTGATTTTAATCTGGACTTCAGCGCGGAAGAATTCAGCGAGATCGCGAAAGAAAGAATCGATAAATTCGCGGAAAACATGGACACCAGCGAAGTGGGCACCGTCACGTACGCAGGCGACGGTATTGTTCATGTGGCCGGGCTGGACGGCTGTAAATACGGCGAGCTTCTTGAATTTGAAAACAACGCTTACGGCATCGTGATGAACCTCTCAAAAGAGAGCCTCGGTGCTGTTTTGTTAAGCGGTTTGGCAGACGTGACCGAAGGATCAACCGTGCGCAACACCGGCACAGTGGTGCAGGTTCCCGTGGGTGATACGCTGCTTGGACGCGTAGTGAGCCCGCTTGGCGTGCCGATGGACAGCAAGGGCAAGGTCGCCGCCATCAATTACCGCACAATTGAAGCGGAAGCGCCGCAGATATTCGACAGGCAGGGCGTCAGGCAGCCGCTGGAAACGGGCATCATGGCGATTGACAGCATGATTCCCATCGGCAAAGGCCAAAGAGAGCTTATCATCGGCGACAGGCAGACCGGTAAAACAGCCGTTGCCGTGGACACAATACTCAATCAAAAGGGCAAAAACGTTTGCTGCGTGTATGTGGCGATCGGCCAAAAAGCGTCAACAATCGCGGGAATCATACAGACGCTGGAGGAGGAAGGCGCAATGGAGTATACCGTTGTCGTGGCTTCCACCGGCAGTGATATGCCAGCGATGCAGTATATTGCCCCATACGCGGGCTGTGCGATTGCCGAAGAGTTTATGCACAATGGCAAGGACGCTTTGATTGTTTATGACGATTTATCCAAGCACGCGGTGGCATACAGAACGATGTCGCTGCTGCTGCGCCGTCCGCCGGGCCGCGAGGCTTATCCGGGCGACGTTTTCTATCTGCATTCGCGTCTTCTTGAACGCGCGGCAAAGCTGAACGATGAACATGGCGGCGGTTCTATGACGGCGCTGCCCATCATTGAAACGATGGCGGGAGACATCTCTGCATACATACCGACAAACGTGATTTCCATCACAGACGGCCAGATATTCTTAGAGTCCGAGCTTTTCAACGCGGGTATACGCCCGGCCGTTAACGTTGGCCTTTCCGTATCGCGTGTGGGCGGCAGCGCCCAAACCAAGGCGATGAGAAAGGTCGCCGGCAGGCTGCGGCTCGACCTTGCGCAATACCGGGAGCTCGCGGTTTTTGCTCAGTTCGCATCCGATTTGGACAAAGCCACGCGCGAGACTCTGGAGCAGGGCGCTCGTCTGACCGAGGCGTTAAAGCAGACGCAATATTCTCCGCTGCCCACGGCAAGCCAGGTTATCATGCTATATGTGGCTGTTAACAAATTTTTGGTCAAGCTTCCGATGACGCATGTCAAGCCGTTTTTGAAGCAATATCTGCAGTATGTGGATACCAACAACCCGGATGTGCGCATCGGTATCAACAAAACAGGAGACTTGGCTGAATCGGCAGTGTCGTCGCTTCGACGGGCCGCTGAATCATTTTTGAAAACGTATTGCATGCAGAACGGCATTAAAATTGAGGAAGAGGAAGACGCGTAATGGCGAGCATGGCGGATATTAAGCACAGCATACACTCGATTTCCGAGACGGAGCAGATCACGCGTGCCATGCACCTTATTTCTACGTCCAAGATGAAAAAGGCCGTCAGCAAGTATGAATCCAATCATATGCATTTCGAACGTGTGCAGTCTGCACTTAAAGATATATTGGCTCATACGTCTGAGCTTGAGCATCCTTGGGTGGGAACGAGCAAGGGCAAAAGAGCGGCATATATTGTGATTGCGGCAGATAAGGGCATGTGCGGCGGCTACAACCACAACGTACTCAATCTCGCGCTAAAGCACATGCAGCAGTCTTCCGAACGCTATATCTTAACGGTTGGACATATGGCGCGCGCGTTTTTTGACCGCCGCGGCTATATGGTCGACGTTGAATTCCTGCATGTGTCGCAGAATCCGTCCCTTTATAATGCGCGTAATATCACGAGCGATTTATTGGAACTCTACGATAACGGCATCATGGACGAAGTGTACGTGGTTTACACAAAATTCATTTCCGTGATGCGGCAGGAACCGCGCGTGATCAAGCTGCTGCCGCTCAACATGGCCGATTTCATCGACGTCACAGAGGAAACGCAGTATAACGCGGAGCTTTTCTATCATCCCTCGCCCAAAGAGGTGTTCGACATACTTGTTCCGCAATACATCATCGGCCTTGTGTACGGCTGCCTTGTGCAAAGCTTTGCCAGTGAGCAGTGTGCGCGTATGACTGCGATGGAAAACGCAACAAACAATGCGGAAGAGATGATTAATAATCTTTCGAAGGAGTACAACAGGGCGCGGCAATTTGCCATTACGAACGAGATCTCCGAGATTATCGGAGCCCTCGAAGCTTTAAAATAGTGACGGGAGATCATTATGGATGATTATAATATCGTCAATAAAGGCGAACTCATTAGAATCACAGGGCCTGTTCTTGACGTAAAGTTCTATGACGGCCATTTACCTGCGATATATAATGCGCTGGTGATTCGCCTCGGAGACCGTGAGGTCTGGCTGGAGGTCGCCATGCATATCGGAGACGATACGGTGCGCTGCATAGCGCTGCATGCCACGGAAGGCCTTTACTGCGGTCTTGCGGTAATCAACACGGGCAGCGGCATTAATGTGCCTGTGGGTCAAAAGGCGCTGGGCCGCGTGATGAACGCGATCGGAGAGCCCATCGACGGCAAGGGACCCATCAGCTCGCCCGTGAGGCTGCCGATTCATCGTCAACCGCCCAAGTTCTCGGATCAGAATCCGGCGACCGAGCAGTTTGAAACGGGCATCAAGGTCATCGACCTTCTTGCGCCGTACGCCAAGGGCGGCAAGATCGGTCTTTTTGGTGGTGCCGGTGTGGGTAAAACGGTGCTCATCATGGAGCTTATCCGCAATATCGCGACAGAGCACGGTGGATACAGCGTGTTTACGGGTGTGGGCGAAAGAAGCCGTGAAGGCAACGAACTCATCGAGGAGATGAGCGAATCCGGCGTTATCGAGAAAACATGTCTGGCTTTCGGTCAGATGAACGAACCGCCGGGCTCCAGAATGCGTGTCGCATTTACGGGGCTGACACTTGCGGAGCATCTGAGGGATGAAGAGCATCAGGATGTGCTGTTGTTTATCGACAACATCTATCGTTTTATACAGGCGGGTTCCGAGGTTTCAGCTTTGCTTGGACGCATTCCGGCGGCGGTGGGCTATCAGCCGACACTTGCGTATGAGCTGGGTGCACTGCAGGAGCGCATCACGTCCACTAAGGGTGGCTCTATTACGTCGGTGCAGGCCATTTACGTGCCCGCGGACGACTTGACAGACCCCGCTCCGGCCACAACCTTTTCGCATCTTGACGCCACAACAGTGCTTTCGCGCCAGATTGCTGAGCTGGGTATTTATCCCGCCATCAATCCGCTCGAGTCCACGTCGCGCATACTCGACCCGCGTATCGTCGGCGAGAAGCATTATAACGTGGCGCGGCGTGTGCAGGAGGTGCTCCAACGCTACAAGGAGCTTCAGGATATTATCGCGATACTCGGTATGGAGGATTTAAGCGACACGGATAAGACCATCGTGTATCGTGCGAGAAAGATACAGCGTTTCTTCTCTCAGCCCATGACGGTAGCAGAAGTGTTCTCGGGCATACCCGGCAAATACGTGCCGCTCGAGCGCACGATAGAGAGCTTCCGCGCAGTGGTGGACGGTGAAGCGGACGATATCCCCGAAGGCGCATTCTTTATGGCGGGGGATATCGACGATGTGAAACAGAGGGCCAAAAAGGCCAGCGTGGGGTGATATTATGCCTGCAAAGTATATGCTGGAAGTCATCACGCCCGAGAGAATGTTCTTTCGCGGTGAAGTGGAGAGCGTGATCCTTCCGACACCCGACGGCTCCATGAGCATACAAAAGATGCATGAACCCATGGTGGCCGCGATCAATATCGGTACGATGAAGCTGTTGGTGGACGGTGAGTGGCTCGAATGCACCACATCCGAGGGCTTTGTTGAGGTACGCCCCGACGAAACGATCATATTCTCGCAGACGGCTGAGTGGCCCAATGAGATTGATATTCGCCGCGCTCAGGAGGCCAAGGAGCGTGCCGAAGAGCGTTTGCGCCAGTCTCAGAGCCATCAGGAATATATGCAGAATCAAATTGCGCTGGCCAGAGCGATGGTGCGTCTCCGGGCCGGACGCAGGAGCAGAAATCTCGACTGATCTCACTTACGCTGCATTATTGCAGCGTTTTATTTTTCAAGACTCCGACATGCGGAGCGTTTTGAGGGAGCAATGACGCAGCTTATACTGTTAAGGCACGGCAAAACGAAGCTCAATGAAAAAAAGGTTTATTGCGGGAGCAGCGACCCGGCTTTATCGGCGCAGGGCATGAAAGAGACAGAGCGCACTGCGAAGCAACTGAAAGCGTTTGCGCCCGACTGCGTGTATACGAGTGAAAGGCAGCGTGCGCTTAAGACGGCGCAGATCGTCGCACCGAACATGCCTGTAACAACCGTGCCCGCGCTTTGCGAACTGGATTTCGGCGATTTCGAGGGCCTTGATGCGGACGAGATTTCGCGCCGTATGCCGGATGAGTGGCAGGCATATCTTAATGATCCGCACGGGTATTGCTTTCCGAACGGTGACAGCGTATCCGGATTTCTGAAGCGTTCTTCTGAGGCGGTGACGCAAATCGTCAAGCGGCACCAAGGGCAGCGCATACTCATTGTGACACACAAGGGTGTGATCATGGCGGCGCTCTCATACTATCTTCATGGGGACATATCACATACATTTCACTACGACATTCGTCCCTCAGGGTTTGCAAAGCTCAACATTTTTGATGACTTTGGTGTTCTGACACAGCTTTATTAATAAAAAAATAAGAAATCGCCTTTTTTGAGGTATATTTTTCTGACTTTGGTCGATAATCACCGTATCAACACACGGATATATGACCGTTACAAGGGAGGAAACCATGCCAGGAGAAAGAGCGACAAAGATGCTGATTTTAAGCAGCGCACGTACGTTGTTCAGCGAACAGGGCTATGAACAGACGCCTGTAGAGGAGATATGTGCGCTGGCCGGCATTGCAAAGGGAACGTTTTTCTATTACTTTGAGAGCAAGCAGTTTATCGTGCGATACATCGTGGCCAAGCAGCTGGAAGAGTACAAACAAAGGCTTAAGGATCAGATGGATACATTTGGGGATTCGATTTCCAAGGCGGAGTTTTTCGTTTCGGCACTGATTGATCGTGGATACGCTGCCGACGAAGCAAATTCTTACTTTAAGGATATGGAACCCGAGTGGTACTGTACAGTGGTGAGGGAAGAACGCATGCTTGCGCTGCTGCCGCTGTTAGAAGATGTGGTGATGGAGGGAATCAACGAAGGGTATTTCCGCCTCAAGAACCCATCCGCATGCGCGGCCATCGCCTTCCTGGGGATCGATTCGTATCTGCATCTTAGGCCGGCAGAGAGCGAAGAAATAAAGCGAGGCATACGCGAAATGACGGCCAAAACGCTTGGCCTGAAGGAGGCGTTGTTCGCAATTTAGTAATGCTCGAATAAGGAGGAAAATCATGAAAACAGCGGTTGTTTATTACTCTTTGGATGGGAGCACCAGGGAAGCGGCGCATATTATCGCGCAAAAACTCGGCGCGGACGTATTTGAGCTTGAAGAGGTAAAGAAAAGAAGCGGCAAGCCATTGTCGTTCATGGCAGCGGCAGTGGGCGCACTCACCGGCAAAAAGAGCCGCCTTAAAGAAAACCCTGCCGAAAAGATGAACGATTATGAAAGGGTTTTTATTGGCTCACCGATATGGGCCTCGCGCACCGTTCCCGCACTCAATACGTTTTTAGGTGCGCTTAAGGCAGCGGAAAAAGACATCGTTATTTTCACGATGCAGGCCGATCCCAATCTTGTGGCGCTCGCAGGCGTTCAAAAGCTTGCCGCGCGGCTTGAGCAGCGCGGGGCAAAAGTCAGCAAGGTGCTGCGTATTCACGGAGAGAGCCCCGGCAAAACAGCTTCAAAAGATCATCTGGCTGAACAGATTGATAAGCAAATATAAATTTCATGGCGAAAATTGGCTATATGTTACGAATGTGTTACGGAATTGTTGACATGCTGCAATTAATACGCTATGATAAGGATGCTGGATTTAGGTATCCACGTTTATAAGGAGAAAAGCCAATATGGCAAAGCATTCGGGCATTCGTGCTCTGAAGAATTTTAAAAACATGAATAAGAAGAGCGGGCAAGTGGCGACGCGTCGAATCGCTGTTTCGAGGCGGGGTGATGCAATGGCGTCCGGTTCGCCGATCATTGAGTCGTCTGTGGATGTCCCTGCGTATTTAGAGGAAACGCCTGTTTTTGCAGGCGGTCAATTCGATTTTACAGATGGCGGGTCGCGCTCGGGCAGCGCTGCACGTACGAAGCAGATAATAAGCAGTCTCAACATGAACCAACGTCATCGCGGCAAGAAATCGGGCATATCTGCCAAGCTGCGTGTGCTTCTTGATACGATAACAGGCAAGCGGACAAAAGACAGCGCCGCGCTGGATTTTGCATCGAACCACAAGCGCGTCAGCAAGAGAACGCGCCGCAATCGCATGATTGCTTATGTCGGGACAGGCTTTGCGGTGGTCGCCATACTGCTGGCGCTGGTGTTCGTTCCCGGCGGAAAAGCGGCATCAACAAATGGATCGCCCTCCGGGTCTGGCAACGGTTTTGGACAAGAAGCCATGGCTGCGGTTGTCGGTGAAATCGGCACGAAGAGCAGCATTACCGCAAAATCATCAGAACCGCCTGCTCCTTCGCCTTCGGCTTCGCCGTCGGTAAGCATGGCAGCCGCGGCAGCGACTGACGAATCACCAGAGCCGTCTGCATCGCCGTCTCCTGCGGAAGCACCGACCGAGACGCCCGCCATGACGCCGACACCAAATCCCACGGAAGCATCGACGCCCATCCCCACAACGGAGCCGGACCCCACACCGCCGCCGATAACCGCGGAGGGCTGCGTTGAGTTCTTTGTGGTGGAAGCGGACGCTTATTACAATGAAATGGGTTATTCCAATAACCACTACGAATATACGGCAGATGATGTATACATGCTCGCACAGATTATTCAATCTGAAGCGGGCGGCGAGACCACCGAAGGCATGATCGCTGTCGGCAACGTGGTTATGAACCGTGTGCTGAATCGGCATAAGTTTGGAAACACCGTTGCAGAGGTGATCACAGCGCCCGGCCAGTTTGCGTATAATCCCGACAGAAAGCCATCATCCAAAGCCAAGCGGGCGGCACGTGCTGTTCTTCAAGACGAAAACTGGGTCATACCGCAGGATATCTACTATTTCCGCTCCGGCGTGTCTGCGGGTGGGGATTGGGGCAGCCATCGGTTTTATACCAAGATCGGCGGGCATTGCTTTTACAGGCATAGCTACAGCGGCCGCCATCGCGGCGGTGAAGCGCCGCCAGAGCTATTCAACCGGACGTTTAAGTATGCGCAGTACGGCTGTAAGCCAGAAGACCGTGTTTACCGCATACAATATATGCTCAATAAGCTCGGGTATGATGTGAAGGCAGACAAATATTTCGGCAAAGACTCGGTGGATGCGCTCAAGAAATTTCAAGAGGAGCATGGTCTGGAAGCGGACGGCATTGCAGGCCCGTCAACTGTAGAAAAGCTGATTGAAGAATTCGGACTCAGCAATTACTACTTGAAGTTTGTGGCCGAATAAAAGATAAAATGAAGCCGTGGCGAAGCGCTGCGGCTTTTTTAATTAAACAGCCTCTGTAAAAGCGAAGCTTTTAGGCGCTTTTTACGAAAATGCTCTTTGGAGGATTTTATACCGTGCAAGGAGAAAAGATGTACCGTAAAGGAATACGTATAGCCATAATCCTCATTGTGGTATTATTAACGGTCAATGGTGTTGGCTGCGGTTCAAATGTGAACGATTTGAAAGTTGAAAATGTAAGCAGATTCATTAAAAACAGCACAGAGACGAGTATAAAACAGGAGGACTTCTTTTTCGAACTGATCAACTATCACGAGCAAAGCCTATATCTTGAAAACGGGTA
>JAEWBO010000034.1 GCA_023391105.1 Bacillota bacterium
TGGTGATGGGTGAGAAGGACGTGGTCATCCGCGTTCAGATATCCGACATGACACCGCAGGTGTTTGAGCCGGGCAAGGCGAACTACATCCATTTTGAGATTCCCGAATCGCTGATCCATCTGTTTGACGCGGAATCCGAAAACAATCTGCTTTATTGATATTGCGTATAAGACACATAAGCCGGTTTCTCTCGCTTCATTGAGGAACCGGCTTAGTTTGTCGAAAAACCCTACGGTTTTCCGCCAGTTTACCGATTTTGCTTGTTCCTCGCCAAACTCGAAACTACGCAAAACCGCAAGGTGTGTGCTGCGCGGGCACAGCCCGTCTTGCCCACGAATTATATTTACTTTTTCTAATGAGAACTTTCAATGGCGTTGCGCACTGCCTGCTTGATTTCCTGATAGCTCGTGCAACGGCATAAATTGGACTGAAGCCACGATTCGATTGTAAAATCATCAGGATTTGGGTGGTTGAGCAGCAATGAATGGCACACCATGATGAAGCCCGGTGTGCAAAAGCCGCATTGATAAGCCTGACAATGAGCAAACGCGATCTGTATCGGTGTATTGGTCAGCCCCTCGATCGTGGTGATGCTGTGGCCGATGGCTTCCACAGCCAGCATCAGACAGGATTTTATCGGCCATCCGTCCATAAGAACGGTGCAGGCGCCGCAGTCGCCGTTCTCGCAGCTGACTTTTGTGCCCGTCAGGCCAAGCTGTCTGCGCAGAACATCCACGAGTATATCAGCCGGACGTACTGCCACTTCATACACTCGGTTGTTCACGGTCAAAGAAATGATGCTTTTTCCCGATAACTTAAGCACGGCTGTTCCCTCCGCTCTTCTTCGACTCAATGATGATTTTCTCCACGGTCTTTTTGAAGATAAAAAGACGATAATTTGCCGAACCCTCCATGTTATTAATCACGGGAGCGGGTATCTCAGCGGCAAGCTGCTCCGAAATATCCGCGGCTGACTGATTGCCGTTTACCCTTGTATTATTGAAGCGAAAAGGGTATTCGCAAAGGCCGCTGGCGGCAAGGCAAAGCTCTCCGTCTTGATACAGTGCGCATAACGATATCAAAGGATAGCCGATTTTTTCTGTCTTGGATTTCTTGATATGAAAATAAGACAAATTCGTGATTTGTTTATCAACACTCACCTTCACGATCAACTCGCCGGGAGCAAGCTTTTTGCCGTTTGAAAGCTCATCGACGATGGGAACGCTTCTTGAACCCATAGGGCCGAAAATTTTTATGATGCTGTCTGACAACAACAGCGGCAGCAAGGTTTCGTGATAAATGATCGAACCGGCAAGGTTGCCGCCCAGCGTGAGCTTGCATTGTATGGTATGGTCTGCGACCCGGCTGGCTGCAAGGCTCAGCAATGGAAATAGATCTGCTTCCTGAATGGCGCTGAGCGTTGATGCGGCTCCGAAAATGAGCCTTGATCCGTCCGTACCGATACCGCTGCAATCGGGAATGTTTTTGATATCGATCACCGCATCTGCCCTAATATTAAAGACGCGGCTCATACTGATGATCTCAGTGCCGCCGCCATAGTAAAACGGTTTTTTCCCTTGGTCTTGAACAAAGGTATATATGTCCATAGCTTCCTGCAAGGAATCCGGCAGATAATAATCAAAATCGTATGCCAGCATTAATTGCTTCCTCCAGTCTCTACTGCGTTCCAAAGGCTTTCAAACGTAATGGGAAGTGAATCAAGCTGTACATTTGCAGCCTTGCACAGCGCGTTGGCCAAAGCGGGTGGCATACCTAGAACGCCATGTTCGCCGATTCCGCGCACGCCAAATGGCCCGCTGAGATTCGGGGTCTCAATGAATTCGGAAATAAATATAGGTCTTTGGCCATAGTGCATGATCTTATATGTTCGAAAACTGGTATCTTTGAGTTCTCCGTTTTGGGCATATTCGTTGGCCTCGCGTGTGGCAATACCAAGCCCCATGTTCATGGCGCCGATCACTTGTCCCGCAGCACATTCCGGTTCCAGCACTTTGCCTGCGTCAATGACGGTGACAGCCCTTACGACCCGATAGGTATGTTCGCGTCGATCATATTCAACCTCCACAGCTTGCGCGCCGACAGTCCAGTAAGGGCCGGGCTGTCCTTTGCCGGTCTCCTTGTCGATTTTGGACAGATGCCTCAAAACAAAGTGACCTCGGCCGATCACCGGACCGCCAAGCCCGTTACCCTCCGGCGTCTTCACGCCGAAAACGATATCCTTAAACGGCAAAGAAACGGACGGGTCTTCTCGAAGGTAAGCAGTTTCGCTCTCGATCACAATATTTTCGGGCGTGCACCGAAGTGCGAGCGCGGCATTGGCTTTGAGCTGACGGAGGGCGTCATCAGCTGCTGAAATGATGGCATTACCCGCCATATATGTGGACATGCTGGCCACTGTTTTCCAGTGTTCGGGATGTGAATGGGTGTTGACATGCATGTTCATCACAACTTTGTTCTGATTAATCTTCAGACGCTCCGCGAGTATTTTGGGCAGCACCGTGGTCATACCGGGGCCGCATTCAATGACGCCGCAACTTAAGTTCACACTGCCGTCCGAGCAGAACATCACGACAGCGGAGGATGAAGCGTCGGTGGGGGAACTGGAGGTCTTGGAAAAGCACGCCATGCCTTTGGTACGCACAAGATGACGGCTGACATCAATCGCTGTTCCCTTTTCCCACTCCATGATGTGCTTGACGCGATCGATGCAGGCGCCTAAATCACCATAATTGCTCAGAGTCACCTTGGTCTGCGTCGGCGTATAAGCTCCTTCCCGCATAGCGTTCAAATGTCTTAGTTCTGCGGCATCAATATTTAGCTTTTCAGCAAGCTTTTCCATCGTGCGTTCAATCGCAAAAGTAGAGACGCCATGGCCAAAACCGCGGAAAGATGTGGTGTATACGTGGTTTGTATACACACAAACCGAGTCGCATTGAATGTGGGGGATGTTGTAAGCACCGCTGCAATTGGCGGCAGCTGCTCTTGTCATGACGGGAGTGCTGTCGGTATAGGCGCCTGAATCAATGAATAAATCGGCTTGAAGCGCTTGAAGCTTGCCTGATTTATCCGCGCCCAGCCTGATATGCGCTTTGGCGCCGATTTTACAGGCGCTGGAATAAAAGCTTTCTTCTCGCGTCAGCGACACACGCACCTCTTTACCGCCCACTGCGCGGGATGCGATATATGCCATGATCTCCGGGTGAGGGTTCACCTTGCCGCCGTACCCGCCGCCCACAAAAGGCACTTCGATTATGATATCGCTTTCAGACAGCTTGAAATATTGCGCTATCAGGGCTCTTGCCGCATGTGCGCCTTGCGATGCGGAATATATACAGATACGACCATTTGGCAATATTTGCGCCCGTGCGTTTCGCGTTTCCATAAAAGCATGATTCGCTTGGGGAATACAATATTCAGCTTCGACGATGACGTCGCTGCTGGCCCATCCGTAGTTCATGTTGCCTTTTCGAATTTTTGCCCGATTGGATATGTTTGAATTCATCTCAGGATAGATATTTTCACCATTATGCTTATATTGCATCAGGGTGGGATGAACGAGCGTGGCATTTGACAAAAGCGCGTCTTCGATGGAGTTGACGACAGGAAGCGGTTCATATTGGACTTTTATGAGCCTCGTCGCTTGCGCCGCCTGCCATTCCTCATCTGCCACAACGATTGCAACAGGCTCCCCAAAATACCGCACTTTTCCGATAGCCAAAACAGGCATATCCTCAAGCACTGATCCGGTGAGCTGCGGGCAATCTTGCCCTGTCACCACGGCGCGAACACCGGAAACCTTGCAAGCTTCGGATACATCGATAGAAATAATCCGTGCATGAGCGAAAACACTGGTTAATAATCTGGCTTGAAAGCAAGAAACCAAGATGTCGTCATCGTTGAATCTCGCTTTTCCTTCAACTTTCAGCCATGCGTCATTTCTGATCATTAATCATTCTCCAATTTGCATATAGAAGTATTGTTTCCAAAATAGAAAAATGATATCTCGAATTATGATACCCGGGATGAAAATAAATCATTAGCATAAAAAACTCGATTTTGAGAAAAATAAAGGAAAACTGATCGGAGGTAATTTAATGGGCATTATTTCATGGATTGTTTTGGGTGCGCTCGCGGGATGGGTGGCAAGCATCATTATGAAAAACAACTCCTCAATGGGCGCTTTTGCGAATATCGCCGTGGGGATTATCGGTGCGTTTATCGGTGGATTGATCATGAACCTGATCGGTGCAAATGCAAACGTGACTGGTTTTACGCTGGAGAGCTTTTTGGTTGCGCTGCTTGGTTCAGTGATACTTCTGGCGATTATTAATCTCATTCGCAAGGGCTCGGTCACAAATAAAGAATCGAAATAACAGAATAATACACCCGGACAGAAAAGCACATTGATTTGTGCTTTTCTTAGCGTGCCGGATAATACCGCTTATAACAGCCCAAATGGATGAATCATATTGATGAAGATGGTTTAACCCCTTCTCACTTCTCTGTTCGCCGTGCTTGTGATGAAGATCGTCGGAAAGCTTGTGGTCTTCCTTAAGCTCTTTTTCTGTATTTTTACTCTTGACTTCTTCAAACTTCGTCATATATCTTATAAAAAGCACTTTTTATAGATAAGGCGGATTGAATATGCAAGATTACAGAGAAAAAATATATGATGATACATTTAACAATGTTTGCAAGGAAATAGGTCTCAGAAAACAAAATGACCCCAAGTTTACCAAGGAAGAGCTGGAAGGGGTTCTTAGGAGTCTGTATGTTGACCAGGGCAACGACTGGGACGGCAGGGGAGAAATAAGGGATATCATTAATGATGCCACGATATCTGCGTGCGAGCTTGTGCTAGCAGAATGGTGATAACCAAATCTGTAGAGAAAGTATTCTTTAATTTCAATCATTAGAGAGTGACTGCAATATTATCCTGCCAGCGACCCAAAACTTGATAAAAAAAGAAGAGCATTGTTGCCCTTCCTTTGGGTGTTTAGTAGCGCTGTTGATTTCCCATGTTGCTTTCCGCTTGCTGTATCATCTTTTTGACCATGTTTCCGCCAACGCGGCCCGCATCTTTGGAGGAAATTCCTCCGTTGTAACCATCCTGAAGTTTCACGCCAACTTCTCCGGCAACTTCATATTTCATCTTATTAAGATAATCCTTAGCCTGAGGAACAACGTGTTGGTTAGATCTAGACATAAAATATCACCTCCTTGTCAATATTTTGTCCGCAATAGGCTATATAAATGCGTGGAAAAAATAATCATATAGGCATTTACATGTCTTGAAAACTAATCAAATTCTTAAGAGATAATAATCAATATTTTACGCACCAAATTTCTGCCAAATTCGTAATGTACAAATAGAGATAGAAATCAAAAAAGCTCAATAAAAATAGGAGGAAATAATTATTATGGGATTTCAAGGCGGGTTCGGATCCGGTAACTGTTGTTGTTTGATCATCATTATTATCTTATGCTGCTGCTGCGGCGGCTTTGGCGGCGGTGTCGACGCGGGATTTGGTGGCTTTGGCGGTAATAACTGTTGCTGTTTGATCATTATCTTAATACTATGCTGCTGCTGCGGAGGCGGATTTTCGGGCGCACAGTGCTAAACATACAGAAGGCTTAAATTAGCTTCTCGCAAGTTTATACATGATTTTTTTTGAGGGTGCTAAAGCCCTCTTTTTTTATTCCAACGTCACCGCCCAACTGTCCGAAAAATCACGAAAATCAGACCGATTTGTTTTTCATTTTGAGAATAGCGATAAATAGGAAGGAATCTGATTTATAAATTTCTTTAAATGTCATATATTCAGTGACAGGCAGAGGGATTAGCTATATACAGTTCCAAAAACCGGGAGATCAATGATTAAGAAAACAATTAAAAAATTTATATTAATGATAGCGGGTTTAATATCCCTGATTATGGGTTTTAACGGTATTTTATACCTTTGCTTCCGACTACTCCTTTTTTACTGCTTGCGGCATACTGTTTTTTGTGTAGTTCAAAACGCCTGTATAATTGGTTAATTAATTACAAAGTATTTGGACGATATATTCGTGATTTTCTTGAGTAAAAAGAAATAAAGGGCAAAGCGAAAATTTCTTGTCCGATACTATTATGGGTTTCAATAGCAATATCAATTATTCTTATTAATCTTATATACAGGGCATCGATATCTTTTGGTTATTCATATTCTTCTTCAGTTTCTATAGGCTTTGGATTCGCAGTCGATTCGGATGGCACTGTCGGTTTGGGAGACTCTGCCGGTTCGGGCGGTGCAGTCGGTTCGGGTGATGCAATCGGTTCGGGTGATGCAATCGGTTCGAGTGGTGCAGTCGGTTCCGGAGGTGCAATCAGTTCCGGAGACTCTGACAGCATAGGAGTAGCAGAAATAGCTTCCCATTCGCCGGCAGCCAGATTTGCCTGCAATGTTTCAGTGTCCTTTAACCAAGCGCCAGTATCTTGAACAAACAATCCCTTCATCCAAACAATAAAATGACCAATTACGGGAATCCTGGTAATATATTTTGTGGTTACCTTTTCTAGTTTCCATCCGTCTGACCAAACATCCGCTTCTTCATTGGCATCACCTTTGGTGACAAACTCGCCATCCTCTTTTATCTCTACGACGCGGTGCGTCAATAGCTCGCGATTTTTTGTTTGAAAAGTGACGATATCTCCAACTTTAACTTGGTCAGAATCCACCTTGACAATCATGATTAGATCACCGCTATAGAAAACAGGAGACATACTGTCACTTGTCACCAATATAAGCTTATATAGACTATTGTTAACTCCGGCGCCATAAGCGACAAAGGCTAAAAATAAAACCAATAGACTTATTACAGTAAGCAGCACTATTTTTATTATTGATGTCTTTTTCTCTGAAGTCTTTGTTTCTTTTTTTACTTCTGTGTTTTCCAAGACAAACAGCTCCTTTTGATTATGGAAGGCGGGCGGGCAATAAGTTATCACCTCATCAAACTGCCCTTGCTTTCTCTATTAACCGATCTTCGTATTTGAGGCGGCCGAACCGTCATGGAAAGTGTTTAGACTTTGGGCTTTGCGTCCCGTCTTTCGCCAAGTTTGCTTTTTACTCTGCACACTTGTCATTTTTGTTATTATATTATCGTGTGTTAACACTACATGTAAATGACATTTAGTGTATTATCATCGCTTGTTTTGGCGTTTCTTGCACACAATAACCTGATGTGTCATGGCAGCTGCGAAAGACTGAAGCATGGCGATGGATTCCGTTAATCTCGTTACTTCACTCAAATAAAGAAGCGGGACTTACCGCAAAAACCAGCGAGTCCCGTTTTTATCTCTACTTATACACTACTGATAAGTATGGTTAATTCCCAAAGCCAGCGCTTTTATAGTTTATTTAAAATCTGGTGTCTGGCCCAATAGGAATGTTATATCTAGCGTAAATGAATCTCCCATAGCCAGGTTGTCAAGATGAGGCATTTTATGATCTTGAGTCCACGGTGTAGCCGGCGGATAATCCGCAGGATACCAGTCAAGATGTGCCACAAGCTTAAGCTCAGATTCTGCAGGCATCAGTCTTTTAATCATTTTTTTTGTGGGTAAACCTGCAGGTTTTCCGTTGTAGACGAGATAATCATCCGCGGCAAAGTATTTACCATCATCATTAAGGTCAAAGAAAAGCGCCAGGTAAGCCCTATCAACAAGTTCTCCCTTATTATCAGTTGTATCTCCGGCTTCTTCTTCAGGCTCCAAAATACCATTTTCAAAGCTTGTTAGCACAATGCTGCTCAAGTCAAGATATCCGTCAATACTGCCGGTATTCTTCAGCAAAAACGTCCGTACCAGCTGAGGCGTACTTGTATTATTCGGCACCATATTGTCAACTTCAAACTTGACAACATTTACGTCATCGTCGTCAATTTTGAGATCCAGTGACCCGGCCGTAATAGTGTTGCCCTTTGATGTCTCCGCATCAAAGAACCAGGCTCCGGTTGTCAGGGCTGATACCGTTCCCGCCAAAACCAGTGAGAAAGCGAGAGCCATTGCGGTAAATCCTAATATTCTTTTTTTCGTCAGTGTAACTCCTTTGATTTTCATTTTTTTATCTTCCTTTCTTTTTATTGTTTTGGGCTTTGCCATCACGTGTATAAGTAGATTTGACTTTTACGAACGGTTACTATTAATATACTAGTGTGCATTCACAAGCCTTGTAAATGACATACATTGTCTAAATGACACTTGATTTGGGTTTATATGAATGTAAATATCGATAACCTTTTCTTTGGTCATTAACATATTGATTAACATGGTTTAAACATCAATTGCTAAGCAAAGACTAGATTGAATTTGATAAGCAAAATAGATTCATATTTAGAAAAATCAAGGCGATTTGTTCTGATAAAAATGCCCTTGATGCTCTCTATTTTGTTTATGGATTAAATATTCAAGTTACCAATACCGTTCAAACAAGATACCCATACATCCGCTCCGTTTACGAATACAACCGATTATCTTTCATCATACGTCCTATATGTTTGAGACAAACCTAAGGTATTTAATCCCTACAGCATTGTAGAATTGTGCAAGCTGTTATACAATAGAATACATACATTATTAATTTAGTATAACTTATATGTATAAAGGGTTTGAGAATGAAGAGATATAAACAAATATGTTTTATCATATCCATTATTATCGTGACCTCTTTATTTTCATCATGTTTTTCAAAGCCCATGCATAGTGAAGAAAAGCAGGAGGAGATACTTTCGCTTACCCAAAACTGTGAGACCAACGTTGAAACTGAAAATAGACTCAATGAGTCGGCGCAAGATTTTATTAAATATGGATTAATAGATGAAAATAAATACACAGCTTATAATTACGTATCCAGAATTGTCGCTGTACAAATGATATCTGATATCACAGGCTTGAGCACAGAGGCCCAAAACAGCTCGTATACTCATCCGTTTATAGACTTGTCTGATACAGCGGAAAAAGAAATAAGTTTTTTGTATCATAACGGTATTATCGACGGCATAACAAACAACAGTTTCATGGAAGAAGAGATATGCAATCTTGATACCTTCCTGGTTTTCTTGCTAAGGGCTTTGAATTACCTTGACGGGCAGCAAGAAGATATATGTTTGGAAAACGTGCGCGAAACAGCGACGGAAAAAGGTATTATATCCAGCACATATGAGGAAAATCTGAACGGCCTTTTTTCCGTAAATGATGCCTTCGATATTTGCCATAACGCCTTATATGTTCGCATGAAGGATGGGAAGACGCTGCTCACATACTTAAGCGATAAAGGAATTGCGCAGATTCTCGGGAATGATTTTAATGAAGTTTATGAAATCTCAGGGCACGGGTTATCGCCTTTTTTTGAAGAGTCATTTAGTGACAAGAAAATCGATGGGAGCAACATTAAAGGCAGCAATAATAAAACATATTGGCATGGCAGTAAGGTAAAAGGAACCAATAACAGTGTCACAGATGACGGATATCTGCGGATAGCGGGCTCGGGGCAAGAGTTAGTAAAAGACCAGCAATTCGCACTTGTTAAAGAATACATGCAGGGAAACGAAAGCTACGGCATGACTTTTACCGTCAATGTAAGCAAAATGCCGAACGAGGGCAATGAGGGGCGCGTTATTTTCAGGGTTATCCCGAGAACGGCTGATGAGAACTTCGCCAAGTATTATGCAATCAATTATTATATGGTTCTGCCTTTGGGCGATTACCAATCCAATCTGGCAAGGTGCAAATGGTCCATTACCAATACGAATGCCCCCAGCGGCACAAAGCCGCTGGTTGAAGCTTATTTTCTGCTTAAAGAAAACGTGGATTATACTGCCAGGCTGCTGATTGAGAACACAGATGACGGAAATGTCCATATCGCGTTCTATATTGACGGAGCAGATCGTTATTCGTCAGATGTTAAGCCGCTTCTTGAATATACGGATTCATCCGAGTATAAGATTATGAAAAGTGCGTGGGGGCCTGCGTTTGGCAACTCGGGGTATCAGAACGCAGGATGGGGGTTTGCGTCCGACGTCCGATTTGATGATATTAAGCTTTATGATACGAATAGTTTTGCTGTTCAAACTGAGCAGCTCAAAGAGTTCGCCGCGGTGCCGGTGACACTTAATGAAGATGATCAGTATGCAAGTCAGCTTAAGTATCTGGTTAATAAAGGCGTTCTTAAGCCTTATCAAAGGAATATGGATTTCAGCGGATACGTAAGCGTTGCACAATTTCTGGCATCGGCGATTTATTTGAACGCAAATTATATGAATGAAGGTCAGACGCTGGAAGAGTTTGTTCTGCCCGTCTATCAGCAGGTGTTCAAAGGCACAGAAGCTGAAAAGCAAACTGACCTTAGTAGATTAGTAACAAGATACGAGGCTGCGCAAATAATCAAGCACTTCATGAAAGGTGACCGCGAAACACAAAAGTATCATTCGCTTTTTAATGACAAGCTAGATAAGGATTATCAGGATTCGGTCTATTTTGCGGTGCAAAACAGCTATCTTCTTCTGGATGAGAATAATCTTTTCAATGGAGACACGCTTTTGACAAGAGACGATATGTTGAAGATATTTTCTTGCGCTGTGGATTCGCGCTTAAGGGACAAGAATTCTCAGCTCCAAATCCCCAGCATTATTTCCGACAATGCGATTTTGCAAGGCGGCAAACCCATACCGATAAGCGGAAAGGGAATGAGCGGGGATACTGTGACCGTTAAGTTTGGCGGGCAGACAAAGACTGCCAAGGTTGTGGACGGTGAATGGAGTCTTGAGTTGGACCCAATGTCGTATGGTGGTCCGTATGACATGACAATCAAAGATTCAGGCTATACTTATACCTTCAAAAGGCTGTATGTGGGAGAGGTATTTGTTGTGGCAGGGCAATCAAATGCTGAATGGTCTGTATATGAGTCAGCCGATAACAAGGATACCTTGAAGAAATTTAACAATCAAACTAGCGTGAGGCTGTTTCGTCCGGTAAGCAGAATTGCCGCTGACATACCTCTGTTTGATACAGAGACCAAGTGGGAAGTACCTGGTGATATCTATAGCGAGTACATGTTGGGAACGGCAAGTGCGATTGGTGTTTTCTATGTGCAAAAACTGATGGAAATAAACCCTGAGCTTAAAAAAGTAAAGATCGGGATTATTCAGATTACGTACGGAGGAACTAGCATTGAGATGTTCCTTCCCGATTGCGTAAATGAGAAAAATGACTTTATTCAAAAAGACAATGAGGTCATCGCTTCGGGTTTTTGGAAGGGTTATATGGACTGCGTGACACCGTACGCAGCCAAGGCGTTGATCTATTACCAGGGAGAAAACAGCGCCCATTTGGGTTATCAATATGAGCCGATGCTCAGGGATTATATATGGGGAGTGAGGGAGGAATTTAACGATCCCACACTGCCGGTTATGCTTGTCCAACTGGCCGGCTACGGCGATAATTACGGGCAGGAAAATGATAGGTGGCCTCAAATCAGGGAAATACAGATGAGGGTTGCCAATACGACCGATAATGTGGGTCTGGTATCGGCGATAGATCTTTCTGATAAAGACCCTCAGAATATTCATCCGACAGTCAAAAGACCCATAGGTGACAGGCTGGCTTATCTTGCCATGGAAATGATATACGGGTTTGATGAAACCAAACAAAGCTCATCATTAATCGATTATAAGCTTGAAGGTAATGTTTGTAAGCTCAGGTTTGATGCAGAGAAGCTCTACATCAAACAAGATATTTTTGGAGATGTCGCTTTTGAAGTATTAAATGCGGACGGCAAGTGGATACCTGCTCAGGCGAAAATTGAAGGCGGTACCTTATCGGTTTGGGCCGATACGGCTGTTGTGCCACAAGGCGTCAGATATGCATGGGCGAATTATCCCAAAGCGTGTCTTTTCAATGAATATGACCTTCCTGTGCTGCCGTTTAACACAACCAAGGACCTGAATAAAATCATATCGTATGGTGATTTTACGACAACGGAGCACTATTTAAAAAAGGCGTATCACCTCTTAAATGACAATGATGCGATAATCAATTTATCAAGGAACCATGAATTCAGACATGTCAAAATAGTTAATGCTTACTTGCTGGAATATACGGATGGTGATATTATAGGGCAGACATCGGGCGATCAAATTGCGATGTTGAAAAAGCAACAAGACTTGTTATGTGAGGGCGGGACCACGGAGACGATAGTAAAAGCATCAGCGCATAATTTGAAAGCGGGAGACTGGATACGCAATATCAAGTATAATGCATTGACACAAGTACTTGAAGTTATTGATGAGAATACGGTGAGTGTTGGCTATGTCGCAAATCAATGTGACGGTAATATTTTTGAAGTGTATAAAAATACGGGAACCATAACGGCGGAAGGGTAAAGTATGGAATCGAGCATGCAAAGACGGTATCGCAAAACGCCTGAGGTAACCGAAGAGAGACGGCGGTATCGCAAAACACCTGAATTAACCGAAGAGAGACGCTATCGCAAAGGGGTAAAGAGAAAACGTTACGACAGAGCGCTTAAGGCAGAAAACACAACTCGATATCCGATCGTACCTATAGGGACAGTTTTGGTGGCTGCTGTTATTATTACGATTGTCTTGTTTATGCCTCCATATATTGGCATGGAAGACAATGGCGACTACGCCAGAGTGACCTACTGCCAGGGTCTTTATGATTTGCCGGAAAACAGCGAGCTTTTGTATAACGGATACTTTATAAAAGAGTATGGTATCATGCAGTATTATAACGAATACAGCAGCACAGTCTTTACTTCACAGGCAGTATTCATACAACCAGCCATATGGCTGGACAAGCTTTTTACCGGAAATGATAATATATTCGATCTGCGATTCTTGGGAATCGTGATGTCGATATATTTTTTGGCCGTATTATATTTTCTTGTTGAATATTTTACACATAGGTTATCACTAATCAGTCAACTGACCATTGCGGCGGCGTGTCTGTTTATTTTTGTTGACACAGGCTATACGGCTTATTTTAACTCGTTTTTTGCGGAACCACTGGCATATATCAGCCTCCTGGCTTGCATCACCTGCGCACTGCTTTATGCGGAGGGGAGATATAACCAATATGTGCTGCTAGCCGGGTTTGTATTAAATGGAATACTATTGACATTATCAAAGCAGCAATTGGCGCCGATTGGCGCTGTATTGGGGATTCTATGTTTGTTTTTCTATATGAAGGCGGGTGCGCGCTTGTTTAAATGGCTGGTCGCCCTGTCATCGGCGGCATTGGTGCTGTCTGGAATTTTGACCTACATGCTGATATCAACCGAGTTTACCAACATCAATTTGTATCATTCTTTGACACGCGGCGTGCTGATGACATCGGAAGATCCTCCGGACACACTTGAGTCATTTGATATTGACAGCCAATATGAATTGCTTAACCAAACCATATACTTTGATCGTTATCCGGTTATTGACCCTGAGGATGTTAGGCTGCAAGAGAACTTATACAGCAAATATAATATTTTTTCAATTGTGAAGCATTACGTGGCGCATCCCGGTGCTTTTATGGAAATGATGAAACTCGCGGCTCAGAGCGCTTACAGAATCCGTCCGGATTTGGGTAATTATGAATATAACAGCGGATATGCGCCAAATGAAAAAGCGCAGATTTTCTCCGTTTACAGCAATCTGAAGCAAACTTACACCCCAAAAACAACGGGATTTATTGTTATCTGGATTGTTGTGGTTATTGCTTTGCTATACAAGAAAAGAATGAAGCAGATTATCGTAGGCGCGCTGATATTGATTGGCTTGTCTCAGATAATCGTGCCGATAATTGGTGCAGGTGATGCCGACCTCGCCAAGCATATGTTTTTGTACAACGTGGCTTTTGATACTGTAAACATTATAATATTGGCGCATATCGTTGCTTTTATCGACAAAAGGTACAAGGTCAAAAAGGCAGCCGCCGTTAATAATCAGGTGGATATCATGAACGAAATATCTATCGGACAAAAAATATGAAAAAGATTACGTTATTTGTAGTATTAATACTCGTACTTTCATCGTGTTCGGCTGAAAATAATACGCAGCCGAGTTTGAGCGGCACGATCAGTGAACATAGCAGCGCTGAACAACAACTGACGGATGAGCACGAGAAAATTTGTTTTGATTTTATAAAAAATGAGATGATCACGCAGCAGGGAGGGGTTAGAACCAACTATCTAGACACCGTACACGATGAGAACTTGGCTACCGGCGCAGAGGTTTTGTCTGAGTCAATGGGTCTTCTTATGCTTTACGCGGTTGCGGCTCATGATGAAGCGTTGTTTAAAAGCTCGCTGGATTTTGTCCAAGAAAACCTCGATACCGGCAATATCATATCATACAGATACTCTGTTGAAAACGGTTCTTATCATGTTAACGCGTTTATTGACGATATAAGGATTATAAGGGCATTGATATTAGCGGATGGCGTGTTTAATGGGAAATATCGGGACATTGCAAGAAAGTATTCGGACAGGCTATATGATACAAACGTTGTGGACGGTATTGTTTTCGATATGTATGATGACGCAAATGGGATCAACAATGACTTTATTACTTTATGCTATGTTGATCTGTATACGATGCAGCTGCTCAAAAAGTATGACGCAAGGTGGGACAAGGTTTTTTCGGTCATGCGTGATATTGTAAAACAAAGTTATATCAGCGATGATTTTCCTATGCATGCATCGTCGTACAGCTATGCGTCAGAAACATACCGTAACGGCGACGTTAACATGGTGGAGGCAACGCTGACGGCTTTAAATCTGGCGCGTGTTGACGAATGTCCGCAGGAAACGATCGACTACCTTAAGGACAGTATAAAGAATGGAGCTATTTACGGCTTATACAGTTATGACGGCAAGAAAAAGAGCGATATTGAGTCCACTGCAATCTACGCGATTTGCGCGCTGATCGCAAAAGAGGCTCAAGACGAAGACATGTATCGTCTGTGTATCGATAAAATGAAGCGTTTCCAGGTCATGGATGAAAAGAGCGAAATATATGGGGCGTTTGCCGACCCGGTCACCCTGGAGCTATACGCTTTTGACAATCTGATGGCGTTGCTGGCGTACAGCCAAAAGGTAAAATGATGATCAGGAGAATAATTTCGATATTATTAATAGCGGCCGTGATCTTGATGCCGGCTCATAATCCAACACATGCTGATTCTGGCAATGTGCTTTTGGTATATAACGATAAGGAAGAGATGGAGGTCATATCCAATCTGATCAAAGCGTGCGGAATGACGCCTTCGCCTGTTGACAGCGTCGAATATTCCAGCGATATGATTGATGATTATGAGTATGTGGTATTGCAGGATGCGGCGCCATTCAAAGATGTGCTGCAGTCGGGCAAAAGCCTAGTGTGCCTGGGCAATGATTTCAAGGCGATTCCGGGTGCACAGGTTAATGTTATGAACAGAAAAACGCATGCAGAGCTTAATGTTTATGAAAACAATCAGTCGATAATATTGGACGAAGGCTTTTCGTATATTTCCGCTTACGAGGGCGAAACGGTCGGCAACATCCGTTTTGAGGGCATTGATACGCCAATGGGCGTGATAACCGACAAAATTATGTTTGCTCCATATTTCAGTAAGGATGATATAACGGCATTCGCGGTGGCAAAAATGCTCAATCAATATTTCCAAAAGTTTGACGGCGGTAAAATGTACATCATGATTGATGAGGTTTATCCGTTTGACGATATTAACATGCTGGAATTGATTGCGGATAAATTCTACGACAATGGTATACCGTTTGTCATGAGTATTATGCCAGTATACCAGAACACGGATTATCCGTCATTCAAGAGATATACAAGCGCACTAAGGTATATACAATCAAAAAATGGGTCTTTGATTATGCATGAGCCGATCATGACGGGAAACGAACTGGTTGGGGACGATATAGATGTCAGAATGGAAAAGGCTTTCAATACCTTTGAGGAAAACGATGTGCATGTCTATGAACAAACATTGTTTCCGTATGAGGTATCGTTGGAATCTCTGACGGGCATTCATCCTCAAAATGAATTGTTTATCAGTCTTCCGATTGATACAGTTATCAAATTTAACGTATTTAAGGATGAAGCTGAGTTGGATGCGGCATTAGAGATGATCAATAGCAAATGGCTGCAAATAGGGGACTATAACCGTAACTTTACAGACAATATAAGTGTCTATGAGGATACTGAAGTTGATACGGCTTTTACTTATAAGGATAAAACGGAGAGGAGCTTTGCGTTTCTGGTTGACAGAGGCAATCAGGTTTTGTCCATTGTCGTACTAATCAGCGGGATTATTATCATTGCGCTGATTGTATTTGGATATCGGTTGTACAGAGACAAATTCCTCAAAAGGGGCAATTAATGAATAATATTGACGTGCTGGGCTTAATAGCGCTGATCTGTATTTGGGCTTTGCTGATGGTGAATCAGGTGTTGGTTGTCGCCGGCTATTCGTATTATATAAAAGTGACAAAATCCAAGGAAAAGAAATTATCCCGCTATCCATATATCAGCATTCTTGTTCCAGCGCACAATGAGGCGAAAGTGATCGTCAAGACGGTGGAATCACTGCTGGATCTCGACTATCCCAATAATAGATACGAAATTATTGTGATCAATGATAACTCGTCAGATAACAGTAAAGCGCTTTTGGAGGATATGCAAAAAAGGTATAAAGACAGAGCGCTTAAGGTGATAAACACCGATAAGATTACGGGCGGAAAAGGAAAATCAAACGCGCTTAATATTGGATACAGGCAATCCGCGGGCGATTATATTGTTGTGTATGACGCGGATAATACGCCTGAACGAGACGCATTAAGATACCTTGTCGCAGAAATAGAGAACGACGATGAGCTTGCGGTCGTGATTGGCAAATTCAGAACGAGGAACAGAGACGTCAATCTTTTAACCCGTTTTATTAATATTGAAACCTTATCATTTCAATGGATGGCACAGGCAGGCAGATGGCAGCTATTCAATCTTTGCACGATACCCGGCACAAATTTTATTATACGACGCGATGTCATAGATAAAATTGGCGGCTGGGATATAAACGCGGTTGCGGAGGATACGGAGCTTAGCTTTAGAATCTATGCAATGGGGTATAAAATTAAATTCATGCCTCTGTCTGTTACCTGGGAACAGGAGCCGCAGACACTTAAGGTTTGGTTTAAGCAGAGGGTTCGGTGGGTTAAAGGCAACATATATGTGTTGATAAAACACCTTCCTTCGTTATTCAGCGCCAAAAGTCATAGAATTAAATTTGATATGCTATACTTTTTATCAATTTATTTCGTACTGCTTGGTGCGCTCATCATATCCGACTCGCTTTTTCTGCTTAATGCGCTGGGACTCATTACCATGACTCTTGCCAGCCTTAGTATTTTGCTGTGGATGATGGCGATTTTTCTTTTTACGATAACCGTATTTATCACGTTGACGACAGAGAAGGGTGAAATGCGCTTGTCAAATTTGTTTATTACTTTGTTAATGTACTTTACATATTGTAAGCTTTGGATGGTTGTTGCGGCGTATGGTTTGGTTCAATATCTGATTGATCTTGTTTTAAAAAGAAAAGCAAGATGGTATAAAACCGAACGCTTTTGATAGAGAATTTATCTGTGTTTAATGAAAAAGGAGTAAGGTGCTTATGAAAAAAACGATCATACTGACTTTGGTTTTCTTGTGTTTGCTGACAATAGGGCCTTTAATGGTTTTGGATTGCCAGGGTGCAGAAACTGAATTGGTGATGACAGAAAATGCAAAAGCTGCGGAGGTGGTTTTTGAACCGGAAACGTCGGAAAGCAAAGCGTCTCCGGAGCCTACAAGAAAAGACGAAATCGAGGCAACTGAGAGTAAGCAGCCCGCGGAGACTGCTGGGGATTCGAGTCAAACATCTATAGAAAATACAGTACCTGAAGTGTCCGGGCAAGGAAATGAAAACGATGTCGGGGGAACGGATTGTTTTGAGGAATCAACGCAGACAACTGTTCAAACCAGCGATGCGCAAGCCTTGGATAAAAATCTCGGATTGATTGTTGATGAGAATGGCTATATATCGATGACACCTTTTTCTGCAGATCACTACATGGTAGGCCTTTTTTCCGAGATATCCGAAGGGTTTAATACAGGTGAGTGGGATATAACGGATGCTCAACTGACGTTAAGCTTTTCAACAACACAATTGGTTTCAGAGGTTTTGTCGAACATAACGATATCCATAAACGGCGTCAGGTTTTATTCGGAAAACGTTCCTGTTACAGACGGAACAAGAAGAGAACTGACCGTCAAAATACCTGTTGAGCATATTGTCGAAGGGTATAACGTCATAGCGATCGAAGGTTATATACGGACGTACAACGGCCTGCCTTGTGTAGACGACGTGACCACCGCAAACTGGATGAATGTGTTCAAGGAGTCGTTTATTGAAATATCATATCATCCTGTCGAACCCTGTGCCAACATTGATGATTTTTACTCCTGCTTCACGTCCATTAACGCGCTTGAAAATGATCAAAGCGCCGTGGCTATCGCGACCGGATATGATACGGATGAGCTTGATGCAGCACTGACCACGCTTGCGGGTATTTCCAGAAAATCGACCAAGAGTTATCAAAACATCAATTTTATCGCCTGCGATGAATGTTCCCATGCCGGAGAGTTAAAGTACGTCATTTATATTGGCAAACCGGATCACCTGCCCGAAATGCTGCAGTCGGCGGTGTCTGAAAATGGGGGCTTGCAAGGCTCGGATGCCGGCATGTTCCTGATTACCGGAGATATAAACGTCCTTGTCGTGACAGGTAATGACGGGGCGGCGCTTGATAGGGCGGCAGCATTATTATCCGATCCTACCACCATGAATCAATTGAAAAAAAAGGTCAAGATAATCGATGAAAATGAGGATGTTTACGTCAGAAAAGAGGGGATTAAGCAATATACCCAATTGACAAAGACGGGAACCTATGTTGACGGTGCTTTCAGACAGAAGGCCGATTACCAGATCGACTTTGAAAACAACAGAAAACTTGCATATGGAAGCGAGGTGGATCTATATTTCAGGTATTCCAAAAACCTGGATTTTGAACGTTCCTTGGTTACGGTATATGTTAACGATGTTCCTATCGGAAGCCAGAAGTTATCCATGGCAAAGGCAGAGGGGGACAATATCGTCCTCAATATACCAACCGACATCGAAGTCACCGGCAGCTTCAAAATGACAGTGGCGTTTGATCTTGAAATAAAGGATTTATGGTGCACGCTGAGGCAAAGCGAAACACCGTGGGCATACGTATCCAGTGAATCCATGTTGAAATTAAACTCGGTTGAGGTGCCTTATTACCTGTTTGAGAATTATCCTTATCCGTTTCTTTCAGGAGGGGAGTTCAACGACGTCGTTCTGGTTGTACCGGATGATAATTCGGATCTCGATTTGAATTTGATGGGCAACTTAATGCTGACGATGGGGCAGTTCTTAAAGTATAACACGGGCGATCTATCTGTTGTCAGAGCGTCGAACCCGGGAGGGCTTCAGGAGAAAAACGTTATTGCTGTGGGAACGTATAGCAATAATCCGTTTATTGCGGGACTCAATGACCAGTTGTTCTTCCGTTTCTATGAGAACGGGGCAGGTATTATGTCTAACGAAAAATTGCTGATAGAACCCACGTATTCGACAACGCTTTCAACAGCGCAGATCATTCAGTCGCCGTATTCAAACGTGAAAAATGCCATACTTGTTTTGGCGAGCGCAAACGCTGACTACCTGAAAAACACCTTTGAGTATTTCGGAGACACGACCGAGCTATGGAAGCTGTACGGAGACGGTTTCGTGGCAGATGAAGACGACATATTTCAATACAGATTTAAAGAGGAGAACGAGAAAGAAGAACAAGCCACCGAGGAATTCTTTGAAAGAGCGGATGTCATGAGTCTGATCTACGTGGCAGGAGCCGTCCTCGTGATACTTTTGGCGGCTGTCATATTTATGGTAATGAGATATAGGAGGAGACACAGTCATGAAGAGGAGAAATAAGAACCTGCAAACAGATATCAGTTTTATATCTTTGGTTATCCTTATATTCGTATACTTCATATTCCTAATCTATCAAGAAGAATATCTTATGGATAATTTTTTGATTGCACTGGTCGTTTTTATCATTATATTGATCACATACTTTACTAATCTGACAACCGGCTTGATCATAAATACGACTCTGATACTGACATATATCACATATTTGATCATTCAGAGCATTATGAAAGGAAGCGTCATTCAGTCGTACGTGTATTTTTGGATATTTATGTCGCCTGCACTGACAACCGTGTTTTCATTGTTTACGATGAACACTTCCGCGCTTCAAAAGCAAGTGGATGAATTGAGCCAAAAGCTTGTCACGATATCCACTTTAAATGAGGATACGAAGCTGAAAAATCTAAGGGCCTTTGAAAACGATGCGAGAATATTTATGAGTATAGCTAAACGGTATGATGCTGATTTTGGTGTGCTGGTAATCAAATTTAAGCATCAAAGAGAGCTTGAAAGGCTTTCAAGAAAAGAGGGAATGAAGAGAATTGTCAACCTTGTCGCAAGTGTTATCAGAAAAGCGACAAGGGCGGAGGACGAATTATATCTGCTTGATGATGAAGAAATATTATTCGGCGTCATTCTGCTGACAAAGAAGGAAAGCATTAAAGTGATACATAACAGATTAAAAGAGGAAATCGCGGTTATAGATACAAATGAGGTTCTTAATACAAGACAACTGATTTTGGATATGAGAATTGGCATGGCATTTGGTGACGGAAAGAAAGATGCGCTTGAGCTGTTGGACGCAGCCAAAGAATCCATGCAATATGATGTATCGTAGTGAAAAGCCGCCCACATACATATAATATAAACTCAGGAAAGTGTCAGCGCATGCGAAGGAATCTGCTCATATTGGTTATTGTCATATTCGTGCTTGTGACGTTTATTTCAGGCTGTAAGCAGGACGAAGAGGAGGACATCCAACGAAGAGAACACATTGAAACGAATATCTGCGATTCGGAATCTACGCCGATACCGCAAGCCCCTGCCTTTGCAGGGAATAATTCGGAAAAAACTCTGGATTTATTATTTGAGGCGGAAGATGCTTCGCTTGAGGGATTGGAAAAATACACTTTGGCCAATAACAACGGCATGCAAGCCAAAAGCGGAATCGGATATGTCGGCACATGGGATACGGAAGGAAGCCGGCTGATTTTTCATGTGGAGGTGCCCGTGTCCGGGACATATGAACTGGAATTTCTAACGGCAGCGTGCGATGACGAGAGCTATAATACAGTGATAGTTAATGACAGGACTTTTTATGAAGGTCTTCACACAAGAAGCACTGATTTTGAATCCAGCACGATGAAAGCCAAGCTTCAAAAGGGCGCAAATGTAATTACAATAGTAAGTGGCTGGGGCTGGATATACATGGATTGCATGCATGTAAGGCTGTCTGAGGACATTAGCCCCGAAATGTATGACGTTGAAAAAACGTTGACAAACAAAAACGCGTCCGAAAACACCCGCCGATTGATGAGCTATCTGGTGGATCAATATGGAGAATATACTCTGTCCGGCCAGTATAACAATGATAAAGGCCTTGGCTCACCCGAGATAAAAGAACTCTATAAGCTGACAGGTAAATACCCTGCGATCATGGGCTTTGATTTTGTTAATTATTCACCAAGCAGGGTGGAAAACGGCACGGAATCAAAACAGACCGAATATGCTCAGCAATGGCATGATATGGGTGGTGTCGTGACTTTTATGTGGCATTGGAATGCGCCCAAGGATTTAATTGACACGGAGGAACTTCCGTGGTGGAAAGGTTTTTACACAGAGGCCACGACGTTCGATTTGGACAAAGCCTTAAGCGGGACAGATCCCTTGGGATACGAATTCATTCTTCGTGATATAGACGTTATTGCAGAACAGTTAAAATTATTAGCCAATAAGGATATACCGGTATTGTGGAGGCCATTGCACGAAGCGAGCGGGGGATATTTCTGGTGGGGCGCATATGGATCGGAGAACTATAAAACGCTATGGAAGCTGATGTATGACCGCCTGACCAACACACACGGGCTGAACAATTTGATTTGGATTTATAATGGACAAGATCCTGATTGGTATCCCGGAGACGAATATGTCGATATCATTGCCGAGGATGTCTATACGGAGCCATACGATTATGAAAGTCATTATAACAGATTTTATCGAGCCTTGGGATATACCGATAAAAACAAAATGATCGGACTTGCGGAGAACGGCGAGATTCCTGATCCCGACCTTATGTACGAAGATAATGCATGTTGGTTGTTTTTTATCACATGGAATGATGAGTATATCGTTGATAAGAAAAGCAAAAAAATAACCGATAAATATAACGAATTCGATCACTTTATAGAAGTGTATCATCACGATAGAGTGATTACACTGGATGAACTGCCGGACTTGGATCTTTATCCCTTAGAATAAACTGTGTTTGTTTCCGGTCAACATATAATGAAAGCGGGTCATGTATATAGTGAAAAAGGTAATGCTTGTTTTCGGGACAAGACCAGAAGCCATAAAAATGTGCCCATTGGTAAATGAACTAAAGAAACGGGAAGGCATTAAGACAATCGTATGCGTGACTGGCCAGCATAGACAGATGCTTGATCAGGTGCTGGAGGCATTTGGTATTGTTCCGGACTATGATCTTTGCATTATGCAGCCAAAACAGACGCTTTTTGATATCACAACAAACGTATTGGAAAGCATTAAGTCTGTTTTGGAAGCCGACAAGCCCGACATCGTGCTCGTGCATGGTGACACCTCCACAACATTCGTCAGCGCCCTTGCTTGTTTCTATCTAAGAATACCCTTGGGGCATGTTGAAGCGGGACTTCGCACACACAACATCTATTCGCCGTATCCGGAAGAGTTTAACAGGCAAGCGGTAAGCCTTATTTCAACATACAATTTTGCCCCTACGGAACAGGCGAGACAAAACCTGCTTGACGAAAAGAAAAGCGATGAGAACATCTACGTGACTGGTAACACGGCGATAGATGCGTTAAAAACAACAGTAAAGGAAAATTACACCCATGAGCTTTTAGAATGGGCAAAAGGAAGCCGGTTGATATTGCTGACGGCACACAGGCGGGAAAACCTAGGTAAGCCATTGGAAAATATATTTTCAGCGATCAGGCAAGTGGTTGAGGAATTCGAGGATATCAAAGTGATATATCCCATACATATGAATCCTGTTATTCGAAAGGCAGCCAACAGGATATTTAAAGACACAGACAGAGTGATGATCGTCGAACCGCTGGACGTGCTCGATTTTCATAACTTCATGGCGAGATCATATATGGTGCTGACGGATAGCGGCGGTGTGCAGGAAGAGGCGCCGTCATTAGGGAAGCCGGTTTTGGTGTTGCGTGATACCACGGAGAGGCCGGAGGGCGTGGCGGCCGGAACCTTAAAATTGGTCGGCACAAACAAGAAAAATCTCTACAACGAACTAAAAAGGCTGCTGACAGATCAGCAAGCCCATGATGCTATGAGCATAGCGGCCAATCCTTATGGAGACGGATTTGCGTCAAAAAGAATCGCTGATATACTGGAGGATATATGTTAGCTTTCGGCACACGATTTTTAGCCGAATAATAGCACACGATTTTACTATAATTATCTCACAAAACGCGAAAACCCCGATTATATCAGGGTTTTCTTTTGGCGGAGAGAGAGGGATTCGAACCCTCGGTACGCTATTAACGTACACACGATTTCCAGTCGTGCGCCTTAGACCAGCTCAGCCATCTCTCCATTAAAATATTGAATTTTGCATGATCGCACATTTAAACAAATTGGTTGTCCCTCTGCGTCACGCGAAGGATATTTTAACACATGCATTTAAAAATAACAACAAATAAATCACATATTTTGCGGTGAACAGCAAAAAATATTGTTAATAGAATCTATGAAAGGTGGAGTATGATGCAAAAGTTTAAATCGGGACAAAAAGCGCCGCAGAGCGGAGACTATAGGATTGTCAATGAAAACGGACAAGTGGTAAGAAGTGGTGTCACGCTGGACAAAGGCGACTCTTTCCCGCCAACCCCTGGTTCCAACCAGTTTTTTGAAAAGGAATAGCGGAGGAAAGATCGGCAATGAAGCCGGTCTTTTTTATACACTGCTTGCGCAAGCTATGATATACTGTTAAAAAAAGTGGAGCAGCAATGAAAACGGAACTACTTGCACCCGCAGGCGATATGCAATCCGTCATGCAGGCGGTGCAAAACGGTGCGGACGCAGTATATTTAGGCGGAAAAGGTTTTGGCGCTCGCGCGTTCGCAAAGAACTTCTCATATAGCGAGATAAAAACTGTCATTGATTATGCGCATACCTATGGTGCGCTTGTTTATATTACAGTCAATACACTCGTTTATGAAGACGAAACGGTAGCATTTTTGGCGCATGTAGAGCAGGTTTTGCGGGCCGGTGCAGACGCGCTCATCATGCAGGATGTGGGTATGATTGAAGCTGTGCATTGCCGTTTCCCAGATGCGGTTGTCCATGCCAGCACGCAGATGCACAACCACAACGACGCTTCGCTTGCGTTTGCTGAGCGTCTAGGGATAAAACGTGCAGTGCTTGCACGCGAAATGAGCCTCAAACAGATCAAAGAACTGAAAAGCAAAATTGAAAAGGAAGTCTTTGTTCACGGCGCTCTTTGCATCAGTTATAGCGGTCAATGCCTGTTCAGCGCGTTGACAAACGGCCGCAGCGGAAACCGTGGCACCTGTGCGCAGAGCTGCCGCATGCGCTACAAGCTTAGCGACGAGAGCGGCATCGTTTATCAGACGAAAGGTGATTATCTGCTCAGCCCCAAGGATATCGGGCTGTTTGAAAACGTTGAAGCACTGCTTAATGCTGGAATCGGCTGCTTTAAAATTGAGGGGCGCATGAAATCGCCTGAATATGTGGGGCTTGCTACGAAAATTTATGCGAAGCTTCTTAAAGACTATCATGACGGCAGACCGATGAATACCGACTTAAAGGATATGGCAGATCTGCTTAAGCTATTTAACCGAGGTTATTCGAAAGCGCATCTTTTTGATACGAAGGGCGAAACGTTGATGAGCATGGACCGGCCCAACCATCGCGGCACACCCTTGGGAAAGGTCGTTTTTGTGGGACACGGGCGAATTAAGCTGCGTTTATCTGCGCCGCTCAATCAGGGCGACGGCATAAAGTTTGAGCAAAGCGACGACGGATTCATATGTAACAAAATATATAAGAATGGATTGCTGACGGCATCGGCAAGTGAGGGCGATACGGTCGAGCTGGACGCGAAGGCAAAAACATCGGTGGGTGATACCGTCGTTAAAACGAGCGATATGCAGCTTATAAAAATGCTGCAATTGAATGAGAAGCGGCATGTACCCGTTTCAGGAAAGCTAACTGCAAGAATCGGTGAACAGCTCAGGCTCATTTTGCACGATGAGGACGGACATGAGGCCGTCGCTGAAGGGCAACAGGTTTCGCCCAGCCGGACGAGCCCCACGAAAAGAGCTGATTTGCATAACGGCGTTGCAAAGCTCGGAGATACACCCTACAGGCTTGAGAACTTGGAAATAGATTCGGATGAGGGTATATTTGTTGCCAAAAGCGCGCTCAATGCGCTGCGGCGTGATGCAGCGGAAAAGCTCACGGAAATGCGAATCGCTGTTCCGTCACTTCGAATAAGTGATAAGACTCTGCTGCCTGTGCATTATGAAGAAGAAACAGATAAACCTTTGCTGCATGTGCTTGTGAGAACGACCGCACAGTTTGAGGCGGTGAAGGACATGGTCACAGGCGATATCTATACGGATGACGAACCGATTTATTTTGACAACAAAGCGGCGTATCCAAACCTTCGGCTTAAAACGGACAGGCTGGCTGAAAATCCGACGCTATATGAGAATGAACGGCTGCTCGTGACCGATCACGGCGGCTTACATATGTATCCCGGAAGCAACAATGTGATACTTGACTATTCAGTTTACGCGCTCAACTCTTATGCATTGTCTGCGTTTGTTTCGTTCGGGGCGAAACGCATGGCGTTATCGCCTGAACTGACCATGGCGCAGACGGGGCAAATGATGGCGGCATTTAAAGAGAAAGGCGGTCAAACAGCGCCCGTGGAAGCGGTGCTTTGGGCGAGGTACGAGCTGATGGCAATGCGTCACTGCGTGCTGTCTGGTGCGCTTGGAAAGGCTTCATGCGGCCTGTGCAAAAAGAAGCGTTATTATCTTGAGGATATAAAGGGAAGCCGCTTTCCGGTTATCATGGATAAAAACTGCAAGAGCCATATTCTGCACAGCCATATTTCTGAAGCCGGCGCCAGTGGCTACTTGGCGCTTGGTGTGCGGCATTTTCGCGCTGAGTTGTTTGATGAGGATGTCGAGCAAAGCCAAGCGTTGGTTGACCGCCTTTTGAGACAAATCAACGGATAAGAGAAAAGTATGGAGACGATTTATTCCTTTGAACCTGTGGCGGACGGCCGCAGCCGTATATTGATACTGGGCTCCATGCCCGGGAAAGAGTCATTGCGAAAGCAACAGTATTACGGTCACGCGCAGAATGCGTTCTGGAAATTGATGAGCGCACTTTTGAACGAGCCGCACTATGAAGATTATGAAAAACGCCTTGATATGCTGCTCCGCAACGGTATCGCTCTTTGGGATGTTATCCAAAGCTGTGAAAGAAAAAGCAGTCTGGATTCTGATATTAAAAACGCCGAGGCGCATGATTTTGCAGCCTTTTTCGCTGCACATCCAAACATTAGGCGCGTATTTTTCAACGGTCATATGGCGTACAATACCTTTGCACGGCAAGTGGGCTTTAAGTTTAACGAAATTGTTTTTGAACGTCTTGGTTCCACCAGCCCTGCCCACGCCATTTCATTTGAAAAACGACTAACGGATTGGAAACGCATATTGACTTATTTAGGGAGGTAAATGATGATCAGCTTTGACGAACTCTACAAGAAAGCCGTCACGACAGCGGTGAAAAATGACATGGATGCGCTGACAAAGACCGACTGTGATACCCATTCACTCGATTGTCTGCTCAATCCCAAAACTCATCCGCCAGTGGTACGCCTTGGCGACTGTGGCTGCGATGATGGCAATTGCACGAATGTCTGTTTTTACAATGCGCTGTCAAGAGACGAAAACGGCAACATTGTGGTTCTGGATAATTGTGTGGGCTGCGGCGAATGCATTGAGGCCTGTGATTCACATAACCTCGTGGAGATCAAAGAGGTCGTGCCGATATTTGATCTCATTAATAAAAGCACGCCTGTTTACGCACTGATCGCGCCTGCTTATTTAAGTCAGTTTGGGGCAGACATGACGCCGGGGCGGCTGCGCAGCGCGTTTAAAATGCTTGGCTTCGCAGGGCTGATCGAGGTGGCGCTGTTTGCGGATATTCTCACGCTCAAGGAAGCCCTGGAGTTTGATGCTGCAATTCAAAAGGAAGAAGATTTTGTGCTCACCAGCTGCTGCTGTCCGCTTTGGATCGGTATGATCGAAAAGGTATACGCACAGCTGATACCGCATATTCCACCCTCGGTATCGCCTATGGTCGCAAGCGGCCGCGCGGTAAAGAGACTGCACCCTGACGCAAAAACAGTGTTCATCGGCCCGTGTATCGCAAAAAAGGCCGAAGCGCGTCAGGCAGATATTGCGGACGCTGTGGACTATGTGCTAACCTTTCGGGAAATGGCGGATATCTTCGATGCGGCAGGCATCAATCCCACTGAGCTCGAAGAGGATCTGCGGGATCATTCGTCTGCCGCAGGCCGCATCTATGCGCGTACGGGCGGTGTCAGCAAGGCTGTGGCCGATACGGTTGAGCGCATCGCGCCGGGTCGCAGGCTGCCAGTTAAAGCGCGTCAGGCCAATGGCGTTTCCGAGTGCAAGGCAATGCTCAAAGCCATTATGGACGGTACAATTGACGAGAATTTTCTTGAGGGCATGGGCTGCGTGGGCGGCTGCGTAGGCGGCCCGCGCATCATCATCGATAAGGATGAGGGAACAAAAAACGTGAACGAGTATGCGGCGCGCACTGAGGAAAAAACGCCTGTGGACAACCCGTTTGTGTTTGAAATGCTGCGGCGGCTGGGCTTTGACAGCACCGAAAGCCTGATGAAAGAAAAAAATATGTTTATGAGAGACTTCGATAAGCACCGATAGATAGACAGCTTTGTTATACAAAGCAGCAAAGTGACGAATCAAGCCATGATAAACCGAATGTGTTTGCATGGTTTGTTTTTTTTGCGGCAGAATAACAGCAGACCATCTAAATGGAGGATTACAATGAAAAAAGTGTCTTTATGGATAGATACCGCGAACAAGCCGAACTTTCCGGAAATGACGCAAGACCATACGTGTGACATGATCGTGGTGGGCGGCGGGCTCACCGGCATTACCACTGCGCTGTTGCTCGCGCGTGCCGGTGTCAGCGTGGCTGTGATTGAGGCGGATACGATAGGCAGCGGCACAAGCGGCCATACCACGGCCAAGGTGACGGTGCAGCATGGCATCAAGCTCTCAAAGCTTTCCGAGGATAAAGAGCTTGCCTATTTCAATGCCAATATGGCAGGCTTTAAGCTTGTCAGAGCATTGATAGACGAGCTTGACATAGACTGTGACTATGAGACGCAGGATTCATATGTCTATGCGCTCAGCACGGCGGAGGAACGTGACGTGTTGAACGAGAAGGCCGCATATGAACGGCTGGATATCCAGACGGAAGTGATTAAGCACACGGAGCTGCCGTTTGACATTCACTGCGCATTGGTATTAAAGGATCAGGCTCAGTTTCATCCGCTGAAATATCTCTATACGTTGGCGGAAACGCTCGACAATATGGGTGTGCCAATATGGGAAAAGACAAAGGCGCTGGATATTGAGAGAGACGAAAAAGGTATAACAATACATACCGATAAGAATATAATTACCGCGAATACAGTTGTCATGGCGACAGGATATCCGATGGTTGAATTCCCGGGGCTGTTTTTTCTGCGGCTGCATCAGGAGCGGTCATATATATTGGCCGCACAAAGGAAGGCTCAGCAGGGTATGTATATCAATGCTGGAAAGCCGGTTCGGTCGGTACGCTCACATTCACTGAACGGACAGCCATGGCTGTTGGTTGGCGGTTTTGGACACCGCACAGCCAAAGAAAATCAAGAGGATACCGGTTATGCGCCGCTGAACGACTTTCTCAAGAAGTCCTTCATTGGAGCAGAACCAGCCTATGGTTGGTCGGCGCAGGATGGTATGACACTTGACCATATTCCCTATGTGGGCGGGCTGTATAAGGAAGGGCCGAATATCTATGTGGCGGCAGGCTATGCCAAATGGGGCATGACAAACAGCGCGGCTGCGGCTTTGATGATTACCGACGAGATAACAGGCAACAATAAAATTGATCCTGATATCAGGTCGATTTTCAGCCCATTACGTGTGGCGCCAGGTGCGTCCGCCGGTGGCTTTGTGAAGCAAGCGGCAGAGGTTATCTATGAATTTACGGAAGGAAATGTGTCTATACCCATCGGCAGCATAAACGACATTAAGCCCGGCGAGGGTGCTGTGATGCGCATAGACGGCCGTGCGGTTGCGGTGTATAAAGAAAAAAATGGACATGTCGCCATGTTTAAAGCGCACTGCACACACCTCGGTTGTCCGCTGGAATACAACGCGTCAGAGCAATCGTTCGACTGCCCGTGCCACGGTTCGCGGTTTTCAGTTGCGGGAGAGGTCATCGAAGGACCAGCGATAAAACCGCTGGAACATGCAGATGAGGAGCATTAAATATGGGTCACCGCTTGCTGCCGTTTTCTCCCGCGAGGTACCATGGCAGAGCGTCCAGTCGTCCGTATTTTGAAGGATGGTATTTTAAACAATCGTCTGAAGACGGCGCGCTTGTGGTGATTCCGGGCGTTTTTCGCGGCGCCGACAGCAGCGGTGACACCGCATTTATCCAACTGATATATGGTTCGCCGCCGCGCAGCCATTACATCACTTATCCGATATATGAGTTTTCCTGCCATTCACGCCGGTTTGAGCTATGTATCGGCGGCAACCGCTTTTCGACAAAAGACGTGCAGCTGGATATTCCTCAAATCGGTTTATCTGCAAAGCTGCATTACACCGATCATATGCCGCTGAGAACAAACATGTTTTCTCCATCTATTATGGGGCCTTTTTCTTATATTCCGGGATTGCAATGCAACCATGGCGTGCTGAGCCTTTGGCACAGCGTTCAAGGGGAGATGTGCTGCAACGGGGAAAAGATGACTTTTAACAATGCGGACGGATATATCGAAAAGGATTGGGGAGAGGCATTCCCCGAGAGCTGGATATGGATGCAATGCGGGAGTGACGGGGAAATGCTCATGTGCTCCGTAGCGAGCATACCGATGAAAGCATTTCATTACACGGGCTTGATTGCCGTGCTGTGCACAGGTGAGCGCCAATACCGTTTTGCCACATACAACGGCGGACGTGTACTTGGCGTAATAAAAAGAGAAGAGGGCTTGACAGTTGAACTGGCACGCGGCAGTTACAGACTCTGTATCATTGCCCGAAACACCCATTTTGGCAGCCTCAAAGCGCCCACAAAAACAGGCATGAATCGTGACATACAGGAGAGCGTAAACTGTGTGTTTGATGTGTCGCTGTGTCATGGCGCGCAAACCATCTACTCGGGTCACTTTGCTCAAGGCGGGCTGGAGATGCTCGAGCCCGACATGCTGCTCAAAAATAAAGCAAGTTCGCTTTGTTAATGTCGAGGCTTAAGAGTCCAATATCCTCGTGAGCCGGAAAAGTATGTCGCCTTATCATGAACTCAAGCCGTCATTTCCTCGCATCCGACAAAGGGTTAATGCAGGGCTTGCCAGTTTAATTGCAATGCAGTATAATTACATTATTAGATACCTATCTAATTAGATCGGTATAAGAGGTGATTATTTGTCTGGTATTATATATGACAAGCTGGATCCGTTGTTTGAAACCATTGCTCTGATATGCGTCAGTCGTAACTATAATGAGACTAAAAGCGAGACTGTTCGGGCGATAGATGAACTGGGTCTTGATGGTGAAAAGTTTTATGTCACCCAGATGTCGGTTCATGAAACATATGTGCAGGAGTTTGCTCATCACTATAAGCCGGGCAAGGATGACGCGCTTTTTTTCGACGGATGCAGCTCCGGTTTGCTGCTGCTGCTTATGTGCATGTTTATGGAAAACAGAGAGCATGTATCGTCTGTTGACCGCTTTAAAGACAACGAGATCAATACAGAGATCGTTGAACTGTGTTGTGGCCTACATGAAATAAAGCCTCCGAAACGCTTGAACGGGGTTGAGAGCATCATGGCGTTTATTGATGCCTGCCCATTTACAGAAAGCGAGAAGTGGAAGCTGCTGCAAATCATGAAGAGCCCCAAGATGCATTTTAAGCAGCTCACGGACTCGATTAGCGCCAATACTGCTGCGTTTGAAAAGGCGCAAAACAAGGTGCGAACATCGCTTAAGAAGCTTATTGCACAATATACAGAGACGGTTAAAGACGGCGAAAAAGAGTTGTTCGGCAAGCTGAGAAAATCACTCAACGAAACGGCTGATGTTTACCCGTCGCTTGCGCTTCCGGTATCGCAGATCATGTTCTCAAACAGCTGTTATTACGGTCTTTTGAGCACGACGCTGGTCAAACAGCAAGGTCCCGATCAGGAACTTCTGCTGCGCTGCCTCAAAGCCTTAAGCGACAATAGCCGCCTTGAGATATTAAAATCAGTAAAAGTTAAACCTAAATACAATCTTGAAATTGCGGAACAGCTTGGACTGACGGCAGCCACCATGTCTCATCATATGGGCGTGCTGCTCACCTGCGGTTTTGTGGGTGTGGACAAGCAGGAATCGAAAGTGTATTATCATTTGGATGAAGACGCCGTGCTTCAATTTATCGAAACCCTCAAGCAGACACTCATCTAGTGTTCATTCGACAATAAGAAGAGCCCTCTATATAAAGGGCTTATTATAATTATATCGAATTAATTTGACAGACATAAAACCTAATGATATGATTAGAATCGTAGAAATTAGATTATAATCGTACTAATTAGGAGTGTGTTATGAAAAGATTATTAAAGGAAAACAAGCTGTTATTCGCAGTTACCTTATTGCTGAGCACGGCAGTATCTGTGGCATATGTTTTTATCGCTGTGATCCTCCAGAAGGTGACAGACACTGCCGTAAGCGGTGATATGGATAGCTTCCGCAGTGTCGTGATCATGTCTGTCGCGTATTTAATCGGTATGGGCGTCGTGAGCTTGGTTTATTCGTTGCTCAGTAAGCTGCTGGTCTGCAGAGTTGTGAGGCAGCTCAGAAGCCATGTGTTTGCCGGAATACTGCGTCGCAACACTCAGGACTTCATGAGTGTTAATACTGCTGACTATATGTCCGCTGTGACCAATGACATCAAACTGATAGAGGACAACGGCGTTCAACCGTTGCTGCTTATTGTGTACAATGCGGTCATGTTTATAACAGCGGTCACAATGCTGTTTTTGATTAATATCACAATCGGATTGTGTCTGATCGGATGCCTTGTGCTGATGTTCACCATACCCGCTCTTTTCGGCAAGGCGCTCCAACGCAGGCAGGATGCGGTTTCTAAAAAGTTGTCAGCCTTTACAGTCAAAGTGAAGGATATACTTTCGGGCTATGAGGTGATTAAGGCGTATGACATGGATGAGCATGTCAAGGCGGATTACGAGCACCGCAACAATGACGCTGCTGCAGCCAGATTCCGTGCAGACAAGCTGACTGCCGCTAATGAGAGCGTATCTGAGGTGCTTGCGTACATGACAATATTCTCAGGCTTTTTCATAGGCGCATATATGATTCTTCAGGGCTCCATATCAGCGGGTATACTACTTGCGCTGATACAGCTCAGCAGTTCGTTTGTCAATCCGCTGATGCTGATCATGGACGGGATACCCAAGATACAGGGCATCAAGCCGGTGCTAAGCCGCCTGGAAACGATTATGGACTATAAGGATGTTGCGTTTGAAGGCTCGCAGATGCCCACATTTGAAAAGAGTATTCAGCTTGATAATGTCGGGTTCTCGTATGACGAAAAACGCTCGGTACTCAAAGACGTAGCGCTGGAATTGCAAAAGAACAAAAAGTACGCAGTGGTTGGGCCCAGCGGTTCAGGCAAATCGACACTGATCAGGCTGCTGACCGGCACATATGCGGATTATGACGGGAGCATCAGCTTTGATGGACAGGAGTTGAAGCTGCTTGACGTGAAAAAACTGCGAGGTATGATATCGGTGATTCACCAGAACGTGTATATGTTCAGCGACAGTATCAGGGAAAACATCTGCCTGCACCGAAGCTTCTCAAACAGCGAGATTGATAATGCTTTGATGCTAAGCGGCGTCAATCTGTTTCTTAGCGGCACATCAGATGGCCTCGATTCTTTCGTCGGTGAAAACGGCAACAACCTCTCGGGGGGGCAGCGCCAGCGCATTGCCGTGGCGCGTGCGCTGATACAGAAAACGCCTATATTGGTTCTGGATGAGGGGACTGCGTCTATCGATAAGCAGACGGCTTATTCCATAGAAAGCAGTTTGATGGGCATTGATGATCTTACGCTCATTACCATCACGCACAACTTAGACCCCGAGTTACTCGGCCAGTACGATAAAATTATATTTATAAAAGACGGCAAAATCTGCGAGACGGGAAGCTTGGACGAACTATTAAGCCGCAGAAGTGTTTTCCACGATTTTTATCACCTTCCGCAGGAGAAGGAAAAAGCCACAGCGTAAGTGTTCAAAACGGTGTAAGGATAAGCAAAAAACAAATAATCGCGGGGTGATCCTTTATTTTTAACCTCCTTTCAAACTAATATGAAGAGAACAAGATTGAGTAAATGTAAGATGCTGATATTATAATACTGCAACTAATCGTTTTTGGCTGAGTCTTAGTGGCGAAACCTTGCCTTTGTATGCCGATATGTATTATAATCGTTCAAAAGACAGCGATTGTGAGGAAGACATGCTTCATTTAAATGATATCCATCTTAACGTCGGAGAGACAAAGATACTCAAAGGTGTCAGTCTCGCGATGGAACGCAAAAAGATATATGCGATCACAGGGCCAAACGGCAGCGGAAAATCGTCGCTGGCGCGCGTGATTATGGGCATACAGATGCCAAGCTCCGGTTCGGTCTCGCTGGACGGGCAGGATATAACCGACCTCAGCATATCGGAAAGGGCGCGCCTCGGCATCGGCTACGCGTTTCAGCATCCGCCGCGATTTAAAGGCATTAAGGTAAAAGAACTGATCGAGCTTGCGGGTGCAGACCCGAAGAGCGTCTGCGATCTGCTTTTCAGCGTCGGCCTTTGCTCCAAGGATTATCTTGAAAGAGACGTAGACGGTACGCTTTCGGGCGGTGAAATCAAACGTATCGAGATCGCAACGGTGCTCTCTCGGAGTCTTAAGGTGGCTGTTTTCGATGAGCCGGAAGCCGGCATAGACCTTTGGAGCTTTCAAAAGCTTGCCGAGACGTTCAAAAACATGCACGAAAGCTTGGATACAACCATCGTCATCATTTCGCATCAGGAACGAATTCTTGAGCTCGCCGACGAGGTGATATTGATGTCTGACGGCAAGCTGCGCAGCATATCCAAAAACGAGATATTGGGGCGCGGCCTTGTTGACGGATGCGAATGCAGCGCGAATTGCGGAAAGGTAGGTGTGGACGATGCTGAGTGTGTTAGATAAATTGTTGCTGGAGCAGGTGGCCGATCTGCATGGCATACCGCAGGGCGCATACAATATCCGCAAAAACGGCGAGGGAGCAGGGCGTGCCACCACGGTCAATATAGACATCACAAACAAGACGGACAGGCCGGGCATCGATATCAGCGTAAAACCGCACACGAAAAACGAAAGTGTGCATATTCCCGTGATCGTGACTGACACAGGGATTAACGATGTGGTTTACAACACCTTTGAAATCGGTGAAGATGCCGACGTTCTCATTGTGGCCGGCTGTGGCATACACAACACCGGCAAGGACAAGTCTCAGCACGATGGTGTGCACGAGTTTTTCGTGCGCCGCGGCGCGCGCGTGCGCTATGTGGAAAAGCATTACGGACAGGGCAGCGGTGCGGGAGACAAAGTTCTTAATCCAAAAACCATATTGCACGTTGAAGAGGACGCGACGGTTGAGCTGGAGCTCGTCCAGATTCGCGGGGTAGACAGCACACACCGCGATACTGAGGTTTTTTTGGCTGACCATGCCAAGCTGATCGTAACGGAACGTCTGCTCACGGACGGTGATGAGGAAGCGTACTCCAGCATCGCGATTGATATGAAGGGCGCCGGCGCTTCCGCGCAGATTATATCGCGTTCGGTGGCACGGGGGAATTCAAGGCAGGATTTCACGTTCGATCTCATCGGGCGCAACGCTTGCCGCGGCCATATACAATGTGATGCCATCATTATGGACAAAGCAACCGTGATATCCACGCCGCGCATATCTGCCCATCATGAGGACGCGCAGCTGGTACATGAGGCGGCAATCGGCAGGCTTGAGTCTCAGCAGCTGTTAAAGCTGGAATCACTCGGGCTTTCTGAGCAGGAGGCCGAGGATACAATACTAAAGGGGTTTTTGAAGTAATAAGGGGCCTGCAAGCCGCAGGCCTTTTTAATGTGTATTCATCGATAATTCGCGTTTTAGGACACAATAGAAGATATAACGGTGATAAGGTGGGGGTAGCATGAAACTGACAAGAGAAGAACTCGATACGAGGCTGGAGCGTTTTTGCTTCACGATGAACAATATCCATCAGGGGTGGGACACGGCGGTCATACTCAGCAAGGTCAACCAATACTATCTGACGGGTACAATGCAGGATGGCCTTCTGCTCATCAAGAACGACGGAAAAGCGCTATATTTTGTGCGCAGGAGCTTTGAGCGTGCAAAAGATGAGTCGCCTTTGGATATTGTTTATCCCATGAACAGCTACCGCGATGCGGCGGCTGTGATTGGCGGCGATCTGGGTCATGTTTATTTGGAAAAGGAAATCGTCACATTGGCGATCATCGAGCGGCTCCAAAAAGCATTTCATATACATACGATGGGTTCGCTGGATAAAACAATGCTGATGGTCAGAGCGATCAAATCACCCTATGAGCTTCATTGGATGGAAAAGTCGGGTAAGGCACACTGCGATTTTCTCACGAATGTTGTGCCAGGTATTCTTCGTGAAGGCATGAGCGAAGCGGAACTCGTAGGCGAGCTGTTTGATAATATGGTCAAACGTGGACATCACGGAATATCACGATTTTCCATGTTCCAGACAGAGATGGTGGTGGGGCAGGTGGGCTATGGTGAAAGCTCGCTTTACCCGACAAGCTTCGACGGCCCCGGCGGCGCACAAGGTATGTCCGCCGCTGTGCCAATTGTGGGCAGCCGTGAAAGAAGGCTTAAAAAAGGCGATCTCGTATTTGTGGATATCGGCTTTGGCATTAACGGATATCACAGCGACAAGACGCAGGTTTACAGCTTTGGCGCTCAGCCCTCCGCTGAGGTGATGAAGGTGCACCGCGCTTGTATCGACGTGCAAAGCCGGCTTGCGAGTATGCTGGAGCCCGGAGCCATTCCGTCTCAGGTTTATCAAGCTGTGATGGAAGAGCTTTCTGAAGATTTCAAGCCGAACTTTATGGGATTCGGAAAAAGGCAAGCTAAGTTTTTGGGGCACGGCATCGGTTTGCATGTGGATGAATGGCCGGTTCTCGCAAGCGGCTGTCATGATCCGCTGCAAGAAAACATGGTGCTGGCGCTCGAGCCTAAAAAAGGAATCGCCGGTGTCGGTATGGTGGGCGTGGAGGATACGTATATCGTCACACCTGATGGCGGACGATGCATCACGGGCGGCGGAAAAGACATCATCGTGGTATAAAATTAAATATTGCAATTACACATCTTTTTAGATGCCGTGCCATTTCTCCGAATGCGTTGCTTGAGGAAGCTGCGATCATGATGCGCAATCTTTTATAAAGTCAACAAAAGAACAAGTGAGGAAAATGCGTCGAAGACGCTTGAAGTATTTTTTATTGGACTCAAAGCGGGATCATGAATCCGGAATAATGTAGAAGCCGGCTCATGCCGCATTAATATAATGAACGACAAACTCAAAATGTTACAGCCGTAGCTGTATTTATTCACTTCTCACGCTGTGATCATACGTTGTGTTATAATCATAAGAAAAGCAAAGGATTTTTATCAATGGAATGGCTAAGTCGGCTGCAAAGCGTCATTGATTATATTGAGCTACACTTGACCGATGAGCCGGGTGTGCTGAGATTAGACATGTTGGCGAAACAGGCATACTCGTCAGAGTATGAGCTTCAAAAGATATTTAGCATTGTAACCGGAATAACTGCAGGTGAGTATATAAGAAACCGAAAGCTTGCATCAGCCGGAGAAGATATACTGTTAACTAATATGTCGATACTTGAAATTGGTTTAAAATACGGCTATGAAACAGCCGAAAGCTTCACAAAAGCATTCACAAGATTTCATGGAACAACACCATATTCCGTAAGGAAAAACAGCGCTGGTCTAAAGCTATACAACAAATTGAGCATACATTTGCAGGTAGAGGGCGGAGTTTCTTTAGATTACCAGGTTATTAACCACAGCCGCGTCAGGGCGCTTGTGAAAACCAAGGTGTTTCAAATACAGCCCGCCGACGAGAGAGAAAAAACCATCCCCGAATATTTGGAGATATGCGCCGCAGAGGGTATGTATGATATTCTTTATAAGGCGAAGAGTGACTCTACATACTTTGCAGATTCTATCTTAGGTATTCATGACGCTATTGGATGTAAACCGGACGGGACTGAGTTTCGCCTGAGTGTCGGTGTCGAATACAGCGGAGATACTGTTCCAAAGGGATATGAAATAATCGAAATACCCGCGGGAAAATGGCTTGTCTTTCGCTGCAAAGGTATGCGCCCTAAAGCCATTCAGAAACTATGGCATCAGATTTACTTTAACTACTTGTCTGCGTCCACTTATCAAGTAAAAGAGCTTGGAACAGTGGAGGTTTGCAGGGAAGGCTTTCGAAATGCCGAGGATGTTATAAGCGAATTGTGGCTTCCGCTAGTCAACGGATAAACAAACAATTATCCAATGGTTCGGACAAAAGTGAGCAGGAATTGACAAGATGACCTTATAAATAAATGATAGTGTTAATCCAATATAAAGTCTTTAACTTTGCGGAGGATTACAAATGATAAAATACAAATGGTTATTCAGCATCACCTGCTATCTGGCTATAATGCTGGTTTTCTGCGGCTGCGGCGTACAAACCACAGTGAATCCCGCACCTTATCTTAACGATATAACAGATGCAGAAACATCAAAAGTCATGGCCGAAGAGACTGAGAATTCCGTATCTTATCTAAACGGTATGACAGATACAGAAAAATCAAAGGTGGTGGTCGAAGAGACTGAGTTGGGCGAACATATAACACTCTTTGATGAAGAAATCAAAGACTCCTATGAAATCATTTTGCTAAAAAGCTCGGCATATGATGCGTCGAAAGAAGCATCCTTTTACCTTGTGCAAGGAAATATATTTAATGACACACAGCTTGCAGCGCTTCGAGATTTTTTGAATACCAATGCCCCGCAGACGCTTCTGGCGGTTATGAATGTTAGCGACGATAAAGAAGCAGAAACGGCGGCTATCCGCGATTTTGTTAAGGATGCACAAGCCTATAAAAACTTTTTGGTGGATAATTTGATGGGCTGGATATGCGATAATTATACAGTGAAGGATATATGTTTTGCCGGATATGAAAACGCGGGTTATTTTGCAGCCTATTTATTGCATACCGGTAACAGCGTGGACAATTATATTATTATTAATCCGGAGCTGCAAAACACTACGGATGATTTAGAAATAGCGGCAAGGGAGGAAGCTTTTTTTACCGAGGGGAACACCTCGTTGCCTGCGAATGTTTGCCTCCTTCGCTCAGAGGATGACAAAAAAGCCTATGCCTATACAATAACAGATCAGTGGATTAATACTCTAGCGGAACACGCTTATGAAGGGCTGATTATTCACAACGAAGTCTTGGCCGGAGCGGGACATAACGTCATTGATTGTGAGGCTCTGCTTCGCGGTATATCTTATTTTAACCAAAAGGAATACGGTGATAATGAAGCAGCCTGTGTTTTGGCTTCCAAGGCGATGACCCGAACGGAAAGCGAAAGTATTACCGTGGGCAAACTATCAAATGAACATGAATTTTATAATGAAGTGATCGGAATAGATTCCGAATGTGCGGAATATATTAATGAGATCGTGATGTATGATGAAGAAATCAATGATAACTTTGTGGTTCATGTCTCTTTGCCTCCCGATTACGATGAAACGAAAAGCTATCCGCTTGTTCTTATGACAGATGGTGTATGGCGGCTCAGCGATCATCCGGAATTACGTCCGCTGATGACATCCGGTGAAGTGGAAGATGTTATTTTGGTCAGTGTGGGCTATCCGAATGGTTATGATTATTTGAAAATCAGAGAGAGGGATTTGCTAAGGCAGCCTGACTTATATCTTCAATTTTTAGTGGAGAATCTGATGCCGTATCTTTGTGAAAACTATTGTGTGGATGCGGCAAGAACCACGCTCACCGGCCATTCGTATGGTGGCTATTGGGGGATCTATGCGTTGTTTCATAGTGACACTATCGGGAAAGAGTCTTTTGCTTACTATTACATCGGAAGTCCCTCGTTTCAGGTGTACACCAATAAGGCATATGCAAACGATTTTGAAGATTGGTTCTACGAAAGAAAGCAGACTTTAGACTGCTCTGTTTACATAACGGTAGGCGGAGATGAAGAGACGGCTTTTATCGATTTAATTGAACGTAATCTTGACGACATAAAAAAACACACATACGAAGACCTCACGCTGCAATATGAGGTCATCGATGGCTATGACCATAATACAGTCTTTAAACCATCCATAAAAAATACACTGATAAAATTCTACGGGAATCATTAAAACCGTCCAGTCACAAGCAGGATAACTATGGTAATAAGCACTGCGTTAATTTAAAAAGCAGGAGGAGGGCTTTTGACCCAAAGGAGCCACTCCTGCTGATTTTTTTTATGACAGTGAAAGGATTGTCTTAGGAGGTATCTTTCTTTTATTAGCATTGATAATCATACTGATGATTATAAAAGCAGTTTTTTCCGTTATCCAGCTCTGATTGCGCATTGCTTTGCCAATGTTCGATCGACTGGGTGGATAACCGTTTGTTGCATATACACATGAGCTTTTGCATAACCGTGATGGCATCATGCATGTGTAATTATTTCGATGCTTAACACGAGAGTTATGTTTCAGATAACGCGATTCTAATGGGCTTTTTGCTAAACGATTGGTGAGGGCTGATTCTTTTTTTGACAGTATAAAAAAGCTTGTATTTTTAACCCTTTTATGCTATTATTCTTATATAATTCGCAGCGTGAACAAGGATGTCCACAACAGAGGTTATCTTTGTTCTTTTATATTTTAGGAGAATTAATTGAAAAAAAGTCTTACACGTACAATAAAATTGTATGAAGATAAAGACCGAAATATTTTGCTTATGATGTGAGAAAAGATTATTCTTTGATTTCACATTTAATTAACTAAGGAGGAAACCATGAAGAAGTTTGTATTGATTTTAGTGGTGATGGCAATGATCATCGTGCCGTTTGCTGGCTGCGGTACGCAGGCACCGGAGCAGGCCGCCCCTGCGGCTACTGAGGCTGCTGAAGCGCCCGATGATGCTGAGGCGCCTGATGCCGAAGAGCCGGTTGCACAGGCTGACGCAAAGATCGGCGTGATTTTGATTCATGACGAAAATACCGGTTATGACTTTGCTCACATCGAGGGCATCCGCAAAGCGACTGCTAATGTCGGATTTTCAGATGATCAGATTATCTGGAAGTACAACACCGCTGAAGATGAAAGCTGCTACGATACGGCAACCGACCTTGTCGAGCAGGGCTGTTCCTACATTATCTCTGATAGCTTCGGACACCAGAGCTATATGCAGCAGGCTGCTGACGAAAACCCGGACGTGACCTTTATCTCCATGACGGGCGATGGGGCGGCACTTTCAGGGCTGGCTAACTTCAAGAACGCTTTTAACATGACCTATGAGTCACGCTATGTATCGGGCGTTGTTGCGGGCATGAAGCTTGCCGAGCTTGTTGCTGACGGCAAGGTGGCTGACAAGAATATGGATGCTGACGGCAATATCAAGATCGGTTATGTCGGAGCCTATCCGTATGCGGAAGTCGTCTCCGGTTATACCGGCTTCTATCTCGGCGTCAAGTCTATCGTCAGCAATGTTGTGATGGACGTGTCTTATACCAACTCTTGGTATGATCCGACAGCTGAAGCTGAAGCCGCTAACGCGCTTGTCGCATCCGGCGCCATCATTATCAGCCAGCACGCGGACTCTACAGGCGCTCCTGCTGCCTGCGAAGCGCTGCTTAACAGCGGCACCACCGTTTACAGCGTGGGTTACAATGTGGATATGCTCTCCGTTGCCCCGACTGCCGCATTGACCAGCTGCCAGAACGACTGGAGCGTTTACTATACCTACGTGTTTAACTGCATTAAAAACGGCGAAGAGGTCGTTACGGACTGGGCAAAAGGCTACAGCGAAGGCGCTGTGATGATCTCCCCGCTGGGTGAGAGCTGCGCCGATGGCACGGCCGAAAAGGTTGCGGAAGTTGAAGCCGCTCTGAAGGACGGCAGCCGCAAAGTGTTTGATATTACCACATTCACTGTTGGCGGCGAGACTGTGACCACCGCCCTGGCTCTTGATACCGATGGAGACTTTGTACCCGACACCGGCGAAGCCATTGTCGACGGCGCGTTTGCTGATTCAACACTGCGCAGCGCTCCGTACTTCGGTCTGCGCATAGACGGCATCAAAGAACTCAATTAATCACAATGTGTTTATAGATAGAAAGAGCCACAAAAGTGGCTCTTTCTATACTTTTCTAAGGGGGTAATCCACTATGCAAAGCGCAAAAGCGGCGGTCTGCATGCGCGACATTACCAAGACTTTCGGTTCGACTGTCGCAAATCACCGGGTCTGCCTCGATATACACAGAGGAGAGATTCTCGCCCTGCTCGGAGAAAATGGCAGCGGCAAAACAACACTCATGAACATGCTCTCCGGCATCTACTATCCCGACGCCGGACATATATTGGTAGACGGTAACGAGGTTTCCATACGCAGCCCAAAGGACGCTTTTGACCTTGGCATAGGCATGATTCATCAGCACTTCAAGCTTGTGGATGTACTGACTGCGGCAGAGAACATTATTCTGGGCATGTCGGGCAAGGGTCGTCTCGACATGAAGGCCGTTGGTGACAAGATTCGCGAAATTTGTGCGATGTATGGCTTTGATGTGGATCCGTATCAGAAGATTTATGATATGTCCGTTTCCCAGAAGCAGACTGTTGAGATTGTCAAGGTGCTCTATCGGGGAGCAGATATATTAATCCTTGATGAACCCACTGCCGTTCTGACTCCTCATGAAACGGATAAGCTTTTCGCCGTTCTTAGCAACATGCGCAATGACGGAAAAGCCATTGTAATCATTACGCACAAGCTGCATGAGGTTGAGGCGATATCTGACCGGGTTGCGGTGCTGCGGCGCGGGGAGTTCGTCGGCGGCATGGCTACTAAAGACACGAACGCTGCGGAAATGACCAATATGATGGTCGGCCGTGCTGTATCCCTCAATATCGACCGGCCCGAACCAAAGGACCCGAAACCGCGCATCGTCGTGGAAGGGCTGACGGTGCGGGACAAGGATGGGATCACTAAACTCTGTGATGTATCGTTCACTGCGAATTCCGGCGAGATCTTAGGCATTGCAGGCATTTCAGGCTGCGGACAAAAAGAGCTGCTGGAATCCATCGCTGGCTTGCAGCCTTTTGATTCGGGGAGCATTACGTACATCGACCCGGAAACCGGCAAGGAGATACAGCTTATAGGCAAGGACCCGCGCGAAATTTTCGCTATGGGCGTGATGCTGTCGTTCGTGCCCGAAGACAGGCTTGGCATGGGGCTCGTCGGCAGCATGGACTTAACAGACAACATGATGCTTCGCTCGTTCCGCCGGGGAAAGCCCGTTTTTGCAGATAGAAAAACGCCGCGCAGTGTGGCGGAACATGTTGTGAACGAACTGTCCGTGAACACGCCCGGACTGACCACGCCGGTACGCAGGCTCTCGGGCGGAAATGTTCAAAAAGTTTTGGTCGGACGCGAGATTTCATCTTCGCCGACCGTATTGATGACAGCCTATGCCGTGCGCGGGCTAGACATCAATTCATCTTATACCATCTATGATCTTATCAACCAGCAGAAGCAAAAAGGCGTCGCCGTCATTTTTGTCGGAGAGGATCTGGATGTGCTGCTGGAGTTCTGTGACAAAATCCTTGTCCTCTGCGGCGGGAAGGTCAGCGGCATCGTTCCAGGCAGGGGTGCGGATAAACGTGAGGTTGGTATGATGATGACAAAACTGGGGGGGGAGCAGAAAAATGAACCAGCATAATAAGGTGCCTTTTGTGCGTATCGTCAAGCGCGATTCAATTCCAGTCTGGCATGGCTGGCTTATTCGCCTCGCCGGTCTTGCTCTGGCGCTGGTGGTCAGCGCGGTCGTCATATACGCTATTGTCAAGCTCAATCCGCTCAAGGTTTACGGTGCCATGTTCGAGGGTAATTTCGGCTCCGAAAAACGTTTTTGGGTGACGCTGCGCGATTTGATGATGTTGCTGTGCATCGGTATCGGTCTGGCGCCCGCCTTTAAAATGCGCTTTTGGAACATCGGCGCGGAGGGACAGATTCTTGTTGGCGGCATCGCGACCGCCGCTGTGATGATCACTTTCGGTAAAACAATGCCGACATGGGGACTGCTCATCGTCTCTCTTGCCGCAAGTTGTGCGGCAGGCGCTCTTTGGGGTTTTATACCCGCTATATTCAAAGCCCGCTTTGGGACGAATGAAACGCTGTTTACCCTGATGATGAACTACGTCGCTATACAGCTGACATCATTTTGTGTTGCCTTATGGGAGAACCCCTACGGCTCGAACACTGTCGGAATTATCAACCAGCAGACAAAAGCCGGTTGGTTCTCGCCCATCTTTGGGCAGCAGTATATGCTGAACATCATTATTGTTTTGGCGCTGACGATTATTATGTTCATTTATCTGCGCTATACCAAGCAGGGTTATGAGATTGCGGTTGTAGGCGAGTCTGAGCGTACGGCTCGATACATTGGTATAAACGTGAAAAGTGTCGTTGTCCGAACCATGATGATTTCGGGAGCCATCTGCGGCTTGGCGGGATATATCGCGGTCGCGGGCGCATCCCATACAATTTCAACGAGCACCGCCGGGGGGAGCGGCTTTACCGCCATCATTGTGGCTTGGCTGGCCAAGTTCAACACTTTTACGATGATTCTTGTCGCGGCGCTTCTGGTGTTCATGGAAAAGGGCGCGATCCAGATCGCCTCACAGTTTAACCTGAACGATTACGCATCCAAGATGATTACCGGTATTATATTGTTCTTCATTCTTGGCAGCGAGTTCTTTACCAACTACCGATTGGTTTTCCGTGGAAAGGAGGCAAACTGATATGGATCAGATTCTGTCCTTATTACAGGCCGCCATTGTTTTCGGCACCGTCATACTCTATGGCGCCATGGGCGAAATTTTGACTGAGAAATCAGGGAACTTGAACCTCGGTGTTCCGGGCGTCATGTGTCTTGGGGGTATCGCAGGCCTTGCCGGCGCTTTCTTGTACGAGTCGAGCACTGCGTCGCCCATACCTTGGCTTGGTCTTCTAATCGCATTAATCTGTGCGCTGGCGGCTGCCACATTCGCAGGTCTTATTTACAGCTTCCTGACCATCACGCTTCGTGCCAATCAGAACGTGACGGGCCTGACATTGACGATATTTGGTGCGGGCGTAGCGAACTTCTTCGGCGGTGCGATGAACACGATGGCAGGCGGCGTCGGCCAGATTTCCGTTTCCGCGACGAGCGGCGCATACCGCGCGGCCATGCCCTTCCTCTCGGAGGTGGGTGTCTTTTCTGCGCTAGGCTTTATGGTCTATCTCGCGATAATTCTGGCTTTTATCATAAGCTGGTTTTTAAACAAGACGCGTAAGGGTCTTAATCTGCGCGCGGTGGGAGAAAATCCGGGTACGGCGGATGCTGCCGGTATCGGCGTGACCAAATATAAATATTTATCGACCTGTATCGGTGCGGCTATCACCGGCCTTGGCGGCCTTTATTACGTCATGGATTATATTAAAGGGACTTGGGCATCCGATGGTGGCATTGAAAAGCTCGGCTGGCTTGCCGTTGCTCTCGTCATCTTCGCCCGCTGGAAACCCAAACAAGCAATTTGGGGCTCGTATCTGTTTGGCATTCTCTTCTGGCTCTTCTTCTATATTCCGGGCCTTAACCGATCGTCGCAGGAGCTTTTCAAAATGCTGCCCTACGTTGTCACGATTATCGTCCTGATTATCGTCTCTATGCGCAAAAAGCGCGAAAACCAGCCCCCGGGCAGTCTGGGACTTCCTTACTTTCGCGAGGATAGATAGTTTCGTGACACATCACTAATTATTCATATGGACAAAACAACAAGAGACAAGTCGTTACGGCTTGCCTCTTTTCATTTATATTCTGCATTTGACTTTACAAGAACAAATGTTCTGGTATATAATGTAGAAAACAACAATTGGTATACCTTTAAGCAGGAGTGTAAAGCGGATTGGATCTTTTTGAGAAACTTGAAATTTTGACAGATGCGGCGAAATACGATGTGGCCTGCACATCGAGCGGCGTCGATAAGAAAGCCGTTGCCGGAGGGATAGGCAGTGCGGCCGCATGTGGCATTTGTCACAGTTTCTCGGGAGACGGACGGTGCATCTCTCTTCTTAAAGTGTTGATGACCAACGTATGCGTTTACGACTGCGCCTATTGTGTGAACCGCCGTTCAAATGACACACGGCGCGCGGCATTTGAACCGCGTGAGCTTGCGGATCTGACGATCGCGTTTTACCGCCGTAACTATATAGAAGGGTTGTTCTTGAGCTCCGGCGTAATGAAGAACCCCAATTTTACAGTCGAGCGCATGATCGAAACGCTGCGTATTCTGCGGGAGCAGTATCTCTTCTTTGGATATATCCATGCCAAAGCCATCCCCGGCGCAGACAAGGCGCTCCTTGCGCAGTTGGGAATGCTTGCCGATCGTATTAGCGTCAATATTGAGCTGCCATCACAGGAAAGTTTGCGTCTGCTCGCGCCGGACAAGACGAAACAGGCCATATTAGCACCAATGGGCTATATTAAGCGGCATATCGAACATAATACCCAAGAAAAGGCGATCATCAAAAGCACGCCGAAATTTGCGCCCGCAGGCCAGAGCACACAGATGATCATTGGCGCATCCGGAGAAAACGACTTTAAAATACTAAACTTAACCGAAGGACTGTATCAAAACTACAAGCTCAAACGCGTGTTCTTTTCAGCATATATCCCCATGGTTGAAAACACGCTGTTGCCGACACCTGATACAAAACCGCCTTTGCTGCGTGAGCATCGGCTGTATCAGGCAGACTGGCTGCTGCGATTTTACGGCTTCTCAGCTTCAGAGCTGCTGGATGAAGAGAATCCGAATTTCAACCCTTTTATTGACCCAAAATGCAACTGGGCGCTGCACCATCCCGAAAGCTTTCCTGTGGAGGTGAACCGCGCGCCGTATAATTTGCTGCTGCGCGTGCCGGGCATTGGTGTGCGCGGCGCTCAGCGCATCGTGGCCGCACGCAGGACGGGGCATCTCGATTTTGCGGGTCTCAAAAAGCTTGGGGTCGTGCTTAAACGTGCGCAATACTTTGTCACATGTGACGGTAAAAGACCGGACGGTCTTGATATCGCACAGGATATGATGCTGCAGGCGCTGCTGTCGGAGCAGGCGCGGGGCAGGATGAATCAGGCGCTATCTGGCAACGACACGTTAAGACCCCGGCAGATATCCATGTTCGACCACCCATCATTTGCACGGGAGGAACTGCAAAAATGCCTGAGCGGAGAAATGTAGAAAGCACTTCGGAGCCGGTCGTTTATTGCTATGACGGCAGCTTCGACGGGCTGCTGTGCTGTGTGTTCGAGAGCTATGAAAAAAATGAGCTGCCGATGGACGTGTTGCAGGAGAGCATGCCGCTGCCGCTTTTGCTGCCTGTAAAGGCAATTGAGACGAATATGGAACACGCCAAACGCGTACAAAAATCCATTCCAAAAAAGATGGGCTATCAGGCGCTGTATTTCTTGCGGCGCGCTTTTATGACCTGTCATCCCAAGAAGGATTTGCTGATTCTGCAATTTATGCGTCTTGGCTATCGTTACGGCGTCTCGGTCATGAACCGGCTGACCGACGAACCGGTGCATGCACTTTTTGGCGCTGTCAAGCATCTGGACAATGAGGCACATCTGCTTAAAGGCTTCATACGCTTCTCCGATGCGAACGGCGTCTTGGTTGCGAAGATTGAGCCCAAGAACATCGTGCTGCCGCTCATCGCGCGGCACTTTTGCGAAAGATATCCGGAGGAGCGCTTTTTGATCTTCGATAAAACTAACGGAATGGTGCTGCTGTACGAAAATCGTTCGATGACGATATGCAGCGTGGATGAGTTTGAGCAGCCCAGTCCCGGCAAAGAGGAGCAGAAATTCCGTGAGCTGTGGCGCTTGTTCTACAAGACCATTGAGATCAAGGAGCGCCGCAATCCCCGCTGCCGTATGAGCCACATGCCCAAACGGTATTGGAACTGTATGACGGAATTTGCAGAGCAAGAGCAAAACGAAGGCTTAAGTTTCCTGCCCGAATCCTCATTAACATAACCACGCTTTGTATATTATCGAATATAAGGACTTTTATCCGACGATGCATTTATAGAGTTTTTAAAGAAACAATGATGTCCAAAACAAGGCTGCCCCTCAACTTGTACCGCTCAATTTACCTGATAATTAATGTTTGCCCTATCATAAGCACATCGCTTGTAAGGTTGTTCAGAGTCTTTATTGCCTGAACAGTCGTACCAAACCTTTGCGCAAGCAGCCATAGCGTATCGCCGGGCTGAACAGTATAGGTTGTAACCGTACCGGGAATCCGGAGCGTTTGCCCAATCATGAGCATATCGCTTGTCAGATTATTCAGAGTCTTTATCGCCTGAACGGTCGTACCAAACCTTTGTGAAAGCAGCCATAGCGTATCGCCAGACCGAACAATATATTCAAATGCTTCGGTTTCGGGAGTCGGGGGAAGAGCATTATCCCTGATGCCCCAATATGTATTGTAAAGTGCATTCCAGGTGGATGATTCCACAATGCCATTCGCAGTGAGACCCATCATTTGCTGGAACGCTATCACGGCCTGGGCAGTCTGACTTCCAAAAATACCATCCTGTGTTACACTGGGAATTGTGGGGTAGAACTCACTGATAAAGCTTAGGATGTATTGTAGAGTGATTACGTCGATTCCGCTCGAGCCCACTCTGAGAATTGTACTGGGCGGGACTGTTCCAATTCCAAGAGCCGTACCTTCACTATCCAGCTCTGCCAACCTTGCTACGGCGACATAAACACTTGATAGCTTATTCCACGTTGCCATTCCAACAATGCCGTCGGCGGGCAAATTAAATATGCTCTGAAATTTTGCTACCGCTGCATGTGTACTGGTGCCAAATATACCGGGGTCATCGGTTATTTGCGGAATTGCGGGATAGTTTCGCCTGATCCTGTTCAAATTGGTTTGTATGGTCTGCACGGACAGACCCGTACTGCCCAAACGCAGTGTACCGGGGAATGATATCACGATGCCGGTGATAATATTGGTTTGCGAAATTTCAATATCATTTGGATAGTAATAGCGTAATATCTGAAATGCAGACCGGCCTTGATTGGCTAATGTTACCGTTCCCCATTGCGACAAGCCCGCACAGGTAGTGGTAGTGCCATTACAGAAAGACGTAAAAAATGGCGCAATCTGTCCTTGCCTTCGAACATACTGGTTGAAAATCTCATCCACGATTCGGCCAATGGATTCATAAATGGTTCGCCCATATACAAAATACTGGTCATAGGCGGCACTGTTTGTGATATCAAAATTATATCCTCGGCTTCTGTACCATTGGGTAAACACTCTGTTCAATGCAAATGTGATGATTGCATAAATATTCGCTTCAAGTGCCGCCTGCGGCCAGGTGGGATAGATTTCACTGCTGGCAACGTTTTTAACATAATCCGGGAAGGAGACTTGCACATTCGACGCTGACGAAGAAGGCGCCCCGAGGTGTATGGTGATCGGATTGGGAATGATGACCTGACGTAATACAAACGAATCGCTAAAAGACCCTAGCTGATTCCTGGGACCTGTCATTTGAACGGCGTGTGGCCCAATGGAGAGTTCCTGTATGGACGGGGCTGTTTGGTTTCGAAGCATCGGAATTAATTTTATAGGCTGAATCGCATTTTCACCATCAAATATTTGTACGTCTTTAATATATAAGATGTTAAAACCTTCGGCCTTCGCTTCTAGCTCATATGTAGTATACGGTATGCCCGTGTAGTACGGATCTAGTGACAGACTCCTGTCCACAGCCTCAAGCGTAATACTTTCGGTTTCGCCGCTTTCATCGGTTTTCAGGTTATACAATATAATACCATTATCATCCCTGATCCTTATTCGGACTCCCTTTAATGGCAGCGCATTATCGGCGGTGCGTGCCTGTATGATTAAATTCCCTTTACCCATACTTTGCATCCCCCTAGAATATGTATATTTAAATCGGAGCGAAATTAGGTTCGTTGTTTTAGTATATTCATATCACGGAACGAGGGTGATTTTTTATCGAGGAATATAGAATTTAAACGTATACTGTTATTCTTTCAGATAATTTTTGCGACTTACTGTTATCTTATCACTCCGCAAATAATTATTTGGTAAACAGGGCACTCTAATCATGATATACTACCCTTGGAGTGATGATTATGATGCCTACGACCGCCTTTACTAATCGCCTTGCAAACGAACAGTCCGGCTACCTTCTTCAGCACGCCCACAATCCTGTGGACTGGTATCCTTGGGGGGATGAAGCCTTTGAAAAAGCACGCATGGAGGATAAACCCGTATTCCTGTCTATTGGCTATTCCACCTGCCATTGGTGCCATGTTCACAAAATCAATAACACGTCGAGTGTTAATTCATAATATATGTTATCGAAATATCCATTTCTGTCACCTAAAATGTAATAAAAATATAATATAACCACATTCCTAATATAGATATTGTCAGTTTTTTTCAGACGAAATAATTTTTAAGAATAATAAGAAGCTGTTATGTCATCATCTAATATGCTAAAATTTGAATAATAAACGGGAAATGCGGAGACTTATTTATGAGCTATGTTGATGATATCGTAACTGCTGAGGAAAGAGAAAAGTTATACAACGAAGTATGGTCGGAACCAGTTATTACTGTAGCAAAAAGATATAACATATCTGATAATGGTCTCCGAAAACGGTGTAAAAAGTTGGGAATACCACTGCCGACTGCTGGGTATTGGGCAAAAGTTTACGCCGGGCAAACTATTAAAAAACCTTCCTTACCTAAAGTGTTTGGTGATTTGCGTAGATATGTAAGAAATTACGTAATCAAATATAAAAAAGATATTAATGAATATAACGATACCGAATTGAAGTTGGCTGAGGACCTATATTTATTAACAGATTCAACTCAGGAGTATATTAATCAAACCTGCTCTAAAATAGAAGTAAAAAAGACATTGCGTGATCCTCATCATTTAATTATTGAACACAAAGAACAATCGGTATTAAGGAAGAAAAGAAATAAAGAATCAAAGTCTTTTTACGGGACTCAAACATCATATGAAGATAAATCAATTCTGCCGATATTTGTTTCTGAACAGAATATTAATAGGGCATATAAAATTTTTGATATTTAATTAAAACAATAGAGGAAATGGAGGGCTTTTGTAACACCACAATCGAGAAAGGGCAAGATAAAGGCTACATAAGTATTATGAAAACTTACTTCTTTTTTGAGTTAAAAGAATTCTCAAAAAAGAAGGGAAGTGATGACAGTAAGTTTGTTTTTACAGTATCAGCGTTCAGTTGGTTTTATGACAAAGAATTTTGTGGTTTTGAATATAAGGATAAAGATAATGATCCTATAGAGAGTCAATTAGGCTACATTATTCGAGACATGTTTGTAACGGCTAATAAACTCCTAATAACCGAAGAGTTGGAAGAAAGGGAAGAGAGAAGAAAAAAGCTTGAAATTGAAAGACAGCAGCATTTAGAAAAGCTAAGAAATGGTGAATTAGCTGATGTAAAAGTATTGACTCAAGCAGCATCAGATTGGGATAAAGCCCAAAAGATTCGTCGGTTCATTCATAAACTCGAATCTCAAATTTGCAGTATTAATGATGCCGACAAACGAATGAAAGTAATTGATTGGATAAAGTGGGCTAGAGATAAGGCGGATTGGCTTGATCCCCTCATAGAAAAAGAGGACGATTTACTTGGCACTAGTAAACACATTTTTGATATAATTTATGATATGGAAATGGATTAAACGACACGCAACGTATGTGGCTATTATATAAAATATATTAAGCTGGCTAGGGACAAGCCATGAAGAATAAATATCCCTAATATGTTAACTGAATGACTTGAGAAATAAGTAAATGGCTAGTATTATTAACTGATCTATAGCCGGTTGGAGTGAAAGACTCTATAGCCGGTTTTAATTTGAGCTTTTTCCGCTGCGTTTGTGACACCTAGTACTGTCTAATATTATTGGAAAATGTCCGATTTTGTGTTATCCTATTTAAACAAAAGAGATTATAAGGAGTGTAAGCCATGGATACGCCACGTGCCGAAAAATGGGTTGACACTAAGACTGTTGCCGAGTATTTAAATATTAATAAACAGACTGTTTTTACGTGGATTGCTCAAAAAAACCTTCCTGCTGTTAGGGTGGGGAAATCTTGGCGCTTTAAGCTCTCAGAAATTGATGATTGGGTGCGTTCGGGTGGAGCTACAAAGTAAAGTATTTTGAATTATTAAGGAGGGTCCAGTCCTGTGGCAGAGGAAATACTCGAACCGTTTTTTCCTGCGCTTAGCGGCGAAGGCCATGAGCGATTTAATCATATAATCAATAATCTTTCTCAAGCATATCCGAACTACACGAGCGAGATTGTTCGCAGAGAATTAGAAATGCTCCAATGCGATCAAGAGGACATTGTTATGTTAAAATATAAAGCTGCCTTAAGCGCCTTATATGATTTGCTACAGCAAGGCTGGAGTATTGAGATTAACGACGAAAAGCTTTTTTTGAAGATTACTGACGATTCCACATTGGATAAGGCTCATGTGCGATACAGGCTTACTTCTGAGCGGTGCGCACAATTTCAGGATGAATCTGTACTTCGTTTTATCTCACATATGGAAAGAAACAAGGTTTATAATGGACACAATATCTCAATTAAAAACCTTGTAGGTGACAGTCAATTGATTCTTGATGCAATTAGACGCGAGGACACTCAAATTGTTCAGCCCTATATTCAGCTTATAACGCACACCAGAGATGAACATACAGGGTATTACGATTCGGAGATATGGAGATATTTCCGATATACTTGGTCAATACCATATAAATCAATGCCTGGTAGAAATCTTTTCTATCTTGTTCGCGATGCTGCACAGCCATATCATCCTGTAATGGGAATTTTTGCACTAGGTAATTCTGTTCTCAATCTGGCGGTTCGCGATGATGAAATCGGTTGGACTGTTGAGGCTATTAAGCAGCAAATGAAACGAAAAGAAAGGAATGAGATTTCAGATAACCTTGTTAGCGGAACAAATGGAACGGTTAAAGCAAAAAAGACTACATATTTGGAGGATGAGGCTCAATACCAGAAAAGGCTACAGACTTACTCTGAAAAAACTATTAAGCTTTTAGTACAAAACCTTCATGATGCCATTGGCGACATTTTTGTAAAGGATCTAGGCTATCACAGAAATACAAAAAATCCATCAGCGGAGAAAATACTTGAATTAAAGGAGTTGTCGGAGTCTCTCCGTGAAAAGGTTATAGATAACAAGAAAACGAGTCAAGTTTCCAGTTGGGAAGAAGAAGCAAAGGAGCCGCTGTTTCATAAAAAAAGAGCTGCGGAGCTTGCCCGATTACTGGAGGCTCAGAGTATCTTTAATAAAGCAAAGAAAAACAGCTATGTTGACTGGCTTTCAGATCTGTTGCATTCGGATACAGGGAGGAAGGCAATAAACACAGCTTTAGTGGCCAATCGCAAAACAAAGATAGGTTCTAATATGATGGAAATCATTGTTTGTGGAGCGATTCCGCCTTACAATGATTTGTTAGGCGGTAAATTAGTCAGTTTGCTCGCCTGCAGCCCAACAGTGATTCGTGATTATACGAAAAAATATGAGCACCAAATTAGCGAAATTGCTTCCAGAGTGAAGGGTAAGCGAGTCATTAGGGACAGTCGTTTAGCTTTTTTAGGAACTACCAGCCTCTATGCGCTCGGAAGTAGCCAGTATAACCGTATTAAGGTTCCGATGTCAGACGATTTTACTTTACAATTTAAGAAAATGGGTATTACGGAGGGCTATGGCACGGTATATTTTTCAAAGCTGACCACTACTACAATGATGCGCATATTAGAGCTTCAGGACGGCGGCCGCAGAATTAACAACATTTTTGGTGAGGGTACAAGCCCGCGATTCAGGTTGATTAGCCGTGGCTTGAGTGCTATTGGTATACGTGCGGATGCTTTTTTACGACATTATTCACCGAGAATCGTTTATTCAATAGAGCTTGCTAAAAATACAAACGATTTTCTGTTAGGGTATTCAAAGGATATTATTTATCCCTTTGATATTGAAAACGACGAAAGCATTGAGAAAACGACACAATACATGATAGATTTTTGGTATAAGCGTTGGCTCCAAATGCGACTCGAATCCGTGAATATTGAGGAGCGTCTTTCGGACTTTAATCCAGAACAGATAATGGTTAGCAATACGAGGTGAATGAACATGAGTAATCTACAGTTAATCAAGCGCCTGTATAGAGGGAAAACCTGTTATTCTGATGCACTAAGCGATGAGGAACTTGAAATTCTACAGATTCCCTCCGGTGTTGACGCGATTGTCGAGCAAATGGTAAGCGAAAATAGGATAGTATTCCTGACAGGTAATCCGGGTGACGGGAAAACCTACATAATTCGGACGGCAAGAAAAAAGCACCCGAAATTATACGCTGTCTCGGACTTGAACAGTATTTCTGAAAAGCAAGTAGATGAGGAAATACAAAGACTATTAAATTGCTATCGTAATCACATACCGTGTATAGTCGCTGCAAATGAATACCCATTTTTAAGTCTCTTACGCAAGCTTACAGCGATTGCCCCGGATTTTCACAAGGAATTGCTTGGAGTCAAGCAAAACACAACTGTTCTTAATTATCCAACCGTTCAGCTGGGAAGAATTTGCGTTATTGATTTGAATGATAGAAATCTTTTGGACAAGGAACGCAGCATTGTTGGGCTTACTATAGAAAAATTCATTGCGCTTCTTCGAGATAATCTCGGAAGCAACATTTATCTTGATTATAACATCAATGCATTATCAGATCCCTTAGTCGTGCAGCAATATGTCAGAATTTTTAGTCTAGTTTCATTGACAGGAGAGCATTTTGCCATAAGAGACATTCTTGGGACTATTGCCTATACTTTTACTGCCTGCACATTTGAGGATGCTGATGTTAAGTCAGGATACTATTATGACGCTTTTTTCTCTGGAGATAATGATTTGATGAAAATGGCAGCAGATTTTGATCCCATTCTTCTATCAAAGCCATCACTTGATGAAAAGCTCTGGAATGGTGAATTAGTTGACGGATGGAGATTAGGTATACCTGAAAAATGGCCCTATGAGATTGAGGAGGATGTAGAGCAGGCAGTCGATTTGTTTAAATCAATCAAGCGAAAATTCTATTTTGAGAATGAACTCTCTAAAGGCTTAGTGGATCTTCAGCCTGTAGATTATAGTGAGTGCGAAAAAATCCTGATAAGCATAAGGTCAAAAAACAAGGAGATAAAACGACGTTTACTTCGTTCCATGAACAGGCTTTTCCTTTCTTCGGATATGGAATGTGATCGACTACGTGTATGGACTACGCATGGCTTCGATTTGACTAGAGAATCTGGCGCTGCTGTTTCAACTCGTTGCATCGATGGAGCTGATCTGGAGCTTGCTTTTCCAGAGCCGGTGAAATGGCTAGACAAGCTAGAATATACGCCTTCATATATCGTACTAAGGCATAGAAAAAAAGACTTGCGAAAGGCGTATCTGCAAATTGACCTTGATATGCTAAAAACACTAATTGCTATTGAAAAGGGTTATCCTGTTGCTTTACTCTCGACTCAATACGAGCAAAAGTTAGCGCAGTTTTTACACGGCTTATGCTCGGCAGGGCTTGCAAGGGATTATAGCAATGGAGAGACTATTCTCTCTAATCGCCGGGAGGGGACAAGCAGGAGAATATTCATTGAGGACGATAAATATCAGTTGTCTGTTGGAGGTACGCTGTGAGTAAAAGATATGATACTCTAAGAGATGAATATGGCGCAAAGCTATGCAAGGAGCTTGGATTCCTCCCTACCTCAAACTCGACAAAGCCGCTTTATATTGCGAACGGGCTATTTCGCGAAAGCACAGGAAGGATTTGCGAGATGCGAGATGTTCATAAATGGGTGGTTAGTGAGCGTCGTGCAAAGGCTATTCCATCCAAGGAACTTATGGAGGAGTTCTCCACAGTTTTTAATGATAGCAATACAGAGAAGGTTGAGGAACTACAGGAGGTTCGCTTTTACTTTGAAAGAATCTTCAATCCCGATTCAACGGTGTATCCAAGCTATGATAATTCTGTAATGAATATTTCATCTAAGTGGCTTGTTCATCCCCCTGCACAGGCTGAGGCTGGAATTGGACGTTTTCTATTTGAAATCCTGAATGAACCCATAAATGGTGTAGCTTCTCCTGCGCTTGAACTATTGAGAACTGCGCTTCAGCAAGACGACGATGACATTACAAGATTAATAAAGCCAATTATTATAAGAGAGCCAGAAGCGGAACGGCTTAAGCTAATTCAGCTTGAACCAACCTCAACTTCATTGAACCAAAGCAAGCAAGCAATTCGTGTAGGATTTGACCGCTTAGCTAAAAATATTATTTTACTTGGGCAAGAAGAGGATTCATTATTGGTTCTTAGGCGGCTCGTCTGCTTTGCAAGCTTCGCTGTGTTTTTCTATTTGGAGGATATAAACCATACAGAATTCGCCGCCCCTAAAATCCCCTTGCTGTTAGATGCAGGGCTCGGACTTGGAGCAATTGAAAGCGCGAGTTCTGGTAGCTTTTTATCCTGTAAAAAGGCTGTAGAGTTATACACTATCAATTTTCTTGAAAAGTACCTTTCCGGCTTAAATGGAAAATACATTCTTGATATTAAAGATAAAAAAGCTATAGAGAACTATATCAATGGTATTGCTCTTTATCACAAAAAAAGCGATGTTGAGGAAATCCGTCAGATCATACTTCAGCATTTCAATGGGTATTGTGAAAAAGGAGAGAAGCCGATTCGTGCCATCGCCCGTTCCCTGCAATTTACGCTTTACACTTATACCTACCCAAACAATACTCCATCGGATTTTTGTAACGTTATAGGGAAAAGAGGCGGAATTGCAGGTCCCGCCGGCTCCGCAGCCAAGCAGGTTCGGCTTTTAATACATCGCTTTGCATTGGAAAATCTGATTTTAAGTGTTATAGAGCCTGAAAGATTTCATGAAGGGCTAGAATTAAGAGAACTTGGCGAATATTTGCGAGATAGCTATTCGGTCATAATAGGAACGGATACCGATGTGGATTATTCTTTGCTTGCAAACGCCAAGATTGCTCAGGATACACCCGAAAATTTGCGTAGCGAGCTTTCGCAAAATGCACAGGGTATTGCAAATATGCTTATATCCTTGGGCCTAGCCAAAAGATATGCTGATGGCGTAACGATCATAGGCACGGAGGTTTAAGAAATGGATTTATTAACACAGGCAATTATTGAAATTGTTAATCAAAAAGCCTCGCAGGACTGCTTTGGAATGTCTATTGCGAGTTTGCCGGATTTTGATTATGAGGGGCTTGTACGGGGAATCTCGACCCCTAAGTCGCTTGAGCTATACTTCCTGGGCTTTAGTCAGGAGGCAACGCGGCCCTTACAGTTACAGCTTGCTGATACGGAGCATTGCAAATTCTTCTATACAGTTGAGGAAGCCGAGGAATCCAGGAATCAGGGGCTTGAAGATACCTGTCGATTACTCATCATAAAGAATCAAGAGCTGGAAAAACTATCATCTCTTAGATGGTATGAAATAATTGATATGGAGCAGGTTTATCGTCACAGTTGCTTTATTGTAGAAAGGCATCTCAAGGCAAACGCTTCAACAAATAGCACAATAACAGATTTACTCAAGGCGTTAAGGCGCAAGGATATTATTGGTATATTGAATTTTGAACGGGTTATCCGTTATCTTAGTGCGCTTATTGAGGCAGAGTTTACTAGTTTACCGTATACAGTTATAGATAAGCTATACCTGCTTGGGCTTTGTCGTGATAATGATTTTTGCGCTCTGCCCTGCACAGTTGATGACTTCCGTAAAAAAATTAAAAACAATTTTGACTTAGTGAGGCGTATATCCAAGCTGGAGCAGAAAGAAAGGAGCAATATCGCAGCCTTTTCAGCAAAGCATCCAGGCAATACTCTTGTCGATGCCATTTTGGATTATTATCAGACGGCGGACGAGAAGCTATTATGTAGGATGGAGCGTACTGAGGTTGAGAAAATATTAAAGAGTGTCAAGTCGGATTCAAATAAAAAAGCTCCACTTAAAAGCAAAAAATCAGAGGGGTCCAGTCCCACTGTCGGCGGTGCGCAGCTTATATTTAATGAAAACGACGCGTTGATTGACGAAATACTCGAGACTGCGAAAGAGGATGTTGATGAGCGCGAGGATGCAGGCAAACGAGTTACTGTCCAGATTCAAGCAGGAGAGCTGAAAATAAATATTCCTGTTGAACCTGTTACAGAAGCGCTTGCAGAGCGAGGCGAGGCAAGGGTGCCGTATGGCGGAATTTTGTATGCTGAGGTAGCTAACCCTAAGGATGCACTTGAAGATTTCGAAAAATATGATTGTGATTCTTTTGATGAAAAATATGTTGATGGAATTCGCCAAGTTCTCTATAAGGCACACATCCTTTTACCGGAGGAAAGTGTTTCAAGCGCCTTTGAGCAGTTCCTCCAAGCAAGATATCAAATCAGCATGTATGCAAAACGGCTACAGGACATGCCTATGCTTCAGGTCATCAGCAGTTATAAGCACTTTAAGGAATATCTGATGGCTTATAAGGCTTTGTTATCCGCGATCAAGGATGATTATTCCAAGCTAAGTGAGCTTGATTCTGAGGAGATAAAAAGAATTATCTCATGCATAATTGCTTTGGATACACTTTTTATTATTGGACGCGAAAATTCTCATGCTATTCCAATGCCATGCAATCCATTGTATTTATGGAAATATATTAAGCTCGCAGAGGAAATGCTTGAGAGCCGTGGCCTTACAGAGGAAAGTGACTGCTATCTTTCGGATAAGGATAAGGAATTTGTTCTTAGAAAGGCTACGGATATTCCCGATCCGTTAACACTAATAATGCTTCCTAAAAACTTAACAAGCGCTGAATGCCTACCTCTTGCTGGACGAATTGGCTGTATCCCAATTTACTCGACGAAACCGCAAATTAGCGATAGCAGTACGGGTATGGAGATTGTTAAGCAGGGGATTATCAGATACATGTGTCTTTATCCACATTCGAGCATGATGCTTAGAATCTGCTTTATTAATCCTCCCTCAGTTGAAGCTGTCATTGGGATGCTAAAAAGCCTTGATAGGGATAAGGAGTTTTCATCATTTGGCTCTGTTGGCATTGATTTGACCATCTTTAGAACTAAAGAGGCTCCAAGCTCTTGGGTTGAACTCGAGGATAAATCACTTAATAATGGCGTACTCGGCAAAGTTAAAGGAAAGCGAAACGGTAGCTTCAATCTTTCCATTGTAAATCAGGAGCTTAGCTATGATGAGGTGCTTAGACGACTTTCTAGGGAACAGCATTTCCTTGTTGTTTTTGACCCAAATGAGAAAACAGTAGAAACTGCGAGAAACAGCCGAAATATCCACATTCATCCGCTTTGTGTACCAAAGGTATATGAATATAAAAAGCTCAGCGGAAAGGTCGCCATCCGCCCTGCAAATGAGGGTGAGCTTTTTGCTGACTATGCCAATATTGTGGAAAAGCTGTATAATCAGCCCTCTGCATTTGGGCAACGAAATGTATTCGACCATTCTCCTATTACAGAGGAAACCTATAAGCAGTTTTTGAGCAAAACGGACTGGCTTATGCTACTTGACCAGAGCTTAAAAAGCTGGGATATCTGCTTACGCTCTACGAGTGAAAAGCTCTATTATAAAGGCTATGATTATCGTTCCGCTGGAATCTACTCGAAAAACAGCAAAAAATTCGTGATGGGCTATAAGGACATTATAGCAAGGTGCGGAAACTATATTCCAAATGAAAAGGGTGTTCAGGATGTTATTGCTGCTATCCGAGCAATTAACGAGGATGGCTTGCTTAGCATTGCGTCTCATTCCACCAATCAAATATTTGACCTCAGACATGGAAAAGGCAGTTTAGGCCTTGCTATTGCTGCAATAAAATATAAAACTCATTATCCAAATTCAATTTTGGTCGGGCTAGATACGCAACTTGCCCGTGAGTGGCTTTCTGATAGAGAGGATGGCAGTTTGCCAGATTTGGTGGGGTTGCGTCTAGATGATGAATATGAGCCGAGCATTGACATTATTGAAGTGAAGACCTATGAGGATGGTGCATATAAGGTTGAAAATAATTTCATTTCAGGTCATGCCGTAGAGCAGGCGGCGATATTAGATGAGTTGCTCAAGGAGATTTTTGGCTCGGCAGAAAGACTTACTACTGTATCACGGCGCGAAATTCTTCGTGAGCAAGTATTTGAGAGTGTCTTTGGCTCTGATTATGAACCGGATAAAAAACAGGAGTTGAGTGAATGGCTTAACAAACTGTTTGCGGGACAGTTCTTAATCAAGACAAATAGGACCATTTGCCATATCGACTTTAATGGGGCAACCAGTCACTGCTGTGAGTATAGGGGGGCTGAACAGTTTAGTAACGCTGTATTTATCTTAGATAAGATCGGACATACAGAAATCCAGAAAATCCTTACCTCCTCGCTTACAGCAAAGGAAGTTACCTGCTCATTGCCAGAAGAGCCCATTAGAAAAGCGGATATAATGCAAGTTAAACAAGAGGTGGCTATACGCTCTGATGAATATAGCAGCAAGCGTTCAGCTATTGCTCAAGGTCATAAAACAGATGATGATTTTATTCCTATTACACTCAGTAAAACTGAGCCTGATGAAGAATTAAAGGAAAAATGCGTTAGATTAAATATGATTCTAAAAAGCTACGGAATTAATGCCGAGCCGGTAGATGCGGAGCTAGTCCAAAAAGCAGCACGGTTTTTTCGCTTTAAACTAATATTAAAGCCGGGGGAAAGTATAAACAATCTTAAGAAAAGGCATGAGGATATTGCACGTGAGTTGGAAGCGGCGGGCGAGGTTTTTATTGACAATATTAAGGGGACGCGCTTTGTTGGGCTTGATGTTCCTTTTTCTGATGTCAGCAAGCCTATAGCCTTATTGGAAAGCCTTTATAGACTCACAGATCGTCAGGGTAGCTTAAATATTCTAGCGGGGCAACAGCCCGACGGGACCTACCAAAGTATAGATTTGGCAAAAGCTCCGCATATGCTAATCGCAGGAACAACCGGCTCAGGGAAAACCATATTTCTTTATTCAATAATTGTTAGTTTATTAAGTCAGTTATCTGATGATGAGCTTGAACTCCTGATAATCGACCCCAAGCAGACCGATTTCCATTTCTTTGAGGGGCTACCTTGCCTGAGGGGAAATAGGGTTCTTGTGGATGCTGAGGCAGCATTAGAGGCCTTAGAACGAATCAATGCCGAGGATAAGGAGCAGCGCACCCTGCAAATACGAGCTGCCAACAGCCGAGACATAGATTCCTACAATGCAAAGAATCCAACCCAGAGAATGAAACGACTTGTAGTTGTAATCGACGAATATGCTGATTTAGTTCAAGCGGCGGAGCTACAGGGCAAGGAGGTTCGGAGGACCTTCGAAGCCAATTTGTGTATGCTTGCCCAAAGAGTGCGCAACCTTGGGATTCATTTAGTGATCGCTACACAGCAGCCGCGCGCTACGATTGTAACATCCTCCCTAAAGGCTGTTTTACCGTTCCGTGTATCATTTAGGCTTCCGTCTCATGTTGATTCACAAACAATCCTCGATAGAGCGGGTGCAGAGGATTTACTCGGAAAAGGGGACATGCTAATGCAAACCGATAGTGATTTACTGCGTTTACAGGGCTTTCATATTAGTGAAGAGGAATTGATAGATTTTTTAAAAAGCAAGAAGGAAGGTTGAAATAATGCGATTTTCCGTTTTGGATGTAAGGTTGTAGTTCATGGGTTGTTATTTAGAGTGTTCACTCTTTAATGCTCTTTTTATTCGAGAGTTAAAAAACCGTTTTCTCTGTGAGGTTGAGTTAGGGGGACGGGTCACTGAATGCTACGTTCCTTCGTCCTGCCGCCTTACCAATTTTCTCGAACTTGCAGGAAAGTTAGTCCTCATAAAGCCAACCAATAGTCAGAATGCTAGAACACAATATGCTCTTGTTGCCATTCCATATAAGCAAAGCTACTTGCTTCTAAACTCCTCTTTAGCAAATCGAGTAATTGAGGGAAGTATAAAAAGTAGACGTTTTTCGTTCTTAGGGAAACGTAGTCAGATATTCAGGGAATATCGCGTTGAGAACTACAAGGCAGATTTATTTATTGCTGACTCAAGGACTATCATTGAAATAAAAAGCATTATATCAACAAGTCCAACCGCTAGTTTCCCGACAGTATATTCAGAACGCGCTATTGAACAGTTAAAAGCATTGAAGGGTTTTCTCCAAGCCGGCTATAAGACTTGCTATGTAATTGTTTCGTTGAATCCATATGTAAAGGAAGTCGTAATCGACAAACATGCAAGCTTCTTTTTGCCCTTTGCTGAATGCATAGCTCTAGGCATGATGGTTAGGGGATTCACATGCAGATTAAAGAATGATCATATTTTTATTGACAAGGAGTTTAAAGTTGCTATGGTAAAACCGCTGCATCAAAAATAATAATGAATCTAAGGAATTTTAACATAGCGAAGAAATTTTACGATTACACAGAAACACCGTTTCTAGAGGAACACTTGAAGGGTGTTTTTATTTGAGCAGTTGGGATCACCTATTTGCACATTTTCATTATATGACTCCAAAGGATATAATGAAGGCAAAGATAAGCTTTGACTGGAGGGATACGCCATGAGGAATAAAAAAACAAGAATCTATCTGAGCGAAGCTGAATGGCAGATCGTTTTACATAGCCTGAACGACTATCGCAATAAGCTGATCCGGGAGAAAGGCTACTGCCCGGATGTCGTGAACGAGGTTCTGGCTAAGGTAATGAACGCCCGGAAGAAAAGAATTAAAGTTGCATAAGCCCCTTCACACATAGGCCGTCTGTTCTTTTTTGAGGATAGGCGGCTTTTTATATTCCTCCGTTACATAGCCGTCCGCTACATCGTGGGCGGCTAAATCTATGAAAAGGAGGAAACCCGCAATGTCGGAAACCAAGGTGATCGCCATTGCCAACCAAAAGGGTGGCGTTGGAAAGACCACCACGGCGGCGAATCTCGGTATTGGCCTTGCCATGCTTGGGAAAAAGGTGCTGCTGGTGGACGCGGACCCCCAGGCCGATCTGACAACCTCTCTCGGCTGGCCGGATCAGGACAGTCTGCCCGTTACACTCGCTGACCTCATGGAAAAGGTCATGGACGACGAACCCATCGCCCTAAAGGAAGGTGTACTGCACCACGACGAGGGCATTGACCTCATCCCGTCGGGCATCGAGCTTTCGGCCATGGAAATGACGCTGGTTAATGCCATGAGCCGGGAATTTACGCTGCGCACCTATCTTGAGGACATCAAGCGCGATTACGAGTATGTCCTCATTGACTGTATGCCGTCGCTCGGGATGATAACCATCAACGCGCTGGCGGCGGCGGACAGCGTTATCATTCCCGTTCAGGCCCACTATCTGCCGGCCAAGGGTATGACGCAGCTCATGCGCACCATCGGCAAGGTGCGAAAGCAAATCAATCCTCATCTGAAGGTGGAGGGCATCCTGCTCACGCTGGCGGACATGCGCACCAAACTTGCCCGTACCACGGCGGACACGCTCAGGCAGGGCTACGGCAGCGTACTGAGGATTTTCAAAACGGAAATCCCTATCGGTGTCAAGGCGGCTGAAACCACCGCCGCAGGCAAGAGCATTTTTGCCTACGACAAAAACGGTAAGGTGGCCCAGGCATATGCCGCGTTTGCAAAGGAGGTGGTTTCAGGTGGCGAAAGAACTAAAGCTAAACCTGCCCTCAGTCGATGATCTGTTTTCTACGCAGGAGGATCGCGACGACGCGCAGCGCGAGAAGGTCATGCAGATACCGCTTGCCGACATCAGCGGCTTTCCCAACCACCCCTTTAAGGTGCGGATGGACGAAGCCATGCAGGAAATGGCGCAGAGCGTCAAGGAATACGGCATGCTGGTTCCCGCCCTGGTGCGCCCCAAGGAAGGCGGCGGGTATGAAATGGTGGCCGGACACCGGCGCAAGGCGGCAAGCGAGCTTGCGGGCGTTGAAACCATTCCCTGTATCGTCCGCAGCCTGACCGACGATGAGGCCACGATCATCATGGTGGACAGCAACTTGCAGCGTGAGCGTATCCTGCCCTCTGAAAAGGCGTTTGCCTATAAGATGAAACTGGAGGCCATGAAACGGCAGGGGCAAAGGAGTGATTTAACTTCCACGCCAATGGCGCGGAAGTTAAAAGGCAAGGAATCAGCCGAGGTCATTGGCGATGCGGCTGGCGAAAGCAAAGACCAAGTACGCCGATATATCCGCTTGACCGAGCTTGAGCCGCCTATGCTGGACATGGTTGACGAGAATAAAATCGCTTTCCGGCCCGCTGTAGAGCTATCCTACCTGCCGAAAGAGCAGCAGAAAGCCCTGTTTGACACCATGGAGAGCGAGGACTGTACCCCGTCGCTGGCCCAGGCCATCAAGATGAAGCAGTTTTCGCAGGAGGGACGGTTGAACGAGGACGTTATCCTCTCTATCTTATCCGAGGAAAAGCCTAACCAGAAAGAACAATTCAAAATGCCCAGGGAGCGTATCAGCAAGTATTTTCCACCGGGGACGCCCGCTCAGAAGATCGAGGATACCATTATCAAGGCGTTGGAGTTGTACCGCAAGCGGAAGCGAGATATGGAACGCTGATCTTTCCGACAAGGGAGAAGTCTGCCTATTTTTAGACCGGTTTGTGGTCAAGTGTTCCCCTCCCCACACCCCACCCCTCGAAAACCTGCCGTACCAGCCGAAAAAAGAAATAGTCAGTCAATAGAACTTAGGAGGTTATTTTAGACATGAAGCTGTTAAGAAACAAATTCGTCATCGGAATCTTGTGCATTGTGCTGGCGCTGCTGTTCGCTTTTGTCGCGCTGCCCGCGCTGACGGGAAGTGGAAAAAGTGAGACAGTGAGCGTCCTGCGCATGACCCAAACTGTGAGCGAAGGGACGCAACTCACCGCCGATATGGTGGAGACAGTGGGTGTACCAAAAAATCTTGTGGAGAACGGCATGAGCGAACACTCGGCGGCTGTCGGCAAATACGCTGCGGCTGAACTGTACGCCGGGGATTACCTTACGACCGAAAAGCTGACCGCCACGCTTACGGAACAAAATCTTTTTTCGGCGGGTACGGATAAACGCAAAATGGTGATATCCGTCACTCTGCCGTCTCTGGCCTCCGGCGTGTCCGGGCGTCTGCTTCCCGGAGATATTGTGAGCGTCATCGCCATTCCGCAGGGCACCGTCAATCAAACGCTGGGCGTGGAACCGGGCGAAGCATCGGAAACAACCACCACTGGCGCGTATATCGATCCGGTGCTTGCCCACATTGAGGTGTGCATGGTTACGACGAGCACTGGATCAGACGCCAGCGTGGAAGCGCAGCCGGACGAAGATAGCAAAAATACGCTTCCCGTTACCGTCTCCTTCTATGCCACCGAGGAACAGGCGCTGAAGCTGGCCGAGCTGGAGCAGACAGGCGCTATTCATCTCGCGTTCGTCGCCCGTGGAAACGCAGTTTCGGAATATGTATCCGATAGCGTGCTGGTGGGAACGGAGGTGGACTGACATGGTTTTCGCCATATGGGGACGCGACGGCACGGGCAAAAGCACGCTGGCCGACGCGCTGGGACGGATGTTTTCAAATAATGGCGTGACGGCCATCATCGACACCGACCTGACACAGCCGACACTGCCCGCACGGATAATCGGGAAGAAACTAAGCGCGGAAGCATCGCTTGGCAAAGCCATATCGGGCATGGGCGCAGATGACGCCGCCAAATACCTGCATCAGCATCCCAAAATGAAACGGCTCTTTTATGCAGGACTGACCGCTCAGGACGAATACCTGTCCTACGAGCTGGGGCTGGACGCGACCGACGCGGCGAAGGATTTCATGCAGCGCTGCACGGCGGTGGCGGATACGGTTATCCTTGACCTGTCGGGGCAGCGCACAGATCCCTTCGTACCCAACGCACTGTCCGGCGCGGACAAAATCATTGTCCCCATCACGCCGAACGTTCAGGGAGTGTGCTGGTTCAATGCCGTCAAACCACTTCTTGAGGCCATGAATGCGGCAGGCCGCGTACTGCCCGTTGCGGCAATGGCGGACAGACAGCACGATCTGTTCGTTGTGGAAAAAGCGGCGGATATGCGGTTCATCGCGGCGCTGCCGTATGTACGGGAATTCCGGCAGAACGGTGCGGATGCCGGCACGACGCCGGCCGCAGCGCGTTACGCCAAGCAAGTACAGAAAATATTCGGGATGCTGCGGGAGGTGAAAGCATGAGCCGTACACTTCGGGAACTGGTTTATGAAAAACAGCAGGCCGTCACTCAGGAAAAGGACGCATACGAAGCCGTACTGGAGCGGGTGCGCACTGATATTTCTAAGGATCACGCGGAAACGCTTGCACGGAGCGTTGCCGAAAAATCCGCGTCGGAGGCCGTCAAACGGCTGATTGGCGAATACGTGACCGCGCATCAGCTCCGCGTGGGCGGGATGTCCGCGCAGGTGCTGGTCGACAGGCTGTACGGCGACATGGCGGGCTTCGGCTTTCTGGATAAATACATTGCCGATCCCGATATCGAGGAAATTAACGGCAATAGCTGGCGGGACATTGAGATCGTCACGCGCTCCGGCTGGCATAAAGCCCCGGAGCGTTTTCTTTCGCCGCAGCACGCCGAGGACACCCTGCGCAAAATGGTTCGCCTGGGCGGCTTGGTGCTGGACGGTACGAGCCCCATTGTGGACAGCTATATCACGCAGGGCATCCGCATATCGGCTATGATCCCGCCTATCACCGACCGGCGCAGCGGCGCGGTGTTCGCCATCCGTCGCCAGCGCATGGCGAAGGTCACAAAACAGCAGCTTGTCGAATGGCGGACGGCCACGCCGGAAATGCTGGACTTTTTGGTTCTGTGCATAAATCACGGCGTTTCCGTGGGATTCGCAGGTAAAACCGGCTCAGGAAAGACCACGGATATCGCCTTTCTATTGAATGCGGCGAACAAAAACAGCCGTATCTACACGATTGAGGAAACGAGGGAGCTTGACCTTTTCAGCACGGATGATCAGGGTAACGCGCAGAACCGCGTCATCCATACCTGTATCCGGCCCAGTGATATGGAGAGCGCCGACGTAGACATGAACGACCTTTTAAGAAAGGCCATGCGCTTTAGCCCGGACATCATCGCAGTGGCCGAGATGCGCGGCGCGGAAGCCATGACCGCGCAGGAGGCGGCCCGCACCGGGCACGTTGTAGTGACCAGCCTGCACGCCAATTCCGCAAGAAAAGCGTATGGACGAATCCTCTCCATGTGCCAGATGTCGGGCACCAATATCTCCACGAACATCCTCATAGGCTTCGTCGCCGAAGCGTTTCCCATTATGGTGTTCAAGCGCCAGTTCCCGGACGGTACGCGCCGTATCATGGAGATCGTGGAAGCCACGGGCGTTAGGGACGGCGTGGTGCAGGCGCGCACGCTGTTCCGGTTTGAGGATGGACGATTCGTTCAGATGGGCGGCATATCCGATAGCTTGGTCATGACCCTGTTGGAAAACGGCGCGCCTGCCGCTTCCGTGGGCCGGTTAAGGTGGTGATATCATGATCCGGATATTGTGCGCCTTGCTGCTCATAGCGGGGCTTTTTTTGTTGCTGGGCGTCCATCCTTCGGATATGGCGCGACCGTTCGTAAAACCGTTCCGGCGACAGCGGGAACTAACAAATAAGATACGGCGCATTACCGGAAAACCGAAGGGAAAACTGGCCGCTACGGTGGACGACGCCAAGGAAATGCTGACAGCGGCAGGCATGAACGAGCATATTGACGCTTACAAATGGGCGGCTGTCATACTGGCAATCGTGGGACTGCTGATCGGCCTCGCGTTGGATAACGTTCTCGCCGGGCTGGTGCTGGCGGCTGGTCTGGGTTTCTCACCGCTGATCATCATTCGTATTCGCACCGGCGATTATATCCGCAGTTTGAATGAGAAGCTGGAGAGCACGATGGGAACCGTCACCAACGCGTATGTGGCGGGCGGCGACCTGATCGGTGCGGTGGAAAATAACCTGCACCTGCTGTCCGCTCCGCTGGACGACGTGTTCCGGCAATTTTATACCGAAACGCAGTTGATTGATTCGGACATTGTAAAAGCCCTGCGCCGGATGCGGGAGCGCATCGACAACCGCTATTGGCGGGATTGGTGCGACGTGCTGATACAGTGCCAGCGCGACCGGCAGTTAAGGTTTGCCCTTCCCGGTATCGTAAGCCGCATTGGCGAAATGCGCCGGGCGCAGATGGAAGCGGATACGGTCATTCAAAAACAGCTTGGCGATTATATTATCACGGTCATGCTGGTGCTGGGGGCCATTCCCCTGATGGGTGCTATGATGCCCGACTGGTATACCATGCTCACCACCACGCCCGCAGGAAAAATCACGCTGGCTGTGGTGCTGGCCGCCGTACTGGCGACGGCCATATGGGTGGCACGCTTGTACCGCCCGGTAGAAGGCGGTGATGGAAAATGACGATCATTCTTTATCTCATTCCCGGCCTGCTATTGACCTTCGGTTTGTACCGCGTCGCGCAGGCGGCGCTTTGTCTCCCTTCAGGGAAAAGCGCGGAAGCGGTACGCGGCATTCACGGCAAACGGAACATGTCCGAACGCTTGCAGGCTGCACTGACGCCGCTGGCCCGGCTGATCTCCAGGCTCTTTCCCATGAGCGAATACCGGCAGAAACGGTTGGAAGCGGACTTTGCGCGGCTCCATATGAGCGAGAAGCCGGAGGAATATGTGGGAGCGACTATGACCCAATCTCTGCTGATGGCCCTGATTGGCCTGTTGTTTGTTCCCCTTGGCGTTCCATGGCTAGCCCTGTTGACCGTCGTTGCCGCCGTTCTTGCCTACTTCCAGCGAATACAAACCATCCGCAAGCGTGTGGAGGCGCAAAATCGGGAGATTGAAGCGGAGCTGCCAAGGATGGTTGAAACGATGAACTACACCTTGCAGGATAACCGCGACATGCTGGCGTTTTTTGAAAAGTATCGCAGCGTGGCAGGCAAGGCGCTGGGCTTGGAGTTTGACCGGCTCATCACCGACATGCAGATCGGCAATCACGAGGCGGCGCTGCGAAATATGGACGCGCGGCTGAATCTGCCGTCGTTTTCAGCGCTCTGCGCGGTGCTGTGCGGCGTGTATCAGGGCGTCGATCAGCATACCAGCCTGCTCGTTTTGGAACAGGATATGCGCACAAAGGAGCGTGAAACGCTGCGGCGTTTGATGGAAAAGCGCCCCGGACGAATCAAGGTCGCCTCGTTCATTCTGACGATACTCATGATCCTCATGTTCATGGTGCCGCTGGTGCTGATGATCATAACCAATCTGCAAGCCGTAGGCTTTTAAGCCCAGCCAGCCGTTTGTTCCGGCAGCCGAAGGGAGGGTTGTTTTTTATTGCCGCCGGACGCAGACGGATTTCATATATACGTTCCGTTCCCATAAACCTCAAATAATTTTGTAAAGGAGAAACCATCATGCTAAAAGTGAAAAACACCATTCGCTGCTTCATTACCGAGAAGAAGGCCGAGGGCTTTTTGGATGTGGCGATGAAGATTTTGATCGTCGTCGTCATCGGCGCGGCGGTCCTGCTCATCCTCAACGCCGCAGTGCCGAACCTGTTCTCCGGCCTGATCGAAAAGATCAGCGGCGAACTGACCGGCGTTGATGTCCTGCCGTAAGTAGCAAGTCACAGATGGGGGAGGGGCTTCCATGCGGCAGCCTCTTTTCCATCGGGAAGGAAGTATATGAAACGTAAATTTATCCGCGATCAGACCGCCGAGGGGTATATCGACGTAGCGATCACCATGCTCATACTGTTTACTCTCCTGGCCTCGCTTATGGCGCTGTTCCCGATATTTACCGCACAGCAAAGCCTTAACCAGACCGCCAAATACATGGCGCGCACCGTGGAGCTGTACGGCAAAGCGGACGATGAGACGTTGCAATTCGTCACGGAAAACGGGGATTTCATCGTGCCCGACACCGTTGAAATTGAGACACAGTGGTATGACGCGGCGGAAAAAACCATCCAGCTTAAAACGCAGTTTACCATCACCGTCACGAAAACGGTGCCCATTGTCATTTTGCGTCCCGCGCTGGGTGAACCGCTGACCATCAATGTGCACATTACCGCCTCCGCGCGCGGCATATCGGAGGTGTATTTCAAGAAATGAGACGCTTTCTTCAAGACACGCGCGGCAGCGCGATACTGTGGACGATGTTCCTCATTCTCATTCTCTTTATGCTGTCCTTTGTCGTATACACGGGCACCACAGTGTACGCCAAGTACCAGACCTGCGAAACCGAACTGGAACGCGCGGCTCTTGTGACCGTGGACGCGGGGCTGCTCAACGCCAATGTGCGCGACTTGCAACTGGATGTTCCGGCAGATGTTGCTCAATCGCTGCTGGAGACTAACCTGACGGACGCGGGATGGGCGCTTGAGGACGGACGCTGGGTGAAATATGACGGCGACAAGCTGATTTACGCGCTTGAGGACGCGCGGCTTTCGGTGCGGGAGAAAACCCTGCGGCTTGACGCGACGTTCGTCATGCCCTCCCTGTGGGAGTTGGGCGGCGTGACTGAAATCCGCATCCCAATGACGGTGCTCTCGTCAGTGCTGTATATCGAATAGAAGGGAGGCCCTTATGAAGAGAAAAAAGAAAATATTCATATCGGTGACGGTAGGCGTCGTTCTGCTGGTCACACTGATTCTTTTTGCCAGCTCTGCGCTGGCCGTTAGCATCGGTTCACGCAGCGTGACCGATATGTTCGACTATAACGGTGGATCGGGATGGAAGAGCCTTGACACGCCCGAACACTATGTATCCGGTTCTTCCCCAGAACAGGTGGCATATTGTCTGCAGCACAGAAACGGCAGCCTACACGATGCCGCGTACAGCGATTCGGATATCTTAGGTACTTATTCATCCCGCATCCAGACAGGATTACGTATTATTTTGGAAAACGGGTATCCATATGCTACAGGTGGATTGACAGCAGCAGAAGCGCGATACGCCACGGCCAACGCGGTACGCTTCTGGCTTTCCGAAAACGGCGATAGCGGACAATATAACTTTACGAATTTGGGCGAGTATTCGGATTCTCAACTTCGAAGCTATGCGGCAGGCGGACAGATCGGCAGCAAAATCCGCGCGAATTCCGGGTACACCGATGTGCTGCAATTCTCGATAGAGCTGCTGATCATGGCGCGATCCCAAAGCTTGATGGCACACAGCATTTCCCTGTCCGCGCCCTCTATGTCAATCAGCGGCAGCTATTTCGTTGGAACCGCCAGAGTTAACACAACGAATATGAACGGAGGATACGTTCTGAACACCTCCGGGCTTCCTTCCGGTTCCAGCGTATCCGGCTACACCGGGCAATCCGGCGATACGCTGACCGTATGGATTCCCGTGAGCGAAGCCAACGCCAACCGGAGCTTTTCCATATCCGCAACAGGCCGGGACAACCGGACGCGCAGCAACATGTTTGCGTATGCGCCGAATAACAGCAGCCTGCAACGCGTCATTGTGGCTAAGAACGCCGAATACAACGATGCACAGACAGTTGGTGTGGCCGTGAACACACCGCAGATATACGCCGACCTGACAGTGACTTCGCTCAGTTCCAACGCGTCCAGCTACAATGCCGGAGATACGATCACGGTAACGGCGACGGTGAAAAATCAGGGGCTGCGCAGCGCGGGCGGCTTTTATGTGTCCCTGACTTCCGCCGATCTATCGACGCAGTCAAGATATGTGTCCTCGCTGGGCGCGGGGAGCTCCACCACGGTCAGCTTTACCTATACGGCCCCGTCGTTGTCATCGACGCGGGATATATCGGTGACGGCCACGGCGGATTCGACGGGTGCTGTTGCCGAGAGCAACGAAAGCAACAATACCCGAAGCACATCCTTCCGCGTCGTGGCGCTGCCCGACCTGATCGTGTCCGCATTGTCGGCCAATCAGACTGAATACCAGGCGGGCGACGCCATCACGGTGACGGCCACAATACGCAATCAGGGACAGAGCGGTGCGGGCGGGTTCTATGTATCGCTGACATCACCTGATCTGACCACGCAGAATAAGTATGTATCTTCGCTGGCAGCGGGCAGTTCAACGACCGTCAGCTTTTCGTATACCGCGCCAACGTTCACTTCCACAAAAACCGTAACCGTAACGGCCACTGCGGATTCGACGGGCGCTGTTGCCGAGAGCAACGAGGGAAACAATACCCGAAGCACCTCTTTTACCGTGCTGGCGCTGCCCGATCTGACCGTAACAGCGCTCTCGGGCGATAAATCGCTGTATGAAGCGGGCGATACGGTCACGGTTTCGGCTACGGTAAAAAATATTGGCCCGACTTCCGCAGCGGCGACAACTGTTCGGCTCACTGTGCCGAATATAGGGACATTTTCAACCAGCCTTTCCACGCTCAGCGCGGGTGCAAGCCGGACGGTCACGTTTACTTTCACAGCGCCAACGTCGCTCAGTCCGCAGTCCATCACGGTCACGGCGTATGCCGATCCCGACAACAGAATCGCGGAGAGCAACGAAGGGAACAACAGCCGCACGGCTGTAATTTATGTTAAAGCCCTGCGGCCCGATATTGAGGTGATCGATTCCTCCATTACAGATTGGTATACGGGCATGGACGTGACCGTTTCGGCCACGGTGCGCAACAACACGGCGCAACTCGTGCCGTCCGTCGCCGTCCGGCTGACCATTGGTGGCGTATCCTATACTGAAAACATCCCCATCCCCGGCAACGGCGGCAATCTGGCGGTGTTTCGAATCACCGTACCGTCAGCCGGAAACTACACCGTGAAGATCACCGCAGACCCGAACGGCGAGTTGGATGAAACGGATGAGAGCAACAACATCCTGACCAAAGATATTCAGGTAAGGACCGTTCCGACTTCTATCGTGGCCAATCCCGACGCTACGGCGATGGAACAGCGGTATACAGCGTATGGGCTGAGCATCCTGTCGGTTCCCGCGTCCTCCACCTACCACACATGGCAGGAGGTAAGACTGCAAAGCGGCAGTTACGTCACTAAGACCTACTATGCCCGCCTGAACACCACGTTTCAGATACTGCCGGACAGCCGCATCGCTTATCCCGATAAACCCCGGCAGATGGAATCTGGCTTCGGGTTCAGTGTTTCCTGTACCACGGCCCTGACCACCAACTACGATCATCCCGACAAGCTGGTCGGTGCGCAGATGGTATGGGTACGTTGTCCTGAATCGGCATATGGACAGTTAAGCGCATGGCAAAACGTGCGGGACGGTCTGGAGGTCAAGACAGGCGGAGCCGGAGAAATGACGGTGACATGGCAGCTTGCTGCCAACCAATATTCAGTCACGGGGAGCCGCCTGCACTATACGCCAATCTGGTTCCCTGACGGAGAATACGATGCATGGGTGCAGGCTTTTTACGCATGGAGCCCCATCGGGCAGTTATATGAACACAAGAACGATACGCTGACCATTGAGGGAGATTTGTACGACCGGGTTACAACAATACAGAGGTGATGGACGAGGGACACGCCCTATAGCACGGTGCTGTAGGGCGTGGTATAATCAGATAATCTAAGGTTTGTTTGTAGCTTTAATTATAGGTAGTTTATATATTAAAAACCTATTCATTTTTTTCCTGGCGGTATATAATGTACATACAATGGTTAATTTGCAAAATGATGATCGAGGTACTGTTATAGTAATTAGGGGTAATTGGTAAACGATAATAATATTTAAAAAATAAACAATAACGGAGAAATCACTATGATTATCTCTGAAAGAATTGAGCATATTTTAATACTCATAAAATCATACAATATTTGATGCTGGCACAGGAGTGCCATTGCTAAATATGTACTTTGTTCCAACATTTTGCCCAAAGTGAAAGCTTATTTTCGATTTTAATGAGCGTGTAAACCACGGTGGCACCAAAGCCTAAAAGAAGAATGGAGGAAAGCCTAATGACCATCATTCAAAAGACCATCCACATCATCGATTATGACAATAACCAAGTCCTTCCGAGAGAAACTCCGGAATCGTTTGAATCATTTGTTGCTGACCTGATTAATCACATCAGCAGTAACGATTCAGTGCGGGAATACAAGACTCGCTCTGATGCCACCGAGGTTATTGGGAGCATCCTGACGCTCTGCTCTGAGTTGGATAATGCCGAAATCGTCTCCGCAAAGATGGATGGAATCTCAAGACGCCTACTATTGAAAGAAACCGAGGCACAAGAGCAAATAGCGCGGACAAGCACTAATGTCCAAAAGGGCAGTCTGGTGCAAGCTTTGCTTTTGGATGATGGAGGCGATAGCTACATATATCTCCTCGCTAAAGTTGAGCATAGCGAGTGGGTTGATGATTCTGATTTCTCTTTTAAGACGGGCTTTTCAAAGGACAAGAAGACCCTGTGGAAATCTTGCCTGATTGACCTTCCCGATTTAGAGGCTGCTGAGTTCCATGCAAAAATTTACTCCAACACCGTGGCTAAATATTGGAGCGATGGCTTCTTAGAGTTCGATGAAATGAACAGCGATGAGTCCAATACAACCCGCGCTTTCAAGGCGATAGAGGCAACCTTAAATCAAAACTTCAGAGGAACGCCAAGTCCTGACCACACAGTTATCAGGAATCATTTCATCGGATATTTCAAGAATACGGAGCATATTGACTATCCGACTATGGTTAATGCTGTATTGGAGAACTACCAGCCTGTAGACCCGGAATTTATGACGGCTGAGAAGATAACGAGAATTCGAATGAAGCTGCTCGAACAGCCCCAAAAGAAAAACTTCGATAACCAGTTTACGCCTGTAAGTAGTGCTATCAATGCGCGAATTCGAAGAGTGTATCCCATAACCGATGGAATTGACCTTAAAGTCAACCGTGACATTAACGATTTATCTGGCACGATACAGTCCATTGAAGAACTCGGAGTAAAGTATATCCGAGTAAGAGCCACAAATGATGACACGTTCAGAAAGTTTCAAACAGCGACACATTCTGAGCAGTAAGAGCAAATAATAATATGATGTATGAAAGGAGTTACAGCCGTGGAATTCTTCTCGGAAATTAAGAATTTATTCCAAGGCATAGATATTAACGTCACCGAGCGTTTGGACACCGCTGAGGCTTCTTTTGCCATTACCTATAATTTGTTACCGACAATTGAAACCTTTGATAAAATTATTAACCTTATTCCTGCGCGTGATTCGGTAAGCATTACTTTAATCAACGATAGCGATGATATGGTAACCTTTACAAATCACCAGACGGAAGCCCGTGATTATTCAACATTGATCGATGGGCTTCAGCCCGAAGACGGTATAAATATTCGGATTCAGTTAAACAAAGCCGTTGCTGATGGAAAGTTTTCAATATATGAATATGAGGCATTCGTGACCGATTTGTTGCCGCGTCCACTTTCCGAAATAATGAGTTGGTTTTCTCTTCGCCTCTCTGGTCAAGAAAGTCTCATATTTGAGGTATTCGATTATGATGTTTCTTTTGCCACAAGAACCATAGCCTTCGAGTCAAGCAGTGATGCATCTTTCAAGCCGATTGTCCACAGATTGTCCCGCTTGAATGATTGCAGGGATAATGCCTGCTTTTATAATATGAATGTCTTCGAAATAATCCCAGATGATTTTATCATTCAAGGCATCGTTCGGGCCAATACCCGCTTACAGTTATTATTCGGGAAAATAGCCACTATTCTTTCTCTCGCTTACGTTTCTTCGTCATCCTCTATTGAAGACGGCAAAATAAAGATTCAAATCAGTGGTCAGCGAACTGTGAATTATGAGATGCTTCTAACAGGTGTTCCTGAAGATGATAAATGGCAAAACATTTATACTTGGATTTATACAGACGGAAATCCGACAGATAAAGGGTTAATTGCTCATAATGTAATCAGTCTGCATTGCAAATTTGAAGCGATACTTAATCTTAATAACACTGTGTTCGAAGCAATAAAGACAAATTACAGCCTGTATCTCCGAAACAATGTAGATAATTACCTTGACCTAAAACGAGACGTTGCAAAGTTTATTCGGGATGTTGTCGCACAAGTGGGTGAATACGCTGTTTCCATCCTCGGAAAATTTAAAACTAACTTGTTGGCAATATTCGGTTTTCTATTTACTGTCGTGTTAACGCGGATCGGAAGTACCCAGAAATGGTACGATATTTTCGCGAGGGAAACCATTTACCTTATTGAAATTTTCATCGGTGGATCTTTAATATATTTGATAGTTTGCTTGTTTGAGACGGGATTTAAGTTGAAAAAAGCCAAAAAAGCGTATTATGCTCTAAAAGATAATTATGTGGATGTGCTGTCCAAGGCAGAATTGAATGAAGCATTCAAGGATGACAATTTGCTAAAGGAAACCGAAAAGAGTGCTAAAAGAGGAATGGTTATCTGGTCACTCGTTTGGGGAACCTTACTCATTCTTTCGATTGTAGTCATTGAGTGCTTAACGACAAACCACGGCCTGCTAGTGTGGCTATGGGATAAGGTACATTAAGAAGTCCTTGAAATCACTATTTCCCATAATCTTTATATGGTTAGCATAAAATAGAATGGTACTGTCAAGATTTATGTGCAACGATATCTGAGCATATCCCGAATACCTATTAATCCAAGAAAGGTAACTTAATATGAATACAATCTTTAGCATCCTGACGGATGCTTTTTTTATTGCCCTTCTCATCTGGTGTGCGTACACCGACACCCGCACGCGCACCGTGTCAAACACAGCCGTAGTCCTGCTGTTGTGCCTGGGGCTGGCGCATACGATGCTGATCGGGCTATCCGGTAACGTATGGTGGCCTTACCCGGCAGGACTGGCACTGGCTGTCCCTTTTTTCATTGTCTGGCTGAAAGGCGGTATGGGCGCTGGCGATGTGAAGCTCCTTATGGGCATCGGGCTGTATCTCGGGCTGGCAGGCACCCTGGTATCCTTCGCCCTTATGCTTCCATGTATGGCCATTTTGCTTATTCGTTCATGGATACGGTACAAGACGCTCAAAACCACGATACCCTTCGCGCCGGTGCTGGCCTTTGGCGCGGGAACTGCCGTTATAGCCGGAAATCTGTATCCGTTCATACTTCTCTGAAAAGGAGGTTACGTCGATGGAACTCAAAGCGATTTTGGGAATTGTTCTGGTGGCTTTTATTGTGGGCGCGGCCATATGTCTGCGTCTGCGCAAGAGAAACAAATAGCCCGGCGATTCCCACAGGGCGGCATATGTGAAGCTGCCCTCTCCACATATCGAAACGAAGGGAGGATTGCGTCATGGCCTATCATTTGCTGTGTCCAAGCCTAGCACGGCGTTACGGCATCCATGCGGCGCTGGTGGTGAAACACATTTGGGATGAGGTTTGCGCAAACGAGCGTGCCGGGAGATGTTTATTCGCGGGCAGGACATGGATGCGGTCAAGCCAGATGATGTTTACCGCCATCATGCCGTACATGACAAGAACATGGTACGCCGGGCGCTGGAGCGCCTGATGAAGCGGGGCGTTATTGTGCGCGGCGAATTTGGAGACAGCCGCTTTGACCGCACCTCTTGGTATACCTTTACCCAATTTGGGCGGCTGCTTATGCGGGAAAGCGAGGAGAAAAAAGATGAACGATGAAAAGCGGATGGCAGGTGCATATGAAATCCTGTATGCGATCCACATCGGAGATAAGGAAATCGTGTTTGGCGAGAACCCGGACATGAGCGCGCCCACCCGGTACTTTGCGGGCTGGTGCGATAAGGGCGATTTCTATGAACGATACATCGGAGATGAAACCAGCAACTATCTGGAGGCCATGAAAAAATTCATATCCGGCCTTTCCGAACAGATTGAAAAGGTGGAACAGGAACGCGCCGCTGTGACCGTACCCGGCTCCCATTATCGCCGAGCAGTGTTACTCCAACGACCTGAGCCAGAACATCGAGGGTAAGGTTGTGGCGGTACGCGCCGGAGTGCTGAGAAACGAGTACCAGACGGCGGACCGCCAGCTTGTGCTGGTGACAGGCGGCTTTGGGTCACACGCGAACTCGCGCGGCAGCGCCGTATTCTGCACCAATCTTATTCCGGCAAGCATACCCGGTGGGAACGGCGTGACATCCAGGGCGAGGTGAAGCCGGAGCATATCCCCGAGTGGGCCAAGGAACGCCTTGCCGCATTACAGGCCGAAAAGCAAACGCCTGAGAAAAGCAATGATAAGGAGAGATGAGCCATGGAAAAAGAGATTATTTTCAGCGATATGTATGGGCGTGAGCTGTTTCGGATTCCCGACGATAGCTGTATCCACGTCATTTCCTTTGACGGACAGAGAACCACCTATCCGTGCAAATATGTAAGCGCTGCCGAAACGAATATCGGCGGCTGCATTTATGAACGCGGCACCTTCGCGCAGGAGCAGGCGGAAAAGGGAGCGGTGTTTGCCCCGAGCGATAAGCGCCCCGAGGATATCGGCATGTACGAAATCCACCAGATACGCAACACGCGCCAAACGGACTACGCGTTCCGCTCCTTTGAGGAAGCGCGGAACGCCTTTCAGCCGCTGGACTACACACGCGCATATGCCGGAATGCTTGCGCCGGACCAATTGCTGGAGCATCTGTTTTCCCTGCACAACGCTGGTGAACGCCCTTTCGGGCGCAGGATGCGCTCCATGTCGGTCAGCGATGTGGTGGTCATCTTGAAGGATGGAGCCGCCACCGCCCATTATGTGGACTCCTTCGGTTTTGCACCCGTACCGCGATTTCTGGAGCCGGACACGCTTCCCGTTTCGGAGCTGAACACCATATCCGGCTATACCGTTACGGTCAGCGTCCCGATTGGCAACAAGGCGTTTGTGCTGGCGGAAAACCCGCGCGCCGTCCAGCCCTTTGTCACATGGCAGAGTAGCCAGGACAATAAGAGCTGCGAGTGGGGCCACTATAATGAACGCCGCGCGGACGCCGTGCGGGACCTGTACCGGCGCGTGAATCAGGAACGGGATTATCAGCGCGAGTTCCCGCCGAAAAAGAAAGATCTGGAGAGGTGAACGATATGGACCTGAACATCCGGGCTATGACGCCCGAGGAAATCAAGTACAGCTATAACCAGAGCCAGCAGCTCAGGATGCAGTGCGGCAGCATCGGACACCTGTGGGGGGATTTCGGCCCCAAGGGCTACGAGTTTTATACAACCTGGGACGAGCATAATCCCCGGCTGAAAACGGATGCGTTCAAGGCAGAGTTTGATGATGTAATAAACGCCCTGCGCTCCGATGGATACGGGCTTTTAAAGGACCGCTACGCCATGGGCGAGTTCAAACAGCGGTATCCCGAAAGCGCCTTTTCCGGCAATTACACCACCGAATACGGGTTTCGGGCGGATACCCTGGAGCACGCCTACCTGCTGCGCTGCAACCCGGTTCGGGGCGACTATAACTTCTACTGTTTTTGCTATCAGGCAGAATGGCTGGACAGGAACATCGAGAAGGCCCGGCAGTGCATACGCTTTATCGACCCACACTACAAGGAGCTATTTCGCGTCCCGGACGGCGGCAAGATCGTGGTCACAGCCGCTTGGGGCGAGAAGATGGAGCGTGCCTGCCGGTATATCGACGACACGCATGTGGAGGTGGGAAAAGAGCTGTACCACATCTGCCAGTTTGCCGAGATCATGGAGAAAAACGGCGCGACCTATGAGCCGCTTGAGAAAAACCAGCCGAAAAACAAAGATTACGAACGATAGGAGGCGCTGCGCATGGAAACAAAGCACATGATATGGAGCGATATTGCTCTCGATTATGAGGATTGGCGCGGCGATCTGGAAGCGGAGCACCCGGATATGAGCGAAGATGAGCGCATGGCCCTCATGCACGAAATAAACGCCGATTATCTGGACGATGAACGGATAAACCTCGATATCCAGATGCCCCGTGAAATCCTCATCTTTGCTGATTTGGGGCTCTGGAACGGACGCTTTTCAGGGTACAAGGTTGTTGAAAGCGGCAACGTGAAGGATTGCCTGTTTTCCGACTGTGACTATAACGAGTGGTATGTGGACGCAAAGGGCGACATGCGATGCAAAGCGATCCATCATGACGGCACGAATTACTACCTTTACCGCGCTGTCAAAGAAATTGCAACGGATGAACAGGTGGAACACCTGAAGGACCTTGTTTACCATGGTCATGCCACACGCTGGGATATTGAGCGCGTCACCGAGCGCCTGGGAGATAAAATCGGAGACGTATACGGCTGGACCTTTCCCAAGGCTCAGCGTGAAACAGCATATGAACGATAGGAGGTGCCGCAGATGGCGCGAAAATATGAGCTGATTACCGAGCTGTATCAACAGACGCTGGGGAAAATCACATCCTCGCAGGGGGCGTGGCGGGCCTTCCTTCGCAGCGCCTGCCGCAACTATAAATGCCGGTTTGACGAACAGGTGTTGATTTACGCGCAACGCCCGGATGCCAGGGCTGTGCTTGAGCTGGATGATTGGAACAAAAAGCTCGGGCGTTGGGTCAACCGTGGCGCGGCCGGCATAGCCGTGTTCGATGATACCCATACGGGCAACTCCCGGCTCAAGCATTACTTTGATATTTCCGACACCCACGCCGGACGCTTTTCCCGCCCGGTGTCCATATGGGAGATGCAGGAACGGTATGAGGAGGAGGTTATTGAAGCGCTGGAAGGCTCCTTCGGCGCGGTACAGGACAACGGGTCTTTGGAAAGTACGCTGCTGCAAATCGTCCACAATGTTGTGGAGGACAATGAACAGGACTATTTTCGTGAGCTGATGGTCTGCCGCGAGAACAGCTATCTGGAGGAATTGGACGAATTTAATGTGGAGGTGTTTTTCAGGCAGGCGCTGGAAGCCTCCGTGTCATATATGCTGCTGGAGCGGTGTTTTGGCGGCGCTGCCGACCAGTACGCCGAACTTGTGGATTTTTCATCCCTCTTTAATTTCAATACCCGTGAAACCGTGAACGCCCTAGGCATCGCCACCAGCGATATGGCCGAAATGGTGCTCAAGGAAATCGCCCTGACCGTCCGCAACATCCAGAAACGGGAACGCCAGCAGAATCGCACAGTTGATAAACCGCAGGAGGACGGTTATTCTGTAAATGAACAGGAAACCAACGAGCCGGAAAGGAGTTTTGAATATGAATCTGACATACCGCAGAGAGGGCGACTACAATCTGCCCAACCTTCTTCCCCCGCAGGAGACGGAAGTACACCTTGGGAAGTACGCGTTGATGCGCAGGAGGTTTCTCAAGGAGAACCGCAGAGTGACCTACGCGAACCTTCTGACATCGGGCAAGCTGAACAGCCACCTGATGGAGATCGAGCAGATAGCGCTTACGAGGCTGGAACAGATGGTGCCGCAGATGGCGAAGGCCGAGGGCGTGACGGAGGAACTGAAAGCCGCCGATCAGATGAAATGGGTGGGACTGATGAACAACATCCGGCACTCGGCGGAGGAAGCGATACTGAGCGAACTGATTTACAATTTGATATTGAAAGCCCCGAAGAAGCGGACAGCGACGAGCTGCCCGCTTTTTTAGATGATACGCTCATCATGGGCGTCATCGCCAACAAAGACGACGACCTCAAATACAAAAAACAGCAGATCGCGCTGTTCTTCGCCATCCATCCCGACGAGAGCGAACGCGCGGAATATATCCAATCCGCTTATCAAGACCGTTATTCTGAAATCCTGGTGGGCGCAAAGCGTGTCGGCTTTAAGCCCAAGGAGGACGGTTTACTCATGTGGGAAGGCGCATACCTCTCCCGCAGTAGCGAGGCCGTTTTTTCATGGCAGACCGTCGCCGCGTGGACGGCGCAGCTCATAGAGAAAAAGGAATACCATATCAACAGGGACATCAAGGCGCTTAAAACGCAGGCAGGCCAGCAAATGTCCCTTTTTGATTTATCCCCCGTGGAGAACGATACGCCATATGAGCAGGTATCTCTTGCGGGAGCGTGCACCATCCCGCAAAGCGTTATTGACGAAGCCCTGTACCTGGGCGGGAACGAGCCGTATTGTCTGGAGCGTATCTGCGCGTGGTTCTCGAAGGATTACCCGCTGGAGCAAAACGCGGCGTTTCTATGCGAGGAATACGGCACCTCCGGCAAGGGCTTTTTCTCCGGCGTCAGCCCGTATGCCCTCTGGTTCGATGGGGCCGGTATCCGTATCGGTATGGGCCGGACGGCGCAAAGCGCCACCACCCTTATTCCCTGGGAGGACGCCGCAAAGCGAATCCGTGAGCTGTTGGTCACGGGGCGATATGTCCCGCAGAGCGTGCTGGATAACGCGTCGGAGAACGAGCGCAAGGAGCTTGCCGAGCATTTATGGTATACGGTACAGGACTTTTCGCGGGAAGCTCACGACGAGAACCTTATCCCCACGATTCTTGCGATTTACAACACCCATGGAGGGTTCCCGGACAACACCGCGCAAATCCGCGAGCTACTAAAGGACGGTAAAACGGTATCCGCGCTCATCACTGAGGTGGAAGCCTTTGCCGTGCGCTATGCTGAAAATCCCGACCTGATGCGCTTCCGGTTCCGTCGCCATGATGAAATCCTCACCGGCTTACGCAGTCTTTTGCGTCCGCAGATCGAGTTTTCCTCCAACCCGGATTTCTCCCTTGAACCCAAGCAGTTCATTACCAACGACGAGATCGACCGGCTGCTCACCGGTGGCAGCAACGTCCAGCACAGCAAGTTCCGTATCTACTCGTACTATTTAGAAGGACATACCCCCAAGGAGCGGGCTGATTTCCTGAAGCATGAGTACGGAACGGGCGGCGGCGGGCGGCGGGGCTTTAACGAAAACCACGACTCCAAGGGCATCACCTACAAGCGGGAAAACGCCGAGTTTGTTCCCTACGACACCATTCTTTTAAAATGGCCGCAGGTAGAAAAGCGCATCAGCGAGCTGATCCGGCAGGGTAAATATATGTCGGAAAAAGAACTGGCGTATATCCCCGCGTATGAAAAGCATGAGCTGGCGCGGGAGATACAGGGCTTTTTCTCAGGGCTACCACAGGAAACCCCGCGCCCCTTCCCGTATGGCTTTGACTTCTACGAAGCGGTGAAGCTGATCGAGCCACAGCTTGACGACCCGGCGCGGGTGGAGGAAATCCACCGGATGATGCTGCCGGTATGGGAAAGCACGGCCCAGGACGACCGGCACTATGACTTTCAAAAACGAGCCTTTGAGCATATGACAGCGTACCGCAACGGTACGTTTTCTTTATTTGGTGAGAAAAAAGGGCCAGCGGCTATCCCGACGCGAGCTGAAGAAGCACCTGCGCCCACTCCGGTACAGGATGTGGAATTACCTGCCGAAAAAGAGAAGCCGGATTACGACGATCTGGCCGAGCGGTTGATTCGGTTCTATCAGGAATTCGACCCATATGATTACCGCGACAACATGGAGCTGGGAGAAACCGATGAGGACGCTATTGCCACACTGGAGTCGCAGCTTCAGGAGGAAGGCGCGCGTACCGGGATACTGGAAACCCTGCAAAGTTTTTTGGATGAAACAGATCCGGAAGAAGAAATCGCCGTTGACCTTGCGCTGTTCATAGAGGAGCTGGAAATCCTGCCTCCTGCCGCTGGCGAAGAGAAGCACCGCGACTCTATCGAGAACGAGTATCTGTCTGAGGATGAATCTGTTTGGGAGCCGGTTGAAGGCGGCGAAGTCGCCCGCGTGCGGATCGACCTGATGCCTGAACCGCAGGAAATACCCGCCGAAAAAGAAAATATGCTGGCTCCGCCCAAACCCAAGCGGGAGCGTGTATTGTTCAGCACACTTCACCCGGAAATTCCCGCCGAGCAGCGGCATAATTTCCGCATCACCGACCCGCAGCTTGGCGTGGGCACCCCGAGCGAGAAGTTTGCGGCCAATGCCGCAGCGATCCGTACTTTGAAGCAGATTGAAAATGAGAACAGGCTGGCAACGCCGGAGGAACAGGAAGTCCTTTCCCGCTATGTCGGCTGGGGCGGTCTGGCGGATTGCTTTGATGATCGCCACGGCAAGTATCTGGAACTGAAAAGCCTCTTGGATGAGGACGAATATGCCGCCGCCAGAGCCAGCAGCCTGACCGCGTTTTACACGCCGCCCGTCGTTGTCGGGGCAATATACCGGGCGCTTTCGCAAATGGGCTTTGAACGCGGCAACATTCTGGAACCCGCCTGCGGCGTGGGTAATTTCATCGGCATGATCCCGGACAGCATGGCGGACAGCAAAGCCTACGGTGTGGAGATTGATAGCATTTCGGGCCGTATCGCCCGGCAGCTTTACCAGAACAGCAGCATTGCCGTGGACGGCTTCGAAAAGGTGGAAATGCCCGACAGCTTCTTCGATGTGGCCTTGGGCAACGTGCCCTTTGGGGATTTCAAGGTGCTGGACAGGCGGTATGACAAGCACAAATGGCTGATCCACGATTACTTTTTCGGCAAGGCGCTGGATAAGGTCAGGCCGGGCGGCATCGTGGCCTTTATTACCTCCAAAGGCACCATGGACAAGGAAAACTCCGCCGTGCGCAAATACCTGGCGCAGCGGGCCGACCTCATCGGAGCCATACGCCTGCCTGACAATACTTTTAAGCGCAATGCGGGCACCGAGGTCACAAGCGATATTATCTTCCTACAAAAGCGCGACCGCATGACGGATATCGAGCCGGATTGGGTACACCTGGATACCGACGAAAACGGCATCCGCATGAATAGCTATTTTGCAGCGCATCCCGATATGATCTTGGGCGAAATGGTCATGGAATCCACGGCCTTCGGCATGGACAGCGCCTGCAAACCATATGAAGGGGCCGACCTTGCCGAGCAGCTATCCGAAGCGGTTTCCAACCTCCATGCAGAGATCACCGATTACGAGGTGGACGAACTGGAGGGCGACGAGGATTTATCCATTCCCGCCGATCCGTCTGTGCGCAATTTCTCCTACACCATTGTGGACGGCAAGATATATTTCCGTGAAAACAGCCGGATGCACCCGGTAGAGCTGTCCGTCACCGCTGAAAACCGTATTCGCGGCATGATTGTGCTCCGTGACTCTACCCGGCAACTCATAACCTACCAGACCGAGGACTACCCCGAGGATATGATCCGGCAGGAGCAGGCGCGGCTGGGCCGTCTTTATGACGATTACACCCGCAAATACGGACTTCTGAGCAGCCGGGGTAACAGCCTGGCCTTTGGCGAGGATTCCAGCTACTGCCTGCTTTGTTCTTTAGAGGTGCTGGATGAAGAGGGCAATTTTCTGCGCAAGGCCGATATGTTCACTAAACGTACCATCCGGCCCCATGTGCCGGTCACGTCGGTGGACACGGCCAGCGAAGCCCTGGCCGTGTCCATTTCCGAAAAGGCGCGGGTGGATATGGAATATATGGCGCAGCTCTCGGGAAAAAGTGAGGCCGATCTGGAAGCGGAGCTGACCGGCGTTATCTTCCGTGACATCAACTGCGCCACCGACCCCGACCTGATACCCAAAGCGTTTGTGGACTTGGAGAAATTCCCCTTTGTGACGGCGGACGAATTCCTGTCCGGCAACGTGCGAAAAAAGCTGCAAATGCTCAGGGCGCTGGAAACGGTGTTGCCAGCCGAAGAAAAAAACAGGCTCCAGACCAGCATTACCGCCATGGAAGCGGTGCAGCCGGATGACCTGACCGCCGCCGAGATAGGCGTGCGCATCGGGGCCACTTGGATACCGCCCGAGATCTACAAGCAGTTTATGTTTGAGCTGTTCAGTACGGGCGGAAGTGCGCGGCACAGGATGAACGTGCTGTATTCCAGATACACCGGTGAATGGAACATCACCGAAAAAACCTCGGATTACGGCAACATCAAGGCGGTGACCACCTACGGCACCAAGCGGATAAGTGCATATCATATTCTGGAGCAGACGCTGAACTTAAAGGATGTGCGTATCTTTGATACCATCATCGAAGACGGCAACGAAAAGCGCGTCCTCAATAAACGGGAGACGGCCATCGCCCAGGACCGGCAAGAGCTGATCAAGTCCAAGTTTTCCGAATGGCTCTGGAAGGACATCGATCGCCGTGAGATGCTCTGCCGCATCTACAACGATACCTTTAATTCCATTCGGCCCCGCGAGTATGACGGCCAGCATATTACCTTTAGCGGCATGAACCCGGAGATCACGCTGCGCAGCCACCAGATCAACGCCATTGCCCACGTCATGTACGGCGGTAACACTTTATTAGCGCACGAAGTGGGCGCTGGCAAAACCTACGAGATGGTAGGCGCTGCGATGGAATCTAAACGGCTGGGGTTGTGCGCCAAATCCCTCGTCGTCGTACCCAACCATATCACCGAGCAGTGGGCCGGCGAATGGCTCCAGCTCTATCCATCGGCTAACATTCTGGTAGCGACAAAAAAGGACTTTGAGCGAAAAAACCGCCGTAAATTTTGCTCCCGTATTGCCACCGGCGAATACGATGCCATCATCATTGGGCACAGCCAGTTTGAGAAAATCCCCATGTCCAAGGAGAGGCAGAAAGCCATTCTGCAGCGGCAGATCGATGAGCTGACCTTTGGCATACAGGAGGCCAAGTCCGAAAAAGCGGAGCGGTACACCATCAAGCAGATGGAAAAGACCCGAAAAGCTATTGAAACGAAGCTGGAACGCCTCAACGATCAGAGCAGGAAGGATGATGTCGTCACCTTTGAAGAGCTTGGGGTTGACCGGGTATTTATCGACGAGTCGCATTATTTCAAAAACCTCTTCCTGATTTCAAAAATGCGCAATGTCGGCGGTATCGCGCAGACGGAAGCGCAGAAGTCAAGCGATCTGTTCATGAAATGCCAGTACCTTGATGAAATCACGGACGGACGCGGCATGGTGTTTGCGACGGGGACGCCGATCTCCAATTCCATGGTGGAGCTGTATACCATCCAGCGCTATCTGCAATACCGCACCCTGCAGGAGATGGGCCTGACCCACTTTGACGAGTGGGCGGCAAATTACGGCGAAACCATTACCGCCATTGAATTGTCGCCCGAGGGCACTGGTTATAGGGCTAAAACACGGTTCGCCAAGTTTTACAACCTGCCCGAGCTGATGTCTGTTGTCAAACAGATCGCGGATATCCAGACGGCGGATATGTTGAACCTCCCCGTGCCCAAGGCGAATTTCCATACCGAGGTTATAAAGCCCTCCGAGCTGCAAAAGGAAATGGTGGCCGGGCTTGCCGAGCGTGCCGAAGCCATACGCGCAGGCAATGTCGATCCGAGCGTCGATAATATGCTGCGGATCACCAACGATGGGCGCAAGCTGGCGCTGGATATGCGGCTCATGAACCCCTTGGCGGCAGACGATGAAAACAACAAGACCTCTGTCTGCGCTCGGAATGTCTACCGGATATGGGAGCAATCCAAGGAGCAGCGGGCGACGCAGCTTGTGTTCTGTGATCTATCCACCCCAAAAAGCGATGGCAGCTTTAACATTTATGACGACCTCAAGTGTAAGCTGATGGAGAAAGGCATCCCCGAGGGCGAAATCGCCTTTATCCACGATGCCGACACAGAAACGAGGAAGGCCGAGCTGTTTGCGAAGGTTCGCTCTGGCCAGGTGCGCGTCCTCATGGGCAGCACGCAGAAGATGGGGGCGGGCACCAACGTGCAGGACCGCCTGATTGCGCTCCACGACCTCGATTGTCCATGGCGGCCCTCCGATTTGGCGCAGCGCCTCGGCAGGATTGTCCGGCAAGGCAACCAGAACCCGGAGGTGGAGATTTTCCGTTATGTGACGGAAGGAACCTTCGACAGCTACTTGTACCAGCTTGTAGAGAACAAACAAAGGTTCATCGCGCAGATCATGACCTCCAAGACGCCGCTGCGCGCTGCCGAGGACGTGGATGAAACGGCGCTTAACTATGCGGAGATCAAGGCGCTGGCTTCCGGCAACCCGCTCATCATTGAAAAATGCAATCTGGATATGGAGGTGGGCAAGCTCAACATGCTCAAAGCGAACCACCTCAGCCAGAAATACGCATTGGAGGAATTGGTTATCCGCAAATATCCGGAGACCATCAAGCTGATGACGGAACGGCTGGCAGGCTATGAGAAGGACATTCAGCTTGTGGCGGCACATCCGAAATTGCCTGAGCAGTTCCCTCCTATGGAAATCATGGGTATTGCCTACGCCGAAAAGGAATCCGCAGGCAAGGCGATCATTGATGCCTGCACCAAAATGACAGGCTCCGATGCTGTCTTTTTAGGCCAATATCGCGGCTTTTCCATGGTATTGGCCTACGATGGGCCGAGCAACGAATACCGGCTGACCCTCAAAGGCACGCTCTCCCATACCGCCGTGCTGGGCGCGGACATTTACGGCAATCTGACCCGCATCGACAATGTGCTGGACGGGCTCACGACGAAGCGTGATATCGTGATGGCGGAGCTTGACAATACGCGGGTGCAGCTTGAAAACGCAAAGGCCGAGCTGGCTGCGCCGTTCTCCCGCGAAGCCGAGCTGACGGAAAAAACGGCAAGGCTTAAGGAACTCAACATCTTGCTCAATATGGATGAAAAGGACCGCTCCATTGTGGACGCGGAGCCGGAGGCAAAGGAAGAAAAGCCAGCGCGATCAAAGGAATATGAACGATGATTTAAGTGGTCTATAACGGTTCGGGTTCATTCCGGGCTGTTATACATAAAACTTTGGATGTAGCTGTAAATAGTGTTACAACAGTAGATATGTGATTATGATAAAGGCACCTTAATACAAAAATGGGAGAGCTGTTTCAGGGAATATTTGGTATGCGAAGAATTAGAAGTAAAGATTATAATTTAGTTCTTATCGATAGTAATGTAATTTGTGAAGCCGTGGTGACTTAAAGATCTATCAAGAAGTTATATTCATTAACTCCTTCATTTCATATTCTTGTATTGTTCGTTCAAAGGATGTATAATCTAAAAAAAGTTAACCTGTATAGTGAGGATTGAACTATGGGCTTGGAATCAGAACTGATGACAACTAAAAAAGCAGCAGAGTCGTGGGGAATTACAGCTCGTCGCGTTCAAATCCTTTGTAACAAGGGCTTGGTAGAAGGCGCGATCAAGATGGACAGAACATGGATTATACCAAAAGGCTCTGCTAAGCCTACTGACGGACGTACCAAAGCAGCTAAACAGAACAAGAGCGAGGAGGCAGGTACTTAATGAGCCATATTAACCATAGTAGCATTAATCTATATCATATTGTTCATATTGACAAATTGCCTCTAATACTTAACTCTGGAAAAGCAGGACGACTGATATGTGACAGCGATGTGCAAAAGCGGCACCTTTTGGGTACAACTATTGGTATGAGCAAAATTAAAGAGCGCAGAATGAATGAACTCACCCTGCATTCTCACCCCGATTTGTATGTAGGTGACTGTGTCCCATTCTACTTTTGCCCACGCTCAATAATGCTATATATGTTTCACCAAAATAATCACCCCGATATAGCATATAGAGGTGGGCAAGAACCGATTGTACATTTAGTGTTCAAGATGATGGATGTTATTTTATGGGCGAACCAACACGAACGAAGATGGGCATTTACAGACTCCAATGCAGGATCGCGTTACTTTAATGACTATTGCGATCTTTCAGATATCAATAGACTCAATTGGGATGCTATCAATACAAATTATTGGAGTGGCTGCATTGAAGAGAAACAAGCAGAGTTTTTAGTGGAAAGGTCTTTGCCTTGGTATCTTGTTCAGGGAATCGGAGTTTATTCCCTTAAGTATTACAATAAAGTTTGCGATGCTATAGCAGATGCAAGCCATCAACCGCAAGTTAATATAAAACGTGAATGGTATTATTAGTGAGGTGATTGGAAATGATTAACTACAAAATTGGTGACTTATTTAATGATAATGCAGAAGCTATTGTCAATACAGTCAACTGTGTTGGGGTTATGGGTCGTGGTATTGCTTTGCAGTTCAAAAAGCGTTATCCAGAAAACTTTAAGGAGTATGAGGCTAAATGTAAACTCGGTGAAATAATTCCAGGTAGGGTTTTTGTATTTGAAACTAATAGTTTTATTAATCCAAAATTCATTATCAATTTTCCTACTAAACGTCATTGGCGAGGAGCAAGTCGTATTGAGGATATTGAATCTGGCTTGGTAGATTTGGCCAATGTCATTAAAAAATTTAAAATAAATTCGATAGCCATTCCTCCACTTGGAAGTGGATTGGGAGGATTGGACTGGTCTCTTGTCAAAAGTAAAATCGAAGCTGCCCTCACCAATATAGAAAACGTCGAGATAAATGTATATGAGCCAACTGGTGCGCCCAAAGCTGAGGATATGGCACGAAACAAACAAGTCCCATCAATGACTCCGGGACGTGCCGCACTTGTAGAATTGATACATTTATACCTTAAGGGATTGCTTGACCCATTCATTACTTTGCTAGAGATACACAAGCTAATGTACTTTTTGCAAATTTCAGGTGAAAATCTTCGCTTGCAATATGTAAAAGAAACGTATGGCCCTTATGCCAAAAATTTATCCCATGTATTAAATGCGGTTGAAGGGCACATGCTGTCTGGATATGCAGATGGCGGCAACAATCCACAAAAGCGATTAGAGCTGATTCCTGGAGCTATTGATGATGCTGAAAAGTTTTTGTCTGAACAGCCTGATACACTTAAACGTATGAAAAGAGTATCTGAGCTTGTAGACGGGTTCGAAACGCCTTTTGGATTGGAGTTGCTTGCCACGGTTCATTGGCTTGTGGACAACGGTGCCGATTCATTAAGTGAGGTTATTAAAGAAACATACGCATGGAATCAGCATAAAGCTCAATTCAGTCCAAGACAAATTGAAATTGCCTTAAGTAGACTAGTTTCGTTGCAATGGATAGCTCCTATCAAAGAATTAAATATGTGAAATTGACCAAAGAAAAGCCGTCCGGCTTATCCGGGCGGTTTTTTCTATTCCCGGAGGTGAAAGCATGCCATATATCGACCCAGAAGTGATCATAGAAGCCAAACGAATGGACCTTCTAACATACCTCCAGAACTATGAGCCGCACGAGCTGGTGCATTTCTCCGGCAGCACCTACTGCACGCGCAGCCATGACAGCCTGAAAATCTCCAACGGCAAATGGTTTTGGTGGAACCGTGGCATCGGCGGCAGGTCGGCTCTCGACTATCTGATCAAGGTGCGGGAACTTTCCTTTACGGACGCGGTGGAACAGATCATGGGACGGGCGGCAAGCACACCGCCCGTTTTTGTATCTCAAAAGGAACAAAAGCCCAAAACGCTCCTTTTGCCCGAACCTTATCCATATACGGATGAAGTGGAGCAATATCTGGTTCGCCGGGGTATCGACAGAGGGCTTATCCATGCGTGCATCGCGGACGGGCGCGTTTACGAGAGCCGCAACGAGCCGGAGCCCGGCGGCAAGATATATATAAACGCCGTGTTTGTAGGATTTGACGCGCAGGGACAGAGAAAATATGCCGCACTGCGCGGAATCAACGGTGGTTTCAAGGGCGAAGCAACCGGTAGCGATAAGCATTACTCGTTTGCGATGCCGGCATTGGAGGCGAGCGATTCCGTCCATCTGTTTGAAAGCGCCGTGGATTTGCTTTCGTATGCCACCCTTATGAAAATGAGCGGCAAAGACTATTCCACGGAAAACCTGCTTTCTCTGGCCGGCGTCTACCAGCCGCAGAAAGATATTTCAAAAAGCAAGGTTCCCGCCGCGCTGACGCGGTTTTTAGAGGATAACCCGCAGGTGAAAAACGTGCTGCTGCATCTGGATAACGACTATGCGGGGCGCATGGCGACCAAGGCCATCATGACGGTTCTGCCCAAGGAATACGAGGCCACAGACCGCCCTCCTTGCGGCTGCAAAGATGTAAACGCCTTTCTTTGCCGAAAGCTTGGTCTGCCGGAGCATGCTTCTCTGAAATATACAAGGACGAGGTAGGCGGCTTTTGCACATTGGACTCCTATCTCCGGCTTAGATATGCTGTAAGCGGCTTGGTTCTCCCAAGCCGCTTATACATTACTGAGGGAGGTCATATAATGCCGGACTATAAAAGGATGTACTTTACGCTTGCCGCAAAGGTATCGGATGCAGTAAATATCCTTGTTGCTGCACAGCAACAGGGCGAGGACGAATATGTGGAGAACCCGCCGCAGGTTACGCCGCTTCGGGAAATCAGAACCGATCGGGATGATGATACTGACACATAAAAAGAATACTAAAACCTCATTACATAGGGTGTTGCTTTAGGGGACGCCCTATTTTTATCCCAAGATTCTAGAGAGAGGTGAAACACACATGGCAAAGTACGACGTGACCATTACGGAAACCTTGCAAACGACCATCGAAATTGAAGCGCGGGATCGCTTTCATGCTGAACAGCTCGCATCGGATAACTGGCGCAATTCGGAATATATCCTCGATGCGGATCACTTTCAGGGTGTATCCTTTGAGGCCCGACTCCAACAGAAAAGCCGCGGCCAGGAACGCTGATCTCTTTTTCGGCCAGTCGGCCTCTCTTTGCACAGGGAGCAAAGAGCAATTCACTACTACCAGCAAGCACTGGATTTGTGATACCACAAACCCCCACACCGCCCCGAAAGGGCGGCGCGCTTGTCAGGGAATTCCCTGAAACCCTTTGAGAAAGAAGGTGCTGCCCATAATGAGAAATCGGAATGTTCATATCCAGTTCTGGCTGAATAAAAAGGAAGCGCAGGCTTTGGATAAGCTGGTGAAGAAATCCGGCTTGTCCCGTGAAGCCTATCTCCGCCACCTGATAAACGGCGTGGTGCCCCAGGACGCGCCGCCGCCCGACTATTTCTCCATGATGAAGGAGCTGCACGCTATCGGAAACAATTTGAACCAGATCGCGCAAAAGGCCCATGTGCTGAACGTCATGGACGTGCAACGGTATGATGAAAACATGCGCCTGTTCAAGGAAATCGTGAGGACGATCACCAACGCCGTGCTGCTTCCAAGGAGGAATGAATAGTGGCTACAACGGCCATTTGGGACGTGCACGGCTGGCTGGGCAAGGTGGTCATCTATGTGGAGAACCCGGAGAAAACGCAAAATCCCGCCTTTTATCAGAAGCAGGATATGACGGAGGGGGAGACCCAAGGCCTGGCCGATGTCATCGAATACGCCGTACAGAGCAAAAAGGTGCAAAAAAGCGCAGGGCTTGAAAGCGACTCTACTTCTCTGTCCCATTATGTGACGGGCGTCAACTGCTTTCCCGCCACGGCGCGTGAGGAAATGATGGCGGTGAAAAAGCGGTACGGCAAGGAGGATGGCATCGTGGCCTTTCACGGCTACCAGTCTTTTGCCCCCGGCGAAGCCACGCCGGATGCCGCCCATGAGATCGGCAGCCGGCTGGCAAAAGAGCTATGGGGCGAGCGATTTCAGGTCATCGTCGCCACTCATCTGGACAAGGGAAACCATATCCACAACCATTTTGTGCTGAATTCCGTATCGTTCGCGGACGGCTACCGTTATAACGACTGCACGGACACCTATATGGAAATGCGCAAGACTTCCGACCGGTTATGTAAGGAATACGGTTTGTCGGTCATTGAAAACCCCACGCGAGGCAAGGCCAAGCAGTATGGCGAATGGCGTGCCGACCAGCAGGGCAAACCCACCTGGCGCGGCCTCATCAAAAAGGATGTGGACCGGGCCATCCACGAAGCCAAGACCGACCGGCAGTTCTTTCATAACCTGCGCGGCATGGGATATGAGATCAAGCTGGGCAAGGATATTTCCGTCCGGCCACCGGGCAAGGAGCGGTTCTTCCGGCTTGCCCGCAACTTTGGCGAGGACTATATACTGGACGCTATTTGTCGCCGTATCCTTTCTGCCGGGGCCCGACCGAGGCCAAAGGCTCCGCCGCCCAAGCAAACCGTTACCGTGGTCCGCTTCAAGGGCAATATTAAAAAAGCAAAGCGTATCGGCGACCCGAGCCGGGCTGGCAGCCTGCGGGGGCTGTACCTGCACTACTGTTATA
>JAEWBO010000003.1 GCA_023391105.1 Bacillota bacterium
GTTGGTGTCGGCGTTGGTGTTGGTGTCGGCGTTGGTGTTGGTGTCGGCGTTGGCGTGGGTATCGGTGTCGGTGTGGGCGTGGGTGTCGGCACCGCGTTGATAACAACTATAAACGTCTTCGTGGCTAAACCTGCGCTGTTTTCCGCTTTCACGGTAAAGCTGAAGGAACCATCTTTAGTCGGTGTGCCGGATAGGACACCGCCGCTTGAAAGCGTCAGGCCGGTCGGTAAGCTGCCGCTGTTTATACTCCATGTAATAGGCGCATCGCCCGTGGCTGTAAATGTCTGGCTATATGCGTTGCCCACCTTACCGTTTGCCAAGGATATCGTGGTAATCGTTGGGGCGTTGCCATATCCCGCCGTCAGCACCACCCCGGTGGTAAGAGTCGGCGTTGCTCCCGGCATATAAAATTTGCCTGTGGTGTCATACCAGCCGAGTGTACCTGTGCCGCTTCCGGTATAGGTAAAGCCGTTTGCAGCCGTTATTTCCGGTAAAGCCAGCGTCCCCGAGTATACCACACACGCTGCGGTCAGCGTTCCGTCGCCCAGCGTACCGTTGCTGCCCATATTGAAGGATACGGTTTTCAAACCGCTAGACCCCAGTGCGGCAGGATTCAGAATTTCCAGGGTAGGGCGGAAGCCCAATTCAGGATCCTTTATAGAAGCCGGACAAGCATACCAGTAGTCGGGTGAATCATAGCCCCAAATCACTTTCGCACTATAATACGCATCCTGTGCCCAAGAAAACATATCTAGGTAATTATGAATATAACTGCCCTTCATCAGAATCTGACACCATTCACTGTCGTTATCATTACCTGCCGATAAGCAGCGCAGAAGATACGGCACACCTTTGGTCGTATAATTGCTGCCGAATATCAATCCTGCAGTGTTCAGAGTATTCCATGACACATTCACACTCATGGTGTGGTCAGCCAAAAAGAGGCTGCGGCTGCTTACGGGTTCTCCGCCGGATATGCTGGTAAGAGAATATGCGTCCACCGATCCCACATAGGTAAACGGCACCCATTTGAGGCTTGTATCAGGTAAAGATGGGTTAATATCTCCCTCGCTGACAACGATACCTGACAGATCGAAATAGCAGGTTGTTCCGGCGGGCAGGTTGAATTGCTCATGGGGTGTGCTTGACAAAACCGTAACAGATGCCTCGCCTGTCACGCTGGGATCCGCGACCGATGTGGCCGTGACAGTGAGAACCGCATGAGATTCGCCCGGCGCGACAGTGAGAACACCGTCAAAGATACTGGTACCGGGAACGCCGTTCACACTCCATGTCACATTCGGGCTGAAGATGCCCGTTCCGTTGACATTGGCTGAGAAGGTCATCGTCCCGCCTTTTGCCACATCCGCAGTCAGCGGGCTGACCAACACCTCTGTTATTGTCGCCGCAGTCGGGTCTATATGGGCACCCGAGGGAAGGCCAGTGCTCGAAGTCAGCTCAAAACCATAAAGCGACTGCGTACCCTTGGGAACGATGACTGATTCAACAGCCGCTCCTGAAAAAACTAAGGCGTTTATGTTCGGCGGATTTAAACCAAGAAAGGTGACTGTGGTTAAATTCGTACACCCCTCGAACGCTCGATCCCAAATTTGAAGCACGCTTGCGGGAATCGTCACTGAGGAAAGACCCGTGCCCGAAAACGCACTGATGCCGATCCCGGTTACGCCATCCGGAAGGCTGATCGAGTTAAGCCCGCTGCAGCCTTGAAATGCAAAATTGCCGATATCCGTTACGCTGCTCGGAATACTGACATCAGTAAGACCGGTACAGCCCGCAAACGCTTGATAGCCTATGCCTGTGACTGTATACGTCACAGAGTTATATGAAACCACATCCGGAATGGCATAAGTAGCTCCGGTATAACCATTTTGCAACACCTGAGCTGTACCGGTGCCGGATAAGGCGTCCTCCGTCAGTACCTTGAATTTTAAACCGCTGCCTGTATCCTCGAATTCATCGTCCACTGCCGCTGTCGCGGGAGACGGCATAAAGGCAAAAGCCATACACACAGCCAACAATAGACTGACCACTTTGATTATTGCTTTCATATTAGATTCCCTCGCTTGGCCTATCGTTAATTTCAGGCATTTGAGTTTTTATCATCCGTTTTTGATTGAGCTTTTTTGACAACAAGTCCACTTTTTCCAGAATAGTAACACATAATGTTTTGTCATACATCACACCAAAGTTGTGCACAAAAAAAGATACATGCTCAAATGCAAGTATCTCTATCTGGTTCCTTTATGCCCGCTTGGTTACAGCAGTCTCAGATCCCGAACCAGCTTAATGCACTGGGCGCGGTTTTTGAGGCCCAGCTTGCCGTAAATGTTCCCCGTATGTGTCTTAACCGTCCAGAGGCTGATACCAAGTTTATCACCAATCTCTTGATTTGTTGCTGCGTTTACTATAAGCTCCAGCACCTTTCTCTCCTGCGCCGTGAGTTGCTCCAACACCTTTTCTGTTATTCCCTCAGCGACCATGTCCTGTGCGCTGAGCGTTGGCAGCAGACTTTCGGGCATCTGTTTCAGCAGGCCGCCGGCAAACACCTTGCGTTCTTTTAGAAGGTGCCCTTGCGACTGCTTGCCCCTCGACTTGATGTAAGCCCTGAGAACCTGAGCCATGGGCGCCAGTTCATCAATATAGCTTCTGACGTACCCTTCCTTTAGCCCAATCTCCAGCGATTCATCGATATATTTGAATGCAAGGCGCAAATGGTTCTCCCTGAAAGCAAGTAAAGCCAATATGTTCAGCACCTCCACCCGGCTGTGTGGCCGCTTGTGATTCCCGGTAAACGCAAGGAGTCTCTGCAGTAAAATCTGCGCATCCTGTGTTTGGCCGAGCGACATCAGAGTCCTCGCATAGACAATCAATTCAAACTCCCTGGTTTTGTTAAGCTCCGTGAATATATTAAGCTTTCCTGTGCAACACCATTCTTGCACCTTATCCGTGTGTCCAATATCAAGATACAGTTTACAGCGAAAGGCTTCAAGCAAATACAGCCAGTGCGTCTTTCCGATGCCCCGGAGCTGCTTCTCATATTCCTCCAGTACCGCGAAAGCGCCCGATATATCGCCGTAGGCCCGTTTAAACCGGACAATATCCACCATAGCCGGGATAAGAGCTCCGAGACAATTTGCTTCCAGCGCCTCTTCCAGTGCGCTGAGCAAATAGGGAAGAGCTTCCTCCAGCCGGTTGCATTCATACAGATATTCTCCAATGGCTAAAGGTGCATATCCGGGATTTTTAGAAATCATCCCCCGATAGCTTTCAGTCATCCTATCAAAATTGTCTGGAGCTTCTTTGAACAAATCCGTCAGTCTGTATATCGGGCAGCGAAAAAAGTAAATATCCGATAAATTAAAATCATAGAATTCCGGCATTTTATAATATTTTCCGCCGTCGTTCTCAGCCGCTGATAAAAGCATCGGAAGAAACTCAATTTTACCTTCCCGAACCAACAGGTTGGCCTCAACCATCGTGCATACTGTTTGGCTGTAACTGCTCCATTCCGGGCCGGAGGCGTAAGGATAGTTATCCTTTAGGACTTTCATTCTATCTACCCACTGCCTTGACACATCATAGAGATCCATTTGCGCGTAATACGCGGCATAAATCGCGGCAATTTTGAAGCTGTTATCCCGAAATTCGGCAGGCAGGCGCTTAACCCAATCCATCAGTCTGCCAAAATCACTTTTGTCGATTAAGTGGTCAATCTGATGTTCAATCAATTCAAAGGCTTGGTTATATGCCCCACCGCGCAGCAGATATTCAATGGCTTCCGGAAGCAATCCCTGCTGTTTATACCAGAGCCCCGCGTTGCTGTTCAGCTCTGGAATTTTTTTTGAATAGGTTTCCTCAAGCAGCTCCTGAAGGAAGCTTTTGAAAAGATGATGATACCTGTATGTCTTTTCCCGTCCGTCCATGTCAAGAAGAAAGCCGTTCTTTTCATAGATTTCCTTTAGCAGACGACGTCCGTTTTTATTACCCGTAACGGCGTCACACAGCTCTTCCGACAAGGTATCTAAAATGGAGGTTTTCATAGCGAAGGCTATTCTTTCATGCGGCCAAACGCTAATCACCTCATGTTTAAGATACTGCGCCATATCCCAGCTGGATCGTGTGAGAGCGGCAATGATATCGTTCCCAAAACCCACATCCTCCATCGACATGGCAACCGCAACCAAAGCCGCTGCCCAGCCTTCCGTGAAAATCTGCACCCTATTAAGATCATCGTTTTCCAGTGTATAGCCCCTTGCCTGAAAAAAACGAAAAATATCCTCAGCTTCAAAGCGCAGATCCTCCTCCTCCAGCCGCTGTATCTGCCATTTGATTCGATGCCTGGCCAGTCTAAGCTCAGGCGGTGTCCGGCTGATGAAAATCAAATGCATTTTTGCGGGCAGATAATCGATCAGATATGAAAGTCCTGTGAGAATCGAGAATGAATCAATCAGATGGAGATCGTCCAGCACAAGCAGAAAGTCGGACTTAACCTGCGATAGCCGGTCTATAAGGATATCGATATGGATATTGGCTTTTATCAGTTCCTCTGAGGAGAAAACATATTCCGTATCCTTGGTAATGCCTTCAGCAATATGCTCCAGAGAGGCGCAGACATATTGCCAGAATGTTGAAGTATCATTGTCGTTAGCGTCAAGTGATACCCAGGCTGATGGCAGTCTGCATTTATTAAGCCAGTCAAGAACTGCGGTGGTCTTTCCATATCCTGCGGGCGCTGTGACCTGGGTCAACTTATATTCCTGCGCATGTCCCAGCTTTGTAAGCAGCTTATCTCTGCTGACAGTATTCTTATTGATGGCAGGCGCATGCAGCTTGACCCTTAGCAATTAACCGCCTCCTTTATATTGTATAATCTGTCAAAACATATCCAAGCGCGTCATGCTTATGCTTCGGCACCTTCAAGTGCCCGGTCCTCTGCCGTTATACGGGATTTCTCCAGCGCGCTGTACTCCACCTTGCCCACTAGCGTTGTGGGGAGCTTGTCGCGGAACTCGATGGCACGCGGCACACTCCATTTGATAAGGTGCTTGCTGCAATGCTTTTGAAGAGCTTTCTTAATTTCGTCCGAAGCCCTTGATGGGTCTTCGAGAACAACGTATGCCTTGACGCTTGTCATCTGATAATCATCCGGCACGCCCACGACGCGCGACCTGAACGAGTTCGTACGTCTCCAGCACCTGCTCTGCCTGCATGGGATATACGTTCACGCCGGATACCTTGAGCATGCGCTTCTCCCTGCTTTTGAAATAAAGGTAACCGTCTTCATCCATGAAGCCGATGTCGCCCGAATAGAGCCACCGCCTTCGGCTTTCTTTTTTTCAATGTATGCCAGAAGGTTTTCAACATCGAGAGCTGTGCTGAAATAAACGAGTGATTCTGTCCTGCTGCGTATCATATAGGGAAACATTGCATTAAGCGCATGCACCTTTACGACACGCCCATCTCTTTTCGCCATATGTATACCTCTCAGTTATGAAAAACGAGTGATTACATAAATTAATATATCGTAATATATATTAATATGCAATAAGCCTAAAACAAGCTTGAAGACGCTTCGAATCTATTGCATATTAATTAAAATATTCATACTTTTATTGAGAATACACACTTAAATCACTGAATGCATAAGAATACATTTGATGCTGGATAATATTAATAATTAACACCCTATCTGAGTTCTGAACTTTCCGTATAATGAAAATGGTAAAGCTATATGTGAATCGCACCTTTCGAACAACCTAAGAACGCCTCCATAACGGCTTCAGAAAGAGTTGGGTGCGCGTGAACCGTTGAGCCAATGTATCCTGCGGTGCTCTCAAGTCTCATCGCGATCGATACTTCATGTATCAAAGTTGATGCTTCCGGTCCGATAATGTGCACGCCAAGTATCTCACCAAATCTTTCATCATAAACGACCTTCACAAAACCTTCGGATTCTCCCATCGTCAACGCTTTTCCGTTCGCCGCAAACGGAAACTTGAATACGCCTGGGGTTATCCCTTTCGCCTGTGCCTGTTTCTCTGTCATCCCCACATACGCGATTTCCAGATCAGTAAATATACAAGAAGGGACGAGCTTCTCCTCAATCTCAGTCCTGCCTCCGAACATGCACTCGACTGCGGTCACCCCTTGCTCAGAGGCCGCATGCGCCAGCTGGAAAATGCCTGTCATATCACCGATAGCGTAAACGCTTTTTAAGCTTGTGCACATGAACGAATCCACTTTGACAAACCCTTTGGCAGAGCGCTCTAGCCCCAGTCCCTCAAATGCCTGATCTTCGACCGTTCTGCCGACAGCTTCAAGTATCATCTCACATTCGATGGCACTGCCATCCGAAAGCTTTACGCTATAAGCTTTTTCGTCCTTCTCGACAGCTTCCGCCGTTACCGATATCAAAATCCCGATCCCGTTCCTTTTCATATGATCCGCAAGAAGCTCCGATATTTCCGTATCAGCCATCGCAAGTATCGTCGGAAGCATCTCCACGATTGTCACCTTGCTGCCAAAAGCGTTCATTATGCAGCCAATCTCGCAGCCTATTATGCCGCCGCCTACAATAACCACCGACTTGGGAAGCTCTTTCAACCCCATAAGCTTGTCTGTGTCGTAAATCTCTACTCCCGCGTCAACGTTCTTAAGCACGCAGGCCGGTTTGCCGCCCGTCGCGAGTATTGTGTACCTGCAGGTTATTTTCTTGTCTCCCACATTAACTTCATGTTCTTTGGACATTGTGCCGATGCCGTAAATCACGTCAACCTTGTTCTTTTTCAAAAGCCCGGAAACCCCATCGGTCAATTGCTGAACGATCCTGTCTTTGCGTTTCATCACAGCCGTAAAATCTAGCTCCGCTCCCTTGACCTTGAACCCGTATTCCTCGGCGTTAACAAGCTTGCGCCATTGTTGAGCGCTGGTATACATCGCTTTGGTCGGTATACATCCGCGGTTTAAGCATGTGCCGCCGACTGTATCCTTTTCGATCAATACCGTTTTCGCACCCAACTGCGCCGCACGGATCGCCGCGACATAACCGCCCGGGCCGCCTCCGATCACCGCAAGGTCATAATCATACTTCGTATCATCCGATACAAGAGGCTGCGACTGCGATTTTGTCTCCGAACTGTCGGCATGAGACGGCTTTGATTGGCTGGCCGTGCTTTCCGCTCCGGCGATCTCCGGAACGGCTTCCCCCGCCTCGCCGATGTAAGCAATCTTGGTATCACAAGATACAGTATCGCCTTCATGAAAATATTTTTTGAGAAGAATCCCGCCGTATATGGCATCCACCTCGAGCGTGGTTTTATCCGTTTCCACCTCAAATATGTCATCGCCTTTTTCTATTTTTTCGCCTTCATTCTTAAGCCACTTGACGATCTTGCCCTCTGTCATCGTCATACCAAGCTTAGGCATCAGTATAAAGCTTCCCATGTTACTCCTCCGTTTCCATACTTGCGGGGTTTTCTATGATCTCTTTTAGCTGCTTTATAAACGCCCCGCTTACCGCACCATCAATATGCCTGTGGTCCGATGTCAGGCTAATCCCCATCATGGGGCGTATGCCGATGTTTCCGTCAACCGGCACGACTTTTTCCACGATCGTCCCTACACCAAGTATCGCTGATTCGGGCAGATTGATAATCGGTGTGAAATATTCGACCGGATATCCGCCCATATTTGATATCGTGAACGTACCGCCTGTATACTCTTCGGGCAGCAGCTTGCCGGACCTGGCTTTATTCACCAGTCTGTTCCGCTCCGCTGTGATTTCGTATAATGTTTTTTTATCCGCATTCTTGATGTTCGGAACGATCAGCCCATCCTCTAGCGCGACAGCCAGCCCGATATTGATGTCTTTGTGGACGGTGATCTGCGTTTTGCCGAAAGTCGAATTGAGCCGCATATTGCCGCGAAGAGCCATCGCTGCCGCTTTGATCAAAAGATCCGAATACGTCGGCTTAGCTTCTCCGCGCGCAACGCACTTTTCCGTATATGACGCCAGATACAACTTAAGCGCGTACGCGCAAACACTGGCGTGCGACGTATATTGCGGTGCTGTATCAAGGCTCTCCTTCATGCGCCGCGCGATAACGTCGCGCATTCCGCTCACCGCTATCAGCGTACGATCTCCATCCTTTAAGCGCAGGATGTCAGCTTTCGTGACACGCCCCGCCGATTCTATTTCGCCGATATCAACGCCATAGTAAGCGGCATATGCTTTGGCAAGTGGTGTTGCGCCTTTATCTCTCACTTGAAGCACATCGGAAAGCTGAATATACCCGCTTTCTCCCGTCCCAAAGATTTTCCCCAGATCGACTCGCCGCTCCTTCGCTGCGCGTCTCGCGGCCGGTGTCGCCATGACTTTCTGCATGTCTCACTCCTTATATCAGCAGTTCTTTGGCTCGCTCGTATATTGTTTCCGGCTGCGGCACTGCCTGCGCTTCCAACTGAGGCGAATATGGAATCGGGATGAACATCCCCCCAAACCTTTTAACCGGTCTGTCCAGATAGAAAAACGCTTCGCTGTCCGTTATGACCGCAGCCACCTCCGCACCCGCACCATAATTCTGAACGGATTCGTGCGTGATCAGGACGCGCCCCGTTTTTTTCACCGACGCGATAATCGCGTCGGTATCGAGCGGAGAGAGCGTGCGAAGATCGAGCACTTCAGTGTCAATGCCATCCTTCTCGAGCATTTGCGCAGCTTTTAGTGCCTTATGCAGCGTATAAGAATAGCTGATAATTGTTAAATCTTTACCCTGGCGCTTGACATCCGCTTTGCCGATGGGCACAAGATATTCCTCGTCAGGCACTTCTCCTTTGATGCTGTACCCAATCTTATGCTCGAAAAACAGCACCGGATTGTTATCGCGGATCGCAGACTTTAGCAGCCCCTTTGCATCGTATGGCGTCGCTGGTGCGATAACCTTCAATCCCGGTACATGGCAGAACCATGTCTCGAGCGACTGCGAATGTTGTGCCGCCGCGCCGCTTCCCGAGCCAGCGGGCGTCCTCATCACCATCGGGATTTTTACCTGCCCGCCCAGCATAAAGCGCTGCTTTGCAGCCTGATTGACGATGGCATCCATCGCTACCGCCACAAAATCCGAAAACATATACTCAACGACCGGACGGTACCCCGCCATTGCCGCGCCTACGGCCATCGACGTAAAAGCGTTCTCAACGATCGGCGCATCAATCAGCCTGTCTTCGCCAAACTCCTCTAAAAAACCCTTGGTAATACCGAAGCAGCCGCCGTAAATACCCATATCTTCGCCAATCATAAATACTTTTTCGTCGCGCCGCATCTCCTCGCGCAGCGCGTCCGTTATTGCTTGTTTGACTGTGATCTCTGCCATAGCCCCCTCCTTACGCGTAAACCAACGACTTTGCCTGCTCAATCGTTGCCACCGGCGCGTTAAGCGCGTATTCTACCGCTTCTTCTATTTTGTTCTCTGCCTGTCTGCGGATCGCGCTCAGCTCGTTTTCAGCAAACCCGTTTTCAAGCATGTATGTCTCGAATCTTTTAATCGGGCACTTCGCTTTCCATACTTCTTCTTCCTCACGCGTTCGGTAGGCGCGTTTGTCGCTCTTGGAATGGCCGAGCCACCGATACGTCTTTGCCTCAATCAGCGTGGGGCCGTCTCCCCGCCGCGCACGCTCCGCCGCTTCGTGTACCGCGTTCATCACCGCGAACACATCGTTACCGTCCACCACAACGCCGGAGAAGCCGTAGGCCGCAGCGCGATCAGCAATATCCGGTACAGAAACGGTTTTTGAAGCCGGTGTGGACATGCCGTACATGTTATTCTCGCAGATGTACACGATGGGCAGCTTCCAGAGCGCCGCCATATTGAGCGCTTCGTGAAACGTTCCGGTATTCGACGTACCGTCCCCGAAGAAATCGAGTATGATCTTATTTTTCCGGTCCTTCTTAAGCGCCAGCGCAATCCCAGTCGCAATGCTGATGGATGGGCCGATGATGCCATTTGCGCCGTAGTTATTGCTGTCGATGTCCACGATATGCATCGAGCCGCCCATGCCTTTGCAAAAACCGCTTTCTCTGCCAAGCAGTTCACACATCATGCGTTTAACGTCCGCGTCCTTGGCAATACAGTGGCTGTGGCCGCGATGATTGCTCATGATAAGGTCATCCTTATCCGCCGCGTAGACCGCGCCGACCGCGACACCCTCCTGCCCGACGCTTAAGTGTGTCGTCCCATGAATCATACCGCGCATAAACATCTCGTTGACGCGCTCTTCAAATATCCGTGCCGCATGAAGCTTATAAAGCATTTCCTTTACCGTGTCCCTGTTTAGCACCATCTGTATTCATTCCTTTCCGGAAATTAATAAACACGCTTTGACCGCGGCCGAAAGCCACAGTGATTCGTTAAAAGTATAGCAATGTGTCGACCATATGTCAATTTGCATTAGCGTTTTGGCACATTTGTGCCATTCAAAAATAATTTCACGCTTTATTTGAGTATCATTTTCTACGAAAAGAGTATTGAATATCGTTTTGTTTACAAATGTGACGCTCAGGATTATAATGAGACAAAAGAGTAAGGAAGTTCGTATGAACGAAACCGCGCAGACTCGGCGGATACTGCTTGAGCAGATTGCCGAAATGTATTATGTGAACGGAATGTCCCAAGATGAGATCGCCGTGAAGGTGTCGATGTCTCGCGCCAATATTTCTAAGCTGCTCAAAACCTGTGTCCGCGAAAAGATTGTTGAGTTTAAGATCAATTATTCTATATCACCCAGAGCCGCATTGGCCAGAGCGATTGAGGAAAGATTTGGATTGAAAAAGGCGCTCGTCGTTCCGTCAGATTCGCGCGAGGAGCTAAGCAAAAACAACGTAGGCAATGAGGCGTCTGCATATCTGGAAAGCGTCTTGGTGAGCGGTATGCTGATCGGCGTGTCGTGGGGCACGACGCTGTACCATGTTGTCAACAACCTCCATCCAAAAAAAACCGTGCGCGCCGACGTGATCCAGATGGTGGGAGGAATAAGCGCGAAAAGCGTGGATACCGATGGTCAGGATCTCGCTAAAAAAATGGCTCATGCACTCAACGGAAAATGCTATATCATGCAGGTACCGATGATCGTGCAGAGCCGCGTATTAAAAGATCTGCTGATGGAAGAGCCCAACGTCGCCGAGCATTTCAAAATGTTCGAGCGCATTGATATGGCCGTAGTCGGTCTTGGGTCTAACCGTGCGGAGTTCAGCGCAATTTTTAAAAGCGGCAACATCACCCGGGAGGACACCGAAAGCATCACGAGCCTTGGCGCAGTCGGCAACCTTTGCGGGCGGCATATCGATATCAATGGGAACTTATACACATCGAGCATCAGCGACAAGGTAATCGGCATTGAGCTGCAACAGCTTAAAAAAATCGAAACGGTTATCGGTGTTGCTGTCGGGTTTGAGAAAACCGAGGCAGCTCTCGGCAGCTTGCGCGGCGGATATATAGATGTTTTGATCATTGATGAAAACCTTGCACATGGCATCCTCAATGCGGAGTAAAGCTTATACTGTACAAAAAAAGCCAGCTTATCGCTGACTTTTTTGATACTCTGAAAGCTGCTATATAGCTTTTGTCATATAAGATTAAAAGTTTAGCCTTATTGAATATTCTGCAGTCTCTCAAAGAAATCATGCAGCTCTACCATATACTTTTCATAGATATACAAGTATTTTGCATACTGCGCCTTTTTATTCATGTCAGGCTTATATTCCTTTTCAGGCTTTACATAGGCTTTGGCCGTCCCCTTTAAGTCACCGAACACGCCAATGGCATTCCCTGCGAGCATTGCCGCGCCCCACATGGCCACATCTTCTCTGTTAAGCACATGATACGTTTTCCCTTGTACGTCGGCGCACATCTGTGTCCATACGGGCGACTTTGCACCGCCGCCGATAATACGGATGACATCCAGTGCATATTCCGGATACAGCCTTTCGATGCTGCGAATGCAAAGTGCGAAATCATACGAAAAGCTTTCCAGCAATGCACGATAGAAATGCTCCTTTTTGTGACTCCAGTCATGTCCCATCCAGAGCCCTTTTAATATCCCGTCCAGCGGCATACTGCTTCCGCCCAAGAGCCCAAGGGCCATCACACCGTCACAGCCCGGTGAAATCTTTGCGACTTTTTCTTCCATCTGTTCAAACATTTCTTTTGTGCTGATGCCTTCCTGTCTGACAAATGTATTCATAAACCAGTCAAGTGTAATGCCCGAGCCTGCCACAAAATGAGTCGCATAAAACTCGCCCGCAACCGCCGAAGGTATGACATCTAAGCGTCTCTCCTCAAAGTCCGGGCGGTAATCCTCTACGCAGCAGCTTATTTCGCCGTATGAGGATGCTTCAAAAATCATATCGCCAGGCGTTACAATCGCCGCTCCGAGACAACCGGCTGGTTTATCTCCTGCGCCTGATACCAACGGAATACCTGCTTTCAATCCGATCTCTTTTGCGCTGCTTTCTGACAGATAACCGCAAATGTCATTTGAATTGACGATCTTCGGCAGATATTTCTGATCCAAATCTATAGCGTCGCAGATTTCTTTGGACCATCTGTCTTTTCTCACATCGGCCAAACCCGTCCATTGCGTAAATGTACGGTCTATGACTGCATCGTCTATTGATAAATCCCCAAGCTTACCGATCACATAACCCGAGATCATCAAATACTTTGCGATCTTGCTGCTCTCAAGCGGAAATTCGTTTTTAAACCACTCAAATTTTGGTGCCATCTGCGGGAAGTTTGTTCCGCCAATCCCCAGGAACTGATCCTTTAGTTGCGCCATCTGACGCTCTGCATAAGGCATATACCGGCTGTCCAGAGAGCAAGACCATGTTGTGATGTCGTTCCATTGTTCGTCAACGCCCATAAAACCCGACATCTGGCCTGTAAACGCCATTGCTTCTATATTTTTTGCACGGTCTCCCAACACTCCAGCCACTTTTTTAATACATGCAAGGACGGAGGCGAACAGTTCATCACCCTTTTGTATAAAAACACCCGGGCTTGGACGATAGTCTTTTACAGGTTCCGTTTCCACTGCGACACATTCGCTGTCTGTGTTATACACACCCACTTTAATAAAACTTGTCCCCAGGTCTACGGCCATTAGTAATATGTCTTTCATAGCTCTTGTCTCCTTCCACGTTTATAAAAAATACTGCTTACAACAATTGATGGTGATGTGGTCAACAGCGGTGATTTTCACTACTGTTTCTCCTTTGATTTATGCTTCCATCTTTCACTGATTGAAAGTAGGGCCATAGCGTCTGTTATGGCCCTTTCTTTTACCAAATTAGTTTTTCCCCATTTGATCTGATGTTACACATGAGACTGTAACGAACTCGACATCCCAGATATTGCAAAGTTGTTCAAGCCGATTCATGTAATCTCCGGTCCACATCACCTGATGATGTAATGCCGCCATATTTCAGCCATCCGTCTACGCCGCAGTATTCCGATTCGGGAGCATACGTCCGATCATCCCGAAGCCACGCTTCAAGTCGTGCCGTTGGCTGATCAGATACTCTATTGCTTTGTACCCGACGCGCAGGGTAAATACGTAGTCGATTTCAGAATGGAATGTTTGGTGTCGTCAATGACAATAGGAACTTTCGGATGCTGGCTGACAATGGGATGTTCCAATAAGCCAGTTGATTCGTCCATCTCTGTTCATAACAATGGATTTCTCTTCCGAGAAGGCGTATCATGATGTTTGCCTTTGGCTGAACGATAACCATGATCTACCGACTGCCTTCTTTGCCTTTTCGGATGTCATTGCCTTCGGTGACATACGCGCCTTTAACCGTTTTGACTATAAGGTTCCGGGTGATGTCTCTGTCATAGGGTTTGACGACATGCCCCGTGTATTTTCATTTAACATGATACTGTTTTAAGCCCGCCTTTTAAGCGTTTTTAAGTTATCTGCTTCTGGCTAAGCTCAAACTTACAGCCCTGCTGTTTATCCTTACTGTCCCTGCACGATCTCGACCGATTTGCTGCACCCAAACCTTTGGGCGCCCGCCGCCATCAGCTCACGAACCTTCGCTGCGGTGGCGATTCCGCCGTCAATTTTTATGCCTATTGTGTTGCCCACTATGCTGCGTACAAACAGCACGTCCTCGGCCAGCGCTTTCTTGCCCGTAAGAGCGTTCGATATCTTAATGAAATCAGCGCCCGATTGTTTGGCGACGTTAAGCGCGGCAACCTTTTCCTCGTCGGTGTAAAGACCCTGCTCATAGATTGCTTTAACGAGAGCTTTGCCCTTGGCAACGTTCACTACCTCACATAAGTCATAAAGCGCGTCCTTTATCTCTCCGCTCTTTATAGCGAGTATGTTTATAGAAACGTCAAGCTCTTCCGCACCGTTCTTGATAGCTTCCCTTGCTTCCACTATCTTTGCCGCCGTTGAAGACGCGCCGTGAGGAAACGCCACAGGAGCGCATACCTTAACTCCGCTGCCGCGCAGATACTCTGCGGCGAGCGTTACATAATAGGGCGATACACATATGTTGGCCATGCGAAATGTCTTTGCGTCCTTGCACCCCTTTATTATCTGATCCTTCGTCATATCAGGGTTTAAAAGACTGTGTTCTATCGTGCAAGCAATATCCGCTCCCGATTCCCCGGAAACGCTCTCTCCCATCCGGGCAAACACTTCTTTCGTGACCTTTGCCACGATATCCTGTATATCCAATGCAGTCTTCCGCCTTTCATTCAACATCAAAATGGTCGACAACCCCGCATATCGTCATGTCGACGAGAGCTTTCTTGTCGTCAAGTATCATAAGCGACGCGCCGCCGTCCACATTGACAAGCACGGTATCTCCAACCCCGGCGTCAGCAGCGTCTATGACTATCTGCCGCGTGCCGTAAGGTTTATTATCAAGCCCTATAAACTCAACCATCATGAGCTTGCGCCCGTGATGCGATTCAGGCTTTATCGTCGACACCACGTTGCCGACTACCTTTGCAAGCAGCATACTATTTTCCTGGCAGAATCGCTTCGACGTCGTCGTGCGGACGCGGTATCACGTGTACCGATACGAGCTCGCCAACGCGTTTCGCAGCCGCTGCGCCTGAATCCACAGCCGCTTTGACAGCGCCAACATCTCCGCGCACCATCACTGTCACGAGTCCGCTGCCTATCTTCTCTTTGCCTAAGAGCGTCACATTCGCAGCTTTTACCATCGCATCAGCCGCCTCTATCGCGCCCACCAGCCCTTTTGTCTCAACCATTCCGAGTGCTTGTTTTTCCATTTTACAAATCCCCCTTTTTGATTATTCGTTGATACGATCAATAAATCCTATGATCGATGAGTCTAAAGGTATCAGCTTGCATTCGGGAAACGGTAGGCATGCTTCCTTGCTGCCAATCAGGTACACAAAATCCCCCGGCCCCGCCTGGCGAGTCCCGTCCGCCGACACGATCAGCCCTGCAGGTTTACCGTTTTCATATTTTTGCACCACGAGCAGCTTGACGCCTTTAAGGCTCGGGTCCTTCGCCGTGCTGACGACCGATCCTATTACCTTCCCGGTATACATACTATTCCTTCTTCGCCGCCGCTTTTGCGGGTTTCACTGCAGGCAATATACCTTCCACATCGTCGTGCGGACGCGGTATCACATGTACCGAAACAAGCTCACCCACGCGTTTTGCTGCTGCCGCTCCCGAATCAACCGCCGCCTTGACTGCGCCCACGTCGCCCCTTACCATGACGGTCACGAGTCCCGAGCCAATCTGCTCTTTACCGATAAGCGTGACGTTCGCCGCTTTCACCATCGCGTCAGCCGCTTCTATAGCGCCGACAAGCCCTTTTGTCTCTACCATTCCCAATGCCTGTTTTTCCATTGCTTTTGCTCCTTTTGTCATATAAAAACTATACTTTATTACCTATGCCTTTTATCAGAAGAGCTTTTGCTCATTCTTCTCACTTAATAGACCGACCTCTTAAGGTCAGGATGCGGAGAGGGTATAACCACAGTGCGGGTTATCATGCCCTTCACCCCTTCGTCCGATTTCGCCGCTTCTACCGCGTGTCGCACCGCCGCAACATCTCCCGTCAGCGTCAAAAACGATTTGCCGCCAAGGCCCCTGCCCAGTCTGATCTCTATCAGCTCAATGTCCGCCGCCTTTACCGCAGCATCTGCGCACAGCAGCGCCGACACGAGCGAGAACGTCTCGACGATCCCGAGCGCATCAAAGTTATGGGGCTCACCGCACGCCGATACGGCTTTCAAGACCTGCTCGTCGATGTTGGGTATCACCATGCTGTCTACGAGAGTCTCCTCTGCTCCGGCCGCTCCCGCTTCCACCGAGAACTTTACCGCCGCCACGTCGCCTGATATGATCACGACGTATTTGCCCGCGCAGGCCGTCTGCGCCGACAGAAGCTTTACATCAGCCGCCTTGAGCATCTCGTCCGCCGCCTGAATGCCCTTTGCTATGCAGTTTGTTTCGATCATTCCCACTGCGTGTGTCATATTCACTGCTTCCTTATCTCAATATACTTGTCCGTTACCGTCGCGATTCCCGTCATGCTTGCGTGCAGGTTTGCGCCCACGCTGTTGTTCACCGAGGCTATCATTTGCCCCGCCTTGACATTATCGCCCGTTTTTACTATTGGGACGGCAGGCGCTCCTATATGCATTTTCAGCGGCAGCCGTACACAGTCTGTATTTATCCGTTCATCTTTCAATGGCAGATCTTTATCGTAGCCTACTATTCCGAGCCTTATCATCAGCCTCGATACGGGGACCTTTATGCTTTCCATGTTGTCCGCCACGCTAAGAGCCACTTTCTTCTCAGGCTTTACCCCCGCTTTTGCGAGCTCCTGCTTGACCTTGGTCATAAGCCTTGAGGGCGCGAGCTGGAAGTTGCACGCGTACTGTGTGCATAAGCCGCAGTCGCAGCACGAGAATATGCCGTTCACCTCGCCGAAGTTGTCGGCGTTAAGAGCGAGTGCGCGCATTATCTTGTGCGGCTCCACCTTGAGCCCGAGAGCGTTCCGCGGGCATAGCTGCGTGCAATAGTTGCACTGGCAGCAGACCGATTTGGCGAGCCTTACGTCCTGCATGAGGTCGCGTGTCTTCTGACGTATCAGCGTGTGGTCTTTTTGCATGACGATTACGCCGCCTGTCGTTTTCTCCACCACTTCAGCTGAAATATTCTCGGATACGCGCCCCATCATGGGTCCGCCGATGATAACGCGATATTCCGAACCGTCTTTCGAGCCTCCCGCTGCCGCAATCAATTCCGTAATCGGCATTCCTATGGGCGCTTTGTATACCGCAGGGTCTGATACGTCGCCCGTGACTGTCACGTACTTCTCCATAACAGGCGTTCCCTGCAACGCGTCCGCAATGGCAACCAGCGTGGCGACATTCTGTACGACGGCCCCCACATCTAATGGAAGCCCCCCTGTGGGAACGACCTTGCCCGTCACCTCATACACGATCTGTTGCTCGTCGCCCGCCGGATAAAAACTGTCCATAAGATACAGTTCCGTGCTGGAATCCAGCGCGCCTCTCATTGCATCCACGGCTTTTACATACTTTTTCTTGAGTGCAATAACGCCACGCTTTGCGCCCGTCACGTACATAGCAGCTTTCAGTCCAAGCATAATCTTCTTGGAATACGTCTCCATCATCAGCCGGTCGGTGCGCAGCAGCGGTTCGCACTCCGCGCCATTTGCTATAACGACGTCAGCACTGCACGACAGTTTAATATGCGTGGGGAACCCAGCGCCGCCAGCGCCTATAATTCCCGCCTCTTTGATTTTGTTTAAAATCTGCTGCTTATCCATTTATACGATCCTGAAGTTTCCGTACAGAACGCATCTGCGCACGCGCGTAAACGTTCTGGCACTCGTCAATCCCTCTCCCGTAGGAGTCGCTATCGTCAATGTCGTGAAACCTTCTCCGCCGAAACCGAGCCCTGCGTATGAGGGCGCGTTTTTAACGAATATGGTCGTATTCATCGCTTTGGCCGCCATCGAAAGATGGCTTACGTTCTGAGAATGTATCATAGCCGTGTGCTTGCAGCCGTTCTCCGCTTTTATGGCCATCTGTATCGCGGTGACTATCTCGTCGTTTTGAACGCGCACAATACCGAGCACCGGCATCAGCATCTCCACTGTCACGAACGGGTGGTTTTCATCTACGTCCGCGATAACGAGCCTCGGGCTCCCGGTGTAGGAAACGCCGCTGTCCGAAAGTATCTTCGTCGCATCCTTGCCAACGTAATTCCTGTTAACGACATATTTGCCGTCCTTCTGAACAAGCACAGTCTTGATTATTTTATCGATGTCTGTACCTGAAACTTTAAACGCGCCGTGCTTTTGCATTTCGCTCATGAGCATATCGGCAACGCTTCCGAATACAAATACCTCTTTTTCCGCTATACAGAGAACGTTGTTGTCAAAGCTTGCGCCGTCCACAATGTCCTTTGCTGCCTGCTTTATTATTGCGGTGTCGTCCACTATGACAGGCGGGTTTCCCGGCCCTGCCGCTATGACTTTTTTCCCTGTGTGCATCGCAACATGCACGACAGCTTCGCCTCCCGTTATGGCAAGCAACGGTATGTCCTTATGCTCCATCAGCGCCTTGCCGCTTTCCAATGTCGGCTGCTTCACGGTACATATAAGCGTGGCGGGCCCGCCTGCCGCGACTATTGCTTCATTAAGTATCCGCATTGTTTCAGTAGAGCTCTTCTTGGCTGCCGGGTGCGGGTTATACACCACGGCATTGCCCGCTGATATCATGCTTATCGAATTATTTATGACCGTAGATGTCGGGTTGGTAGATGGCGTTATGGCGCCGATAACTCCGAAAGGCGCGCGCTCAACCAGCGTCAGTCCATAGTCTCCCGACTTAGCGTCAGCAGTCAGGTCTTCGATACCCGGCGTTTTTTCTATGGCCAGCTTATTCTTTAAAACCTTGTGCTCCGTTTTTCCGTAACCTGTTTCGTTGTGCGCAAGCTCCGACAGATACTGCACGTTTTCCATCGCCGCGCGGCGCATAGCGTCTATCAGCTTGCCGCGTTTATCAAGCGGCATCGCTATGAGCTGCTGCTGAGCTGCTTTGGCCGAAGCGATTGCTTCTTCCATCGTATCGCAGAGCCATTTCCCGCCTGCTGCTGCCTCGGTTGTCATCGGGGCGCCAGCTATATTTTTTACTGTATCTTCAACGATCTGGCGAATCTGCTGCTCTGTTAAACTCATTTGTCCTCACCTCGATCTGATTCTTCATACTTGCGAAATACTGTTTTTCCTTCTATCTCTATAGAGTCAATGATGGCGACTATAGCCATATCCGACGGTTTATTTTCAGTCAGCGCCGTCTGTCGCGACGAGCTTCCGCCGCACAGCATGACGACCTCTCCCGCGCCCGCACCCACGGTGTCAATAGCGACTATCGGCGACCCTTTTTCTTCAAATGTCGCGAGCTCTATGGGCATGACGATCAGCAGCTTTAAACCATGCAGCTTTTCGGCTTTGTTCGTGCTGACAACGCTTCCCTTTACTCTTGCTATCTGCATATCGTATCTCCTAATATTCGATGCTCACGCCGCACTCTTTTGCTGTATCCTGCGCGAGCTGCGTGACTATTGCTCCCGGCTCTATCTTGACCTTCATACTGCCGTCCTGGCACGCGTCCTTGACATCCTGCTCGGTTACAAGCTCTTTGCCCTGTTTCTTGGCGTTTTTGCGCGTCAGCGTTTTCACCATGACACCCATCTTTTCAATCGCGTCTATGTTGTCCGCTATAACCGCAAGCGCTGTGCCGCGCATATGTTTGGGCGTTTCAAAGTCGAGCAGCACGGTAACGGCCTTGCCCCAGAGCAGAGGCCTGATGATAACCGACGCAGTCAAAGTCGTATCGTCAGCTGCCGCAATGGCGGCTAGCAGTGACATAGGCGGCGTTACGAGCACCACCTCTTCAAAATCTGCGAGGCCTTCAAGTATCTCACGTTTGTTTGCCTCAAGCTTCAGCGACTTGCCGCCTTCAATAAAAGGCGGCATATCGTCGGGGAGCGCACATGTCACATTTTTTTCCGCCAAGAATTTTTTCACGCCCCGCGGGTCGAAAACATTTCCGCAAAACACGGCCAAAATACCGCTTTGCATCTGAGTCTGTCCGCTTAATATCTCTTCCGTGACGCGCCGTATTATTTCTTGTATGTCTTGCGCGCTATAGCTCATTTTCTGCCTCTCATTTCATCAGTTCCAGCATATCGCCCGATTTTAGTCCCGCCGCGTTGGCTTCATCGGGATCAAGATGCAGCTCAAGATCGTGATCCGCCCCTGTGCGCACAACGATATTGCCAAACACTGTTTCCCTGACGCCCGCTTTCTTCACAGCAATAATATCACCGTTTTTCAGTCCATACCACGCCGCCTGCTCCGCCGTCGCATGCAGATGCCTTGCAGATACGATGACGCCTTTTGCAAGATCAACTTCTCCCGCCGGGCCTATAAGCTTGCCTCCGGGCGTGTTGTCAAGATCACCCGACATGCGCACCACAGGCTTGAAGCCTGCCTTGTAGCAATCCGTTACCGATATCTCTACCTGCGTCTCGCGCCTTGCCGGCCCCAAAACGCGGATTTTCTCGATCCGCCCCTTTTTCCCGACCAGAGTCACCTGCTCTTCGCACGCAAACTGTCCTGGCTGCATGAGATCACGCAATTTAACAAGCTTATGCCCTTTGCCGAAAAGCGTCTCGATGTCTGCCGCGCAAAGGTGTATATGGCGCGCTGAAACCGCTGCGGGAAAAAAGCCTTTTCCCGCCAGCGCGAATTGTTTTATTGTCGCCAACGTAATCGTACGTATAAGCGTTTGCTCGTTCAACTTCAACTCTCCGTATTAAACAGTTATCTGGGCAGTATGCCTTCAACGTCCTGATGCGGACGGGGTATCACATGGACAGATACCAATTCTCCCACGCGCTTTGCAGCAGCTGCACCGGCGTCAACAGACGCCTTTACCGCTCCAACGTCGCCTCTAACCATGACCGTAACGAGCCCCGAGCCTATCTGCTCTTTGCCAATAAGCGTCACGTTCGCCGCTTTTACCATTGCATCAGCCGCTTCTATCGCGCCGACGAGACCTTTTGTTTCAACCATTCCGAGTGCCTGTTTGTCCATTTTGATTCTCCTTTAAAATTTGTTGTATTCGTATTTATGTTTCTTGTATTCCGTATTACGGAATGACGACCGCCTTTTCGGCGTCCTCGCTTATAAGACTCTCAAATGCCTTTACTATGTCATCGAAAGCAAATTTGGTGATGTACTTTTCAACTTCAAGCTTGCCGGTGGCGATTAGATCAAGCGCCTCCTTGTTCTGCTTGACGGTCGAAGCGTGCGCCCCAAACACACCGAGTTCTTTATAGTGAATAAGGTTGCTGTCGATATGAAAATTGTTGTCCCCCGGAAGCCCTCCAAACAGGCTCATGCGCCCGTTGTTACTCAAAAGCTCGAGCCCCTGCTTATGCGTTATTCCTGCAGGGCATGCCGTTATAACAATGTCCACTCCGTCTGTGCCTACAATGTTCTTTATAAGCTCCACATACCCCGCGTCTTTTGTATCAATGATGTGGGCATTAGGTACGAGCCTGCTTGCGTTGGCGCGCCGCTTCTCGGAAACCTCCCCTATGACGACCTTGCCCGCGCCCTTCATAAAGGCCAGCTCGGCGTGTATGCATCCGAGATATCCCGCGCCGTATATGACTACGTTGTCGCCCTTCTCTATATTCAGGAAGCTTTGTGCGTTTATAGCGCACGCGACCGGTTCCGCGACGCTCGCGGCCTCAACCGATACGCCATCCGGCACTTTAATAAGATGCCCCCGCTCTATAGCTTTTTTGGGTATCTTTATGTATTCCGAGAATGTACCCGCAAACTGGAAGCCTACAGTCTCAAGGCTCGAGCACATATTTGTGCGCCCTCTTTTGCAGTTTTTACACTCTCCGCAGCCTATGGCGGGCGCCATTGTATATCGCTCTCCCACCTTTAATCCCGTGCCTTCGCCGACTTCTACAACCTCGTAACAGCCTTCGTGACCTATAGTCACTGGCGTCTTCAGTTTGGCGCTGCCAAACCTGTACATGCGAAGGTCAGTGCCGCATATCGAAGCACACAAAACCTTTGCAACGGCTTCGCCCGCCTTGGCCACAGGTTTTTCTATTTGATCGATAGAGAAGTTCTTTTCTCCATGATAAACGAAAGCTTTCATATTCCCTCCTGTCCGATTATTCCGCCCAAGGTAAAAATAATATCTTGTTGAAGAACAGTTCCTTCTTATATATCTTGTCAAATATACCCGGCACATCTTCAAGACGAAGCTTGTGCGTAATGATCTTCTCGGCGTCTATCGTTCCGTCTGCGAGGCTTTCCACGCCATGGGTCCATTCCCATCCCGGGAACGGCTTCGAGAAAGAATTCCACGATCCTATTACCTGCTTCTCAAACCTCATTATCTGATCGACACACTTTTCAGACAGCTCCAACGGCTTGTGCGATATCCCGAGGAATACCATCCTGCCGTGCTTGCCTGTCGCCATTATCGCATTGTGCTGTGCCGGTGGGAATCCGGAAGCGTCTATACAAAGATCCGCTCCGCCGTCCGTTGCTTTTATTATCTGCTCGACGACGTCCTCGGCTGTTCCGTCTATTGCCACATCCGCTCCGCAATTGAGAGCGACCTGGCGCTTTTCCTCCGAAACGTCTACCGCGACCACCTTTGCAGCGCCCTTGGCTTTCATGTACTGAAGCGCATAAAGCCCGATGGGGCCTGTTCCCACTACGCATACCTTGTCGCCAGCTTTAAAACCGCCGCGCTTGATAGAGTGCAGCGCGTTCGCAAGGGGGTCTGTCGTCGCGGCTGCTTCATAGGTCACGTTGTCGGCTATCTTGACAAGGTTGATCTCGGGAACGGCAAGGTACTGCGCGAAAGCGCCGTCGCAGCGCGAACCGAAATAGTTGTAGTCGACGCACAGCGAGAAGTGTCCTTGCTGGCAATACTCGCACTTAAAGCACGGCATCAGCGGCGCTACCGTAACGCGGTCGCCGTCTTTAAAGTTCTTAATGCCGGCGCCGGTCTTGACAATCTCGCCTGCAAACTCATGGCCCGGGGTTATAGGCGCAATATATGCGCCGTACTGGTTAATGCGCGGAATATCCGATCCGCATACACCTACGGCCATAACCTTAATCAGCACCTCGTTCTCCTTGATCTCGGGAACGGGAACCTGCTCTAATCTCAGATCCCTGGGTGCATACATCCTTACTGCCTTCATCATGCTGCTCATATCAAAACTCCTTAAATTACAATCAATTAATATGTATCTTTAATTACCGCTACATTGCCGGCCGGGCAATTGCCTGATGCGCACTGTCCGCATTTAACGCAGGCCTTGCCGCCGCCCGATACGATAGACACGCCCGAGCTTGTTCCCAGCCTTGTCGCGCCCGCCTTTATCATCGCAACCGCAGTTTCGTAATCGCGAACGCCGCCCGACGCCTTAACGCCCATATGAGGCCCTACAGTCTGGCGCATCAAAGCAACGTCTTCTATTGTGGCTCCGCCCTTTGAGAAACCCGTAGAAGTCTTTACAAAATCCGCGCCTACCATCTTCGCTATCGCGCAGACCTTTACCTTCTCCTCGTCCGTCAGCAGGCATGTCTCTATAATAACCTTGACGAGCCCTCTGCCCTTTGCCGCTGTCACCACAGCTTCGATGTCCCTTTTAACAAGCTGCCAATTGTCAGATTTGATCGCGCCAATATTGACGACCATATCCACTTCTTTTGCGCCCATCAGCAATACCGCTTGAGTCTCTTCCGCCTTAACCTCAGGCGTTGTCGCGCCAAGCGGGAAGCCAACGACGACGCAGGGCGCCACTCCGCTCCCCGAAAGCTGTTCTGCCACAAATTTGATGTGGTTCGGGTTTACGCATACGCTCGCAAAGTTATGCTTCTTAGCCTCGTCGCAAACCTTCCGCACATCCGCTTCGGATGCCTCAGGTTTTAAAAGCGTGTGATCAACATACTTAGCCAGCGACGCCGGCGCAAACTCGTTTGCTGCCGTCGGTGACGTTTGCGTCTTGCCATTAAGCTGCGCGCAGACTTGTTCAGTTACTTTTCTGATCAGTTCGTTTACGTCCATAGAATCTCCCTCCAAATTGTCTTCTTCATTTTGTATATAATTTGTCTTATAAATTGTACTCTTCGCACCGTTTTAATATATTTAGGGCGGTTATCTCATCCGTATACAAAGTCGTCATATACCCGCCTCTTAGCGCTCCGATGATGGCGTCGGCTTTCTCGGCACCGACCGCTATTCCTATTCTGTGCTTCTTTTTCTTCAGCTCGTGAAGCTCGATGCCTATCGTCCTCGCGTTATATCCATTATCCACGAGACCTCCGCTTAAGTCAAAGAACCTAGTGCATATATCGCCGACAGCGCCGGCTTCGCGCAACGCCTTTATATTTTCAATCGTGACTGTCGAGCGCTCGACCAGCACCGAATTCTCAGACGTCTGCCCTATGCTGAAAACGGCGATATTCGCCTCTCTTGCCAGCTCAAGTACCAGCTTTATACGCGAATCCCGTTTTATTTCGCTTGCAATTTTCTCATCGTCTACGAGAGCCGGGGCGGCAATTATATATCCCACACCCGAATACGCCTGTGTAAACTTTTCGAGCAGACCCGCAGTCTTTGTAGACAATACACTGGTGGCGATAGAGCCGTTGAGCTGCACGATTTGTATTCCTTTTTTTGTGGTTGCGGGCGGCACGAGAAGTGACGATAGGTGCTCCATAGTCCTGCCCCACGAAACGCTGACGATATCATTGTCTGATACTATCTTGCTTAGATCTTCGGCAACCATCTTGCAGGTATCTGTCATGCATATACTGGCGTTATTCACAAAACACGGCGTGATGAAAATATGATCGATATCAAAGTGCTTTTTCAGCAGCTCTTCCTGAAGCGCAAGAGACCGTACCGGATATATGATTTCATGCTTAACATATCCAAGCGTCACAGCCTTTTTAATCATACGCGATACCGTGGATATAGACGTCTCTTCCTCCGCGGCTATCTGTTCTTGAGACATACCAAGCTCATAGTACTTCTTCGCGATGCGTATTATTGTATTTATCTCGCTTATCGTCGCGTTTTCCAGCATATTTTCCAAAGATTTCTCATCCTTTGAAGATATATTCACCGCATTTAATATTAGTATTCGACAGCGATGCAAAAATTCCTGCCTACTGAAAATATTTTTACCGCAAAAAAATGCGGTATTATTTTCATATTTTTTCAACTAACAGTCAGCTGTAAACATGAACAAGAATAAGGTATAATAAGAATATTCGGATAAGCGATGATTGCTTTATATAAACGCAGTGCCAATCTATTTATGCCAAAATATTTATTAAACGCAAACATCAGAAATCACCATCGGGATAAAACCTATTAATCACATCCTGCGGAATTCTTTCCGGTACAAAATCAAGATAGTACATTTTCCTGCATACAATCGTGCAGTGTAACTTTATCATTCCAGAGGAATTGAAAACGCCATCTTCGTGCCCACACCGGGCGTGCTTTCCACTGTCATTTGGCCGCCGTGCTCTTCCACAATATGCTTGCAGATATAGAGCCCGAGCCCGGTACCCGTCTCTTGGCTGCCGGCACTTCGGCTTTGAAACCGGGTAAAGAGCTTCGAAATATCCTCAGGCGCGATACCTGTGCCGGTATCCGTCACCGATACCTCCACAAAACGATCGACCTGTTGTGCGGCAATCGTGATGATGCCGTTTATTGTGTGCCGGACGGCGTTTGCGATGAGGTTGACGAGCACCTGTGTGATCCGTGCCGAATCAACGTTGACCGGCGGCAGCACGGGGCTCGCCTTGATATCCAATTGGTTTCCATTCTTATTCAGAATGGGAAAATGCGTTTCCACCGCCCGGTAGATCAACTCGTCAATATGGCAGCGGCGCTTGTCCAGCACCATACGCCCTTCCTCAATGCGGGTCACGTCCAAAAACTGACCGACCATCAGAGCCAGACGGTCGGCCTCGGAGGCGATAACGCTCATTTTTTCGCGCAGAGCTTCGTTTTCCGTTCCCGAAAGCTGGGTCCGCAAAATCTGTGCGTGACCGGAGACCACCGTCAGCGGTGTTTTCAGCTCATGTGATACATTTGCCAAAAATTCAGTCTTGAGCCTGTTTACGTTCTCCAGCGTTTCCTTTTCAGCCGCAAGCTTCCGTTCCGCGTGTTTGGCCTCTGTAAAAAGACGGTTGCTCATAAAAAACAGCGATACTGTTTGCGCCAGCACAAAGACCAGCATGGCAATCTCACTAATCGGGAAGTTGGCCGTTGTGTCGCCAAACAAATCGCTGTACATGACGATGTCACTCGCAGCGGCCATAAAAAATACAACAATACCGTACAAAGCAGCGATTTGTTCTCCTGTGGGCCAGCGCATCGTCCAGAACAGGCCGACAATACAGGGGACGATGCAAACGATCAGCAGTGCCTGATAGACAGGCAATATGGATGTATAAAAGACGGAGTCGGCAAACAGGACGCAGAGACCATAGATGCCGGATCCAATGATGGCTGTGTATTGAATCGTCTTTAGATGTTTATTCGTCATATATTGTCCAAGATAAAGCGACAGAAAAATTGCCAGCAATACCATGCTGAGGTATTCCAGCATAAAAGACGTATTGCCCGAAATAAACGAAAAGCGCGTCCATGCCTGGCTTTGGATGCACTCGCGCAGCACCATGGCAAGACAGGCCAGCGAAAAGTACAGCGCCGCCCGTGTACGCTGCAGCAGCTGATAAACACACAAAAGCAGCGCTGCCGCATACAGCAGCGAGCCCATCGTAATGAATCCTTTCAATTCATCGGTCAACCCGGCATCATGTGCCTCAACTGCCCGTATGCTCAGCGTGGCCAGCCGTGCACCGCTTTTGAAGTGGTAGAACTGTGCCGACTCAAAGAGAATATCCATCTTGCCATTTGCCGGCGACGCATAGCATGTTATATTATTCTCCCAGACCTCGGTGGCCTGCTTTGTGGTTCCGGGTCGGCCGCTTTGCCCTGCCAGTCTGCCGTTGACATAGACCCGCATGGCGTGCCGGCCAGAGAGCTTGAATGTCAGCGTATAAACCTGATCGGTATCCGGCATTTTGACCACAAAGCGCTGGGAAAGATAATCGGCGCGCAGTGCGTCATAAGAATCCGTGCTTTCCGGCACGGCAGTCTCTTCATTTTCCGGGGTCAGAAGAACATTGGGATAATAGGCCTTGCCGGGAGGGAGGATGACGGCGGTTTTGTCCAAATCCCCGATATCGGTCAAATTGTATATACCATCACGTTCTTGCACAGTGATGCTTTCCTGTTCGCTGTTTCCCATACTCGGCAGCCTGACGATCAGCATAAGCGCCGCAATGGTCAGCACTGCCGCAAGCAGAGTTAGCATGATGCCGTACTTCCTGATTCGTTTGATCCGGATCACCCCCGCATCTCTTTTGATACCTATTGTAATGTGTATGAAACAAAGCCACAAGCCCTGAACCCGTACAGTTTCTTGGACTTGTGGCCTGTTTCAGTATAAGTTTTTCAGAGCCGATGGCAGCGAGCTGTCTTCACTCTATCCAGGACTAATAATCATAACCGTCGTCGCCCGCGTCGGACCATTCATCATCGCCATCGCCCGGGTCAGACCAGACATCATAGCCGTCGTCATACGTATCGCCCGGGTCGGACCATTCGTCATCGCCATCGCCCGGATCAGACCAGACATCGTAGCCGTCGTCATACGTATCGCCCGGGTCGGAC
>JAEWBO010000022.1 GCA_023391105.1 Bacillota bacterium
CTGGCGTTCCCGGCGCGACTCGAACGCGCCACATCCCGCTTAGGAGGCGGGCCCTCTATCCTGATGAGGTACGGGAACATATTATTCGATTTTTGCCTCAAATCCCAGCGGGTTAGGAGGCGTGCGCTCTATCCTACTGAGCTACGGGTGCTTGATACATATTCGGTTCTCAAAAGCGCCTGCATGTCCTCCACGGACATTGCGCTAAAGTCGCCGCACTATGTCATTTTCTTAACGCTGCATGCACTCTGTCTAACTAGCTATTTTGCGCATATCTTCGTGCTCGTCAAAACGCGCACCATGTCATTTTACAAACAAACGATGCAAAAGTCAATGTCAGTTACGGACACCCTGAAGCGGCGCAGGTATACGTCCGCCGCGCTCAATCAGCCTGTTTGAACCACCCATGGCCACATCCATAACCACCACACTGCCCCATAAACCACCATACTCCACGCGTTCCCCTACTTTGCCGTCAGGAACCGGAATAATGCGCACGCCCGTCGTCTTGGAATTTATCACGCCGATTGCCGCTTCGTCCGCGATGATCGCAGAGATGACAGTATCCGGTGTATCGCCAGGCACTGCCACCATATCCAAACCCACTGAGCAAACAGCCGTCATAGCTTCAAGCTTTTGCAACGATAATTCGCCCTTTAGCACCGCGGCAATCATGCCTTCATCTTCGCTCACAGGAATGAACGCGCCCGAAAGTCCGCCCACATGCGACGACGCCATCAGTCCGCCTTTTTTAACTGCATCGTTAAGCAGCGCGAGTGCCGCCGTGGTGCCATGCATACCGCACACATCCACGCCGATCTCCTCTAATATTCGCGCCACGCTGTCACCGATGGCCGGTGTAGGCGCGAGAGACAAGTCCACAATGCCAAACGGCACGCCAAGCCGCTGGGACGCCTCTTTGGCCACAAGCTGGCCAACACGTGTGACGCGAAATGCCGTCTTCTTGATCACCTCAGCCACCACGTCAAAGCTCTCGCCTTTCACCTTTTCCAGTGCCGCTTTTACCACGCCCGGGCCGCTGACACCTACGTTGATGGCACACTCAGGCTCGCCCGCACCGCAGAATGCACCCGCCATAAACGGGTTGTCCTCGATGGCGTTAGCGAAAACCACAAACTTGGCGCAACCAAAGCCGCCGTAAGATTTTGTTAGATCTGCGGTTTGCTTGATTACACGACCCATCTTCGCCACAGCATCCATGTTGATACCCGAGCGTGTGCTCGCCACATTAACAAACGCGCAAACGCGCTCCGTTGCAGAAAGCGCAGACGGAAGTGAATCAATGAGCACCGTATCACTCTTGGTTTCACCCTTGTGCACCAGCGCGCCAAAGCCGCCTATGAAATTGACACCCGTGTGTGCCGCCGCTTCATCCAACGCTTTAGCGAAAATCGTGTAGTCATTTAAGCCGCTCGCCGCTGCGATCTCAGAAATAGGTGTCACGGAAATGCGCTTGTTAACAATGGGTACACCAAACTCACGGGCAATTTCGTCGCCAACGCGTACGAGATCTTTCGCTTTCTCGTAAATTTTCTTCTTAATATTGTCACAGCAAACGCCCGCATCCGCACTAATGCAGTCGCGAAGCGATATGCCCATGGTGATGGTTCTCACATCAAGATTCTCGGTGTCGATCATTTTGATGGTATCGAGCACCTCATACTTGGAAATCAATATGTATTCCTCCAGTTGTTATTTATTTTACCCATTATAATAGGAATAGTCCGTATATACACCCGAAAATCATAGCCAGCTTAGCTTTCGCGCATATGAATGCTTCCTTGCGATATGAGCTATTATAAACCAGGCTTTGCCGTTGCGCAATTACTAAGAAATTTGAACATAAAATATTTCGTAAATATTACCAATGATAACATTCTGTGAAGCTCCTGTTAAATAACGTTTTTGAGTGTTTAGCTATTTCAAAAACAACCGATATTATGCGTGTAAGCTATTATGAAAGGATGGAGGATAATGAAAAAGCTTATTGCGGCGGGAGCGATGCTGTTATTTGTGGGTTTATATTTTGTCGTTGGGATGATCGGTTAATTTGAAAACATAGTGAAAGGAGCAGTCCATGCTCAATGTCTAGAAGGAGCTTAAGGCTAAACCCTTACGCTCTTTTATTTTGTATCATTCCAAAAAGCTACGTTTTTTTTGGGAAACGAAAAAAGCGGCCGGTCAGCCGCTTTCCATATCTATTCTTATTTTTCTCTGTGTTTGACCCTAGGTACCAACATGATTGCCCATAATCCGGCAAGTCCCACCAGTGCATAAATAATTCTGGAGACAATTGCAGACTGACCGCCAAAAATTGCGGCAACGAGGTCGAACTGGAAAAACCCGATAAGACCCCAATTGATGGCACCGATTATGACCAGTATCATTGCAACGATATTCAAGCAAATCAACTCCTTTCGTGCTTATTATTCGCAAAGCACTACGGAGTTATCAATTTTTTGTTCTTTTTGTTCTTACCAATTGCTTCTATTTCTAATGTATCAAATTCGACGCTCTCCACAAAATCGTCCGCATAAAATACCGTTCTTCTAAATGATTTTATTTCCGCATGATGTTTAGCACAAATAATCGGCTTGGAAAGATCCAGCCGATCACATATCGCGGATATGGCACTTAAAAAATCCTCTTCCTCAAGCGTCACATCTGTCTTCATACTGTCTTCAATTTTAATCTTTCCCCAAAATCTCAAAGGCGTTCACTCACAAAGCTTGATAATCGCGTTGGCGATGATTTCCGCGTTTTTTATCAAACTGTCGATGTCGATATATTCATCCGGCCCGTGTTCTACATTGGGCTGACCGGGAAACAACGATCCAAACGTCACTGCGTTTTCAAAGGCCCGCGCATATGTCGCGCCGCCGATAGAGATGCAATACGCGTCCTCTCCTGTAACCTCGGTGTAAGCCTCTTTGAGCGCTGTCACCAACGGGCTGTCCTCTGGCACAAAATGAGAATCCAGCGTATGCTGATAGTGTATCTGAAACGCATCAAAATGCTTTTGAAGCTTTTCTTCGACAAACTTGCGCTCAACCGTTATGGGATAGCGAATATCGATACCCGCTTTTAATACACCGTCATTTAGGCTCAAGGTGCCAAGGTTAAACGTTAACTTTCCGGATATGTCGTCGGACAAAGCAAGCTCCACAGGCTCACCGTTATAATATGTGCCAATTTTGTTGGCCAGCTCATAGAGGGCTTCTGAGATTTTTCCTGAAGACAGCGGCAGCGTACCAAGGTATTGCAGCAGCGAAGCCGCCGCGTTAATCCCCTGATCCGGCCTTGAGCCGTGCGCACTCCTGCCGATCGCCTGAATCCTGACAAGGCCGTCCCCGCCATCCTGCGCGCTGAGCGTGGCGCCTATGGGACATTTGTAGTTACCAAGGCTCTTTTGTATGGTTGATAGGGGCGCCGCCATTACGCATTCAGCTTTGTTTGGTACCACATTAATGCGCGTACCTGCGGCAAAGCTTTTAACGCTGATTCCGGCTTCATCTCCAGCTGCTTCAACGGAAAGCACCACATGCAGCAGACCCTTTTCGGCATTGATTACCGGGTATTCGCCGTCCGGAGAAAACGCGATATCGGGCAGCGGCTCATGTCTCTTGTAAAAATCCATATCTGCCCAGCCAGACTCCTCATCGGCACCAAAAATAAGGCGAACCTTTTTGTTAAGCTGCACACAGTTGTCGCTGAGCGCTTTAATCGCATAAAGGGCGGCAACACAGGGCCCCTTGTCATCTATGGCGCCGCGGCCGTATATCCTGCCATCCTTCTCTATTCCTTCGAAGGCCGGCATCGTCCAGCCGTCGCCCATGGGAACCACGTCGATGTGGGTCAAAATGCCCAGCATCTCATCGCCATAACCGTAATCCACATACGCCATGTGTCCAAATAAGTTGACACATTCCAAGTCCATTCTTTCCGCTGTGCTTTGAACAAACATCAACGCATCAAATATACCTTTCCCATATGGCATATTGGGCTGGCTCTCGCTTTTGACACTTTCTATTTTTAGGAAATTCTTTAGAACTTCCACCATTTCCTGCCTGTATGGCTCAAAAGAAAAATCAAGCATGAACATGAGCCTCCTTCAATTTATATTATGCCCAGTTAATCATTTTTAGCAGATATTGATCCAGTAAAACAAATATACCAAGCACCGCCACGTATATGGCGAAACCATAAAGTCGTTTTTTGGAAATCAGCGCAAGCATAAATCTGATGGCAAAATAGCCCGATATGGCTGCGCAGACAGCGCCAACAATCGTCGGCAGCAGTTCTACATTGATTGCGGAATCTGAAACGATTTTCGCACCCTGCAGCACAACCGACCCAAGAATCGCGGGTATGGACATGAGGAACGAAAAGCTCGCTGCCTGCCGCCTGTCGATTCCCGAAACCAAACCGCCCGCAATGGTTGAGCCCGCGCGCGACACGCCCGGAAAAATCGCCACAGCCTGCATCACGCCCATTGTGATGGTGCTGCCCATACCAATCTCACGCTTGCGGTTGAGGCGATCTGAAATTTTTTCTGATAATGTCAGCACACACGCGGTGAGTAAAAAGCCGTATCCAAGATAAGTCCCGGTAAACGTACCTTCGAAAAAATCTCCGAACAGCAGCGTGGCCAAAACAGCGGGAATCGTGGCAACGATGAGGAAAAGCGTCATTTTTGAGAAGAAGTTTTTGAATATATCCACAATGCTTTTCCACATCACAATCACAACCGCGACAAGCGTCCCTAAGTGCAGCATTGTATCAAAAAAGAGCTGCGGCTCAGACATTCCAAACACATTATGCAGCAGCACCAGATGACCGCTGCTTGATACCGGCAAAAATTCCGTTAAACCCTGGACGATGCCAAGGACAATCGCTTCTAAAATTCCCATAAGAATTTCCTTTCATATTTTGGCGATGTTATTATATCAGTAAAGATATGATTTGCAAAGAGATGATATGTAAAACTTGGTTTCACTGACGTTAAGCATCTGTTCTCGCCAGCTTTGGGTTGTATTAAGGTGCTTCAAAGCCGCCCCCGGTGTTGACTATCCTTTATTTCGGGTATAAAATACTTGAAATAACGTGTTTTATATCATAATGAGGAGAATGGCATCATGAAGCTAGAGGTATTGAAGTCACAAAGTTTAAAACAAAAGCCGGAGAATGAATCCAAACTCGGATTCGGCAGGATTTTTACCGACCACATGCTCACCGTTGAATACAAGGCGGGCAAGGGCTGGCACGATGCCAAAATTCGTCCCTATGAAAATTTTTCACTGTCTCCGGCATGCAATGTGCTTCATTACAGCCAGACGATATTTGAAGGCATGAAGGCCTACCGCACCGACAATGGCATCAACCTTTTCCGTCCCTGGGAAAACTTCAAACGCATGAATCTCTCGGCACGGCGCATGTGCATACCCGAGATCGACGAAGCATTTTCGCTTGAGGCGCTGGAGGAACTAATTCGCGTTGAGCAAGATTGGGTACCGCGTTCAGAAGGCACATCACTTTATATTCGCCCCACCATCATCGCAACGGATCCGTTTCTTGGTGTGCGCGCGGGTGAGGAATATATCTTCTATATCATATTGAGCCCCGTGGGTGCTTACTACGCCTCGGGTTTAGAACCGGTGGATATCTATGTGGAAGACGAATATGTGCGCTCAGTCAAGGGCGGCACTGGCTTTGTCAAAACGGGCGGCAATTACGCAGCCAGCCTTTTGGCGGGCGATCATGCGCACAAGAGAGGCTACTCTCAGGTGCTCTGGCTGGACGGCGTCGAGAAAAAGTACGTTGAGGAAGTGGGTTCAATGAACATCTTCTTCAAGATTCGCGGCGAGCTTTATACCGCGCCCTTGGGCGGCAGCATACTGCCGGGTATCACGCGCGATTCCATCATCCGGCTTGCCAAAGATGTTTACGGTGTCAATGTGCGCGAAGAGCGCATTGCCATCGCCGATATTTTCGCGGAAAACGAATCCGGCGGGCTGGAGGAAGTGTTCGGTACGGGCACAGCCGCGGTTGTCAGCCCCGTGGGCGGCATGACATGGGAAGGCAAGAGCATCAAGATATCCGGCGGCAAGATGGGCGAACTGACATCCAAGCTGTACGATAAGCTCACAGGCATACAATATGGCCGTGAAAAGGATGAATTCGGTTGGATCAGAACGATATAAAACCATCGGATGTTCTAAGCATAACGGTTATTCAATAGATGTTTCACCTGCAAAAACAAGTTTAGCATGACACGATTTACTGCTCACTGCAACTTGTGATCAAAGAGGGAACGACCTCCGCCTGTGCCCCGAATGGGGTATGTCGTTCCGAGTTATTGATTCCAGCTTTAGAATTTTAGGCCTTTGCGACAAGCGCAAAGGCCTTTCTTTATCGAAACGATAACTACTCCGTTTCATATCCGTATCAACTTTTATACGGTCAGCAGTCCCTATCTCTGGCATTCCTCTTTAAGCACTTTAAACAGCCCGCCACTGTTCGGCGACATGCATGCATAGCTGTCGCCAAACTCGCGGATGTACTTTTCATTTAAGGCTGCACCGTGATTTCCACGAGATTGCCGTCGGGATCGTAAACACTCGCTTCGAAATACCCGTCGCCCGTGCGGCGTGGCTCCCCCACGATGGTATAGCCGTCTTCCTTAAGCTGTTTCGTCATGGTACAAACACCTTCTTCGCTTTCCAGCCCAAAAGCAATATGCGAAAACCCGACAGTTTCCTTTTTTGTTCCCTCAGAAATGGTGCTCATCTGCATAATCTCAAGACGAGCCCCCTTGCCAAATGACAAAAAGTACGATTCAAAATTCACACCCGGCCCTCTTGGCGATATATATTTTTCACCCGGCTTACCGCCGAAATAGCGCACATAGAAATCCTTCATGGCTTCCAGCTGCCGCGTCCATATGGCGATGTGCTCAATCATTGGCTTGTCCTCCATAAATTATAGAAAATTAGCATAGTTTATTTCGACGAGACGATACGTTTCACCTTCTTGCCGCTTAGAGCTACGGCTCACGTATATTGTCGATCAACAGCCCGTCTTCTTTTTTCTTCGTTTCCACACAGAACTCACGCGCCACAAAGAGATTCTTGCCTACCGCATATTTTAGCGCGATGCCGCTTTGTCCGCAAGCGGGCGATATCGACTGTGTAAATGAATCGAACCCGCCGAAAAATTCCTTCAGGTCGGCAAAAGAAAGCCCCTCCGCAAGAGATGGCGTGAGACACTCCATCGCAACGTTTGGCTTATCGGCCTTAAGCGCCTGAAGCAATGCGGCACATATGTCAACAGGCGTGGCAGCGGGTTTGGGCACGCACGTAAACCACCCGAGTTCGCTGCCTGCGGGCACAAGGCGCCCCCCGCTTTTTTCCCAGCGCGTCTTGAGCTGCCGGTATTCATCATTTGTCACCACTGTGATGCTCTCCCTTTCCACCTTGGAGTCCTCGCAGGTTGTGCAGATATCCAGACCAAAAGAGGGCAGGATATGCGCCGCACATATGTAATTCTGACCTTCCGTGGTTTTGCCGGACGCGTAAAGCAAGGGAAATTCGCCGAATTTGGTAAAGCCTATATCCACGCTTGCCACAAAAAACGGCAGCGGTGATACGAATTTTAAACGGTTTGTCGCAGCATGTTCCACCACAAAGCTGGAGCAAGCTTCATTATATATAAACGCCGTGTGCCGTTCACCACTGAGATAAAAATCAAAAGGCGACAGAACCGATGGGTGCAGCTCCGTCTCATCGTTCCTGTATACCATTTCCGGATACAGCGTTAATTCCACAATATTGTCTGGCCACATGCATAGGTCAATAAGGCCGTCACTTGCGAACACCGCGCCCTTAGATGCGATTGATACACGCCGCGTATACGGAAGATAAACAAAATTTGTGTCGCTTTCTAGCGGCAGCATCGTGATGAAAAACGACGAGTTGGCTGCAATCGGCTGTGTGACAGCGCCCATGCCCGTCTCACCCGCCGGTGCCTGGTTGATGCAGATAAGCGCATGCACACTGGAATTGATATAAAGCAATTTTATGGTCTTGTCTTCCATAGCGTCCCCCTTGTACAATATATATATTCAGTTTATGCGGCGCTGATACACAATTCTAATGACGGCATACGGCGCATAACTATATATAAAAGAAAAATACGACACACAAAAGCAAACGGATCGGTGAAACGTTTGCTTTTTAATTTTTTGTTAAAAAACGGAATAAAACGCATTGTATAAGAGAATAATATGCATCAAAATCTATGATAAGGGGTTAGAAACAATGGATATGAACAACGAAACAGGACTTCACAGCTTTGATATCGCCCTGCGAACCGGCTGGAAGGACGAAGAAAAGCTAATGCTTTGGGACGAGGTAAAAAAGGCACAGAAAATCGGAGCACCCCTCAAGCGTGTTTTTGAAACCGTGGCCCAAAAAACGAGACGTAAGCCCAACAGTGTGAGAAACTACTATTATATGAAGGTGAAAGAGACGGGCGAAATCGAGCAGAAGCCCTCTACATTTACACCCTTCACCAAGGAAGAGATCTACACACTGCTTCGGACTTTGCTGGCATCAGGCGCCAAGGGCGAATCCATTAGAGGCGCGAGCCTAAGGCTTGCGGACGGAGACAAAACGCTGATGCTTCGGTATCAAAATAAGTACAGAAGCCTCATCAAAAACGGTCGTCCCCTCGTTGAGAAGGTATTGGCAGACATGGACAAAGACAGCGAGAAGTACCTTAGCCCCTATGACACGCAAAAGTCAATGTCGCCGGTGGGAAAGGAAAGCAAGTATATACCCGAAAGCGTGATCAAAGCGCTGATGGCATGCGATGTCGATGTCAAAAGCTTTTTTAAAGGGCTTGCCAAAGTCGCCGGAATGGCCGTGGCCAAAGTGCGCTCCGAAGACGAGCTGCGCCAGCTGATGCTCCAAAACGAATCAATAAAGAAGGAAAATTCAGCTTTGCATTCGCGTTTAAAAATGGAAATGGAAAAAAGCCACAAGGCCGCGTCACTGTTCGAACAGCTTATGAACTTAAAGACTAAGACGATTGAAACCAAGGACTTAGAGAGCCTGACGGCCTTGGGCGAATGGCTCAAGGAAGACGCGCGCAAAAGCAGCGCGGATGCCCTCTGATGCTTACCCGCGCGTCTGCAGACTTAAATTTTGCCTGCAGACGCGTAAGCAGTCTTTTTTCTAGAACGCCTATTTTTGTATTATTTTGTCGATATTTCGCGACTTGACGAAAGTTTATAAATTTCCTAAGAAATTTACTTATTTTTGTCTGTAACTTCGTTTTATTTTATTGTCAAATAAAATCAGCCATGATAATATGTTAACAAATATTTCTTTTAGTGGTACGTTTCGACACAAAACGTCATTTTTTTGAGGGTTGAGGATTGGGTTTTTAAAACACACAAATTGAAAGGAGTTTCTTCAATGGACAGAAAAATCAAATTGCTCATCATCGAGGACAATGTGCAGCTTAATGAAATGCTCACCAAATTCTTTAGCACAAAGAGTGACGTAGAGGTAGTTGGGTCATGCAATAACGCGGTAGAAGCTGTCGGCTTAATTAAAGAAGTGGCGCCGGACGCCCTCATTGTCGACATGATTATGCCGGAGGCAGATGGTCTCTCCCTGCTCGAGAGATTAAACACATCAGAGTTTGAGACAATGCCCGCTACCATCGTTGTTTCGGCCGTTGGCAACGAAAAACTCATCAAGATGGCCTGTGATCTGGGGGCAAAATATTACATGATTAAACCTTTTAACAAAGACATTCTCTACAAGCGTGTTCAGGACATGTTCGGCAGCCGGGTCATTACCACAAAGCGTACGCCGACGCCTGTCCGGTCTAAAACGCTGGATGAGAAAATTACGGCCGTGTTCCTGTCAATCGGCATTCCTGCTCATATAAAAGGATATCATTTCCTACGAGAGGCCATCAAAATGGTCGTGAAAAATCCTGATCTTATCAATTCTATTACCAAAAAGCTTTATCCGGGCATTGCAGAACCGTTTGAGACAAGCGCCAGCAAAGTTGAACGTGCCATTCGTCATGCCATTGAAGTGGCCTGGTCTCGCGGCAAAATCGAAAACATCAACAATTTCCTCGGTTACAATATTTATACCAACAAGGACAAGCCCACAAACGGCGAGTTTATCGCCCTGATGGCTGATAAGCTCATCATGGACAGGAGCGCTTAATAAAGGGTAAGAAGCCGTACGTTTTCGTGAATGCGTGCGGTTTTTTTATTTTACTCAGAAAAAAGGCAGCGAAATTGAAATATAAATGAACGAAACCTACATTAATCCGAAGAAAAAACAAAGCCCTTTTTGATGATGATATCTGCCATAACACGCGAGTCGGCAGTCTGTATCGTGGCATAGGCATCTCTGGTACGTTGATAGAATTCTTTTCGTGATATTTTATTCAGCATGTAGGGATGGGGGGACGGAACGCTTTTCAGCACATCCTGAAATTCGCCCCAAATTTTCGGTTCTTCATAAATCCCATAATCAAGAGACATCACTGTGACCGGGAACTCCTCATCAACATCCAAAGGGAAGTACTTCAATATCTCGGCTAACAACAGATGATTTTCTTGTGAATATGAATATACGACCTTCTGACTCATTGCAGATGCCTTATAATTTGCATCGGCAATAACCAGCTCGTCAAGATGCCCCATTCTATAAATCACTTCGTAAATTTCAGGCGTAATCAAATTTGATATGTTCGTCAGCACGGTATCATCTCCTATAGAACCATTTTAGGAATTCTGTGAATTTTTCAATATTTATATTGGCGTAAAATGCTGTATACAATAGAATTATAATCTTATTCGATTGTCTGTCAATACAAGGTTATATATCTGTCCGCCGGCGCCGGCGCCATTGACTATTGACCTTTAAACAGATAGAATAAAGACACTTGCAGTAGAGGTGTTGGGGCGAATTCACTTAAAGGTGGTTATGCGTATGCAACAATCTGTTAACGTGGCCTCTAATGCAAAGATGATTGACGTGTTAAAAGCCGAATTCATCAGTGAATCTGCTGATGTTTTACGGGCGGCACTTTCGCCAAACGGGCGGAGAGAGCTTAAGGACGCGCTGGGCGGCGCGGTGCTGCTTGCTTATGTACTGGCAAAACGCTGCGGCATATCGTTTGGTGAACTGGATGAAGATGTGATCAGCAAGGCAGATACCGGCATCACAGGCGCTCATATGCTGGAAACGAGCTACGGCGATCTGTCTCATCTTAAGAAACATTTTGAAAGCGGGAATTCAAGGGGTTTTGGACAGGACAAAAAAAGACGATTATAAAAATGTAGCGGCCACATTTCTGATTGCCGCAGCGTTGATACTGATATCAATCTACTTACCTCTGGCAGCTGTTGTGGCTGTGTTTGTGCTAGCTTACGCTGTTGCCATGTGGGGTAAACTCGGCATTGTTATGGCAGCTGTAAGCTTTGCGGTCGGCTGTCTGCTGGATTACAAGGTCACGGCATTCCTCGCAGCGGCATTTCTGCCTGCGGCTTTGGCGGCCGGTATTGTGATCAAAAAGAAGCTGCGCATGCGTCACAGCGTGATGATCATCAGCAGCGCGGTGCTCGCAGGCTCGGCCGGCGCGTTTGGTGTGCTTTGGCTCTTCACAGGGCTTGGCCCCATCGATTACGTGGCAAGCCTTATAGGCTATGTCTTAGGTACGCTCAACGATGGGCTTGTACAGCTTGTCTACCTCTATACCCGATTTTGGGATATGATAACGGGTGCGATCACTCAGGTTGCCGTACTCTCGACACCTGCATCGGAGGCTATCCCCATCATATTGGAACAGTTGAGAAACTTTCTCAACTTGAATCTCGTCAACGCCGTTCTCAGCTATGCGCTGTTGACAGGGCTGCTCTTATTTGTCATCACGCGTGTATTCGTCAAAAAGAAGCGCAAGGTCGTCTCGGTTCCGCCGTTTTCGGCGATCACGCTGCCGCCCAAGTTCTGGCTCGCGTATCTGCTTTCGTATCTTTTTGCGTATGCTGGCACAAGCTTTGGGTGGCCGAATTTTGAGATCACAGCCATCACAATAAGCGGCGTTTATGGTTTTGTGTTCATCGTTCAGGCCTTAAGTTTTCTGGACTATATGTATAAGAGACGAAAAATGCAGACTGCCGTGCGTGTGCTGCTGCACGTGGTGGTCGCGTTGCTTATCGGCAACCTGCTGATTTGGGTGGGTTTGTTTGAAAACATGGCAGGGCTTCGCAAGCGCTTGGATACGGAAGGCGGTATCGTGTCTTGAAGACCAACACCACCCCCCAAAAAGCATCGCTTTTCGGGGGCCCCACAATCAGATATTTCTCGCCGGATTTTGTTTGCTTGGTAACGGCGCTCATCGCGGCGTCTGTTTTTGCTTTTCTGCATAGCGTACTGCTCGGTACGATATCCGTAATAGTCAGTATTTTGGGTTCGTTGGGATATCTTTATGTTTTCACCTATCGCAAGGTGCAATGGCAGCGGCTTGTGATCAAGACGCTTTTTGAACAGGAAGAGCTGCCGACGTATCTGAACACGATGGCCATCCCCACTGTTCTGACATCGCCCACAGGCCATATCAAGTGGGCAAATCTCGCTTTTCGAAGCCTGGTGGGCTTTGGCGCACTGCGCAATATCAACAGGATGATTTTGGGCATCAGCGTGCCCGACAAGGATAAAAAGATACTCATCAATGGCAGGCCGTATAAAAAGGAACTATCCACCGTATGGCTGCGCAACCGGCAATATCTGCTGCACAGGCTTGTGGATATTGAAAACACTGTAGAAGCCAAAAAGCTTTATCAGAGCTTTTTGCCGGTGGTGTGTCAGTTTCAGATCGACAACTACGATGAACTTTCCGCCAAGCTCTCCCAGTCGGAGCTTTCCGAGGTCGTCGCGGCAGTCGAGCGGCGCTTATCCACGCTTTCTAAAAGCCTATCGGCACATTTTCAGCGTACAGACCGCGGACGTTATCTTTGTATTTTTGAGCGCCGGTTTTTGTCCACGCTGCGCGCCAATAAATTCAACATTCTTGACGACGTTCGCCAGATTAAAACGACGCTATCCCCGACGCTGTCTATCGCGGTGGGTATCGGAGAAAATCCTGAACAGTCGGGCGAATATGCGATCAAAGCAATGGATCTCGCTTTGGGGCGCGGCGGCGATCAGGCCGTGGTGAAGCAGGGAGACCGTTTCATATTTTACGGCGGCACAGCAAAAACAGGTTTTCGCCGCAGCAAAGTGAAGGCGCGCATGATCAGCCATGCGCTGCGCAACCTCATGGAGCAGTGCAGCGATGTGTATGTGATGGGGCATGAAGTGCCCGATCTGGATTGCATGGGGGCGGCGCTTGGCATTTGCGCTTGCGCGCGCCATGTGGGCAAAAAAGCCTATATCGTTATGGACAACCCAAACCCGTCTATCGATCTGCTGCTGGACAAGCTCAAGACCGTTGAAGCGTATGCTGCAAGCCTTATCTCCGGACAGGATGCGGCGATGCATATCGGCGCGACCAGCATGCTCGTGATTGTAGACACGCAGCTTGCATCATTTACGATTTCCCCCGGGCTGTTGGAAATGGTGGATACCGTTGTGGTGGTAGACCATCATATCCGCGGAACCACCACGATCGAGAAGGCCACGCTTTTCTATCATGATCCGTATGCGTCGTCCGCATGCGAGCTCGTCACAGAGGTCATGCAGTATTTCGACGACGACTTAAAGCCGCTTCCGGTTGACCTTGAAGCGCTGCTGTGCGGCATCACACTGGATACCAAGGGCTTTACGTTCAATACGGGCGTACGCACATTTGAGGCGGCGTCTTATCTTCGCCGCCACGGCGCGGACACCACGGTGACGCGGCTGCTCGTTCAGGACGACCTTAAGACGTACAAGGCCAAAACGGATATCGTACGCAGCGCGGAGATCATTGAAAACGGCTTTGCGGTGTCGGCGTGCCCCGAAGGTGTGGATAAAGCGTCACTCATTGCGGCACAGGCGGCGGATGCTCTGCTCACCATTCGCGGCGTAAAAGCCTCCTTCGTGCTCAGCCATGTGGACGACAATGTACTCATAAGCGGGCGCTCTCTGGGAGAGGTTAACGTTCAGCTGATACTCGAAAGCCTCGGCGGCGGCGGCCATGCCACCATCGCCGCCGTAAAAATGGAAAAAACGAATATGGACACAGCCATTAAGCGGCTGAAAAAAGCGATCAATAATTATGTGAAAGAGGTTAAATAAGATGAAGGTGATATTGATAAAGGATTTGAAGGGCACTGGCTTTGCAGGAGATATCGTGAACGTAAGTGACGGCTATGCGAGAAACTTTCTGTTTGCCAAGGGCATTGCCAAGGAAGCCACGCCCCAGAACTTAAACGTGGCCAAGCAGCAGCAGCAGGCCATAGAAAAGCGCCGCATGCTCGAACGCCTATCCGCAGAGGAAGCGGCGAAGCGCTTAAGCGGTCTTAAGGTCGTCGTAAAGGCCAAATGCGGAGAGAACGGTCGTCTGTTTGGCTCTATCACAGCCAAGGAGATATCCGACGCCATCCTAGAACAGCACGGTATCGAGATCGATAAAAAGCGCATCGTCATGAACGATCATATCAAGGAGCTTGGCGAGTCTAATTTATCTGTCAAGGTTTACGCAGGCATTTCTGCCGATATTATCGTCAGCGTCGAAGCGGCGGAGTAACAAACGAGAGGTATTATGGAGCAGGTTGAAACGTCGGGCTATGTGCCGCCAAACAATCATGAAGCGGAACGCAGCGTCCTTGGGAGCATGTTTTTAGACTCAAGGGCTGTTTATACTGCCATGGAACGGCTCCACGCGAGTGATTTTTACGCGCGCCGTCATCAGCAGATATTTGAAACGATGTGCGAGCTGTCTGAATCGGGCATGCCCATCGATACCATCACCGTTGTGGAAAGGCTGGACCGCAAGGGGCAGCTTAGCAGCTCGGACGATACGGTTTATATTGCCGATCTCGCGGGCAGCGTACCCAGCGCTTCCAATGTGGGCTACTATATCGACATCGTCGAGCAAAAGTCCGTACTGCGCGCTCTCATATCCGCGGGGCAGACAATCATACAGGACGCCACAGGTTCGGACGAAGAGGTGGCGGATATCGTCAACCGCGCAGGCGATTTGATATACAAAATCGCCGTCAAGCGACAGCGCGACTCATTGACACATATCAAGCAGGCGCTGCTCGAGGGCTATTCCTCTATCAGCGAATCCATGAACAGCAAAACAGGCATCATTGGCATACCGACCGGATTTAAGCAGCTCGACAAAATGCTCTCCGGCTTGCAGAAATCTCAGCTCATCATCGTGGCGGGACGCCCCGGCATGGGTAAAACAAGCTTCGCTATCAACATCGCGCAGCATGCCGCGGTCGCGCTGGATGTGCCGGTCGCCATCTTTTCTCTGGAAATGTCGCGCGAGCAGCTCGCCATGCGCATGATGTGCAGTGAAGCGCTGGTGGACAGCCAGAAGACGCGTATCGGCGGTCTCACCTATGACGACTATGACAGATTGGCCAGTGCCGTGGATGTGCTCGGCAAAGCGCCCATATATATCGACGATTCACCCACCATCACTGCCATGGAGATGCTCGCCAAGGCGCGGCGTTTAAAGAAGGAAAAGGATCTGGGGATGGTCGTGATCGATTATCTGCAGCTCATGACAGGCAAGGATCGCCGCGAAAACCGTCAGCAGGAAATATCGAGCATGACGCGCAGCCTCAAAATTATGGCGAAGGAAGTCGGCGTGCCGGTGATATTGCTCTCGCAATTAAGCCGTGCCAGCGAAAAACGCGATTCCAAACGTCCTTTGCTCTCCGACCTTCGTGAATCGGGCAGTATTGAGCAGGATGCTGACGTGGTTATCTTCCTGCACCGCGAGAGCTATTACAACAAGGAAGCCGACAACGTCTCGCAGATCATCATCGCCAAGCAGAGAAGCGGCCCCACGGGCGAAGTCAACGTGGGATGGCGCGGCGACCAGACACGCTTCGCGGAACTGTCGGGCCAGACCGAATCCAGCCCGTTTTGAGAGGGTTTTATGGAAATGGGAAGAAGAAAAAGAACAAAGTTAATCCTATTTATCTGCGGCGGATTAATAGCTGTTCCTAGCTTTGTCATCCTGTTTCTCAAGATATTTTTAGATTTATCTAGTGGAAAAAACTTGCCAATAGATTTTGTACAAATCAGCGGTGCGTGTATATCACTGGGGTTGATTCCGGTAAGCATCGCATTGCAGATGCAATCCAAAGATATAATTAATAGAAATCGCGGCATTAGTGAATTGCTTAAAATATTATCATGGTTTTGGATTATTATTTCTTCAATCATTCTGATTTGGTGTGTTATCTATTTCATTTTTGTACGCAAGTAACCCTTGAGCCAAATATCAACGCCGCCTCAAACGAAGCGGCGTTTGAGACTGTCGATAAACCCCTCCTCATGTCATGCTGAGGAGCATAGCGACGTGAGCACCCCATGGCAAAACGCTTAAACATGGGATTCCAGTCCACTTTGTAGTCGATCGCTTACGCTCCAACGGAATGACACAGGTATCCTTTTTCTGCAACCACCTCAACGGGTGGCATTTTTCATTTATATATTCGCAGGAAGGCACACTTAATAACCCCAATCGCGGTTGATATGGCAGCCATCTATCGCGTTAATCGTGACATAGATTTGATCGCCAAAGGGCAGCCAATGCGACTCGCCGTCCATAATATGTCTAACAACTTAGTGAGTAGGAGATTATTAAGCGTAAGTATCCGGAGAAAGCGGGCATCCTATAAAAATGCAGCACAAATGAAAAAAGCGCATAAACTGGATACCTTGCGCTTTTCTCAAATGTATATAAATTGCTGGCTGCCTTATTGATCACGTTATTTACAATGCCTATTATAAAGAACGATTATGAACAATGTGTTAACGCAGCGTTGATTTTTTGTTAAAAGACCTAAATATCTTTGGCCATCACAAGCCGGTCTTCACCTTGGCCGTATTCATCCTTGGCGCTGTCCACCACGGTAAAACCGAGCTTTTCGCGATATACGGAAAGCGCGGTAAAGTTAGCGGGATCCACCGTCAGCACCACCTTGCTAATACCGTACTGCTTGATATTGGCGAGCGCGTATTCGAGCAGCGCTGTTCCCACATTCTGACCGCGAAAATCCGGCAGCACCGCGACGCTCATAAGATACGCGCGTCCTGCGTTGTTCATGTCGGCCATGAAATACGCACAGGCGACTGCCACGTCGTCCTCGTCTACCGCGGCATAAATCTTGCCGTAGCGCAGCAGCGGCACCACCACGTATTCGTTGAGTGCGCCGTCACCGAACGCTTCCTGTTCAATGTCCAAAATGTTGCTGATCATTTCCGGATCAGGCTTTTCGAGTACGGTAAACGTCAGTGTCATGATTTCCTCCGTATACAATCTTATTCTTGCTTGAGTGCCAGGTTCAGCTGCTGCACGCCAGTGTATTCCGCAGCGTATGCCTCACGTCCCGGCAGGTCGCGCTTGCCCATCAAAGAATCGGCCTGAAAGCTAAATGCTTCGTTTTCACTGACGATAATATGATCGACAAGCTCAATATCCAGCAAGGCGAGTGTTCTTAATATACTCTGCGTGGTCTCAATATCTGCTTTGGACGGCGTCACCTTGCCGCCCGGATGGTTGTGTGCGATCACGCCCTTTACGGCATGGTGCCGCAGCGCCGTCGCTGCGAGCCGGTTTAAATACACAGGCGATTCACTCACGCTGCCTTCAGACAGCCTTTCATAGTGAATCACACGGTTCTGGGTGCCCAGCCATATCACATAAAACTGCTCATACGGTTTGCCGAACAGCAGCGTCCGCGCGAAATCGCACGCGTCCTTGATAGACCTAAGCACCGGTTTTTTTCCAAGCTTGCTGCGCTCATACGCACGAAACGCCTCGGGAAACATGCAAAGGTATGCCGCCGCCTTGGAGCCGATCCCGCTCACCGAAGACAGGTCCTTAGGATCCGCCTCGAGCACGCCCGCAAGACTGCCAAAGGTTTTGATAAGCCGGTGGGCAATCATGTTGGTATCCACGCGCGGCAACGCATAGAAGAGCAGAAACTCGAGAATCTCATGCTCCTCAAAGCTCTCCAGCCCTTCATTGATAAACCGGTTAGTGAGCCGCTCTCTGTGTCCCTCGTGCATACCGCCTCCGCATCAGCCGCCGCAGCCCTTGCAGCTGCTGCAGCTTCCTCCGCTGCAACCACCGCCGCCTTTGCCGCTGCCGCCGAAATAACACTTGCCCTGATAATATCGTGCCGTGTTGCCGGATGCGCAATGAGGACAAGCCGGCTTTTTATCCGCTGTCGTGAGCTCTTCAAAAATGTGTTTGCAATCTTCACAGATGTATTTGAGCAATGGCATATGCCGTGATTCCTTTCGCTATAGCATCTTCTTGCGCCAGAGTATATAAACCGTCAGCGCCGCGCCCACCAAAGAGACGCCGATGACCACCCAGAAGCCAAACGACGTGCCTTCAAAAGGCACAAGCACATTCATGCCCCACAGGCTCGCGAGCAGCGTAGGCACCGCGATGATGATCGTGATGGCCGCCAGGAACTTCATGACGTTGTTCAGGCTGTTGGAGATGATGGACGCAAACGTGCTCATTGTGCCCGTTAAGATGCTCCGGTATATCGTGGACATCTCCATCGCCTGTTTGTTCTCTATAATGACGTCTTCGAGCAGATCGGTATCCTCAGGATATTGCTTGATCATGCCCGGTTTTAACAGTTTTTCCAGCACAGCCTCGTTGGATTTAAGCGATGTGGAGAAAAACACGAGTGATTTTTCCAGCTTGAGCATGCCCATCAGCTCGCTGTTTCGCATGTTCTTACGCAGCGCGTTTTCCACCTGTGTGGTGGCCTTGTCGATCTGCCTAAGATACTGCAAAAACTTTGTGCTCGATTTAAACAGCAGTTGCAGTATGAACCGCGTCTTTTTACACGTATCGAAGCCGCGCACACGGCTCTCTAAAAAATCGTCGATAATGGTCGTTTCTTCGAGACAGACCGTAATCACCATGTTGTCGAGCAGCAGGATACCGAGCGGTATCGTGTTGTACATGAACGATGTGCCCTCAGGCTCAACAACGGGAATATCAACGAGTATCAGCGCCTGATCGTCCTCTCTTTCGAGACGCGGCGTTTCCTCTTCGTCGAGCGCGGCCTGAAGCAAATCCATCTGCGCACCGGACTGCGCGCACACCTGCTCCAGCTCATCGCGCGTGGGGTTCAAAAGATGAATCCAGACGCCGTCGCCGCCCGTGTTCTGCTCTTTTAATACGCCGCCTATTGTCTTGTTATACTGTATCATTGGCAAGCACCGCCTTTCTTAGTGGCGGGGTGCACCTATGCCTGCCTGTCGGTATGCACGCCGCCGGATTGTATGTGTCTTAATGTAGGGTCCGCGTCCACGCATACCACCTCCTTGAAACGCGAAAGTCCGTATTTTTCGGACAAATATCAGCCCAGTTTTTGAGCTATTCTTATTATAACACGACAGCTGAATAAATCAATCTTAGAACCTTCAGCACAAATAGATATCATTCGCCATAAAACAACAAATGCTGCTTTGTTTGACTTATCGGGATCTGCACCTTATAATCGCAGATAAGGCGGCGGGTCTGTGGTTGAAAGTCGATGCCAGTCGCGGGCGAAACGACCCACGTAACCCGGCAAAGTCCGGTGAGCATGGCGCGGTTTAGGAGTCAGTCCGGCCGGGAGCAATCCCGAGAGGCAAAGTCGTGGGGAGGCAAACGTGCCTTATGAGCAAAATGCCCAGCCGGCGGATGTGGGGGCAAAGACCAGGTCAGCCGCTGCCTTATTTTTTTACAGGAAAAACTGATAAATTCGATCTAATCATTGTCTCCCAATTTTCAAGACCAAATCGATATTTTATGCAGTAGAAAAACTTATTGACAAATTTACCCTATCGCACTACAATTGTAAATGGTAATTTACTGTTATAGAGTTGTAAGGGGCGTATGATGAGAAAATCACTATCCAAGCCCGAATGGGCGCTGATGGAGGCACTTTGGGAAAAACCGGAGCTCACGATGTCCGGCATTATCGAGGCGATGGGCGGTGCGTTCGAATGGAAATACAATACATATGTCACCTATGTCAAGCGTATGTGCGACAAGGGGCTCATCGGCTATAAGCGCATCGGGAGGGATAATTTCTATTATCCGCTTGTGAAAAAGGAGCAGTGCTTCATGGAGGAGAGCCGCCACATACTCGATAAATTCTCCAGCCGCTCCGCCAAAGACCTGCTGGTCTACATGATTCGCGACAGCGAGCTCTCAGCGACTGACCGCGAGGAGCTAAAGGCGCTGCTAGACGATTTCAACAAAGAAGGTGAGCGAAGGTGACAATTGTTTTTAATACGTTACTGGAAATGACAGTGTTTTCGGTGGTCTTATTCACGGCGATACTGCTTTTTCAAAAGATGTTCCACCGCCGCATATCCGCCGCAATGGGCTATGCCGTCTGGGCGCTGCTGATACTGCGACTTATGATTCCCGTCACGATTGACAGCGGCTTTCATATGTTCACAGTGCCGCAGCAGCAAACCGTACAAACGGTGTATTCTGACGAGACATCTGACGTGAGCCACATAGAAACACCATCCGTTTTGGCACCCGTGTCACAGCTTCCGGAAAAACACACTGCAATCACGCAACCCGCCGAAACAATCGATTCAACCACAAAGCATGCCAGCCATACGACAGCAACATCAAAGCCTATAGACTGGTCAGCTATGATCGTGCTGATTTGGGCGATCGGTGCACTGGGCTTTTTCACGTATACTGCGAGCCAAAGGATACGGTTGAGCCGAAAAATGAAGCGCAGCGGCACAGACGCACCCGCTTTCGTGAACGACATGGTGAGCGCGATAAAAAAGGACTTGGGTATCCGCACCGACCTAAAGGTCTCCGTTCAGGATTGGCTTGTATCCCCTGCGTTGTCCGCGTCGCTAAAGCCGACGCTGCTGCTTCCCAAAAGCATCCTGGAAAAGGACGATACGCAAGCGCTCGAATTTGGCATCCGCCACGAGCTCACGCATTTTAAGCGCAGGGATCACGTTGTGAGCCTGCTGCTCATGGTGCTGCGCTGTGTGCACTGGTTTAACCCCGTTGTGTGGCTTGCTTTCCGCCACATACAAGCCGACATGGAAACGGCGTGCGACGCCGCTGTCACAGCACGCATGACGGGCGACGAGCGCACACGCTACATCCACGTGATGATCGACATGGGCAGCGAAGCCACACCGCTCTATGCGTTGGGCATGGGCGTGAGCCAAGGCCGCAAGGCACTGGAAAAACGCGTGAGGGGCATATTTATGACGAAACGCACAAAGCCCGCCGTAAGGATGGCGGCCGGATTGCTTGCTTTGCTGTTATTAGTGGCGTGCTTCACGACAGCGTGCCAGCCCACGCCGGAGGAGCCTATTGTGATTGGCAAGGGAGACGGCTTAGGCGACTTGATTCAAGCAACGCCCAGCGCGTCAAGCATTACTTCGCCAAGTGAAACACAAACACAGACGAACGATGCATTATACACGAAGCTGGGAGCGCCGAAACACTGGAACTTTGAAACAACGGCGCTTGCTGAAAAGCTCAACATTACGGCGGATGTGGATATAGAACTGCCCGGTGTGTCTCAGCTTCCGGCAGCGACAGCATCGCTCAGTGAGTTTACGCAGAAGGATCTAGACAAAATTGCAGAGGTTCTCGGGATTAAAGGATCAGAGTGGACGGAGATTGTTAACGTGCCGTCAAAAGAGAGAATCAAGCAGTGGATAATTGAAGATAGAGAAGAAATTGCGAATTCGGACGATTCCTTTAGGGTGGAAAAAGCAAAAGATAATCTAGAAGCCCATGAGCAAATGTATATTGATGCACCGTATGAGAGCGAGCTGATAAAAATTCTTACAGAGTTTGAAATGAGTGAAGAGGAGTTTTACGAGGGCACTACTGGCGTTAGATTTGAAGGTACAACAATGATTGATGGACAACCATTTTACTTATACGCAGGCAACATTTTCGGCAAAAGCGTGCGCACCGTTCGTGCAAATTTTGGCTCAAGACCGGCTGGGTTTTACGGAACATATATTGACAAGCCATATGGAATATCTCTCACAAAAGAGCAGGCGGCAGATCAGGCCAGCGAAATTGCGAAGCAGCTGACGGACGAGCTTAAGCTCTGTTATGTTGTGCCAGCAGGCGGCGGTAAACAAGAAGATATGTCTCGTAATTGGGGCTGGGCGTGCGTGTTCATGCGTGAGATCAACGGATGCCCGACGGCGTATGAGTCAACGGATGTCGGGTCGGATATGGAAACCATAGTTAGTGAGCCGGTACCGTATGAAAAAATGGTCATCGTGATGGATGATATGGGAATGGTGAGTTTTAATTGGGAAACCCCGATGACGATTAAATCAATCGACAACCCCGATGTGACGTTGCTGCCGTTCAATGAGATTTCGCAACGCGCAGCAGCACAAATTGGTCAACGATGGGCATACAATGCGATTGAAGCAAAAAGCAACGAAGGTAAGGATATGAGTGACCCGGGCTGTACCGCGAAGATCACGAAAGTGGAGCTGGGGCTCATGCGTGTTGCCAAGGCAGACAGTGACGATTATTATTACATACCCGTATGGAACTTTTTCACCGACTTTGAACACACCGATGATTATTGGGAGAGGATTGGAGAAGAGCCTTATGCGTGGGAAGATGACGATTATGTAGATGAGGAGGGCAATTCTACATGTATGGTATCCAGTTATCCGCAGGCAAGTGGCGCAGTCACAATCAATGCTATTGATGGCAGCGTGATTGACAGAGATTTAGGGTATTGATTGTTTGATCTCAACGCAATACGCAAAAGCCCGGTATGCACACGCATACCGGGCCTTTTGCTTAGAGGAAAGTCCCAAATGAAAAAATTATAGATTGATAGCTGTATCTTGGCGGATCGCAGCGTTTTTATTGAGCCGTGTATCCGGCGTTTTCACCTTGACGAGCAGTAATGACATAAATATAGATTCTTCATTTTCATACAAGACACCTTGCCGCATTCGTTAAGTCTGCGTTATCATATGGCAAAACTGTCTTAAAAGTCTTTATTTTGGTGTGAAATTGTTAGCTAATCTAATTTATTCTTGCATTTTCAGCCCCAATGGCCAAATGTTAATATTTTCGTAATTGTCGTCAAAGAATAAGCTGATGTATATTAATGATGACATATATTTTGTATGGTTGGGGAGATGACAACATATGTACGAGATAAAGAGACTTGAGAAAAAGTCGCGGTATATAAAAAAGTTCATCAATCTTGAGTTTAAGTTATACAAGAACGATAGCAATTGGGTCGCACCGCTTAAGTCTGACACGAAGAAGGTACTCAAAGGCAAAGGAAACCCGCTTTTCGAAAACGGCGATCAGGCTTTCTTTATGGTTTATAAGGATAAGAAGCCGGTGGGCCGTGTGCTTGTCGGTATTGATGAAGAGCTAAACCGTGTGAGGGGATTCAAGCAGGGGTTTTTCTCGATGTTTGAATGCATCGACGATCTTGCCGCATGCAAGGCGCTGCTGGACGCTTCATTGGATTGGCTCAACGAAAAAGGCATGGAGCGCGTGATCGGGCCTTTGTCGCCGTCTAACGGGGACGACAGAAAAGGCTTTGTTGTCATGGGAGACGATGGGCCGCCGGTGCTATTAAACGCGCACACCAAGGATTATTATCCGCAGCTCATTGAAAAGTACGGCTTTACCAAGAATGACGATCACTTCGCGTATTTGTTCAACCCTGAAGATTTTGATATCATGCGGCATACGAAAGCGGTTGAATACGCCAAGAAAAAAGGCGGCTTCCGCGTTGAAAAGCTCAACGTGAAAGACATCGTAAACGAAGCCAAGGATATTAAGCAGATTCTTGACAACAGCGTGCCCGAGGAGTGGGACTATCTTGTGACACCGTCACTCGATGCTGTGATCGACGAGTTCAAGAGCCTTGTACAATTTTATGACGGTCACTACTGCTATATTGCGCGCAAGGGCGATAGGCCCATCGGTTTCATGGTGGCGCTGCCGGATTACAACCAGGTCTTAAAGCGCATGAAGGGAAAGATACTGCCGATAGGCTGGGCGAAGTACCTTTACTATAAACGCAAAATCACGGGCGCAAGAGCCATCGTTCAGATGGTAGACAGAGAGTACCACAACATGGGCGTTAATTACGCGATGTACTACGAAGCCTATAAGGATTGGCAGGAAACACGGCTCAAATATATCGAAGCGTCCTGCATTGACGAAACCAACGTGGCTTCCCGCCGCAGCGTGGAACGAGTGGGTGGCCGTCATTACCGCACATACAGAACATACAAGATTGATTTGAAGAAATAACACTACAGCGGACTGCTTTTGATTTTTGAAAACCTGCGCGGATACAGCTTTGGCGTGGGTTTTTGTTTTTGTATCAGCAGAATCGCGCCGCGACCCACGGCATAGCGGCCCGCATCAGCGCATCCGAGCGTTTCCATCGCGGATGCGGCTTCGCTTATCTCCTGCTCAAATGTCTCGCCCTTCCATGCCGCCAATATGCCGCCGGATCTGAGCAACGGCACCGAAAGCTCTAGCAGCATGGGCAGCGGCGCCACCGCGCGCGATACGACGACATCAAAGCTTTCGCGCATACTCCCTCGCGCGAGCTCTTCAACGCGTCCGCATATCACCGTGGCGTGCACATTCATGTCCGCAAGCGCCTGCTTAATGAAATCCGTCTTCTTACCCGATGCGTCCAGCAGACAAAGGTCGATGTCAGATCGAAGCAGCTTAAGCGGCACACCCGGGAAGCCCGCGCCCGTACCGATGTCCATCAATCGGCAGCCTTGTGTGAGCTCAGCCGCACTGCATAGCGCCATCGCGCCCGCAAAATGCTGCTCCGCCGCCTGTGCTTCGTCCGTAATGCGGGTTAAGTTATGACGTTTATTCGCTTCCACCACGCGCTCATAATAAGCGGCGCACTGTTCCAGCACCGTTTCGTTATATTCAATCCCAAGGCTGCTTAGCCTTTCAGCGAGAGTATTCTTAAAAAGCGTCATTATTTCGTCTCCTGATCTTCAATTTCGATGCCTTTGTTCACCGCGCTGACCGCACCGCAGTAAGCAAATTCTCCTTTGATGCGCTCAGCGGCATCCTGTGCTTGCTGCTGTGTGGCAAAAGGAGCGAACATGCTGCTGCCCGAGCCGCTCATGAGCGCGCGCTTCGCGCCCGCCGCCATCAGTGCGTTTGCGGCCTTCATAATTTCCGGGGCAATCCCAAGAGCCGCCATGCCCAGCGCGTTACCCGCGTATCGCAGATAAAGCTCGATATCGCCCTTGGCGAGCGCATATTCCACGGTATCAATATGCAGTGGTGCTGATTTTTTATATCGCCGAAACGCTTCTGCGGTCGACACGCCCGCGTTCGGCTTGACGATCACAAAATGCAATGGCTTTGCAGTCTCGATCTGTTTTAGTTTCTCACCAACACCCATGGCACGTGCCGTGCCGCCAGTCAGCGCGAAAGGCACATCTGCACCAACACTCAAGCCAAGGGCGGCTAGCTGATTTGTGTTTAGTCCCGCACCATACAGCACATTGAGGCCTGTGAGCACAGCAGCCGCGTCCGCGCTCGCACCGCCCAGCCCCGCCTCAGAGGGTATGCGCTTTTGAATATAAATACGTGCGCCGCTAATCCCCGTCTGCTGCGCAAACGCCCGAGCCGCGAGGTAAGCTGTGTTGCGCTGCATATCCACATGGCCGTCATCCATCTCAACACAAATGTCGTCTGCTTTTTCTATTGTCACCGTATCATGAAGAGATATGCTCTGCATAATACCATCAAGCTCATGATAGCCGTCGGGGCGTTTACCTCGAATATCCAGCGAAAGATTCAATTTTGCATAGGCTTTCAGTCGAATCATTTGTCTTCTCCGCTCAGTTTGTCTATGGCCCAAAGCGCATGCGTGCGAATAGGCTCCGCTTCGTTCTGTGCAAGCTGCTTAAGCTTTTCCCGCAGCTGCGTTTGTCCCGTGGCCGCGGCATACAGCGCCCCTTGGGAAATCAGCCGACCGCGGCGCGCCATATTCGGCCCTGCGATATTGCGCACTTCTGTGGTTGCAGCACCGCTTAGCAGCTCTTCAAGCGCGAAATGAACAGGCTTACTTTGGGCATCGTCGTTCAGCGGGCATGCGCTCTGGCATTTCTCACAACCAATAAGTTGATACACGTCGCCACGCAGCAGTTCGGGAACAGTGCCGTTTATATGATAGCGCAGGCAGTTTTGCAGGTCTCCCGCCGCGTTAGACGGGCATGCCACCGTGCACGCGCCGCAGTGCAGGCAGTGCGAATCTCCCTTTTCATAATCGCACGGTTCGCATAAGTTGGTCAGCACCGTTTGTATGCACACAAAAGAGCCAAGGCAGGGGTGATAGTAAAACCCGTTATCTCCCATAAAGCCGCCCGTTCGAAGCGCTACCTGCTTGGCATCAATTGCCGTCGTATGCAGCGCATTTGCCCCATTCTGCTTTAAATATTCTGCCACGGTACGCGCCGCGTGATATGATGCGTGCGATGCGATGTAATATGCCGAAAGCGCCATATGCCCTTGCGGCGGCGGAGCCGCAGGGCGGTAAGCCGCAAAAAGCACAACAATACACGTCGCGCTGCCAAGCAGCGCATGAGGCTGCTGCAAATTATTTTTTTCTGTCATATCGTTCGCAGCGGCAAACCGGATATCGTCAAAACCCTGCTCCATTGCGAACTTTATAAGCTGCTGCTTGGTCATGTCCATGTCGAAATTATTGCATATACAGGTAAAAATAACAATTCAAAAGTCTAAAAACCTTGCGCGCATCACTTTACTGATATATAATTGACAGGAAAGTGTGTACCCGTCTTTGTTCTGGTGCTGCGCAAAAACAGTTAAAGGATATCATATATGAGAGCATACAAAAAGTACAATTTGTTAATATTGATGGTTTGCCTGATTCTTCTCGTGACCGCCTGTGCCAAGGCCGACCCGATTGTGACAGATATCGGCTCGTTCGAATATACACAGGAGTTCATGAAAAGCATCGACGATACGGTTGCAGCCGATGGAAATACGCTGCTGGTGATTTACTTAAAGCCTGCTGAGGGCACGAACCTTGATCTCGACGCAGCGGAAGACTATTTCTTCGGCGGCACACAGGCGATCCTTGCGGATAACACCTACGATTTAAAGTGTCTTTCCTTTGAACGGGTGGATAACGCGTATATACGCGTTGGGCTCGTGTTTGAGGTTGTCGACAACGGCTATGAGGAATCAGCGGAGCAGCCCACCGTGCAGCTTGTGCTGCCCTCAGTCAAATAACGAGTACTGTGACACGTTTCTAAGTGCGGTCATTATCATTTCACGCGCGTTCGGGTTGCTTTGGCAGATAAGCTTAAGCAGCCCTTTTGTTTCTTCCCGTTTGGTGCTACCCGATGCGGGACACGGATTTTTGGCAACGGGAATATTGTGACGGCGCACGGCCGATATGATCTCCTTCTCAGGCAGATATATAAACGGACGCAGCAGCGTGACGCCTTTTCTGTCAAGCTCGGTGACAGGTTTAAATGTGCGCATACGGCCTTCATATAGCATGCTTAGCAGCAGCGATTCCAGACAGTCTTCCCTGTGATGCGCAAACGCACAAACACGAAGCCCCTCAGTTTTTAAGGCGTTAAATAGTTCGCCCTTTCTCATTCGCGCACACAGCGCGCACGGATTGCTCTCTTTGCGCACATCAAACACAATTCTCGCAATGTCCGTTTTCACAACCGTATAAGGAATACCAAGTGAAGCGCAATAATCTGCGATCACATGGGTGGCAAAGCCCTCAAACCCAAGATCCACGGTAAACGCGCGAACATGATAATTAACGCGAGAGAAGTTTTTATACAGATGCAGCGCATAAAGCAGTGCCATAGAATCCTTGCCGCCCGACACACCAACCGCCACCGTATCGCCCTGCCTGATCATGCCGTGGTCTTCATCCGCGCGCCGCAGATACCCCAAAACGTGTTTCATCATCTACCTGCCTGAAAGAATATTCGTATTATAGCAGTTTCTTAGTTGCCAACACAATAGCGTTCATATAGAATGGCAATATATACATAAGAGAAAGGCGGAAGTTTGTTTGGTTACATTTTGGAGTTATCTGGCAGTTTTTGGGTTATCTTCTGTCCCCATTATTGAGCTGAAAGGCGCTATCCCCCTCGGCATTAGCTTAGGGATTCCCGAATTAGAGTGTTTTATCGTGGCCGTGTTCGGCTCTATGATATTTTCGCCGCTGATTATCCTGCTAACGCGGCGTGTTCTCAATTGGTTAATGAACAGTAAAGTCAAGCTTTTCAGCCGCTTTGGGAACTGGCAGCATGAGCGGCTGCTTCGGCGCGGCGGCAAGGTTGAAAAATACCGCGCATGGTTCCTATTCATATTTGTCGCGATACCGCTGCCCACCACGGGCGTGTGGACAGGCTCAATGATCGCCGGTCTGTTTGACATCCGCCTGCAGCATGCGCTGCCCATAATATTTGTGGGCAACTGCATCGCCGGCGTTTTGGTCTGGCTCATCTGGGGCTTTGCGACTTAACAAAAAGTAACGAGTTTGCTGAAAATAGTTTACAACATTATCATCAATATGGTATGATTAATGCTAAAATAAGAAACCCTTATCAAGAGTGGTGGAGGGACGGGCCCTGTGAAACCCGGCAACCGGACGATTAGTCAAGGTGCCAATTCCCGACAGATGAGGTGAGAAAAGATATTTTCCAGCCTCGCTAATGCGGGGTTTTTTATTTAATAAGTAAATCAGGAGTGGAAAATGAGAAGATTATTCACATCAGAATCGGTCACAGAAGGACATCCGGACAAACTATGCGACCAGATCAGCGACAGCGTGCTCGACGCGATATTGGCCGAGGATCCAAACGCCCATGTGGCGTGTGAAACGGCGGTGAACACCGGTCTCGTGCTTGTGATGGGTGAAATCACGACAGATTGCTACGTGGACATCCCCAAGATCGTGCGCGGCACCATAATCGATATCGGTTTTACGCGCGCCAAGTTTGGCTTCGACGGCAACACCTGCGGCGTGATACTCAGCATTGACGAGCAGTCGCCCGATATCGCCATGGGCGTTAACAGGGCGGATCAGGGCGCAGGTGATCAGGGCATGATGTTCGGGTTTGCCTGCCGTGAAACAGAGGAGCTCATGCCGCTGCCCATCACGCTTGCGCACCGGCTGACGCGCCAGCTGGCCGCTGTCCGTAAGGATGGCACACTCGCATACCTGAGACCGGACGGTAAATCGCAGGTGACGGTGGAATACGAGGGCAATACGCCGGTGCGCGTGGATGCCATCGTGGTGTCCACTCAGCATGCGGACGATGTTTCGCAGGAGCAAATCAGAACGGATATCATTAAGCATGTCATCAACGCCGTCATTCCGTCTGAACTGCTGGATAAGGATACGAAATATTATGTGAACCCGACAGGCCGTTTCGTAATCGGCGGGCCCGCAGGCGATTCAGGGCTCACCGGCCGCAAAATCATCGTGGACACTTACGGCGGATATGCGCGTCACGGCGGGGGCGCATTTTCGGGCAAAGACCCGTCTAAGGTGGACAGAAGCGCGGCGTATGCCACGCGCCACATTGCCAAGAATGTGGTCGCCGCAGGTCTTGCGGAGCGTTGCGAGATCGAGGTGGCTTACGCCATCGGCGTCGCAGAGCCCGTGTCCATATACGTGGACACGTTTGGCACAGGAGTGACGGACGACGACAAGCTCGCCGCTCTCATTCATCACGCCATCGATCTGCGACCAGCGGCCATCATCGAGCGGCTTAATCTGCGCGCGCCGATATACAGGCAAACGGCGTCATATGGCCATTTCGGACGGATTGATCTTGACCTGCCGTGGGAGCGGCTGGACTTGGTCGATAAGCTCAGATGAGATATGCACATGGCAAAAGCGGCATGACCCACATGCTGCTTTTCTTATACTGCGGTCTATAAAAATGTGGCAATACAGCTTCATACACATGAAGAGAAAACCAAACTCAACATTTTTATATCGAAAAAAGATTAAGAAGTTAGGATAACAAACAATGAAATATTATCACGTTGATGTTTTTTCTGAAAAGCCTTTAAGCGGCAACGGGCTCACGGTCGTTTTTCCGGACAGACTTCTTGACAGTGACGAGATGCTCAAAATCACACAGGAACTTCGCCAGTTTGAGACGATATTTATCTATGAGAAAAATGCGGCTGGCGCTTATCCGGTGCGTATCTTCACGATGGATGAAGAACTCACATTTGCGGGGCATCCCATACTCGGGGCAGGCGCTGTGCTGCACCGCATTTATTATTGTTCTGAAAAAGCTGAAATTATTTTCGATCTTTCGGGACGCAATGTCTTTGTATCGTCCGAAATAAAAGATAACAGGTATAACGTCACAATGAATCAGGGAGCCCCGACCTTTGCCGGAAGCGTCCGCAAAAGTCATTATGGTGAAGTCGCACAAGCACTGGGACTGCAAGCATCAGATATTCATGATGTGCTGCCGATTGAGGTTGTCTCCACAGGGCTTGATTATCTGCTGGTACCGCTAAGGCACGGCATAGACCGCGCGAAAATCAACATCAGCGAATTCGAGGCATTTCTTTGCCGCTTTGGTGCCAAGTTTGTCTATGTGTTTGATACTGATTCGTTGGAATGCCGCACATGGGACAACAATGGCACGACAGAGGATGTCGCAACGGGCAGCGCGGCTGGACCGCTGTGCGCCTATCTTGTAAAGCACGGGATAGCAAGCTCTGAGGAAGTTGTGAGTATTCATCAGGGGAGATTTGTGGATCGGCCATCCGTGATTAAAGCGTGGATGGCCAATGCATCCGGCCAAGTCTTTATTAGCGGCGATGTTTCGTTCTTTGCGGCAGGAGAAATTTTCATTTAGCGTACGGCGACAGTGTGGGTCTGCCTGCGAGCAGCGAAGCAATTATAAGCGTGAATGAATGCTTCGCCGCTCTGCGGTACACTAAAATCGAGCGCACCTTATTATCAGCAAGTTTATTTAAAAATGATTATAATAGACAGTTTGTTCAAGAGGGTATCGTTTATAGTGTGCCGGTTTCGGTGATGAGTCATCAGCCGGATAACCGGTGGGAAGCAGCGCAACAGGGATATAGTTCTCGGGAAGATTGAACCTTTCACTTATCTTTATTGGATCGAAATATCCAACCCAAGTCGTGCCGAGCCCAAGCTCCGCCGCTTGAAGCATCATGTGTGTGGTGACAATGCTGGCATCGACTTCTCCGCTGTTATTATCGTCATATTCGCGGTTCCAAGCGATTGTTCGATCGTAACAGATAAGAAAAGCCAAAGGCGCGTCAAAATGATATGCCGTACATGCTTTTAGATCGTCAATTGCCTGTTCACTTTCAATAACCAGTATTCTTTGCGGTTGAAAGTTACACGCAGTCGGTGATGCCTGGGCTGTTTTGAGAATAAGATCAATCTTTTCTCTTTCCACGGTTTTGCTGCTGAACTTTCTAACCGAATACCTTTCCAACGCCAACTGATTGAAGCTCATCACAATTCTCCTAAATTGAATTTTAAACTTATGCTTAATATATACAAAAAACACAGAAACACAAGTACGCACTTTTTTGTATACCAGAGGCAAATCAGAAAGATAGGCACTGAAAAGTAAGTTGTTTTATAAATTCATGTTGTTAATTCAACAGAGTTTTATACCTTATTTTGCTGTTGTAGTATGATCGGCTTTGTCTATTAATCCTTGACCCCATTCATTCATTTTATACAAAATAGGTGTCAAAGACTTACCAAAATCCGTGAGGGAATATTCGACTCTTGGCGGAACCTGGGCATAGACCGTGCGTATGACCAGCCCTTTTTCTTCCATGGCCTTTAGCTGCTGGCGCAACATTTTTGGCGTGATTTGAGGAAAAAGCCTTTGTAATTCATTATAGCGGTGTTCCCCCTCGCTTAAATGCCATAGCAGCAGCACTTTCCATTTCCCGCCGATAATGTCAATCGTCATTTCCAACGGGCAGTGGTATTCTTTGTTTTTGTATTCAACCATAAAGCATGACTCTCTCAAAATAATTTATTGTATTAATATTTTACCATTATTTTATTGTAATGCAAGCAGACATGTAAGTCATCAGCTGTTAAGCATGCTCTATGGTTTATTCACACCTATTAAACACATAGTAAAGAAACAAGCCGGGGCGCTGCCCCGGCTGTTCGTGATTGCTTTTATTCCTTGATCGGCTTTTTCTTCAACAATAGCATGAGCAAAATTGCCACACAGGCACAGCCCGCCGCTATGAAAAATGCGGGAGACATAAGGGAGATATCCTGCGCCGCGACGTTTTTATAATATCCGGCGATGTACGAGGAGGCCACTGCTCCTACGCCAAATCCCAAAAGCACCATGCCATAGTTGGTCGCCATATGCTTGGGGCCAAAAAGGTCTGCGGTGAGCGACGGAAAGTTGCTCAAGAAACCGCCATAGAAGAATCCGATAAACCCGATCAGAACATAGATGAAATATCCGCTGACGCTGCTGACAAGGGCGGAAAGGATTCCGGAGCCCAAAAGCAAAATGATAATTGTTCTTTTTCGGCCAAGCTTATCAGAAATCATGCCCCATGTCAGGCGACCAAGTGAGTTGCACATTGATATGACAAGAACACCGATGGTAGCGGTTTCGCCGAGACCCCTTGCAACGGCAATGGGCTTTGCAAAGCCGATCATCATGAGCCCCCCCATGCAGGCCAGCATCAGGGAGAGGGTAATGATATAGAACCTCGGGTCTTTAAGCACTTGCGAGGGGCTTAAGCTGTTGTCCGGAGCTGACGAAACAGCCTGAGATTGTATCTCAGGAGGATTTTTAAGAAAGAGCCCGCCCACTGTGCAAACAACAAGAAAAATACCGCTGAGCACCATGAAGGTTTGGGGCTCGCCCACCTGCGGGCCGCCAAAAAGCGCAATCAATTGCTCAATAATCGGCGTGAAAACCACGCCGCCAAACCCCAATGCAGCGACAATCAAACCGGTGACAAAGCCCTTTTTCTCAGGAAACCATTTTTGGGCACAGGCTATGGTTGTGGAATAAGTGAAGCCCATTCCGGTACCGCCCATCACGCCATACCCCACCCACAGCAGCCACGGAATGCTGGCGTTTGCAAAGGACGCTAGCATAAACCCGGCGCTTAAGATGACACCACCGATGATGACAATGGTTCTGGTAGAAAATTTCGCGGCGAGCTTGCCGCCGATGACGCTGCCTACGGTAAGAGTGGCCAGCAGCAGTGAAAAGGTCAGACTGGCAGCCGCATTGTCCCCATTAAATATGCTGTTTGCGATACCTGTCTGAAAAACACTCCATATATATGCGATACCAAGGCAAAGCTGTATCGCAATGGATGCCACGATGGGTCCGGTTCTTTTTGATACTTTCATAGAATCCTCCTTAATATAGTAAAAGCCCTTACTGTTTGCAGTAAGGGCCTTCTATCCGTTTCGGACTTTTAAGGCTGCACTGGGCACATTCTTACTGCAAAACTTGACCATAGTAATAGCACGAATAATATAATAATTCGGCTAATAAGGTCTTCATATTTTGCAAATTGCAGATGCAGCATGAAATGCTCCTGATGAGTATAAATTTACGTCATTATCCCATATACACAGTTTGATTGTCAAACTATTTTTACGGCAGGGACCCAAATCTATTTTCACTCAAAACCGCAGCAATGATGGGTATCCAAGCCGCTTTCAAAAAGGCATACAACTTATGAGCCTTTATGATATAATGACAAAAATGTACATGCTTTTGAGGGCTTATGACGAGTATTGAGGGCACCGTGCTCGAAATCAATTTCAGAAATGACGAGAACGGCTGGACGGTGATGTCGCTGGATTTTGGCGGCGACTTAACCACAGCGGTGGGCTGCCTGCCGCACATCCACGAGGGTGAGTTTGTGCGGCTTTTCGGCGCATGGACGGAGCATCGGCTTTATGGCCGTCAGTTTTCCGTCAAGTCGGTAGAAACGCGGCTTCCCAACACGGCTGAATCCATACGTATGTTTTTGGCGAGCGGCCTGATAAAGGGTGTGGGCGACGCGCTTGCCGGCCGCATCGTGGACGCTTTCGGCGAGAACACGTTTGAAATCATCGAGAACAGCCCGGAGCTGCTGGCCGAGGTAAAAGGCGTGAGTAAAAAGCTCGCGCTGACGATATCTGTCAGCTTCGCAGATCACATAGGCGTCAAGCAGGTGATCATCGACCTGCAAAACCTGGGGCTGTCCGTTAAGCAGGCTTTTCGCGCATTCGAGCGCTACGGTGCTGCCGCGCCCATGCTGATACAGGAAAACCCGTACCGCATGATCGATGATATTTCGGGTATCGGTTTTGAGCGAGCCGACAAGATTGCGGGCACCATCGGTATCGACAAAACATCGGAATACCGTATTGACATGGGGATCAAGCACGAGCTGCTCTCCGCGATGAACGAGGGGCATACGTGTCTGCCGCGTCAGGAGTTAAGACGACATGCGGCCAAGATGCTCGGCGTAGAGGAAACGCTGATCGACTCCCGAATCAGCGCGCTTACGCTGGCCGAAGATATTGCGCAAAAATTCATCAACAACACGCCTGCCGTTTTCCATATGGCTGCTTATGTCACCGAAGGAGATGTCGCGAGACGGCTTTACCTGCTATCACGATGCCAGCCGCGCATCCCGATAAATGACGCCACGCAGTCTTATATGCGCTACATCGGTGATGTGGCGCTTTCGGAGGAGCAGGAGCGCGCGGTGCTTATGGCGCTGTCCAGCCAGGTTGTGGTCATCACGGGCGGGCCGGGCACCGGCAAAACGACGATCACCAAAGCGATTATTTCAATATTTGAACAGTGTGGCATCACCACCGTGCTTTGCGCGCCCACAGGGCGCGCCGCCAAGCGCATCGAGCAGTCTACCGGGCGCGAGGCCAAGACCATCCACCGCCTGCTCGAATACGGCGCGGGCATGGATGAGGATTACGACAACGCGGCGCGCTTTATCCGCAACGAGGACAATCCGCTCGAAGCCGAAGCGGTCATCGTGGACGAAGCGTCAATGATCGATATATTCCTTATGCGGGCGCTGCTGCGCGCGCTCTCCGACGGTACGCGGATCATCATTGTGGGCGACGCAGACCAGCTTCCTTCGGTGGGCCCCGGCAACGTGCTGCGCGATATTATCCAAAGCGGCGCTTTCCCCGTCACCCAGCTTACGCGTTTTTACCGCCAGAGAGAAGGCGGCAGCATCGTGGAGAACGCGCACCGTGTGAACCGAGGCGAAAACCCGGAGTTTTACCTCACCGGTGATTTTCTGTTTATCCCTGAAAGCGAGCCGGACGACGTGATCACGCGGCTTAAAAAGATGCTGAGCGAAGGAGAATTGCCCGAGAAATATGACGTTTTGGAGCAGACGCAGATACTATGTCCCGTCAAGAAGGGCATACTCGGTGTATACAACATCAACATGGAGCTGCGCGAGCTGTTAAACCCGCGGCTGGCCTCACGTCCTGAGGTGCAGGTGGGCGACACGCTATTCCGCACGGGCGACAAGGTGATGCAGACCAAGAACAACTACGAGATGGAATGGTTCTATGCGGATGAGGCGAAGTTCCACCACAAGGGTCTCGGCGTTTTCAACGGGGACTTGGGGCGTATCTTGCGCATTGATAACGACATAAAGGAAGCGACCATTCGCTTTGACGGTAACCGTGACGCGGTTTACGCGTTCCCTGAGCTGGAGCAGATCGAGCACGCCTACGCGGTCACCGTGCATAAATCGCAGGGCAGCGAGTTTCCCGTGGTGATCATGCCTCTTATGGCGGGGGGCGGGCGTTTCCTGTCTCGCAACCTATTATATACCGCGCTCACACGGGCGATGGAAAAGGTCATCATCATCGGACAGAAGAGCACCGTGGAATACATGGTTCAAAACAACCGCATTCGCGGGCGTTACACCACGCTTGATTACGAGATCAAAGACTTCATTGAGGTTTTGGGGGCGTTGTGATGCGGTTCTTTGTGACGCTGTGGGAGACCCTATTTCCGTATATACCGCGATGCGTCGTCTGCGGCACCGAAAAAGACGTGTCTGCTTATCTTTGCCCGGCGTGCGCGGCAGAAATGGACGCGCTTCGTACGGGGCAGACGAATGCGGCTGGTCTTGATGCATATTCGCCATACCGTTACAGCGGCCCTGCCGTAAGCATCGTACAAAGCTACAAATACGGCGGAAGCCGCTGGCTCAGCGCATTTATGGCGCAGGCCATGCTGCATGCATCGGCGGATGCGCACCTCCAATTCGACTGTATCTGCCATGTGCCGCTGCACAGCAAGAAGCGGCGCAAGCGCGGCTTCGACCAGGCACAGCTGCTCGCAAAACGCATTGCCGAGCTGACCGGCAAGCCTTGCCTGACAGCAATAAAACGCGTGCGCAACACGCCGTCTCAGACGAAACTCAATGCGACTGAGCGTAACGCAAACATGCGCGGCGCTTTCGAAGCGGTGCAGACTGTTCCAGGCCGCGTGCTGCTCATCGACGATGTGCTGACCACCGGCGCGACGGTCGCCGAATGCGCGAATATGCTTCAAACTGCCGGAGCAAGAAGCGTCACTGTGCTCACGTTCGCGCGGGCGGGAGAAAAAGACTAAATATGCGGCTATAAACCGTAAGAATTGATACATAAAGAAAGGATTATTCTATGGAATTTGCAAAAAGACTCGACAACGTCACCGGCAGCGCCATCCGCGCGATATTCGCGCTGCTTGCACAGCCCGGCATGATCTCATTTGCGGGCGGCAACCCTTCGCCCGAAAGCTTCCCCAAGGAGGACATCGCTGAGATTTCCTCCCGGCTTCTTTGTGAAAACGGCAGCTCGATACTGCAGTACGGCGGCACACCCGGCATCGGCAGCCTGAAAAATACGGTTATTGACATGATGAAATCGCGCGGCATCAGCGTGAATCCCGAAGAGATCATCATTACCTCCGGCGCGACACAGGGCATCGGTCTTGCGGCCAAAACGCTTGTGAACCCGGGCGATGTGATACTCGCGGAATCGCCGACATTCATCGGCGCGCTGCAAACGTTTTTGACGTATGAAGCAGACGTAAAGGGCGTTGAGATGGACGATCAAGGTATGATGCTTTCGGATCTGGAACAAAAGCTGAAAGCCTACCGCCCCAAGTTCGTATACACGATACCCACGTTCCAAAACCCCACGGGCCGTACAATATCGCTTGAGCGGCGCAAGCAGATGATTGCGCTGTGTAAGGAGCACGGTGTATTGATTCTTGAGGACGACCCCTACTGCGACCTTCGGTATTCAGGCCAGCCGGTTCCGCCCATCAAAAGCTTCGATGAAGACAATACCGTGATTTACCTGATGAGCTTTTCCAAGATCATATCGCCGGGTCTTCGCGTGGGCGCGACGATTGCCGATCCTCGCATCATACAAAAGTACAATATCGCCAAGCAGGGCGAGGATTTGCATACGGCAAACCTTTCCCAGGAAATCGTCAACGCGTATATGCTCTCCGGCAAGGCCGAGCCTCACATCGAAAGCATCTGCGCACAATACCGCGACAAGCGTGACGCGATGCTCAAAAAAATGGAGGAATGGCCCGAAAGCATCACCTATACCAAGCCGGACGGCGGGCTTTTTATATGGGCGTCTCTGCCTCGGCACATGAACGCTGTCGATATGTTCAAACAGTGTGTGGATGCGGGCGTCGCGTATGTGCCGGGCGTTCATTTCTTCCCCGAGGGCGGCCATGAAAACACCATGCGGCTGAATTTCTCCATGGCATCGTTCGAACAGATTGAAAAGGGCATGGATATACTCAAAGGCGTGATCGAGAAAAACATGTAGGTTTTAAAAGTACGGGCTGCGCATGCAGCCTGTCTTTATATACTTATATACGTTATAACGTGATCACCACATTGCCCTTTTTGTGGCCTTGTTCCACGTTAGCGTGCGCACTCACAATCTCATCATCTTTAGGATTTGGCTTTTGGATATTCTCGACCGTTAAAACATTGGGCGGCCCATACATGTGATATGCAACAGTCTTCATATCGCCTCCTCCCTGTTTATCGCATCCGCTGTTCCGACGCAGACAGCCGCGCTTCCTCTTTTATGACCTGTCTCCACATACTTATGCGCTTGCGCCATTTGCTCCAGCGAAAAGCTTTGACTGATCATGGCTTTGAGCTTTCCCTGCTCTACCAGCTTGCTTAAGAGTTCCAAGTCCTTCTTCTTATCAGCGGGCTTGCGAAGGCCGGTGGCCGCAAACACCGCTCGTTTGTTTTTTGTTTTGGATGTGATCAGCATCGACAGCATGACACCCGCTGTGGGTACGGTGGTCAGATAAATCCCGTCTGAGGCCAGCACGTTTTTGCACTGTTTAAACGTGCTTTTTCCGACCGCGTCAAATATCACATTGTATTGCTCACGCGTCTGTGTAAAATCCTCTTTGGTATAGTCTATCACACAGTCGGCACCAAGTGTTTTCATGAATTCCACATTCGATGTGCCGCATACGGCGCTCACGTGAGCGCCGAGAAATTTGGCAAGCTGCACCGCATACACACCGACACCGCCCGACGCACCATTGATGAGGATTTTTTGTCCCTTTTGGAGCTTGGCATGGTCTCTCAAAAACGGCAGCGCTGTGAGTGAGCCTTCGCTGACAGCGGCAGCTTCCTCAAACGTGGTATTGGCAGGCATTAGCGCCACCGCTTCCTCCCCGCTCAGTGTAATCAGCTCGGCGTTTGTTCCGAAATTTGTGCCGCTGCTCCCGTACACCTTATCGCCTATCTTGAACGCACTCTTGCCCGGCTCCTCGACCACACCCGCGAAAACATCACCGGGAATATGCTTTGGCTTTTTAAGCCCCGTTAAGAAGCGTGAAACAAACGGTTTGCCGCGCCGAATTGCGCAGTCCGGATCTGCGGCGACCGTCGCTTTAATCCGTATCAGCATCTCGCCTTCCTTTGGCACTGGGTTCTGGACATCGCGGATGCGAAGCACATCGGCATCACCATATTTGGTGACAATAACAGCTTTCATATCAGCCCTCCTGTATAGTGATCAAAACTTTGCCGCTCGCATGCCCGCGGCTTAATCCTTCAAGCGCCTTGGCAGTCTTGCTTAAGGGATACTGCGCCGCAATCACGGGCTTTATATGCCCCTGCTCTAAAAGCTCAAGCAAGTATGCCAAATCCTTTGGGCTGGGCTTTGCAGCCAGTGTGTGAATCTTTTTACCGCCTATCGACAGAAGCGACCCAAAAAGCATGGTTTTAAATAGTTGCCGCAAAGCGCCACCAACGATAACGCAAACGCCGTTAGCCTTTAAAGCGCGTTTGTAAGCCAAAAGCGGATATGACCCATTCACCGCCAAAATGATATCATATTGAGCTGCCTGCTTCGTGACGTCCTGTTTCGTATAATCGATTACCTTGTCTGCGCGAAGGGATAATACCATCTGCGTATTTTTCGTCCCGCATACGGCCGTGACTTGCGCACCAAAATATTTGGCAAGCTGAACCGCAAACGTCCCTACGCCGCCGCCCGCGCCGCAAACAAGCACGCTTTGCCCCGATTTCACACCGCCCTTATCGCGCAGAGCCTGCAAAGCGGTTCCCGCCGCCACTGGCAAAGCCGCCGCGTCTTCAAACGACACCGATTCCGGCATTTTCACAAGTACGCTTTGAGGGACTGCAACGAACTCTGCAAAGCCGCCAAGGCCGCAGCCGGAGATATCCGCCGCCACTTTATCGCCCGGGCAATAATCCGTGACCTGGCTGCCCACCGCCTCCACAACCCCCGCGATATCCGCGCCGAAAATCTTGTTTTTCGGTATAATCCCCATGCGCATGGAACGGTAATCCAGCGCGTTCATCGATGCGGCGTGAATCTTTACGAGCACTAGATTGTCACCGGGAACCGGCCTTGGCACATCACTATAAATGAATTTTTCGGATCTGCGTTTATCATAAATAACGGCTTTCATTGTTCTTTTACCTCATAGTCGAAAACCTCGCCGATCGGTAAATGAAAAGCGTCGGCAATTCGGAAAGCCAGCTCCAGCGAAGGCGAATATTTGCCTGCTTCCACCGCAATGATGGTCTGCCGCGAGACGCCCGTCTTTTCGGCCAGTGCCTGCTGCGTCATCTCCTCCGCAAAAAAGCGCAGCTTGCGAATGTTGTTCGTGATCACAATCTTCTTAGCCATTTGCCACACCTTTGCGGTAGTAATACAGACCGGAGAGCCCTTCGATAATCGACCCCGCACTGCAGGATAGGAAGAATATATTGAGCATCACGGCAGCCTCAGCACCCAGCACAAGCGAGACGAGCCCTGCCACGAATCCGACTCCGGCGATAAAATACCCCACTTTCGAAGATTTGAGATCGATCAGTTTTACCATCTCGTCTTCAACCATATTTGCTTCCATCTCAGAATTAATTTGCTTGTCATCACATCTGCCTGACTTATGAGCGAGGGACGCTGCATAGGCAATATGAAAGATGATCTGTACGATGATCGTCGCACCTACGCCGATGCCGATGAATATCAGCATTGTCGCGGCGTAATGCTTTAAATCTCCCAGCGCCAGATTGACACCGAAAACATAGATGCAGTATGCCGCGAGCACCAGCACCCCTGAAACGATGCTGGCAATGAGCTTCTTTTCCTGATATGACATAACCATTTTACTCCTTTAATACCTTATATCTGCAGAGTACTACCTCCTTTACACAATGTCAAGTATTTTTTACATAATGGCAAAAAATATTGACTTTGTTGTTATCAGGGTATTGTAACAACCCTGAGGTTCAAAATTTTATGTCTTTCACTTATTTCATTGCACCTTTTTTCTTGTCGCATTATACTTAAGGCCATGAAAAGAATCTCGCTCATTGCCATCAACGCACGTTTTTCCCACAGCAGCCTTGCGCTGCTGTGCTTGAAGCACGCCGCGTTTGAACCCGAGGCCATACAGCTAAGCGAATACAACATCAATGATTCCGCCTGTGATATTGCGGCGGATATTATCGCGGGCGCGCCTGATGCGGCGGGTTTTTCATGTTATATCTGGAACATCGATCATGTGATAAAAGTCGTCTCCATTGTAAAGAAGGTGCTACCCGATTGCCTCATACTATTGGGCGGGCCCGAGGTCTCATTTGACTGCGCGGCGTTCATGGAAAATTGGCCGTTCACAGACATCGTCATCCGCGGTGCCGGAGAAGTGCCTTTTGCGCATCTGACGAAATGCTTGGCGCAGGGCGAAAGCATAAATTCCACGCCTTCTGCGTGTATCCGCACAGCACACGGAATCATCGAAACGCCGGACGCGCCTCCGTATGATTTGACGAGCCAGCCGTTTTTTTACGATGACTTATCGGCGTTTGAAAACCGGATGATCTATTATGAAACCAGCCGCGGCTGTCCGTTTCGCTGTGCATACTGCATGTCGGCGGGGGAGGCTTTAAGCTTTTTGCCGCTGGAGCGCGTCATGACCGAGCTTGAACACTTTATGCGCGCCAATGTGCGGCAGGTCAAGCTGGTGGACAGAACATTCAACCACCCCGATGCGCGCGCACGGGAGATTTTCGACGCGCTCATCGCGCTTAAGACGAAGTATCCGCACAGCACGACAAACTTTCATTTCGAAATATCGGCCAGTCTGTTGAGCGAGCAAACGATCGCGCTGCTGTCTGCCGCCCCCAAGGGACTCATTCAGCTGGAAATCGGCATACAATCCACCAACGATGACACGCTGCACGCTGTGAACCGCGCGCACGATACGCACAAGCTGCTTGCGAATACCGCGGCTCTCTGTCGTCCTCGCAACTTACGTGTATATGTTGATCTTATTGCGGGGCTGCCCATGGAGACAATGATAAGCTTCGCGCGCTCGTTCGACGACGCCTACAGCCTGGGCGCGGATAGGCTCCAGCTCGGTTTTTTAAAGCTGCTTAAAGGCTCGCGCATGCGCGAAAACGCGTCGCAATACGGCATTGTCTATAACGATTTTGCGCCCTATGAGGTGCTCAAAACGGTTTCAATGTCATATCAGCAGCTGCGCCGACTCCACCTGATCGAGTATGTGTTGGACTTGCTCTACAACCAACGCCAAGCCCGCAAAACACTTGACCTGCTGATCCCTATGTTTGGCTCACCGTTTACTTTTTTCGACTGTTTCACGGGTCATCTTGAAGATGCGCTTTATTTCGCGCGTCCTCAAAAAAAACAAGCCATATTTGAGCAGCTCTACTTGTTTGGGAAATCTCAAACGGACGAAGACACACTGCGCGAAGCGCTCTGTTTTGACTGGCTGTGCCTACAAAAGCCGGGGGTCTGGCCGAACGGGCTTTATATGGAGACTGAAAACTTGCGCGAATTCTTTGTGAGTAAGCAAGCGATAGAAATGTACTTTAAGCCACCGCTGCCCATACGCGAGCTCGAACGGCGCTGTGTGCTCTCCCTGTTTAAGAAGCTTTTTGGCACGCCCACGCTACTGCTCTTTGATTATGGAAAAAACCGTGACGATGAGGGCTATATGAGGCAAATAAAAAAACAAGAGGCGGATTAATACGCCTCCCAAAAAATATATAAAAAATGTTTGAAGCAAGCTTTACATGTGCCGCCGCCGGTACCATTTCGATATGCCGATGATCAGCACAATCAGCGGCATAGCCAGCGCTGTGAGTCCGCTGTAGAAAACCTTCTCAATATCTGAAGATATATCCAATTTGTATGCGTTATCGGAAGCGGCATAAACCACCCGCATAGGTACAATATCACTGTCCTGCCTGCCGTTCAAATAGCTGAGTGTATTTAAAAACAGCCTTCTGTTACCGGGTATACCGTAAGCCTCAGTGCCCACCAGTGATGATGAGCCAAACAGCGCCACCGCCGCATTTGCCTTTTTTGCCAGTGCCCCGATGACAAACGGCCCTGTCATGTCGCCCGGTTGCTTGTTGAAAGAATTGACTGCTTCCTCGGCTGTTTTCGCGTAACTGGATGCGTCCGTTTCCAGCAGCACATCCGTTTCCACATCGTCGATATAAGACACAGTGATCGCGCCCGCATAGGAGAGCACGGGTGTTAAGCCGTTTTTGATAAGCGGCTGTGTCACCGGGCTGTCCTGGTTGAGTGACGGTACGAGGCTCATGCGCGACATATACGTATGGGCAGGGTCCGCGCCCACGATCACATTACGCTGGGCAAAAAGCCCAAAGCCTGAAAGCAACGCATCAAAACGGCCAAAGCTTGTTTGTTCTATGGCTTTGCCATCCGCTTGTTCGTGCAACGAATCGATAAAGAACATGCCCTTGCCGCCTTGCTGTAAAAACGACTCGATTTTCTGATACATATCTTCGCTCAAATCGCTTTGCGGGCTGATCACGATAAGCGTATCGCTGAGCGGATCCAGAGCTGTATCGGTTAATTCACTTACCCGTGCTTCGTAAAAAAGACCGCTTAAATCGTCGATCAGTCTTGCTGGCGGCGTTTTTTGTTCCTGTCCGCTGAGGAAAACAACCCTCAAGTTTTGATCAGTCATAATAAAGTCGATCGCGGAAGTGACCTTTTGCTCTGCCCTGAAATATTGATAATCTGAAACCAGATCACCTCTATCATCGTAGTATGGCGTGGACGACACGTAAAGATCGTCTTTTGGCAGCACTTCAAAATGCCCCGGTGCTTGACCCGAGTAGCCGTCGCTGTCCGAGATGATGACACTGCCTGTCTCTATGCCCGTCTGCTGTGGGTCATACAGCTGAATGAAGCCGGGGTTCAGACGAGGATCAACAAGACGATAAAAAACGCGCGGTGATGCCGCCGCATAGCTCTTGAGCAGCTGCGTCACGCGAAGATCATCCAAATCGGTGCTGCCGGTATAATACAGATACACATCACGGTTAAGTCCGGTCAGAACGCTTTTTGTTTCATTGGTCAGCACTGTGTATTGTTCTTTGGATATATCAACGCGCAGACCAAGGCCATTGCCCATGGCGGCGGAGCCGACATTTGCCGCAAGCGCAAGCATTGTGGCGGCTGCGACAAACGCGGTCGCGTAAAAGGCATGCCGTCTGCGGCGCGATCCGCATTTTTGAACACATGTCTTCTTCATGACCGCCGTCCTTTCGACCATTTCGCATGCTCCATCATCCGCGTGGTCAGAACAAGGAATAACGCCGTGACGCTCAGGAAATATACAATGGACGGTATACTGATAAAGCCATTAATAAAGTATGCTGCGTTGCTGAGCGGTGCTGAGCGCAGCAACAGTGTTTGAACAAGGCTGTTGCCGATTAACGGGGTCACCGTATCGATCAGCATAATAAAAAGCATAACACCCAGCGTGGAAAGGCCTGCCGAGAAGGGACGTTTCATCAGTATTGATACAAACAGGCCGACGGAGATGATAAGCATGCCGAACAGAAAAACGCCAAGATAACCAGTCAAAACCTGTGCCCACCAGGGCGCACCCAGCATAAAGAGAATAAAGGGATACAGCAGCGACAAACACATCGTGATGGCAAGCACGGACAGTGCCGAGAAGAATTTCGCCATCGTGATTGCCCCTGAGGACACAGGCACCGTAAACAGCAGCATATCTGTCTTATCAGCACGCTCTGCCGCCATCAGGCGCATAGTGAGCACAGGCGTCACCACGAGCATCATATACAAAAGGCCGTTCCAGACCGGCTTCAAATCGGTGCTTTGCCCGATGATGTTATGTGAAGAGAAAAGAAGCCCGCCGCAAAGCAGAACGCCCGACATGAAAATATAGCAGGGCAATGTGTGAAAATATGTGCCCATCTCCTTTTTGTATACCGCGCTCATACCGCCATCCCCCCGCTTTGGCAGGTCAGCTGATAAAAAACATCCTCGAGCGTTACCGACTGAGGCTTTAAGCCAAGCAGCACGATGCCTGCTTTGGCCGCGCACTTAAATATATCGGCGCGCACGTCCTTATCATATGAATCCACCATGTAATCAAAGGTGCCCGGTTCCTTGGTGCCGATGCATTCTACCGCGTCCACACCGTCTATGTTCTTGAGCAAGGCAAGCCCTGTGGCACGTCCGGCTTCCAGCCGCACCGATACGCGTCTTTTGCCGCCCGCTGCTTGAGAAATGTTCTCCAGCGCGTCCTGCGCCACAATAAGACCCTCGTGCATGATGATGACTTTGCTGCACAGTGCCGTTACTTCCTGAATGTTGGATGTCGCCACAATGACGGTTTTTTTAATGTCACGAATCATCGATCTTAATTGCGTGATATCACCCGGTTCGAGCCCCGATGTGGGCTCGTCGCATATCAAAATATCGGGATCTGCGCAAAGAGCGCCCGCAAGCGCCGTCCTCACGCGGTCTGCCTTGGAGAGGTTCCTTAATAGACTGTTTTGTTTATCTTGCAGCTTTACGCGCTCCGCCAAGTCTGCTGCGCATTCCAAGCGTTTTGCTTTGGGAACACGCTTTGCCTCGCACATAAAATTTAAGTATTCAAAGGGTGTCATATTCAGATAAAGAGGCGCCTGATGCGGCAGATAACCGATCCTTTGTTTGGCCTGTACCGGTTTTTTGAAAATATCAATACCGTCCACCAAGACACTGCCGTCCGTGGCAGATATATATCCCGTGAGTATATTCATCATCGTTGTCTTGCCCGCGCCGCTGCGGCCCAAAAAGGCAACCCGCTCGCCGTTGCCGATGGTAAACGAGGCATTTTTCACAGCATAGTGCGAACCGAATTTCTTTGAGACGCCTTGAGCCTCTATCATTACAGCTCCCTTTCTTTGAGAAAAGCCCGATTTCATCGCACTTTTTCAACCCGATTATATCAAAATCTGTATATCGCGGATGTGAATATTCTGTGAATTTCCCCTCGAAAGGGGCACATTTACGGGAATAATCTTGGGTGTTTAACTATATATTTATTACAGAGAACGATCGTAAAAGAGAGGGAAACGGTATGAAAATTAAAAAAGCATCATTTAAAACAGAAACGGCCTGTCAGCCCCGCTTAAGCGAGAGCTTTGTGGAAGGACGGCTTTCTTTACCTCCCGAAAAAAGCGAAATTGACCGCGTTTTGTTTATACAGGGTCGCATCCATGTGAATGCGGAGCCCGCAGACGGCAAAGTGTTCATGGACGGCAGTGTGGTTTTCAGCGTCGTTTATATGACAGCTGGCGGCGGCATCGATGCCTTCGAGGCCTCATCACCGTTCCGACACTCGGAAGAAATGGCGGGTGCGGGTGCGGGCATGACGCTATCGGCGAAGGGCAGCGTCAAGGACGTGAACTTTTCACTTGAGGACGTACGCACCGTGTACGTGAAGGGGATCGTATCTGTCAACTTAAGGGGCAGCATGTCAAAAAGCTGCGAAGCCGTCACCGGAGCCGACAGCGAGCTTCAGGTCAGAATGGCAAAAAGACGGCTCAAGGTGACGCGAGATCAGAAACGTGACACGATGATGCTGCGTGAAGACATCCGTTTGCCGCAGGCTCTGCCCATCGCCGAAAAAATATTAAGCGCTGATGCTTATCCTGTGGTCAGAAGCGTGCATACTGAAGAGCTCAAAATCGTGGTGGAAGGCGATTTAAAACTCAGCGTACTTTATTTGAGCACCGACAAAGGCGCCCCGTTGCAGCAGTATACCGAATCCATTCCTTTCGGGCATATTCTGGCTTCGGAAGAGATTTCGCCGGAGGATATGATATCGGTGGATGCAAGCCTTGCCGATTTAAGTGTAAGCGTTGCGGAAGAAGCCGGAGACATATTCCGCGTATCTGCCAAAATAAGCATCATGGCCGCCGCCCGTGCAGATAACGAGGTTCAGTATTTGGAAGACGCTTATTCGCTTAGAAACAAAATGATGCTTAAATACGACGAGCAGGCATGCCGCCATCTCGTGCTCTCGGAGTGTACCAAAGCCATTGCAAGAAGCACAATATCCGTGCCGCCCGCCGAGCCCAGCGTGTCGCGCATCGTGTGCCTCAAGGCCTCGCCCACCATCGCCGCCGTCCATCCCGGCACAGACCGCGTCTATATTGAAGGGCTCATGATGTTCACACTATGCTATACATCCGCGGAGGGTATGTGGAGCTATACAGGAGAAACGCCGTTTGAGGCCGAGGTGCAGATGGACGGCATCACGGCGGATCAGGAAGTTGAAGTCAACGCGGATGTGGAATACTGCTCATATGAAGGCACAGGACGCGACATCAGCGTCAAGTTCATGCTGGATGTGGAAGTAAGAGCTTTTGCGCAAAGCCTCATGCGGCTGGTGTCGGATATGACCGAGATGGATGAAGCACCTGCGCGCAACCAGGGTATCACGATCTATTTCGCGGATGGCGGAGAGACCACTTGGGACATCGCCAAGCGCTATACGACAACGCTGGATATCGTCAAAAAGTTCAATCCCGATATCGGGGACACCGCCGGGCCGGGTCAGAAGATACTCATCATGAGCTAGGCAAAATACGCATAGCAGTCTGCGAAACCCCGTGCGCAGGCTGCTTTTTTATTGCTAATGACTGTCGTGAAGCGCTCGGATCAACACAGAGGTCGATTCCCTACTTTCATTTTCATTTGTGTGATTTCTTATTTCTGCTATAATAGAACAAAAACGAGGGATTTTATGAGACTGGATAAGTTTTTAAAGGTATCGCGCATCATCAAGCGGCGCACGGTGGCCAGCGAGGCGTGCGACAAGCAGCGCGTTTACGTGAACGGCAACCCTGCTAAGGCGGGCAAGGATATTAAGATCGGTGACGTATTGGAGATTCGCTTTGGCTCGAGCACGCTAAAGGCCAAGGTTTTAAGCCTCGCCGAGACGGTGCGCAAGGAGGCCGCAGGCGATATGTACGAAATACTTGAGGAAACACGCAATGGCTAAGACCTATGGCGTTGTGCTGGCCGCAGGCAGCGGCCGACGCTGTGGCCAGGAGCACAATAAGATGTTCATCCGCATCGGGAATATGAGCGTGCTGGAGCGTTCACTGACCGCCTTTGAGCAAAGCGGCTGCTTCGATCATATCATTCTGGTGTACCGCGGCTGCGACAGGGTAGAAACCGAAAATGCCGCAAAGCGGGTGCTGAGCCTGCCGTTTACGCTCGTGGAAGGCGGCCGTGAACGCCAGTTTTCGGTGGAAAATGCGCTCCACGCAATCCAAGACGCGGACATCGTAGCCGTGCATGACGGTGCACGGTGTTTTATAAAGCCCGAGGTCATCCGCGCATGCATTGAAAAGGCGCGTGAAACAGGTGCCGCCGCTGCAGGTGTGAAAACGCGCGATACCATCAAGGTGGTAGACGGCGATATTATCAAGGAGACGCTGGACAGAAACCGACTCGTCAACATACAAACGCCGCAGGTGTTCCGTTATGAGCTGCTTAAAAATGCGCACGAATCGGCAGCGTCAGACGGCTTTTTGGGCACGGACGAATGCGGACTTGTGGAGCGCGTCGGACATACCGTAAGCGTTGTGGACGCAGGATACGACAATATCAAGATCACCACGCAGGAGGATATTTTATTGGGACGCATGATCGCGGGGGAAACCGTGCGCACGGGAACTGGTTACGACGCGCATAAGCTGGTAGAGGACCGTCCGCTGATACTCGGCGGTGTCACGATACCGCACACGCATGGCCTTCTGGGTCACAGCGACGCGGATGTGCTGCTGCACGCCATCATGGATGCGCTATTGGGCGCTGCCGCTCTGGGTGACATCGGCAAGCACTTTCCCTGCACGGATGAATTCAAGGACGCAAGCAGTCTCGATCTGCTTTCCCGCACACGAGATATCATCACGGAAAAAGGCTTCATGATCACAAATATCGATGCCACACTGATTATGCAAAAGCCCAAAATCGCGCCGTATATCGATGAGATGAGAAGAAGCATTGCTAAAACGCTGGATATTGACATCGACGCAGTAAGCGTCAAGGCCACAACGACCGAGGGCATGGGCTTTGAGGGCACGGGCGAAGGTGCGAGCACCATGGCTGTCGCCACTATCGTGGGATAGAAGCGTTACAAGCCTCCCTCACTGAGGGAGGTGTCAATTGACGGATTCTTATCCGGCAATTGACGGAAGGAGCAACTGGTTTTAAGCGTTTTTTCCTCCCAGTCGCCTTTCGGCGACAGCCCCTCCAAGAGGGAGCCAATAGTTCTGGCATGGAGATGGGCAAGTGTCATCACCGTATGATAAATAGCTTATAGCAGGAAAGAAAGTTGTGGTATGAGTTTCTTTCAAAATACCCGAGAGATTCACGAATTTTGACGTGGCAGAAAACTTTGAAGGCGTTTGCTTTGAGATAGACAAAGCTGTCAAATCACGAAACAAAGCCTCCCTCTTTGAGGGAGGTGGCAATTGACGGATTCTTATCCGGCAATTGACGGAGGGAGTGCTGGTGTTAAGTCTCTTCCCCTCCCTCAGCCGCCTAAACGGCGACAGCCCCTCATCTGAGGGAGCCAAAGCATAAAGACGGTATAATGCTTGATTTTTTTTTCGTTATATATAATAATGTTCGAAGCGAAACAGCTTAGGAGAAAAACAAAATGGATTTGTTGCAGGTAGAAAAAAAGTGGCAGAGCAAATGGGAGCAAACAAAGCTTTACAGCTTTGATAAATCCCGCGTCGATAAAAAGAAATACATACTCGAGATGTTCTCGTATCCGTCGGGCGCAAGGCTGCATCTTGGGCACTGGTATAACTACGGCCTAACCGACTCTTACGCGCGCTATATGCGCATGAAGGGTTATGAGATCTTCCAGCCCATGGGCTTTGACGCGTTTGGACTGCCCGCCGAAAACTACGCCATCAAAACGGGCATTCACCCCGAGGACTCCACGCTGAAAAACATCGAGACGATGGAAAAGCAACTGCAGGCCATGGGCGCGATGTTCGACTGGGATTACGAGATCAAAACATGCCTGCCCGACTATTATAAATGGACACAGTGGTGCTTTTTGCAGCTGTATAAAAACGGTCTGGCTTACCGTAAGGAAGCGCCGGTTAACTGGTGCGAGAGCTGCAACACGGTGCTTGCCAACGAGCAGGTGGTAGACGGCGGCTGCGAACGCTGCGGCACATCCGTGGTGCGCAAAAACTTAACGCAGTGGTTCTTTAAAATCACTGACTACGCTGAACGCCTGCTGCAAAATTTGGACAACCTCGACTGGCCCGAAAAAACCAAAATGATGCAGCGCAACTGGATCGGCAAATCCACCGGCGGCGAGATCCTGTTCCAGCTGGAGAACGGCGAAAGCTTCACCGTTTTCACCACGCGTGCCGATACGCTGTATGGTTGCACGTATGCGGTGCTCGCACCCGAGCATCCGCTCACACTGAAAATCACGACGGACGAACAAAAACAGGCCGTTCAGGACTATATTGCCTACGCGGCGAAAGCGAGCGAAATCGACAGACTGTCCACAGCACGCGAAAAGACGGGCGTGTTAACAGGCGCATACGCGATCAATCCGGTCAACGGGCGGCGCATCCCCGTGTTTGCTGCGGATTATGTGTTGGCTACGTACGGCACCGGCGCTGTGATGGCGGTGCCCGCGCACGACGAGAGAGACTTTGAATTTGCGAAGAAGTACGACCTGCCTATTGAGCGCGTGGTGAAAGGCCGCGAAGGCGAAGACGATGCGCTGCCTTATGTGGAAGACGGCATACTCGTCAACAGTGACGAGTTCAGCGGTCTTGCTGTGGAAGACGGCAAAAAGGCGATACTTGAAAAACTGAAAGGCAAGGGTCAAGGCGACTTCAAAATCAACTACCGCCTGCGCGACTGGCTGATATCGCGCCAGCGCTATTGGGGTACGCCGATTCCGGTCGTCTACTGCGACAAATGCGGAGAAGTACCGGTGCCCGAAGAAGACCTGCCGGTCAGGCTGCCATACGATGTGGACTTCACGCCGGACGGCACGTCACCGCTGCTCAAGTCCGAATCGTTCCTGCACACCACCTGCCCCAAATGCGGCGGCAAGGCCGTGCGCGACGCGGACACGATGGACACCTTCGTATGCTCATCGTGGTATTTCCTGCGTTATCCGGACAACAAGAACGATCAGAAGGCGTTCGATACCGACTGGATCAACAATATGCTGCCTGTGGATACCTACGTGGGCGGCGCGGAGCACGCATGCATGCATCTTTTATACGCGCGTTTCTTCACGATGGCGCTTAAAGACATGGGCTATGTCAGCTTTGAAGAACCGTTCACGTGTCTTGTGCATCAGGGCGTCATATTGGGTCCGGATGGCGCGCGCATGAGCAAATCTCGCGGGAACGTCATCTCACCCGATGAGTACATACAAAAATATGGAAGCGATGTGCTAAGAACGTACCTTGGGTTTGGCTTTTCCTACATGGAAGGCGGCCCGTGGAACGTGGACGGTCTAAAAGCGGTTCACCGCTTCTTGGAGCGCGTCGAGCGCATCGTCCTGCGCTTGAAAGACGTCAAGGCTTCAAGCGACGAGGGCAAGAAAGAGTTACTTTACGCGCAGAACTACGCGATCAAGCACGTATCCGCCGATATCGAAGCGTTCTCGTTCAACACGGCAATTGCGCGACTGATGGAATTCACCAATTCGCTTAACAAATATCTCGATGCCTCGCCGGATGAAGCCGTCTGTGCTGACGCAGCAAGAGCGCTTGTCAAACTGATCGCGCCGTTTGCGCCGCACTTCGCGGAAGAGCTCTGGGAGATGCTCGGCGAAGAGTATTCGGTATTCAACCAGCCGTATCCCGTGTGCGATGAAAGCGCGCTCGTGCTGGATACCATCGAAATGCCTCTCCAGGTCAACGGAAAGGTGCGCGGTAAGTTTAACGTGGCTGCGGATGCCACCAAAGAGGATATAGAAAAGCAGATTATGTCCACACCGGAGCTCACGGCGCTGTTTGAAGGCAAGACGGTGCGCAAAACCATCATCGTACCGGGCCGCATCGCCAACATTGTGGTGGGCTGACCGACGAAAAATATTCGACAAGCTAAGCGGCAACCCATTGGTTGCCGCTTATTATTTTCTGTGGTACAATGCATCGGACGGTGCAAAAGCCTGTCGGACAGTTCGAAACCATCCTGTCCATAAATAAAACTAGGGAGGCCAGACCACAAGGTCTGGACAGATACCGCATTGGCATCTGTTAATAACAAGTGAACAAAAAGCGACTCACTCCGAGATTCATGATTGAAGCCGGCATCATTGCCGCACTGTACGTTGCCCTTACGATAGCCAGCATTCCCTTAAGCTACATGACGCCGCAAGTGCGCATATCTGAAGCGCTGTGTGTGCTGCCTTTTTTCACACCCTCGGCGATACCGGGACTGTTCATCGGCTGTCTTTTGTCTAATCTTGCAGGCAGTCCTCTGGGGCCTTACGATATTTTATTCGGCTCTCTCGCGTCGCTGTTGGCTGCCATTGCGGCACGCTATATTCGCCCGAAGTGGCTGGTGCCTCTGCCCGCCGTGCTGATCAATGCCTTCGTCGTGGCCGGTATCTTGCAATACTATCTGGGTATCCTGTATTGGGAATCTGTGATGTGGGTGGCCGCGGGGCAGGTCATCGCGTGTTATGCTCTCGGTATGCCGTTATTGCTTGCACTCGATAAGCATAAGAATAAAATCTTCACTTACCCTGATTCCAATAGAAGAAATCTCAATTAGCAATGAAGAAATTCGAATGACTTCGCGGTATCCGAAATGGCTGCCGCGTTTTTGTTTCTGTCACCCGTTGTCATGCTGAGCTTGTCGACTCCGTAGTGGATTAGCATCCCATTGCTTGTGAAGATTAAGCCATATCATGGAGCTCTTATCAACTGCGCAGTTCGCATGCATCCGAGGTGACTGACCCCAAAAAATCTTTCTTGCATACCCTATGCCCGCCGCCGCGTATACATAACAGATATTAAACAATGAGGTAATTCAATTGTATTTGATAAGCGGCATACTTGGAAGCATCGTGGGAGCGGTCGGCACCGTGGCGGGCGGCTTGATTGCCATGCTGATCGGCAAAAGAGCGCAGGAACCGCGCCCGTTTCTTGCTTTTGCGGGCGGTATGATGGTGGCGGTGGTCTTTTTTGATATGCTGCTGGAAAGCGAGGCACTGGGCGGGCCACTGCGCATGTGCATCGGCGCGGCGACAGGCGGCGTGTTTTTCGCGCTTGCCGATCCGCTGTTTTCTGGCAAGGGTGAACCCTCTCTTTATTCAACGGGCATTCTTGTGCTGATCGGCATCGCGCTGCACAACCTTCCGGAGGGTCTCGCCGTGGGCTCGTCTCTCGTTGAAAGCCGACATCTGGCAATATCGCTTTCACTGCTTATGCTGGTTCACAACGTACCCGAAGGCATTGCCGTATGTTTGCCGCTGCGGCTGTCAGGCATGAAGGTCAGACGCGTGATCGTTCTGGCTTTGCTTACAGGGCTGCCCACGGCGCTTGGCTCAGTGATCGGAACGGCCATCGGCAGCATTTCCAGGGAAATGATTTCTTTCTGCATTGCGTTTGCGGGCGGCGCGATGCTCTACATCTCCCTCAAAGAGCTGATACCCGCAGCAGGGAAGCATAAGGTGTTTTGCTCGTTGCTGGGTGTATGCATCGGCTTTTTCATGACGATACTGATTTGATTGTTCCTTGAGCGACGGTATAGGTACGCGCCGCTGCGCATTTTAGCGGCACCGCCGTGGTGATAAAGCACTGCGCACCGCTGATGCGTTCGAGCAACGCGTTTTGCCGCGCATTATCCAGCTCTGAAAACACGTCATCCAGAAGCAGTACGGGGCTTTCACCGAAATCGGCTTTCGCGATTTCAAACGTGGCGAGCTTTAATGACAGCATCGCGGTTCTTATCTGTCCCTGTGATGAATATGCCTTGATTTCTCCGCCATTCAATGCCACCGCAAGGTCTTCACGATGCGGCCCGTAGAGGCAAAAGCCTTGCTCTATTTCACTCGCGAGCGATTTATCCATTTTCTCAAGCAGTGCTTTTTGCACATCGTTCCCAGTCACGCTGGATTTATATTTGAGGCTCAACGTCTCTCCGCTTGAAAGATCGTGGTGAACCGTTCGGCTGATCTCATCCAGACGCTGTAAAAAGGCCTGGCGTGCTTTAATGATACGTGCGCCATGGTCGGCAAGCTGCTCGTTGAAAATTGTCACTAGCTTTTTTAGCTGGTTCTCGGCCATGCGCGATTTTAAGAGCGCATTTTTTTGCGCAAGCGCCTTGTTATATTCCTGAAGCTCGTAGAAGTATGCGGGCTTTAACTTAGATATCTCCATATCGATGAAACGTCGACGCAGCGTTGGGGATTCCTTGAGCACCTTTAAATCCTCAGGCGAAAATACCACCGCGATAAAGTTGCCGAAAAGCTCCCCCATTTTTTTAACCGGCTGACCGCTAATTTTGAGGCTCTTCTTTTCAAGCACGGAAAGCAGCGCCTCCACGGAAAGCTGCCCCTGCTTTTTCACAATACCGCCTTTGATATAAGCGGACTGTGCGTCCTCGCGGATGCATTCGGCTTCCTTTTGCGTTCGGAACGATTTGCCCATGCTCAAAAATCCGATGGCTTCAAGAACATTCGTCTTGCCGACGGCATTTTTGCCCTGCAGTATGTTGATGCCGTCAGAAAACAAAGCTGTCAGGCTCTCATAGCTGCGATAGTTCTTAAGCACAAGGCTGTTAATAAACATAACGTCTCCCTAAATAGATGCGTAATACCATGACGCGCCCCACACGTTGACGACAATGCCAATGGCTGCAAGCAACGCAGGCAGCCCGGCAGCTTTGGTATTTCTAAGAAATTTCCCGGGACATATTCAAGCACAAACTGCGGCGCATATATACTTAATACATCGAACAAATGTTCCCGTCATGCTGTCTCTCTCGTTCTTTTTACACAGCAAGTTAAAAGGAAAAACCCTGCCGCAAATATGAACGGATAGGTATGCCGTTCCTGTTCGTTCATCATCACGAAAGATATTTTATCATGCGCTTTTGTCTTGGGCAATGCGGATTTCACCCTGTTCTTTTCGCGCTGATGCTTCATGCTTTTTTTTAGCTTGCATCCGCGCATCTGCCGGTCAACTTGGCGCGTATTCTTTTCTGAACTGCGCGATCTCTTCATCGCTGAACCCAAGTGTGCGAAGAAAGCTCTTATGCTGCTCTGGCGATTGCCGCTCAAAGCTCAAATGCCACTTTAGCGTCGTATCATGACTCACTCCCGCCTCCTGCAATATCACTTGCCATAGGTCCTTGTTTATCCTCTTTGATTTCAGATCGTGATTGTCAAGCAGCTTGACAATGACTGCCTGCTGATCCTTGATGCTTTGAATTTGCGTGTTTAGTTCATCAAGCCGCTTAAGCAGCAGTGAAGACACATCAGACACCCGGTTATCAAGATATTTTGAGATGTCGTGAAGCGCAATACCCGCATCACGCAGGCTCATGATGATTCTGAGTTTATCGATATCTCGTTCCGAATACAAACGATAGCCGTTGTCCGCCTTCTTTTCAGGGACAATGAGGCCAATGCGCTCATAATACAAAAGCGCTGTTCTTGAGATTCCAAACATTTTCGCGGTTTTGCCTACCGTTAGCATAAATCGCACCCCTATAAAAAGGTATTGACCTGTCTATAACTTTATAGTTTATGATCGCCAGTATAATCAAATGTTTGGAGGATGTAAAGGATGAAACAAAATGCGGATACTCTGAGGATTGTCAGAAAAGGAACATTGGCGCTCAAAGCGGATGCGAAAACCGTTTTCCTTCTGCTTTGCCCCGTTAAGGAAGTGGATTGGATTGCCGGCTGGGAGGATATCTGCACACTGATCTATACGGATTCCGGAATTGCGGAAGAAGGCTGCGTGTTTGAAACCGATACGCAGGAGGAAGGCAAAGCGCTCTGGCTATGCAGCTATTATGATGCAAAAAACACTAAAATCTCCTATATCAAGCACATAATCGACAAAGCCGTCGTCAAGTGGGATATGATTGTACGTGATACGGAAAGCGGTAGTGCCATTGATATGGTATATAACATCACCAGCTTAAGTAAGGAAAGTGTTGAGTTTTCTAAGCAGATGGATGCGGGCTTGAAAACGCTATTTACTAATATTGAAAGACAGATCAACGATTACGTGACAAATTAGTTTTTGCCGGACGCATGTCAAAAGAAGCCCGCAGGCTGTTATCCGCGGGCTTTCGATTCCTTAATTCCTAATTATTCACATAGATATGTGTGCTGGCAGCCTTGCCCGAAAGGATATCCGCAATGCAGTTAACTGCGCTGGAAATGTACACCTGAGTGCCAGACTTGGCGGGCCCCAACGAATACTTAAGCTTTGCGCCCGCTCCCTGCGCGCCCACGCGCGACGCGCCCCGGCAGCAGCCGATGGCGTCAATCACATTTTTTTCAAGCGCTTCGGGTGTTTCGCCTGTGATTTCCCGTATCAATGTGGAGGGGTCTTTTGGATCTTGATAAATGCCGTCCACAGACGTGAGTATAATCAGCGTTTTGGCCTTCACAAGCATGGCCACCACCGCCGCCGTTTCATCGTTGTCCACGCACTCTACCACTTCGCGTCCGCCGTTGCCGATTTTTTTAAGCTCCATTTTGCGGTTCTCTTCGCTCGAAACAGGGTCATTATAGTTGATGATTGGAATCGCACCCTGTAAAGGCGCGCGATTTAGCAGCCGCAATATATGCTCCCTTTTTTCCTCATCGTTAAAATGGCTGTGTTCCACCAGCACCTGACGCACCGAAAACTTGGGGTTGATAAACTGGCGGTAGTTCTCCATGAGTATCGCCTGACCCTGTGCGCTGTAGTCTGTTTTCACGTCCTCAACGTCGCCGCTGAGCTCGTGGCCGTTTCGTTTTAAGTAATCGATGCGGCCGATTTCCGTTGCGCCAGAACTCACAAGCAGCATGCCGGGCCGCAAAGAATTGCTTAAACGTGAAAATATATTGTAATCAAGATCGCCGTCCTCATGGCGGATCAGCGCCATTGATCCTATTTTTATAACGATATCATATGCGCTTTCCAAAGCTCTACGCTCCTATCACCGAAAAAACTCGGCCTTAAAATAACGATACCAGTATATCACCATACTTATAAATGTAAAGCCTATTCACTACTTGCTCTTTGCTGGCTTTTTATTGAGTTTTAGCACAATGTTTCGCATGGCCGCCATCGTTTGAAATAAGCTCACTGCCAGCGCGGCTTTTTCTTTTAGGTTAAGATTGCCTGATTTTGTTTCAGGGACAATTTGCTCTACTACGGATTTTACATCTTGAAGTTCCAGAAGATTAACGGCAATACAGAAAAAGCTCTTTCGCCGCCCGTCGTTGTAGTTCTCTAATAAAAATTCTAATATTTCTATTTTTTCAGCCAATTCAGCCTGATATGCGTCAATCCCAATTTCCCTGACCCTCTTAAAATCCTTTAGCTGGTTGCGATGTGTAATAAAAGAGTCAAAGGCGTCTATGCCATTATATTTTTCACAAGGGTACTCATCACAAAGGTAACAGTATTCAATTCCGCCATGCTGCTGGCTGCACCTTATGATTGCGCATGGCTGATTTCCTGCCCCACCACCGCAGCCGGGGCAATAATGATTGAAGCGCATTGGACACAAACCACAATTTAAGCCACATAGGGAAAATAAAGGATACTCTCTTTGGTAATTTTTCATTTATTGACTCCTTAATTTTTGTGCACCATCCGAATGAATGACTTTTTAATTTAAGCGGCAAAAAGTATATTAATCTAAAATTGGCGTCCAGTTACTTTAGACGCTCTCAGATACCATTATAATAATAGCTTATAATTATCAAACCAATAATGAATACCCATATGGCGATAATGGGAAGCGCAAAATTCCACTTCTTTGGTTTCACATTTTGCCACATATCCTTCGCTTGAATGTTATCTCCTCTATCAAGATATTATTCACTTATATTATATCATTTTCATTGATGCATTCCCATAAAGCATAAATGAATATTTTGGCTGTATGTCCAGTGTCAAATAAAAAAGCAGGGGTTCTTGGCCCCTGCCCCATATCGATCTGTTTATGCCGCCGTTTCCACAGCTACTTGCACCTTGGGTTGTTTGGGCGGCGCAATCAGCTTATTTTTCTTCTCAAGGCGCACCATGATCACCGTAAAGACCACCATCGCAACGATGAATCCGGCGCCGCCGATAATACCTGTGGGCGCAGGCCCCAAAAACGGGTCTGTCGACTCAGCACCGCCCTGTGTGAAATATAAGCCGATGGCCGCGAAGCCGTTGAGCGCGCCGTGGCCGATGGCTGCAGGCAGGCAGCTTCGTGTCCTTAATGACACATACGAGAAAAATACGCCCATCACAATGCAGAATCCGCACATCGCAAGTATGCCTGTATAAGGATAGCCCGGATAATTCAGCCCGTAGTTGTGACCCATTACTGTCAGCGGTGCGTGCCACAGCCCCCAAATCACGCCGCTAATCAGCACTGTCGGCACAATAGAAAGCTTCTCGGAAAGCTTGGGCACAAGATATCCGCGCCAGCCCCATTCCTCACCGGTGGTGGTGAATATGTTGAGAATAGGCGAGAGCAACACGCCAATAGCAATCTGCATGATCATCATCGCTTTCATCGCTGCCGGATCAATATTGAGACCTTGCGCCGCAAAGGATTGCGCCATGGCTCCCATATTCGGATCAAACCGGTTCGGATAAACCAAAAAGTACAGCACCGCCCCCGCCGCGATCAGCACCGCAGGCAACAGCCAGGCGAGAATATAGAAACGGATGTGTCCTTTAAAGTTGGGCAATATCCACGCATCCTTAAAGCCTTCCTTGGTAATCAGGCGTGTGAGCACCACACACAGCGCGGGGATAAACATCACCGAGCCAACCAGCAGCGTAGAAATTGACGCATACTCCGGTTTGTTCACCATATTGCCGACCACGAATATCTCATATATATAAGTCAAAACGAAGGTGAATCCCAAAAAAATGGCGATCCGTTTGCCTGTCTGCGTTTTTTCCATAAATAAGACCTCCTAAACTAACCTACAGCTTGATTTTTACGGCCGTGCCGTAAGCAATCACCTCGGCGGCGCCTTGCATGATGGATGACGACGCATAGCGCACATTGATTATGGCATCTGCCCCCAGCGCCTCCGCTTCGTCCACCATGCGCTTCACCGCAATCTGACGCGATTCGTTGAGCATTTCCGTATAGCTCACAATCTCTCCGCCCACTAGCGTTTTCATGCCCGCCATAAAATCCTTGCCGAAATGCTTAGACTGCACGACGCTTCCCTTCACAATACCCAGCGCCGCCTCAATGTCTTTTCCCGGAATGTAATCAATATTTAGCAGCAGCATTTTCTTCACCCTCCTTTATTTCTTTCATTCTTTGTTTTAATGCCAAAGTTACACCAACGATCACCGCCGCAGGAAATATGAGAATCAATATACCCACCGGAACGGGCACATGATCGGCAATAAACGCCCACAGCAGCAGCCCCAAAACAGTGCCCATAAACGCGACCACAATAACAGCCATCGCGATGGCCGAATAGCGCAGCTTCTTATCCTTACTTATATTCATAAAGCGTGTTCCCTCCTTCTCCATCTTCTCAATCTGTTCCAAATATATATCAGGATCCATCGTTTCCAGCTGCAAAGCGCTATGAGCCATCTGCGTACACAGCAGCTTAACCTGATCTAGGTTCTTGCTGTCCCGTTCCAGCTTAATGAGATGCCGACGCAGTGCGTCTTCTGTCGTGAGAATACCGTTTTGTATTTTGAGTATCTCTTCAATGGGTATCGCAAGCTTTCGCAGCAGCTTGATCTTTTTTAACAGCACCACTTCACTTGCTTCATAATCACGATACCCGTTGGCGTTATTGCGGCCGGGCGCAAGAAGCCCCTCTTTTTCGTAAAACCTGATGTTCCTCTTGGAAATGCCAACGGCCTGCTCAACCTCATTGATCTTCACTGATCTGCCCCCTTGCCCTGATTTTATTTCATTGTATACCTTCTACCAAGGGGAAGGTCAATACATAGCCAAAAAATAATACGGAGATACGCTCAAAGAACCTGGATCTATTTGCAGGTTGATTTTTTTGAGGTTGTTTGATATCCTTTATCGAGAGAAAGATGGACGAAATATGCCCTTTTTCTCCCATTTTCGCTTCTTAGGCAAACATAAGAAAGGATATCACGATGACGATTGCAATCGGATCGGATCACGGTGGGTTTGAGCTCAAAAAGTCGATTATTGAACATCTTCAAAAACAACAAGTAAAAACGCTGGATATGGGGGCATACGATACACAGTCTTCCGACTATCCTGATTATGCGCCTCCGGTTTGCAGCGCCGTGCTGTCGGGCGAGGCGAGCTTAGGCATTCTGATCTGCGGCACCGGTATCGGCATATCCATTTCGGCAAATAAAATTGATGGTATCCGATGCGCGCTTTTGGGAGATGTTTTTTCCGCAAAAATGGCGCGTGAGCATAACAATGCAAATGTGATGGCGCTTGGCGCCCGCGTGATCGGGCAGGGGCTTGCTTTAGAAATTGTTGATGCTTTTTTAAAAGCTGAATTCTCTGACGATGTGCGTCATTCCAAAAGAGTGGAAAAGATAATGAATTTGGAGAAACGTTAAACGTTTCTTTTTTGTTACCAGGATTCCAAACGCAGTTTTTGGGTTGGATGACCGGGGTCCCCGAAAAGGATAGCTTTTCGGAGCATTAAATCATAATGGTTTTGGTTTTTTGCGAAAGAATTAATACATAGAGCATGGAGGAATGTAATGGGTAAGTTAGTTGTCATGGATCATCCTCTCATTCAGCATAAGATATCGCTGATTAGAGACAAACAAACAGGTACGCGGGATTTTCGTCTTCTCGTCGAAGAAATCGCTATGCTTATGGGCTATGAGGTGACGCGCGATCTTCCTTTAAAAGAGGTGGAGATCGAGACACCTGTCGCCAAAGCCAAAACAAAGGTGATATCGGGCAAGACGATCGGCATCGTCCCCATACTGCGCGCCGGGCTTGGCATGGTCAATGGTATACTCTCACTCGTTCCTGCCGCAAAGGTCGGTCATATCGGCCTTTACCGCGACCCCGAAACCTTGCAGCCGGTGGAATACTACTGTAAGCTGCCCACGGATGCGTCAGAGCGCGATTTGATTGTTGTCGATCCGATGCTGGCTACGGGAGGCAGTGCCAACGGTGCCATCACGCTGCTTAAAGAGCGCGGCGTGAAGAACATCAAGCTGGTTTGCCTCATCGCTGCTCCCGAGGGCATTGCGGCGGTGCAAAAAGAGCATGGCGACGTGGATATATTTGTGGCGGCGGTTGATGAAAAGCTCAACGACCACGGCTATATCATACCCGGCCTTGGTGACGCGGGCGACAGGCTGTTCGGCACAAAATAACAGGAGCGTAAACATGGCAATTGGTGTATTAAGCGATATAAAGGCCGCTGAAGAAAAGGCACAGGAGATACGGCGTGTGGCCGCTATCGCCGCCAAAGATGCGGTAAAGCTTGCATCACAGGAAAACGCCGCGTATGAGGATGAAGAGCTTACGCTGGCGCGGCGCTTAAGCCTTAAAAAAGTGGATGAGGGACGCACGGCGGCCAAAGCGGAGCTGGATAAGCAGCAGGCACGGCGGCTTATGGAATGCGAAGCGCTCAAGGAAAACGCAAGAAAGAAGCTTGCGCTCGCCGCAGATGTCTGTTTAGAGAGGATACTCAAATAACATGGCAATACTGGGAATGAGGAGACTGGCGCTGGTCGCGCATCAGGACAGCCGGGACAAGCTGCTCAAAAGCTTGCAGGAGCTTGGCGCAGTCGAAGTCGTTTCGATGACGCTCGAAGGGCTAAGCTGTGCCCGCCATCCTATCGCCCTGTCTCTTCTCGAGGAAAAATATGCGGCTGTACGTGAGGCGCTGGAAACGCTGCGTCCGTACGATAGTAACAAGCCTTCTTTTCTGACGCCCAAACCGCCGATATCGCGCAGCAGCCTTAAGGAGACGGCCAACCGCTTCGACGAAGCTGAAGAGATCATCGACAAGATCAAGGCTTTTTCAGATGACATGAGCGCGGTGAAAGCGCGGCGGCAGCGGCTTAAGAACCGCATTGCACAGCTTGAGCCGTATGCGCGTTTTGACGCGCCGCTCGAAAGCATTGGCGAGAGCAAATATACTGCGTGTCTGCTCGGCACGATACCCGATGAGAGCAAGGACAAATATGCGCAGATCATAGAAGATTTCAGTGATTCTGCCTGTTTTGAAACGGTGGACGATCAAAAGGATACGGTCACGGTTTTTGTGGTGATGCATAAAAGCGTGCAGGAAAAGCTTACGGGTGAGCTTAAGTTCATCGGCCTTTCCGAAGCCTATACCAAAGAGCTTATCGGCACACCGGGAGACATTATTCACGACAGTGAGAACGAGTATTTATCGCTTGAAGAAGAAACAAAAGAATACGAAGATAAGGCACGCCATTACGTGGATGACAAGCCGCTGTTAACAGCGCTTGAGGATTACCTTGCCAACGAAATTGCGCGTGAGAAATGCACTGAAAAGCTCGGCGAAACGGGCAGCACGTTTGCGCTTGAGGGCTGGGTGATTGCGGACGATCAAGCAAGAGTGGAAGCTGCCATACTTGAAACCGCGCCAGAAGCATATATCCATTTCCGCGATCCCGAGGAGGGTGAGATACCGCCCACAGCGCTTGATAACCCCCACGTGGTGCGTCCCTTCGAAGCGGTCACGGATATGTATGCCGTTCCTTCACCGAAAGGCTTTGATCCCAACCGAATTATGGCGTTTTTCTATTTTGTGATATTCGGCATGATGATGGGCGACTTTGCCTACGGTGTGCTGCTTTCATTGGGCGCGTTAGCGGTGCTCAAGCTCAAAAAACCTGTCGGCATGTTCCGCCGCATCACCACGGTTGTGATGTACTGCGGCATTTCGTCGGCGCTTTGGGGGTTGTTCTTCGGCACAATTTTCAGCATCGAAGGCGTACCCTACGTATTAAGCCCGTTACAAGATGCAGACGGCGCTTTGGGCACACTCATTCTGTGCCTTGGCATCGGCGTGCTGCATATCATGACGGGTATTGGCATCGGCGCTTATATGGACATCAAGCGCGGCAACTTTTTAGCCGCGATATTCGATCGCGTATCATGGATGCTCGTCATTATCGGCGGCATCATGCTGCTATTGGGCGGCGCCATCGGCACGGTGGGCACATACATGGCGCTCGCAGGTCTGCTGATTCTGCTGCTGACTCAGGGACGCAGCAAAAAGGGTATCGTCAGAAAGGCCATGGGCGGCCTATCCAGCATATACGGCATCACGGGCTATGTGAGCGATATATTGTCCTACTGCCGTATTTTCGGCATGGGTCTTGCCACCACGGTTATCGCGATGGTGTTCAATACCATAGCGGGGCTGCTGATGGGCGGAGTGGTCGGATACATTTTCGGCATCGTCATACTCACGGCCGGGCATGTATTTAACATCGCGATCAACGCGCTGGGCGCGTTTGTGCACACCGCGCGTTTGCAGTACATCGAATTCTTCAACAAGTTCTACGAGGGTGACGGGCACGCGTTTATGCCGCTTGGCATACGCACAAAGCACCATAGGCTGCAAGATTAGAGACCGCAGCAGCGGTTTATATAACAGAAAACAATCGGTAACGATTTTAGGAGGGACTCCATGGACTTTTTTGGTGAATATTTCGGCATGATCATATCGACGTTTGGCGCCGCACTGGCGGTGGGCCTCTCGGGCATCGGCTCCGCAAAGGGCATCAGCCTTGCGGGTCAGGCTGCAGCCGGCCTCGTTTCGGAAGAGCCGGATCGTTTCGGACAGGCGCTTGTTCTGCAGCTGCTTCCGGGCACACAGGGCATCTATGGTCTGCTCGTCGCGTTTCTGATACTGCTCAACAACGGTATTGTGGGCGGCGGCATGATCTCTGCGGCGCAGGGCTGGGTATATTTCTTTGCCTCGCTGCCTGTGGGCATCGTCGGTTTAACATCCGCCATCTCGCAGGGCAAAACAGCCGTATCGGGTATCGCACTGCTTGGCAAGCGCCCCGAAGAGCAGGGCAAAGCCATCACGATGGCCATCATGGTGGAAACATACGCGGTGTTCGCGCTGCTGATTTCCATGCTGATCATACTGCTCGGCAAAGCGGCTTAATACCTTGCAAAATACAGTATTAAAGGACGTGATATAATTTGGCCGGAGCGGAGAAACTCATAGAAAAAATTATAGGCGACGCCCAGCGTGACGCGGAAAGCTATTGGCACGAAGCGGAAGAGAAAAAGCAGGCGATGCGCGAAAAGCTTGGCAAAGATATCGAGAAGCGCAAGGCCGAGATCGACCGCATGTCGGACGAAGCGGTGCGCGAAAACAAAAAACGCATGGCTGCCGTTTACGACCTTGAATACAGTAAGCAGCTTCTTGTCGCCAAGCAGGAAATGATGGCTGAAGCCAAAGCGCTGGCAATGCAAAAGCTTTTGTCCTTACCCGATGATCAATATTTATTGCTGCTCAAGCAGCGTTTGATTGATTGTGCGGCAAACGGGCACGGAGGGATCATTGTGTCCAAAGGCGAAAAGCGTATTAACACGTCTTTCCTGCGTGACGTTAACAAGGCGCTTAAAAACGCCTGTGGTACGGGCGAGGTACAGCTCTTAAAAGAGACGAGAGATATTTCGGGCGGCTTCGTCTTTGTAGACGGCGGTCTGGAGATCGATATGTCGCTCGAGGCGCTGCTCAGCGAAGCGTGGCAGCAAAGCGAAACAGATGTGGCAGCCGTGCTATTCGGCGCATGATGGGATAAAACATGTCAGAAACACAAAGCAGCTATCCCTTTGCCTCGGCGCGTATCAAGGCATTGGAGCCAAGGCTGATTACAAAAGAAAAGCTTTCGCGGCTGATTGAAGCCAAGGATTACGAGACAGCCATGCGCCAGCTTAATGAGCTGGGGTACGGTCAGTCTGCGCCGGATTTCGAAGCGATGATACAAAAGGAGCTTGAGGAGACTGACGCGCTTTTGCTCGCGCTTTCACCCAGCGATGTGTTCACGCGCATTGTCCGCGCGGACAGGGACTACTACAATCTCAAGGTCATCATTAAACTGCTCATGCGAGACCAGAGCATAGACAGCATGGCTCTTACGCCGGGCAACATCAGCGTGGAAACGCTGCGGCGCGCGATATCCGAAAACAACTACTTTGAGCTGCCGGAAAACATGACCGACGCGCTCAATTATATCGACAAGCAGTTCACTGTGGCGACAGACCCTTCTATCATCGGCGTGGCGCTGGATCGAGCCTATGCCAAGGAAATCCGCGATCTGGTCGCTCAAATGAAGGATCCGCTGGTCACGCAGTATTATACGGCGTATTTCGATATGAGCAACATCATTGCACTGCTGCGCGTGCGCGCGGCAGACGCACCCAAGGAAACATTCGAACGCGCATTTTTAAAGGGTGGCCGTATCGACAAACGCACGCTGACAAACGCTTTCGACGTCTCGGACGACAGCTTTTTATCAGCTGCAGCCAAAGGCGAATACGCGTCAATACTAGCGGACGCGTTTGAGGATTATCAAAAGTCGGGCAGCCTTTATATGCTTGAAAAGTCGCGCGATGACTATCTGCTTTCACTGCTGGAAAAGCACCGCCATGATATGTTCGGCATCGGAGTGCTCATGGGCTACTACGTGGCTAAGCAGCGTGAGGCATCGGCCATACGCATGGTGATGACGGCCAAGCAGGGCGGCATTGATGCAGACGTGGTCACCAAGCGGCTAAAAGAGCTCTACTAGAGAGGATAAAACGATGAACAAGATTGGCGTTGTGGGCGATTTGGACAGCATCATCGGTTTTAAAACACTCGGTATCGACGTTTACCCGGCAACGGGAGACGAGGTGACGGGTGTGTTGAATCGTCTCGCCACCAGCGGTTATGCAATTATTTTCGTGACGGAACAGGCCGCTGAAACCGCCGCTGAAACCATCGACCGATACAAGACCTCGCCGTTTCCCGCGATTATCCCCATCCCGGGCAACCGCGGCACGACAGGATTTGGCATGCAGGGCATCCACGCCAACGTGGAAAAGGCGATCGGCGCGGATATACTGTTCAAAGAGGAATAACCGGCGCGAAGTATCGCGCATAAGAGATATCACACAGGAAGGATTTGCATATGGAAGGCAGAATAGTCAAGGTTTCCGGCCCCCTCATCGTCGCAAGCGGTCTTGGTGACAGCGAAATGTACGATGTGGTGAGGGTCTCAAGCCAGAAGCTGATCGGCGAAATCATAGAGCTTCGGGGCGACATGGCCTCAATACAGGTGTATGAGGAGACAAGCGGCCTCGGGCCCGGAGAGCCGGTAACCCCCACAGGCAGCCCGCTTTCGGTTGAGCTCGCGCCCGGCCTTATCGAGTCAATATTCGACGGCATACAGCGCCCGCTCGATAAAATAAGAGACATGGCGGGAGACCGTATCAGTCGGGGTATCAGCCTATCCGCGCTCGACCACGACAAGAAGTGGACATTTATGCCGCTTGCAAAGGTGGGCGATCAAGTGACTGCGGGTGATTTTCTTGGCTATGTGCAGGAAACCGCACTGGTCAAGCACTATATCATGGTACCGCCGAACGCGCAGGGCACGGTGGAGTGGCTCGCAAGCGGCGAAGCCACAATCGTGGAGCCCATCGCGAAGCTCAAAAACGGCAATGAAACCATTGATATCGCGATGCTTCAGCGATGGCCGGTGCGTCGCGGACGTCCGTATGCGGAAAAGCTGCCGCCGACAGAGCCCATGATCACAGGCCAGCGCGTCATCGACACGCTGTTTCCCGTGGCAAAAGGCGGTGTGGCCGCTGTGCCGGGGCCGTTTGGCAGCGGCAAGACGGTGGTACAGCATCAGCTGGCCAAGTGGGCGGATGCGGATATCATCGTGTACGTCGGCTGCGGCGAACGCGGCAACGAGATGACAGACGTGCTCATGGAGTTCCCGGAGCTTAAGGATCCGCGAAGCGGCGAGCCGCTCATGAAGCGCACGGTGCTCATCGCGAACACGTCGGACATGCCGGTGGCAGCACGTGAAGCATCCATTTACACTGGTATTACGATTGCGGAATATTTCCGCGACATGGGATATAAGGTGGCTATCATGGCCGACTCTACATCACGCTGGGCTGAGGCGCTGCGCGAAATGTCGGGTCGTCTTGAGGAAATGCCGGGCGACGAAGGTTATCCGGCATATCTGTCCTCGCGTCTCGCGGGCTTTTACGAACGCGCAGGCATCGTCAGGACACTCGGCTCCGGCGGGCGTACCGGCGCAGTCACGGCGATCGGCGCGGTTTCACCGCCGGGCGGTGACATCTCTGAGCCTGTCTCACAGGCCACGCTGCGTATCGTCAAGGTGTTCTGGGGACTCTCGGCACAGCTCGCTTACAAGCGCCATTTCCCCGCGATCGACTGGCTCACTTCGTATTCGCTTTATCTTGACAGGTTATCCGATTGGTTTGATGAATACGTCTCGCACGAATGGGTAAAGCTTCGTACAAAGACGATGCAGCTATTGCAGGAAGAATCGGAGCTGGAAGAAATCGTGCGCCTCGTTGGCGTCGATGCGCTTTCGCTGAAGGATCGCCTGAAGCTGGAAACAGCGCGCAGCATCCGCGAGGACTATCTGCATCAAAACGCTTTCCACGATATTGACACATACACCTCACTGGAAAAGCAGTACGGCATACTCGGCTTGATATTAAAGTGGGGCGAGCTGGGCGAAAAGGCGCTGGCCGCCGGCGCGCCGCTCTCCAAGATATCGGCACTTCCCGTGCGTGAGGAAATCGGACGTGCCAAGTATGTGCCCGAAAACGAAATGCCCGAAAGGTTTGCGATAATCACGCAGAATCTGGAATCCCAGATGAGCGCGCTTTATGAGGAAGGTGGGATAGACATTGCTTAAGGAATACCGCACGATCAGCGAGGTTGTCGGCCCGCTCATGCTCGTGGAAGGCGTCAGCGGCGTCAAGTACGATGAGCTTGTCGAGATCGTTCAGCAGAGCGGAGAGACGCGCCGCGGCAAGGTGCTCGAAATCAACGGGGACAAAGCGCTGGTGCAGCTTTTTGAAAGCTCACAGGGATTAAAAATATCCACCTCCAAGGCACGTTTCCTGGGGCGCAGCATCGAGCTTGCGGTGTCTTACGACATGCTGGGCCGCGTTTTTGACGGTATGGGCGAGCCTATTGACAATGGCCCCGCCATCATCCCCGAAAAACGCATGGATATCAACGGATCGCCCATCAATCCGGCGTCTCGGGACTATCCGGAAGAGTTCATACAGACAGGCATTTCAGCCATAGACGGCCTGAATACATTGGTGCGCGGGCAGAAGCTGCCCGTGTTCTCCGGCTCCGGCTTGCCGCACGCGAACCTCGCGGCGCAGATCGCGCGACAGGCTAAGGTGCTTGGCGGCGAATCTAATTTTGCGGTGGTGTTCGCCGCGGTGGGTATCACGTTTGAAGAAGCCGATTTCTTTATCAGCGACTTTAAAAAGACGGGCGCGATAGATCGCACCGTGCTTTTTGTCAACCTAGCGGACGATCCCGCCATCGAACGTATTTCTACGCCGCGTATGGCGCTGACCGCCGCCGAATATCTCGCGTATGAGAAAGGGCTGCATGTGCTCGTCATCATCACGGACATCACGAACTACGCCGAAGCGCTGCGTGAAGTCTCCGCCGCAAGAAAGGAAGTGCCGGGCCGCAGAGGATACCCCGGTTACCTCTATACTGACCTTGCGACGATGTATGAGCGCGCGGGCCGCATCAAAGGGCGCGAAGGCTCGGTGACGCAGATACCGATACTCTCAATGCCGGAGGATGACAAAACGCATCCGATCCCCGACTTAACGGGCTATATCACAGAGGGACAGATCATACTCTCGCGCGAGCTGCTGAGAAAAGGCGTCACGCCGCCCATCGACGTACTGCCGTCTCTCTCGCGTCTTAAGGACAAGGGCATCGGCAAGGGCAAAACACGCGAGGATCACGCGGACTCGATGAACCAGCTTTTCGCGGCGTATGCGCGCGGCAAGGACGCCAAGGAGCTTTCGGTTATACTCGGCGAAGCGGCGCTGACCGACGTGGACAAGCTCTACGCCAAGTTCGCGGACGCGTTTGAAAAGGAATATGTGTCTCAAGGGTACGACAGCAACCGGACGATCGAGGAGACGCTGAATCTGGGATGGAAGCTGCTGAAAATCCTGCCCAAGTCTGAATTAAAGCGTATCAAGGACGAATATATCGAAAAATATCTGCCGGCGGACGAGGATTAATAAATGGCTGTTTTACGAGTGAACCCGACGCGAATGGAGTTAACCAAGCTCAAAAAGCGCTTGGTGACAGCCACGCGGGGACACAAGCTGTTAAAGGATAAACGCGATGAGATGGTGCGCCAGTTCATGCTGCTCATCAGACGCAACAAGGCACTGCGTGAAGAGGTGGAAGCGGCGCTGTCAATGGCGCTTGCCGGCTTTGTGCTTGCGCGCGTCGCGATGACAAAAGAGACGATGGACGAAGCGCTGATGTATCCTGTACGAGAGGTCGAGCTCTCCATTAGCCGCGCGAACATCATGAGTGTGGACGTGCCCAAAATCAGCTATAGTGAAAAGAAACAGGAGCGCTCGTTCTTCCCTTACGGCCTGCTATGCACATCTGCCGAGCTGGACAGCGCCACGACAAAGCTGTCAAGCGTGCTGCCGCAGATGGTCGAGCTTGCCGAGCTGGAAAAAACGTGTAACATGCTCGCGGATGAAATAGAAAAAACGCGCCGCCGCGTCAACGCGCTTGAGTACGTGATGATTCCGCAGCTGCAGGAGACCATTCGCTATATCCGCATGAAGCTGGACGAGAATGAGCGCGGCAACTTAACACGGCTCATGAAGACAAAAGATATGATCGCAAAAAGAGAAGCTAACTAAGAAGAACGCCTTATACACTTTTCTTTTTAATACGGGATCTCAAAAGCATTTTGGGGTGTCGTTGAAAGGATGAGATACAATGAAAAAAAACTTGAAAATCCTGCATCTTGTTCTTTGCATTGTCACTTTGCTGCTGCTTTTCGGCTGCGGCACATCCCCGGTAGGGGCTTCTGCCAGCGCAGACGCTCAGCCGACGACATATTTATATGACGGCAGTATCATCAGCGGTATGCTGGATAAAATCATGGCATCCTCCGGCACAATAGAGGCTGTCCCCGTGCAGATCACCAGCGCGAGGTTTGTTCGTCAAGGCTGCCTTATTCATTATGACAAGATCGAATACAATGACGACTACGTGCGCGGAAGCATCGATCCCAAAGAGGCGTATTTTCTCAATGAAGAGGAGCTTGACGAGCAGGTAACTGTATCCAGTGCGTATCTGGATTGCCCCAAGGTGGCTTCACCTTATTTGGACGAAAGGTTTGTCGAATATATTGACTCAAAGGAAGACGGCGTGCCTTTCACGCTATACTGGCTGGATGGAGAAGTGATATTTGTCAGCATAATCAAAACACCATAAATCAATTAGAAATTATGTATGAAGAATTAAAGAAACGTCCTGCAACCCAAAGGCTGCAGGGCGTTTTTTATAGCGGCTGTATGGGGGGATTGGTTTGCCTGTACACCAGTACGCCCAGCATGCTCTTTACATCACGAGCGTACCGTTGTTGGTATGCTGAATCATCATGATATCTTCCTCAACACCCGTATTCGCATTGATGTATATGAGAAAATCCTGCTCGTCTTTCGAGCATGTGAACTCCCAGCACAGTCTTTCATCATTGGTGTCCATGGGTATCAGTGCAAGCCGCATGCTTTGCACCTCAACGTTGCTTGTGAGCTTTTGTTTGGCTTCATCCTCTGTCAGCGACGGCTTTCCAAGCGACCTTACCTTATGCGACATCAGATAGTTATGTGCCTCCATACCCAAAACCGTGGTCGTGGGGATGTCCACCCACACCTTGATGAGATCGGGATACAGCACGACATCATTCTCCACCGGCGCAAGGTTAATCACAGCCATGCCATTGTAGAACTGCGCGTAGCTGGGTGCGCTTTCCCCATAGCCCTTGTCGATGAGGTACTGCTGCGCCGCTTTCGTGAGCTGCTCGTATTTTTCATCTGTGGGCACGGCGGAAATGCCGCCGTCACTGCTGCACATATACCAGAGCACCTTTCCGCCTTTTTTGCTGATAGAGATTTCGCAGCTTTTTCCGTTCTGCTCACCCGTGAAGCCAAAGCACGGGATAGTGCCGTTTTGTTCACCCGCGTCGGCAAGAGCAGATGCATCAATCCCTAAGAACTGAGCCGCCGTCTGCGCGGCCTGTTCCCGCGTCACATTGGCAGTGCCAAGGCCTTCGGGCTGTTTGTCCTCCGTGCTCTCAGAAAAAGGCCCGTCATAAACAAGACGCGGAAACTCCTGATTTGTAAAATCTAAGTTGCCCTCCTGCAAGTCATCGGCCATAAAGACATCCTCTGAAAAACCCTCGTCTCCCGGATATCCATTCTGCCAGAGATTGCCCAGCTCCTCGTAAATCTCGCCGCAGGACTGAGCCAGCTTTTTGATCTGTTCAAAATCCTCATCTGTCAGGTTTTCACCTCTTGAAAGCTTGTCAGCGAGAAAGTGGCAGTAGTCGCCTGTTCGGTTGATAAACTGCGCAAGCGTGGATGTGCTCTGATAAGACACGGGCAGCGCCCCCAGTGACCCTTCGGTGTCGCCTGTTTGCCGCCATACATCCATAAGCAGCATTGTGTATTGATTCAGGCCGCTTGCGGCGTTGAGCTTATAAAGTTTGGCTTCAAGGCTCGTCACATCCGTCATGAGCTGCTCAAACGACTTGTAGTAAAACGCGCTGAGCTGATTTTTGAGCGATTGCTTCTGGCTGTGGAACACAATTGTGGTCACAGTCAGCGCCACGATCAGCAGCCCCGCTGTCACTGACGCGATAATCTTGTATATTCTTTTCATGTTGACTCCTCCTATTTGCAGAAAACATGCTCGCCGATCTCAAGAAGTATGGGACGGCTCCGCATATATTTGTTGCTCGTCTTGGCCGGATTGTAATAGAAAAGCGCCCCGCTCGAAGGATCCCAGCCGTTTATTGCGTCTCTTGCGGCTTTAAGCGAACTTGCATCGGGTGCCAGGTTTATCTGCCCGTCGTCCACCACTGAAAACGCGCCGCTTTGATAGATGACCTTTGCGATGCTGTTAGGGAAAAGCGAGCTTTTCACGCGATTTAGCACCACCGCGGCCACCGCCACCATACCCTTATATGGCTCGCCGCGCGCTTCACCGTGAACCAGCTGCGCCAGCAGATACACATCTTTATCGTTTTTATCGCCGCCGCTTTTTCCACCGCCGCCGGATGTCGGTTCTGCCACGCCCAGCTTCTCCGCCGTTTGTGATCCCACAATTCCGTCCACTGTGATGCCGTGCTTCTTCTGAAATACGATCACTGCATCCTGCGTCTTCGCACCGTAATGACCGTCTACAGTGCCTTTGTAATAGCCCCAGTCTTTCAGCCGCTGCTGGATTTGCCGGACCGCGTCGCCGCTCGCGCCCATTTTATACGACGCGGCCGGAAGCGCTTCCGAACAGCTGCAAAGCAAAACCGCAAGCAATGCTAACAGCAACGCAAGCGGTCTTCTTATCCTCCTCATGTCGTTAACTCCTTGAAAGCAGATTAACGGCAATCTATTTAAATAGGTCTTCGAACAATTCCGCGAAAAACGATTTATACTCCACTTGTGTCATATCCTCGTCCAGCGTCTCGATTTCCGTGAGACACAGCGGAGGAAACATCACACACCACCAGTTGTGGCCTTCACCTTTACCCAGCGTGATCTCCAGCGCCTGATAATTACCCTCTGGATACGTGACATCCTGATAGGTCTTTTCAGGGAAGGGAAACGTGCCCACCTGCGCTGTGGCCGAATAGTCAAAATCGTTTTCCGTCAGCGTCTTATTTGCCGTCTCCTCTATTATCTCAAGGTTTTCTTGGATATATTCCTGTGCTTGCTGAGCATTTTTGCACTCAATAATACCGTCTTTCGTGGCTTCAAGCACCGCGTCGCGCACCTGCATCTTCACTGCCTGATCTTCATCGCTGTCTGAGTTCGCGATGACATGCAGGCGAAACGGCGTGGGCGCGCAGGCACTAAACAACAGCACCAGCGCCATCAATATGGCCAGCGCTGCAAGCTTTACGTTCTTTTGTGTGGTCATTTCATCCGTTACCTTTGTATCAGCGTCATATATATGCGCTTTCAATTATGACCACATATCGAAATACTATACATAAGATATGACAAGTTATGATTGGTGCAGTCAGCTTTTTCTTTGTTCACATATTGTTCACAATTATACATAGCGCTTTCTTTTATTTAAATCGTCTTATATATGCGCTGGTATATTATTGTACGGCTTATCTGTCAATGCTTTTGAAAAAAGAGCCATGCAAAACAGCTGATAAAAAAATAAGTTCGGAGGGATAAGCACATGAAAAATATCGTTTGTTTGTTTCTGGCCTTGTGTATGGCGTTTTGTCTGGCTGCCTGCCAGTCGACACCAGAACAGGCAGCTGTTGCGGGCAAAACCGGAGAACTGCAAAAAATGATACTGGAACCGGCGGTACCTGAAAACCCGATGCTTGAAGCGCTTCCTGATGCTTGGAAGGAGGAAACAGAATTTAAAAGCGGCGTGTCCTTAAGCATCGACGCAAAAATAGAAATACCCGATGCAAAGAATTATCCCGTTATTGAGGTCTCGCCGCACACAGTCACATTGGATGAGGCAAAGGCTTACGTGGATATACTCATGCAGGGGCAACCGGTGTATGAAATAAGCCCTGTGCGCATAAAAAGCGATTGGGAACCAGAAATCGTGCAGGTGGAAGCAGAAATTGAACGCACGAAAAACGATGACAGTCTCACGGAGGACATGCGTGAGCAAATTATTGACGGGCTTAATCAAGAGCTTGAATTCTTGGAGGAGCAGTACAATAACGCGCCTGAGAAAAAACCCGAGCGCATTCCGGCAAGCATGACGTTTCAGCGCGAAACGGATACACTGCAGGTTTTGGGGGTTGAGGCAGACCTCGGCCAGCCATCATCCGCTATTCTTACCGTGAACGTTTATGACGACAATCTTTCTAACACCGTGATGTTTTATAATGGCGACAAAGAACGTTATTTCATGGACATCTATGCGGATGCATACGCTGGCATGGCACTGACCAAGCAGGACGCCCAAACCAAAGCGGAGGATTTTCTTAAAAACTTGGGTGTTGCCGATATGCAGCTTGCGTATACGGAGGTCTGGGCCGATGCCGACAACAGCTTAGATGAGGATCCTTCCGTTCTGGCGCAAGATCCTGAAATTAAAAAATGCTACGTGTTTTATTACTGCCCTGTCGTCAGCGGAATTCCTGTCACGGCGAACCGTTATTACTACGGGCTCTCAAATAATTCTGAAGATTACGATATGACCTGGAAAGCGCAAACCATAATGCTTTATGTGAACGACAGCGATATTTACCGCATGGATTGGTACAGCCCCGAGGATTTGGGGCAGGTGCTAAATGAAAATATTGAGCTGATGGATTTTGAGGAAGTAAAAGACCGATTCGCAAAGCAGATGTTCTATCAGAGAAGCTGGGTTATGCCGGAAACAGAGGATACCGCCATTACTATTGAAAAGGTCAAGCTCGGGATGATGCGCGTTCGGCTTCAGGAAAACAATTATGTGTATCTGCCGGTATGGGATTTTATCGGCGACTGGACATATGTTTCTGACGGTGTCGAATGCGGGATGTATGATGTCAGCTTTGTCACGATCAACGCCGTGGACGGCAGTGTGAAAAACCGGGAGCTGGGATACTAGATTTAAAGCATATTGATCTTTTTATGGGATACATGGAACTTTATTGCTTGAAAACGCGTCTGTAAATATGACGCGTTCTTGCGTTTTAATGCCGCTTTTATTTGCAGTTATTATCAATGCTCATCTGGGAGGATATAATGAAAATTAGAGGATGTATAATCTTTCTGACAATCATCACACTTACGAGCTGTCTTTTGACTGCGTGTCAACCCACGCCGGAAGACGTCATCACCACCAATAAAGGTGATATCAATCTCGAAGAGAACATTCAAAAGACAGCGATGCCGCCTGAAGCAGCCACACAAGAAGCTAAAGAAACAGCAGATAAATGGACGTATGAAAAGGAATACGAATCGGGCAATCACCTGATCGTAGACGCCGTGATGGTTCACACGGATGCAGATAAGCTTCCCGTGTTGTCGGTCGCTACGAAAATGTTTAAAGGCGGTGCTCAGCTAAAAACCATCACAAATATTTTCTGTCCCGATGCAACGGTTTATGATCAGGGAGACCAACTGACCAAATCACAGCTTGAACAGTCGATCATGGACGTGAAAGAAGAGATGTTCAGAGTAGAAAACAATATGCTGCCATACGAGGGTGCCTTAGAGCCCATTCCGGAAGACCATAAAGAAAGCTTTCTAAGTGGGCTACATGCAGCAATCGAATACTATGAAGAACAATTGAAAACAGCGCCGGATGACAGTGAACTGAAGGAAGCCAGCTATCAACTGGTTGATGTGGGAGACGGCAGCCAACAATCAAATATGCTTGCAACAACCAATGATGCCGTATTCTCAATTGATTTTGTTAACTGGCCTCCAGAAAGAATCGGTTCTGGATTTTATTTTCAGTCTAATAAGTTAATGTCTGAGAATATCGCCAAATTGGACAAGTTTGTGATGCCGGATGCTTTGGAAGGCGGCGCTGAATATATTAAGTCGAAAGAACGCACCGAGCAATGCATAATAGACATGGGGATCGATTACATGTCGCTCAGCGCCGTTTGCAAAGGAGAGGATAGCTATAGCTTTTACTATACGCGTGATTTTAACGGCTTGCAGGAGACCTATATAAACCAGCATACCGGCACGACGATTACCGGCGTTGATTTCGGCCCAATGATCTATTTATGGAAGCCCGAGTATCTTTGGTTTGAAGTGCAAAATGATCAAATCGTGAAGGTAACCTGGAACAATCCGTCCGAAATTATTAATGTCGATAACGAGAACGTGCAGACAAAGCCGTGGGAGGAAATTCAGGAGATATTTAAAAACCAGATGGACTTTCTGA
>JAEWBO010000025.1 GCA_023391105.1 Bacillota bacterium
ACAGGCATTGCACAGATCAACAACAGTATCGATCAGATGATGCGCGTTGTGCAAACAAATTCCGCGACATCTGAGGAAACAGCGGCAGCCAGTGAGGAGCTTTCGAGCCAGGCTGAGATGCTGCGCGGAATGGTGAACAATTTTAATCTCAGAAGCAGGAGTGAAGATCTCATCGATAAAGCGAGAGAAGTGAAAGCCATTCCTGCAGCCAAAAAGGGAAAAAGCACAATCGAGCTCGGCGATAATGACTTCGGCAAATATTAATTTTTAAACAGTCTGAGCGCCCCGAATGAATCCGGGGCGCTTTTTTTTTGCAGAAAAAACAGGAAGGCAGCAGCGCCCTCCTGTTTCCAAATATGCGATAACTCTTAGCTTACTTTGCTCTTCTTTTCATGCGCAAGCGAGAGCATGAGCTTGATGCGGTTGAGCTGATTCACTTCGCTCGCACCCGGGTCGTAATCGATGGCGACGATGTTGGCTTCGGGGAACCGTGCACGAATGGGCTGTATGACGCCCTTACCCACGATATGGTTTGGCAGACACGCGAACGGCTGCACGCAGACAATGCCGTCTGCGCCTTCTTTAAGCAGCTCGGCCATTTCACCGGTTAAAAACCAGCCTTCGCCGGTCTGATTCCCGATGGATAGGAACTCTGATGCGGCACGGGCTTTTTCATCGATAAATGACGGCGCAGAGAATCGCTTGCTTTGGCTTAACACCTTGCGCATAAGCTTGCGAGAGCGCTCAATGATGGATACCGCAAAGTTGCCAAAATGCATAAATAGCTTCGGACGCCCGAGCTTTTGGTATTTAAAGCCCATATTGTAAGCGCAGTACAGCAAGAAATCGATGAGGTCGGGCACCTTCACCTCAGCGCCTTCATCCTCAAGTACCTTGACGATCTGATTGTTGGCGGTGGGATGATATTTCACGAGTATCTCGCCCACCACGCCGATGACGGGCTTCTTTTCGTCTCTGACAGGAATGTTGTCGAAGTCGTTGACCATCTCTATGATATGGTGCTGATAGCGGTGTTTGCGAAAGCTCTTTAAATCCGCCAGCGCGATATCACGCCATTTTTCATACATGGCTTGCGTATCGCCCGCAATTTCCTCATAGGGACGCGTGGCAAGCGTCAGCCGGTTAAGCAAATCGCCGTATATCATGCCGCGCATCGCGCGCCGCAGCATACCAAGCGTGATCTTAAAGCCTGGGTGCTTTTCGAGGCCTGAGGCACTCAGGGAAATAACCGGAATATGGCCATAGCCTGCGTCCCTCAACGCTTTACGAATAAACCCGATGTAATTGGACGCACGGCAGCCGCCGCCTGTCTGTGAGATGATGCATGCGAGCTTGTTTGTGTCGTAACGGCCCGATTTGATGGCTTCGATGAGCTGACCGGTAACGATGATAGACGGATAGCATGCGTCGTTGTTGACGTATTTAAGTCCCTCCTCAACCGCGGCTGTATCCACCGAGGGAAGCAGCTCGAAGCGATAGCCCGACGATTCAAAAGCGGCACGCAGAAAATCGAAGTGAATGGGTGACATCTGCGGTGAGAGTATCGTGTAATCCTTCTTCATGAACTTTTCAAACACGACTTTTTTATACTCAAAAGCGCGCTGTTTGACGGCATCCGCAATGTCGTCGATCACACGTCTCTTTTTTCGCTCCGCCATAGCGGCTGCGAGTGAGCGCAAGCGGATACGGATTGCGCCTGTGTTGTTGATTTCGTCAATTTTGAGCAGCGTATATATCTTGCCGTAGGCGTTTAAAATCTCCTGTGTCTGGTCGGTCACCACCGCGTCCAACCCGCAGCCAAACGAATTGAGCTGCACGAGCTCAAGGCCTTCTGTACGGCCCGCAAGATGCGCGGCGGAGTAGATACGTGTGTGGAACATCCATTGGTCGAGCACGCGGAGCGGCTTGTATTCGCCAAGGTGAGCCACACTCTGTTCGGTAAGCACCGCGAACCCGAGCGATGTAATGATAGACGAAATGCCGTGGTTGATTTCCGGATCGATATGGTAAGGGCGGCCGCCGAGTATAATCGCCTGAAAATCGCCGCGCCTGACCTTGGCCATGATTCTTTCGCCTTCGCGTCGGATATCGCTCTGGTAGTTGAGCTTTTCCTTCCAGGCGAGCCTGGCCGCGCGCTTCACCTCGTGCGCAGGGATATCCGGGAACTCCTCTACCAGCCTTTTCGTGAGCCGCTTAATTGTGTCCATCGGCAGGAAGGGCATGAGTAATGCCACCCGGTTTTCCTTGATTTCGGGCATGTTGTTTTTTATGTTTTCCGCGTACGATGTGACGATGGGGCAATTGTAATTGTTGGCTGCCTTTTGCTGCTCCTTCTTTTCATAAGGTACACACGGGAAGAATATCGTTTTAACGCCGCCGTCGATGAGCTTGCGTACGGCACCATGGGCGAGCTTGGCCGGATAGCACAGCGACTCTGAGGGGATGCTCTCAATGCCCGCAGTATAGACACCGCGTGAGGATCTTGGGGATAGCTCCACGCGAAAAGACAGCTCTGTGAAGAAGGTGTGCCAAAACGGATAGTTTTCATAAATGCCCAGCACGCGCGGAATACCGATACGTCCGCGCTTGGCGTCGCTCTCGTCGAGGGACTGGTATCGGAACAGCCGATTATAGGTATAGTCGTACATGTCGGGCAGAGAATTTTTCATGGCTGTGCCCTGCCCGCCGCCGCGTTCGCAGCGGTTGCCCGATATGAATCTGCGTCCATCGCCGAAATGGCTCACAGTGAGGCGGCAGCTGTTTTCGCACCGGCCGCACCGCGCATAGGACTGCGTGATATGCATGGCGTTAAGCGCATCGTTTGAGAGTATCGTCGAGACGGCTCCCTCCGGGCACCGATTTTTGGCGATCAGCGCCGCGCCGTAAGCACCCATAAGACCGGCAATGGTGGGACGCACCACCTCACGGCCCGAAAGCAGCTCGAGCGCGCGCAGCACGGCGTCGTTTAAGAACGTACCGCCCTGTACGACGATACTTTTGCCGAGCCCTTCTGGATTTTTCAGCTTAATAACCTTATAGAGCGCGTTTTTGATCACGGAATAGGATAGACCCGCAGAGATTCCGCCCAGTGTCGCGCCTTCTTTTTGTGCCTGACGCACCTTGGAGTTCATGAAAACCGTACAGCGGCTGCCAAGATCAACAGGATGCGGCGCAAAAAGCGCATGCTTGGCAAAGTCCTGTATGGAGCAGGACAGCGAAGCCGCAAACGTCTCAAGAAACGAGCCGCAGCCTGAAGAGCATGCTTCGTTGAGAATGACCTCGTCGATCACGCCGTCCTTGATATGCATGCATTTCATATCCTGACCGCCGATATCGAGTATGAAATCGGTATCGGGGCGAAAGAACTTCGCCGCCGTATAGTGCGCAACCGTTTCCACCTCGCTCGTGTCGAGCGAGAAGGCGGCTTTGGTGAGGTTTTCACCGTAGCCTGTTGAAGCTGCGTGTGCAATGTACGCGTTTTTGGGCAGGCTGCTGTAGATTGCCGACAATACCTCGCGAATCATGTCCAGCGGTCGGCCCTTGTTGGCACCGTAATGAGAAAACACGATATCGCCGCTGTCGTTTAGCAGCACAGCTTTGGTGGTGGTTGAACCTGCATCAATGCCAAGATAGCAAGCACCTTTGGCTTCTTCAATCGCTTTAACCGTTACCGTGGCTTTTGCGTGGCGCTGCCGGAATGCGGCATAATCCTTTTCGTTTGCAAATAAAGGAGGCAAATATACGGATGTGTCCTCGAAAGTAGCTATGGTTTGTGCCTTTTTGAGAAGATCAGATAGATTCACTCTTGTTTTATCCGCCATAATGGCTGCGCCGGCTGCCACGAACATCATCGCATGAGGCGCATTCATGATATTTTCCTTTTTGAGATTGAGAGTTTTGACGAAACGATTTTTCAGCTCAGGCAAAAAATGCAGCGGTCCGCCCAAAAAAGCGATGTTGCCCCTTATGGGACGCCCGCATGCAAGCCCGCTGATGGTCTGATTGACCACTGCCTGGAAAACGGATGCCGCGATGTCTTCCCGCGCAGCACCCTCATTGATAAGCGGCTGGATATCGCTCTTGGCGAAGACGCCGCAGCGCGCAGCAATGTCGTAGACGTGTGTGGCTTTAGATGCCAAGGCGTCAAGCCCGGCGGCATCAGTCTCCAAAAGCGACGCCATCTGATCGATAAAAGCGCCCGTGCCGCCTGCGCATGTGCCGTTCATGCGTTGCTCGGTGCTGCCGGAAAAGTACGTGATTTTGGCATCTTCGCCGCCAAGCTCAATCGCAACATCGGTCCCCGGTACAAACGCCTTCACAGCGCTGCTTGCCGCAATGACCTCCTGAACAAAAGGTATCCCAAGCCACTTGCCGACACTAAGCCCGCTTGAACCCGTGGCACAGGCGAATATATTAAAATCGCCAACGACATGAAAAGCGCTTTGAAGCATTTTTAAAACACTGCCGGTGATATCACTGAAATGCCTTTTGTAATCACTGAAAATAACTCTGTTTTGATCGAGTACCACACATTTGATGGTTGTGGATCCGATATCAAGTCCGAAACGGATGCCTAGATTATCCATATTACTTCTCCTGTTTGCTTAAAAGCCAGTATACACCTTGCACACAAAATAGAAAAGCAAATAGATGTAAATTTAAGATTTTGACGGCGTTTATGTATGCATAGCATGCCTCTGGCATGCAATATGGTGCATGAAACCATTGTCTTTCAAGACGTTTCGCATAGATCTTGAAATGCTGCGGCAAGCTGGTTTTTATCGTTTGCACAAATGCTTTTCATCCGTATTCTTAAAATTGTATTTTTTTGCACTGTAGGTTTGCATTAGGGGGGTGAGCTGTGTTATTATTAACACACTAACAAAAAAGCACTGCTTAAATGCGGGTCCTTATGCCGAGGGCGTTTTCACATCTTAAACGCTACATCGGCAATTGATGCGTCGGATGTTCCGGCGGGCTGCTTCGTCTGCATTATATTATTCGTTTTGATTGGCAGTATTGGTGGCACTCCTCGACTGTGCATGAGGAGTAATTGAATATTATGTTTCGTTGTGTCGTCGGTTAGATGTCTGTTTCGTTATCGGCTCGGTTAAGGTTTATATGATGCTTATAACCGGCTTAGCTGAATTTGATTAAAATTATGACGGAGACGGGCAAACATATCAAAAATAAGAATGAAAATGTTTGTCCGGTCGGAGTACATTGCTCCAACCATATATTTGTTCATCTGAGCATGACATATCGAATTTATACTAATTCGAGAAGGAGGATAATCCGTTGAGAATAAGAATCGGAATCTTCGGTTTTGGCAAAACCGGATACATTGTCGCGAATGAGATTATGAAGGATGACGAATGCGAATTAAAATGGGTCTTAAGAAAATCCCGAAAGAATGAAGGCGAGTATGCGAGCCAAATGCATGGGCACGAGTTTGAGCAGGGAAAAATCTACTCGATCGATCAGATAAACCCCGATACTTTTTTTAAAGACAACTATGTGGACGTTATTATTGATTTTTCTGCAAGCAGTGCTGTTGACATATATAAGCATGCGGCCCGTTACGGGACGCGTATTGTTTCGGCAATATCCAAATATGAAAAGAAACAGCTCGAACAGTTGAAAGCGCTTGGCAATATGGTGCCCGTGCTGTATTCACCCAATATCACACTGGGAATCAATTTTCTTATCGAAGTATCCAAGGTGCTCCAAAGAATTGTTCCCGAGGCGGATATAGAGATCATCGAAGAACATTTTAAAGGCAAACCGGATACATCGGGTACGGCGCTGCGCATTGCGGAGGATCTGGGGCTGGATCGTCAAAAGCATGTGAATTCGATACGCGTCGGCGGCATTGTCGGCAAGCATGAGGTTGTATTCGGGCTGCCGAATCAAACAATACGCATCGTGCACGAGTCCTTAAGCCGCGCGGCGTTTGGACAAGGCGCGCTTTATGCGACAAAATGGCTCATGGGCAAGGCCAAAGGTATTTACACGATGGAGGAAGCCGTGATGCTCACTGCCGCGCGTAATCTTCAGGTATATGAGGGCAACGGCTAAGGGAACTAGGAAAGCTTTTTATGATAGCATCTGCGGCGTTTGTGCTGCTCGACATCGTAGTTTTTCCAGAAATCCTGAACGCTCTTGTTGTCCTCAAGCTCCGGTGAGGATTCGGCAAATTGGATACCGCGCTTCATTGCGGATACGGTGATATCGTTAAGCAGCAACGCGGCCAAGCCGGACTTTTGATACTCCGGATGCACCGCAACAAGGTAAAGCTCAAGCTCCTTGGGACGTTTGACGCTGTACAGCAAGTGAGCCCAGCCAAACGGAAACAGATGGCCTCCGGATTTTTTGAAGGCTTGCGCCAGCGACGGCGCGGCAAGCCCGAAGCCGACAAGCTTGTCATTTTGATCCACAATGAACTTGGCAAAGTCGGGATTAAGCAGCGGGGTAAAGCGGCGAAGATAATCCTTGGCCACTTTCTCCGTATAAGGCACAACGCCGTAAAGATCCTTATAGCACTCACTTAAGAGCTCGAAAATCTGAATAATGATTGGCGCCGCGTCCTTGATCCTTTTTATATTATAAAAATGCACATTGAGGCGCTCCATCACACGCTCGGCGATTTTGCTGACGCGCGCGATGCGCTTGTCCCCCTGCTCGGGCACGCGAATGCGGTATTCAACCCAATCGGTGTCCTTTTCGTAGCCGTGTGCTTCAAAATGCTTGGGGTAGTAAGGATAGTTGTATATCGTGACGGTGATGCCCATGCGATCGAAGCCATCGATAAGCAAACCCTCTTTGTCAAGATCTGTGAACCCCAAGGGGCCGTGCGCTTCATTGAGGCCAAGCTCTTTTGCCCATCCTTCCACGGCGCCGAACAATGCACCTGATACATCAAGGTCATCGATAAAATCGATACGCGTGATACGGATTTTTTTTTGATTCCACATCTTGTTCGCCGTTTTGTTCACAATAGCACCGATACGGCCAACGATTTTGCTGTCTTTATAGGCGAGAAAGAAACGCGCATCGCAATATTCAAACGAGAAGTTGGTTTTGGGGGAGTACATAGAATATTCTTCAGATTTAAGCTCGGGGATGAAATTATCCACGCCCTTGTAGAGCTTATCGGGGAAGTTTACGAACTTTTTAATATCACTTTTGCTCAAGACTTCTCTTATCTCGACCATCTTAATACCCCCACCTTTTTACAGAATATTATATTGTTTGTATTATATCAGATGTGAAATGATAAGTATAGAATGTGCCTGAATATACACGTTGTTTTTTTGGTCGGTTGGGTATAAGATAACATTTCGCTGGCGATAATGAACAACAAGCAACCGCTTTATGCTCCTTTATGTTTGGCGCGAAGATAAGCGCCGCGAAAAGAGCCGCAGAGACAGGCCCTCTGCGGCTCTTTTGTTAAACCGGATTGTTAAGCTATCGGTCAAGCAGGCTCTGTTGCCGTCGGTTCCGGGGCAGGGGTATCTGGCGCTGGCGTTTCAGGCGCTGGCGTTTCAGGCGCTGGCGGCGGTGCAGCCGCAGCAGCCTTGCGCGCCTCCACAGCACTTTGGAACGATGCGAAATATGCGTTAAATTCATCGACCGCCGCGTAAACGGGCGGTATTGTGATGCTGACGTCTTCGGTGTTTTTCACCCCAGCCACGCCGCGAAGGTTTGCGATGCGGTTCTGGAAATCCGACAGTTCCTCCGGGGAGATAAAAGCTGTGCTGGCGTTTACATAGCCTTCGGCGTTTGCGGCCGTGTTAAGAGCCAATGTGACCGCATTCCGTTTTTCCTGAGCCAGCGCTAAGAGCGTATCCAAGTCGTCGGCATTGTTGATCTTGATTGTCACGCCGAAGATGTCCTTAACAAGGCTGCGCGTCTGGCTAAAATCCACGCCCCAGAAGCTGGTTCCGTCGATGTTCAAAAAACCGCCGGGCAGTGTGTGGCGCTGGATGGATTCAAGATCCACCTTCATCGCAAACGCCGCAAGTGAGGCGATCTGCTTAAGCGTTAAGTCGGTATATATGTTGCCTGTCACAGCCGAATAGATAGCAGGAATATCGCCAAGCTGCCCGGTGCTTTTGATTTCGTTGAATATAGCGAGTATCATGCGCTGCTGGCGGTCCACACGGGCGATGTCACTGCTGCCATGGCGCTGGCGGCAATAGTCGAGCACCTTCTGACCGTCTAAATGCTGAAATCCTTTTTCGATTTTGCGTCCGCACATATTGACATCAATATCCACGTCGTATTCAAGGCCGCCGATGGCGTTGACCACTTCCTTCACGACGTTCATATCAAAGCAGACATAGTTGTTGACAGGCACACCGCCGAGCACCATGGACACCGTTTTCATCGCATATTCAAAGCCGTTTTTGTTGTAGCCGCCGCCCGAGGAAAAAGCGGTATTGATTTTGTCGCGATGATCCTGGTTATATATCCATACGTAGCTGTCACGCGGCAATGAAATCATGCAAACGTCGTTGGTTTCAAAATCGATGGACATCAGCAGCATGGTGTCGGTACGAAACGTTTGCCAATTGGCGCGCTCCAAGCTCTCGTCGATACCCAAAACAAGAATGTTGACGCGGTTCTTCATAAAATCGAGATCAGCCTGCTGCAACAGCAGGTCGTATGGGTCGGGCGTGGGCGTGGAGGCTTCGGTGGCGGAAGCGCTGGGTTCAGGGGTGGGCGCAGGCGTTTCTGAGGGCTTTACAACGGCCACCTCAGTATTCTGGAAAGCGGAGGCGTTGTCGAAAAAGGCGCCATAGGCGATATCTCCCGCGTAAACAAGCCCTGCCAGGAGCGCGGCAAGCAGCGTATATTTGATGATTTGCACAGGAACATAGCTTTGTTTTGCGCGCTTTACCAGACGCCGCTCATGCTTTTGCTCTTGCCGATATGCTTTTCTCTCCGGTGCGGAGAGGGATAGGTAATTCTTATTACGCTCAATCTTGTCGGTGGGAGCCTGTGCTTTGTCTTTTTGTTTTTGAGCTCTTTCGGCGTCCAGAAACACTCTCTTCTCATTCCGGGACATTTGTGCAAGCTCTTGTCTGCGTGCCTGTTTTGCCTCGACGGCGTTCTGTTTTTCCTTTTGCGCAAGCACACGCAGCGCCGCGATTTTTTGTTTATCCTGCATGCGCCGCTGATTTTTGACTACGGCACTGCTTTTATCCCCTTTAGCGGCCTTGTTTTCTCCGCTTTGTCTATTTTTCATTAATATCTCCTTGGCGGCGAGGCCGCCCAAATCAAAACACCAATTTGAAGATTACAGCAGCCTTTTGATATCGTCGATATACTTGGGCCGCATCGCGGGAGATCTGTAGATCCGCCTGAAAAGCATATGCACAAGCAGCATACAGACTCCGGTAACCAAAGTTTCGGGGAGGATATAGCGTATAAACATATACGGAAAAGAAAAGCTGTACCCGAGCATATAGACGACCAAAGCACTGATCAGCTCCTTGATAAAATAAGCGCTTACTGTAAACAGGAATGGCACAAGATAGTTATCCATATAGCGCATTTGATTGCTTGCAAAGTACAAAAGGGAGCCTGTTAAAAACAACGGTATCGTGTAGGAACCGATCATACCTGTAAACATGATATCCAGCCCAATACCGCATATTCCGCCGACAACGGCGCCGAGCATGCTTTTCTCCAGCAGCGCGATGGAAACCATTGTGCAGATCAACAGATCCGGCGCGATACCCATCACATTGAGATTCACAAAAACCGTGCCCGTCAGTATCAAATTGATGATGACGGCGGCAAACAGCATGATAAATCTCATTGGAGCGCCTCTTCAATATTAACAGGCTTGGACGTAATGATCGTCACCTCTTCAAGATGGTTAAAATCTACCCAGGGCTTTACAATGGCTTCGTTTCTCATGCCATCATTGCTTTGGCTGACCTCAACAACCTCGCCGATAGGGATTCCTTTGGGGAACGTGTCGGTGAGCCCGGAGGTAATAATCTTATCGCCCGGCATCAAATCGGCATCGAACGGCAATTTGCCGAGCGTGAGCAGAGCGTCTTCGTCACCTGCTGTGTTGGAGCCGTTGATGGTTCCGGTGTCGCGCGTGCGCTCCACGATACCCGACACACCGCTTAACGAATCGATGATGGCGAGCACGCGGCTGTAGTTTGCACCTGTTTTGACCACACGGCCGACGAGACCGTCCCCGTTGACAACGGGCATGTTCACTTTGATACCATCGGCCATGCCTACATCGATGATAAACATGTTAAACCAATGTCCCGGTGCTTTACCGATGACATGGGCGGATTTAATTTCAAGGTTTTTCGTGGTGGCATCAAAATTAAGGAGCTCTTTAAGCCTGTCGTTTTCGGCTTTTACTTCGTTGTAGTCCGCAAGCTGGCCTTCAAGCTCGGCCACCCTCGCCTCAAGCTGCAGGTTGTCTGCCTGCAAATCGCTTCCCGAAAAAATGCGCCCGAAGAAACCGCCGATAGCGTCCGTCGCGGAATAAAGCGCTTTTTGCACAGGTGAAAAAATGCTGCCGAGTACGCTCTCCGTACCGGACATATTGTTGCTTCCTGCCGTAATGACCAGCACCACAAGCAATATAATGACCACAATGATGGTGACCATCAAGGGCCGGTTGCGCCATAAGTTCAGCATAGCTCCTCCTGTGTCAGGTATTATATCATAAAACGATTCATTGTAAAACCAAGCCTTAAGTTGTTCACAATTTGTCCACGACCCGCCGATGCATACGTCAGCGGGGGATATAAATAAAAAAAGAAGCCCCTTCGCGCCGCAATAAGCAGCAGCGAAGGAGCAAGTGGCACCTTATAAGGCTTCATCCTTGAGCGCATCGATGATGTTCTCTCTTTTGATCTTGTGCGTCGAATAAAGCATCGTGGCAAACACGATGATGAGCAGCATCAGCACGGCAAAGCCGTAGCTTTCCCAAGGCAGCGTAAAGCCGGATATCAGAACGCTCTGCTGCATCGTGTATAGCAGATACGATATCGCCACGCTGACGGGCAACCCAAACAGCAGCGCTTTCAGACCGTAAAAAACACTCTCGAAGCGAACCATGCGGTTGAACCCGCCGGGCGTCATGCCCACGGAGCGCAGCATAGCGAACTCACGCCGCCTTAGCGCGATATTGGTGGAGACCGTGTTGAATATGTTCGCGATACATATCAGACTGATGAGTATGATAAACCCATAGACGAACACGCCGAGGAACGTATTGAGGCTTTGCTGCGAACGATTCGCGCTCTGTATGTTATAAACGTAGTAGCTGGAAGACGGCAATGCATGCAGCACCTGGCTTAGTTGCTTTTCGAGCATTTGATCGTCTGACGTTGTGACAAAGATCGTGCTGTCCAAACTCTCCGGCGTCAGGCTGTTAGTGGACGAGACCACAGCGTGAAATACCTCCTCTGAAACGACAAGCGTGACGTTGGTGAGACTTTGTGTCAGTGTGCCCATGGGGCGCTTGTCCGTGATCGCGCCGATGGTCAGTGCAGCGGCATCGTCTCTGTGTTCGGGACCGGTGTAAAAGGACAGCTCGTCGCCCTTTTGAACATTCAATATATCACCTGAAATCTTTGTGAGTTTTTCGTCACTCATCGAGTAGTAGGACTGCCCATAATTGATGAGTATCGCTTTGGGAGACGCTGTGTCGGCGAAATCCTGCGGCGACACGCCCAGCGAATCTGCATAAGCGCGAAAGCTTTCTTCGTCCAGTGCGACCAGATCCGCGCCGAATGAGCTGGAATCATCGATTTCACCGTAAACTTTCTTTGCCGATTCACTGAGCAAATCTTCACTGATACTGATATTACCGCCGCGTCTCATGGTTTGCGTGTGGCCTGTCACGAGATCCAGCGAAGCGATGCTTTCGTTCGTGCTGTCCTGCTGTGTATCGGAAACATTTGAATATGAGACGGAGATGTCGTAATTATAACCATCTTCCGTGACACCATATATCGATTGCGTCATGGAGGCATACATAGACACTGTCAAAAAAAGCACGATGCTGATGGTCAGAGATACGATGGTCGCGCGGTATTTCTTGCGGCTGCGCTTTAAATTTTTAAGGGCGACAGTGGCTTCAAACCCGAACAGCGCACGCGTCAGCCCCGACGTTTTCACAGCGCGGCGGGAGAGCCTTAAATCCTGCGAGAGCCGGATGGCGTCGATGGGGGTGACTCTGGACGCGCGCCTTGCCGGTACATATACGGAAATGAATATGGTGATGGCTGCGAGCACGATGGTTGCGCCCACGCTCCACAGCGGCACAACCAAATCCAGCGTCATGCCCTCGGATACGTTGAAAAAGCTGTCAAGCAGCGGTTGTATCGCCGTCAGTGTGACGGCCATGCCGCCGATGCCTGCGAGCAAGCCAAACGGTATGCCAATCAATCCGATAATAAAACCTTCATAGTACATGCTGTAGCGCTTCTGACGCTTGGTGGCGCCCACGCTGGACAGCAGCCCGAGCTGCCGCGAGCGTTCGGACACGGAAATCGCAAACGAATTATAGATCAGCGACACGGAGGCGAGCATGATGACAAGAACGATAATACCCGCAAAGGCGTACAGGAACGTCAGCACGTTGTCGTGGCTGACCACGCCGTAATAGCGAAGCAGCTCGTTGTGAAATTCGACACCGCCTTGCGCCTGTGCTTGATTTGCGATGCTCTCCACTTCGCTAAAAATGTCATTGCTGACCGTTTTCATCGTCAGAAACGCGTCAACCTTGTCACTTGGGGAAAGCGCCGATGTATCAAGGTAGCCAAGCACGCCGCAGCCTGCCGACCAGCTTTGTTCAAAGGTGGGGCGTGTCATGATTCCTACGATGGTAAACTGGCCTTCGGATTGGGGCACCAGCATTTCGTCAAGCGTGCGTTCCGTACCGTCTTCATTGTAAATATAGTTAAGGCCGGGTGAGTCGGATAAATCATCACCTGCGGCATTCACACGTTTGCCCCACGAAAGGTCAAGTGTGTCGCCGATGCTGTAAGAGACGCCTGCGCTGTTATCAATCGTTTCCGAAATCACGACCTCGCCATTGTTTTGAGGCAACCGACCCTCAAGCAATTTCACAGACATTTGTTCATAGCCGTTTTCACTGTATTGTCTAACCAGAAGATACGGTTTGCTTTCATTGACAGAGCCTTCGAGCACCGAATAGCCAAGGTCGCGCGAGATAACGATGCTGTCAAGGTTTTCGTTGCCTGTGATTGTCTCAACGTTTTGCATCAGTACGCCTTGTATCTCGGCGTGCCAGTTGCCGTCTGACGCGATGGTGTCGCGCTGGATGAGGCTCACAAACGACGAAAAAAAGACCGACACAGCGGTGAGCATCGCGGCAGATATGATGACGCCAATGATGGTCACAATCGTACGTTTTTTGTTACGCTTGAGGCTTTTTAGCGTAAAGCTTCGCATAACGTTCATTTGCGCATCACCTCATCCTTGACAATATGCCCGTCTTCAATGTGCAGGATGCGGTCTGCCTGAAGCGCGATATCCATATCGTGCGTGATGAGTATCAGCGTTTGCGCAAACTGCTTGTTGGAAAGGCGCAGCAAAGCGATGATCTCCGCGCTGTTCTTGCTGTCAAGGTTGCCCGTGGGCTCGTCGGCGAGCATCAGCGCCGGGCTGTTAATCAGCGCGCGGCCGATGGAGACGCGCTGCTGCTGACCGCCAGAAAGCTGATTCGGCAGGTGCTTTTTGCGATCCTCAAGCCCCAGCATGGAAAATATATCGCTGATCTGCTTTTTATCCGGCTTGCGTCCGTCAAGCAGCAGCGGCAGCGTCATGTTTTCTTCCACGTCTAGCACAGGAATCAGGTTATAAAACTGATAAATGAGACCCACCTGGCGGCGGCGAAAAATCGCAAGGCGCGTTTCATTGAGCGCGTAGATATCTGTATTGTCCACGAGTACTTTGCCCGAAGTGGGGCGGTCCACACCGCCCAAAATGTGAAGCAGCGTGCTTTTGCCCGAGCCGGATGAACCGACAATGGCCACAAACTCACCCTTCTGTACGCTGAAAGATACGTTATCGAGCGCGCGGACGGTGGCTTCGCCGCTGCCGTAAACTTTGCTTAGGTTTTCAACTTTTAAAATTTCCATGGCGTTTACTCCTCATTCTTTGTATAAGCGCTGATTAAATATGAGATGCTTTATACCGCCATGATAAACACTTAATATGACATGTCGGTGACGCTTAGTGTGACTGTTTTGTCATTTTGGGAAACGGACAGTAAATACGCTGCCGCCCTGCGGATGATTGGCCGCGTCGATGGTGCCGTTTTGCCCTGTGACAATTGCGGCCGCCATGGCAAGACCGATGCCCACGCTGTCGTCCGAGGCGTTTTTGCCGCGATAGAAGCGGCTGAACACGTGGGGAAGATCCGCTAAGTCAATACCCGCCCCGCTGTCCCGAACGAGAATCTGAGTGTAAAGCGGATTGGACGCGCAAACGATGCTGAGCTGCCCGCCTTCGGGCGTATGCTCCACGCAGTTTTTGAGAATGTTGACAAGCGCCTCCGCCGTCCAGTTTTCATCACAACGCAGCATCACGCCGCCATCTTTCACGGTCAGTGTCTGGTTTTTAATTTCGATAGGGATGAGCAGCGGTGCGCATGCTTTCCCCAGAAGCGTTTTGGCAGATACAGAGGCGAGCTTGAACGTCACGGTTTTGGCATCCAGCTTGGAGAGCTTTAAAAGTGACGACACGAGCCATTGAATGCGTTCCAGCTGCGCGCGCTGCCGGTCTGTGAATTCGCGGCGCTTTTCTTCAGGAAGTTGCGCGTCGCAGAGCAGATCGGTCATCATAAACATAGATGTGAGCGGCGTTTTGAGCTGATGAGAAATGTCTGAAAGCGCGTTTTGCAGCGCCGCTTTATCGCGCAGAAGCATGTCGTTTTGTTCGCGCAGCATCACGGTGACCTTATAAAGCTCGCTCTTCAAAATGGACAGCTCGCCCTCAACGTTGTCTCTTACGTCCAGTGCGTAATCACCGCTGTTGATTCTTTTTAAATAGCTGCTGAGCTTCGCGATTTGGGCATACCGCCGCCGTGTGAATATAAGGAAGATCATAATAAAAAGAAAGCTTGTGCTCAACGCCACAACACCCGCCGAGACAGACAATACAAACCCGGCAACGGAACAAAGCGCCGCAAGAATCAGCAGAAAGACAATGAGCCGTTTGATTTCAGAGTTACGCAGCATGCTAATCACCCGCCTTATAGCCAAGACCGCGAACTGTCTGAATCAGCTTGGGGCTTTGCGGATCGTCCTCGATCTTTTCTCGCAGGCGCTTGACATAAACGGTTAATGTGTTATCGTTCACAAAGTCGCCCGCGATATCCCAGATGCCCTCCAGCAGCTGTGTGCGCGAGAGCACCTGTCCCGGATGCACGGCGAGCGTTAACAGCAGCCGGTATTCGAGCGCGGTGAGCAGCACCTCGGTGCTGTTTTTCCATACACGTGCCTGACGCGTGTTGATGACGATATCGCCGATATGCAATTCATCCTTGGTGTCTTCGGTCTTCTCGGCGCGGCGCAATACCGTGCGCAAGCGGGACAATAGCTCGCGTATGCGAAAAGGCTTTGTGATATAGTCGTCGGCGCCCATATCGAGCCCCATCACCACGTTGACTTCGTCGTCACAGGCGGTGAGGAATACGACAGGCGTATCGCTATGTGCCTTAATGCGCCGGCAGATGTCATAACCGCTGCCGTCCGGCAGCGAAAGGTCCAGAATCGCGATATCAAAATGCGATGCGTTTACCGCCTTCTCAGCCTGCTCCGCGTTGTAGCAAACGATCACGTCGTAGCCTTCCTGCCGCAGCGTGTATTCAAGACCCATCACGATTGTTTTATCGTCTTCGACGAGCAGTGCCGTTTTCATTCATCATCACCCGTTTCATTATAGCTTTTTATGACCGCTTTTGCATGACGTTTTTGTCATATTTGGTACAGGAAGAGAGATGGGCGCTGGCAGTGCGGTGCCTTTGGGCAGAATTTTTGTTCATAGATTCTTCCGCGTGATATTGATAAATTGAGTTGCTTTAGTGAATCCGCATTGATATAATGAAGTATCTTGATATAAGTGCAGAGTAGATTTTGTGCGTAAAGTGCCCTGGGATGGGATGTCGCCCGGGGACGAAAGGCTTAAAAAGCCTGCGGTACAAGGTCGCGTCCGCTGCTATGGAGAACCTTTCTTTCTCTTAATAGCGTGTCTTTGCGTATATTCAAGGGAAGGAGGTTTTTTTTGTATGAAAAATTTGAATATTCATACGATGATTATCATGGCGCTGCTTGCGGCGCTGGGCGCCGTTTTCAGCGCGTTTCTCTCAGTGGAGCTTAACTTTACAGGCGTCAAAACGATAGAGCTGTCGCTCACGCCACTGCCTATCATGCTTGCGGGCATATTCCTCGGGCCGCTTGCGGGCGGCATCGTGGGCTTTGTGGCGGACACGGCAGGCTTCTTTATGGGCGTGCAAGTAGGCGCATATAATCCCGTCTTTTCTATCACGATGGCGCTCTTCGGCGTGATTGCGGGGCTTTTCTACTTGCGCAGCAAAAAGAACACCATTTGGAAGGTGACGGGAGCGGCCGTTACGGCGCAGCTTGTCTGCTCCGTGGTGCTCAATACTTTGCTTGTGTGGTTATTCTATGGGGTGCCGATTGCGGTGCTGATACTGCCAAGGCTCATAGGCGCCGCTGTGGAGCTGCCGCTTTACGCTTGGCTGCTCATGACACTGGTGGAGAGCTTAAGACCGATTATCAACAAACGTTTGAAGCTGGCAGGCGCTTAACGATCCAATAATACAAACAATTTCAGCCGGTTGGGTTATCCAATCGGCTCAGAGTGTCGATAGAAACTCATTTTGTCATTCTGAGCTTGTCGAAGAATCCCATGAAAAGTGCTTTGTAGAGGGGATTCCAATTCACTCCGTGGTCCAGTCGCTTAGCTTAATCATGACATAAGTAGGTTTTTTGACAATTTCAGCCGGTTGGGTTATCCAATCGGCTGTTTCTTTTTGGCTGGAGAATAATAAAAGGAGTCTCTTTTGTTACACTTGGAGAAAACAGGTTATATATAACTGGTGTTATGCTCTCACGGCATAATACTGTTTTTAAGATACTATATTAGGCAATGACGCCTTTGGATAAAACCGCGGTTTGAGACGGCTTTTTATTCAAAGGCGTTATTATTTTGAAAGGTGGATATATTGGATGCGGCGCACAGCATGTGGACAGACAATCAAACAACCCGACATCAAAAAAATACTGCGAAACAAAGCTCTGACAGCCCATTTTCAGCAGGTGGTATATGTCACGAGGAAGGTGGTCTGCGGAATGGAGGGGCTTATTCGTGGTACGGAGGCCGGTGTAACTGTGTCTCCCAAAGCGTTGTTTGATGCCGCACAAAAGAAGGGACTCACGCTTGAGCTGGACAGACTATGCCGCGAAAAGGTGATTGAGGCCTTTGGGCGCATTTATCCGCAAAACAAAGACAAGCTGTTGTTTTTGAATCTGGACGCATCTATTCTCGATAACGTGTGGGGCTCAGAGTATCTGATGCGTCAGTCGCAAAGATACGGTATTAATCCCCAAAACATCGTGGTGGAGATCAACGAGACCAAGGTCCAAGACGGCGAGGCATTAAAGGCTTTTATCGCCTTTTACAGAAAAGCGGGCTTTTTGATCGCGCTCGATGATGTGGGGGCGGGCTTTTCCAATCTGGACCGTATCCCTATTGTCAAACCGGACATCATCAAGGTGGATATCGGGCTGGTCCGCAATATACAAACCGACTATCACAAGCAGGAGGTTGTCAAATCGCTGATCCGGCTCGCGACGCAAATCGGCGCGATGGTGGTGGCTGAAGGCGTAGAAACGGAGGAAGAGGCAATAGAAACGCTGCGTCTTGGCGTGAACATGATACAGGGCTTTTATTTTTCCAGACCGGCCGTGCTTTCAGGAAAGCCATTCGATAACGAGCGAATCGATACGCTTGCCGCCAACTTCAAAAGCTATATGACAGATGCGTTTCGGCACGAGAGACGCACATATAAGCAGATTGCGTCCATCGCTAAATCTGCACTGACGGAGCTTAACGGCTGCGAAGCGTTCAATGAGCGGCTGCATCTTATTGTGGGCAGTCACGATATGGTGGAATGCGCGTATGTGCTGGATGAAAGCGGCCTGCAATGCAGCGAAACCGTGTTTGGCAGCGGCAAGTGCGGCGCCCGCGAAAATCTGATTTTCTATTCGGCAAGCAGCGGTACAGACCATTCCATGAAGCTGTATTATTATCAGATTGCCAACGGCAAGCGCGACAAATACATGACTGAGCCGTATGTGTCTCTCGCGACGGGCAACCTATGCGTGACGTTCGCCGAGACCTTCAAGAGCGCCGACAACAAAAAGTACATACTGTGCATGGATTTTTGTGAGTCGGAAGGGTAAGAAAGGTTTACTACCAAAAAAATGAAGGGCAGTTTTGCTGCCTTTTGTATTGTGGCTTGATAAAAAACGATTGATATCGCTTACACCCTGCGCCGTTTACCGCAGCTTTGGCACACCGCGTATGTGACGGTGCGCGAGCGTCTGCCGCGAATCAGCATGAAAAGCGCGACCCAGCCGATTATGGGTATCAAAAGCAGGAAAATGTAAAACAGCGTGAGCAGACAGCCGCGCGGACGCTGCTCCGACACCGGGGTCACAAACACATTGGGGCTGCCGCAACGGGAACACACCATAAACGTCTCCTATCTAAGGTGAAAGCTAAATGTAATTATTTCTAGGCTGCTAAAAAAGTCTTCAAATATAATTCGTGGGCAAGACGGGTTGTACCCGCGCAGCCCACACCTTTCGGCTTTGCGCAGTTTCGAGTTTGCGAGGAACAAGCAAAACCGGTAAATTGTTGGAAAACCGTAGGTTTTTCGACAATCTCATTATATCAGCTGCTGTGAGTGCAGGCAACCATCCAAAAGCGCTTATACCGGGCGTTCGCAAAGAAGCTTCTCTATCACTGAGACGCATTCGGCTTCGAATTTGGGCCCTTCGTCCTTGATGATTTGAATGGCCACAGCAACGCTTTTACCGGGGCGGTACGGCCGGTGTGATGTGATGGCGTCCAGCACGTCCGCTAACATGGTAATTTTGGCGTATGCATGAATGTTGTCTGACTTAAGGCCGTAAGGGTAGCCGCTGCAGTCCAAACGCTCGTGATGCTGCAAAATCATGGCGATGCAATCATCGCTCAGGCCGCAATTAGCCACGAGACTTATGCCAAGCTCGCTATGTTTTCGCATAAGCTCCATCTGCATGTCATCAAGTGAGGAATCTTTTTGTATGATAGACGTTGAAACCAAAAGCTTTCCCACATCGTGCAGCAGGCCGCCGAGCCCTATACATTCAAGCTCCTTTTTGTGATAACCCAATTCGGCGGCTATCATGACCGATATGACAGCGACATTGACTGAATGCGTGTAAACCCAGTCGAAACGCGATTTAAGCAAATCGAAGTAATCAAGCCAAGCCGCTCCTGTTGCATCGGCCACGATGCGTGTGACGATATCGATGGCATATTGGAATTTATTCTTTTCGACATAGTGAAGATTTTTTAAGATTTGACTCGTATCAATGGTGTGCGGAATCGCTAAGTTTTTTTGTGGGCTTATTTGTGTGTTGAAGGGAACCGAATCTTCTAGTGTTTTGCAAGATGTTTTTTTCTCATAATAAGAGTTCCCTTGGTGCGGGTTATTGCTGCATGATTTTTTGTACACTTTTTTAGTCTCACTTTTGTTGCGAATAAGTATTGTAAATATATAGATTAAAATTACAGGTATACCTATGAGATTATAGCCCGAAATACCAGTTAACACAAGCCTAAGATATAAATGTCATAGTGACTGCGCAAAGCAGCCGACATAACGGCATAAATATAGATGGAAGCAGTTTGGCAAGGTTAAGGGATATGAACAGGAAAAAGCGTATAATGCAAGCGAAAACAGCGGGTTTACAAACTGCTTAATGACATTATTTTTTATATAGGACAAAACGTTATTTTTGATTTAGGAACGTTCAAAACTGTAGAGGAAGCGAATGAAGCGTCTCGAAAACTATCAATAAGAAAGTAAAAAGCAGAGGTCTTTTGCCCTCTGCTTGAAAGGATTTTTATATTGCGCTTTTTACAGTGCTTCTTTGTGCAGCTCTCTGGCTTTCTTGAGCATATACACATATCTCTTTTTGGCGGCTTCCATGTCATATATCGCAAAATCAATCAGATCGGGGTCCGCCACGTTGTCAAAATAGTTCTGCGCTGCCTGCCATATGGCATAAGCGCGTTTCACCTCGTTCGTGTATTCGCTGGCTTCCATACCGCATCCTCCCTTTTGTTGGTTGATGCTGTGTATTATTGCCACATTGTTATGTTTGTATACCAAACGTTAATATATTGTCCGGCCTTCGATGGCACGCGAAAGCGTCACCTCATCGGTGTATTCCAGATCGGCACCGATCGGAACGCCATGCGCAATTCGCGTGATTTTTGAGACAAGCGGACGAATGGTCTTGGCGATATACGCGGCTGTGGCCGTGCCTTGCACGTCGGGATTCGTCGCAAGTATCACTTCGGCGATGTCGCCCTTGGCCAGCCGGTCAATGAGCCCCGAAATATTGATGTCGTCCGGGCCGATGCCTTCCATGGGGGAGATGACGCCGTGCAGCACATGATAAACGCCTTTAAACTCGCGCGTTTTTTCAATCGCCAGCACGTCCTTGATATCCGACACCACGCAGATGAGCGACCCGTCACGCCGGGCATCCTCGCAGACATCGCAAAGTGCTTCGCCTTTTTGCATGAGGTTGCCGCAATTCGGGCAATAGACCGCCGCTTTCTTGGCGTGAAAAAGATCCTTCGCGAATTCTTCCACGTCGGTATCGCTCATATGGATGACATGAAAGGCCAGCCGCTGGGCGGTTTTCTGGCCGATGCCCGGGAGCTTTGCAAACTGGTTGATCAGCCGGGCCACAGGTTCAATGATGCCGCTCAAAGCTAGAACATGCCTCCAAGATCGATGCCGCCGGTGACCGCGTTTACCTTGTTTTGCATCACGCTGTCCGCTTTAGCAAGTGCTTCGTTCACTGCCGCTGTGATTAAGTCTTCCAGCATCTCGATATCGTCCGGATCAGCCGCCTCGGGTGAAATCTTTATGCTGATTATCTTCTTCGCGCCGTTTGCGCGCACTGTGACCGCACCGCCGCCCGCCGTGGCTTCCACTTCTGACTGCTCGGCTTCGGCCTGTGCCGCCGCCATATCCGCTTGCATTTTCTGGGCTTTGGCCAGCATGGAACCCATGTTCATTGCACTGCCGCCACCGAAAGATTTTCTCTTTGCCATGAGAAACCTCCTTATATTTCTTCGATTTTATCCCCAAACATCGCAAGTATGTCCGATTCACCTGATTTTGAACCGGATTCTTTTTCGATGATGATGCTCAGATTCATCTGTCTGCCTGTCAATTTTTCGAGCACTTCACCCATCGCCTTTTGCGCGGGAGTATGCTTTAAGAACTCAGCTGCCATTTCTGCATCGCCGCCAAACGTGATCTCCAACCCGTCTTCACCCTTGTGCACCACTTGTTTGGCCTTCGCCGCATGCGGATACACAAAATAGTACGCATCTGCTTTCAGTGCGGCCAGCAGCTTTTGCCACAGCTCCTGTGCGTCGCTGACACCCTGAGATGATGGTGCTTTATTGTGCGCTTTGGTTACGGCTTTGACCGGCGCTTTGGCTTTGGGCGTTTCAGGCAGCACAGCCTGAACAGGCGCCGCTGCTGCGGGTCGCTTTTCCAACGCCGTCAGACGCGCCTCCAGCTTTTCAATGCGCGTGCTGTCGGGTCCCGAATCGTCATCCTCGGGGCACATCAGCGCCATAACAGCTGTTTCGAGCACGATATCCGCGCGCAGATTCTGGCGCATCTCGTACTCCTTTTGAATGAGTATATTGAGCGCGCGAATGCATGCGTTTTTACCGAAGCTCTTGGCCTTGGCTTCAAGGTCGCTGTCGTCTGAATCGCCCGCGCCGACGGACAGCCACATCATGCGGCGAAACGACTCGGCAAGGTCTTTGATGAGTGCGCGTGTGTCCGCGCCAGCCATCAGCAGTGAGGCGAGTCGCTCAAGCGCGCCTTTCTCATCGTAAGCCGTGATGCAGTCGATAAGACCATAAAGCATTTGCGCATCGCCGCCGCCCAGCGCCGCTGTCACACTTTGCTCTGTGACCTTGCCGGATGCTGCGCATTGATCGAGTATCGAAAGCGCGTCGCGCAACCCGCCCTCGGCTGCTCGCGCAATGGTGCGCAGTGCCTCGGTCTCAAACTCGTAGCCCTCGCCCTTGGCGACCTCGGCCAGCCGGGCCGTGATATCCTCCGCAGATATGCGTTTGAAATCAAAACGCTGGCAGCGAGAGAGTATCGTTGCGGGCAGCTTGTGCGGCTCGGTGGTCGCGAGTATGAATATGACGTGCGCAGGCGGTTCTTCGAGCGTTTTTAACAAAGCGTTAAACGCGCCCTTAGACAACATATGCACCTCGTCGATGATATAGACCTTGTATCGGCAGATGGCAGGCAGTAGATTCACGCGGTCGCGTATCTCGCGAACGCTGTCCACGCCGTTGTTAGACGCCGCATCGATTTCAACGATATCGACGGGGTTTTCCGCCGACGATTCCACACAAGCGTCACACTGTCCGCAGGGCTCATTTTCCTGACGTGCTTTGCAGTTCACAGCGCGCGCAAATATTTTGGCCAGACTTGTTTTGCCGGTGCCTCTCGGGCCTGAAAAAAGATAAGCATGTGCAATACGCCCGGATTCGATCTGCCCGGTCAGCACCTTTATGATATGCTCTTGCCCCGACACCTCGGCAAACCGTGCGGGTCGCCAGGTGCGGTACAAAGCTCTGTACGCCATTTTGTCCTCCTGCGCGCAAAAATGCACATTACCAATATATCATTTGACAGCCCGTCTTGTCTACATTCGTGCTGCTGTTGGACTTTTTCAGTGCCCTCTTAATCTACATCCTTACGACTATTGTCATTATCGTATATAATAAGCACAAGAATTATTTTTCCAAAATCAATGCTACTCCATTTTCAATACAAATTATTATGATATGTTCCACTGAGGGAGGTGCAGAATATGCAAAAAATCTTAATCGTCGAAGATGATTTATCAATACAAGCTTTGTTACATGACTTTTTACAGGAAGCAGGATACGAGATTGTTTTAGCATCAGATGGCGTGGAAGCAGTGTCTTTATTTTCGGCAAATACATTTGACCTTGTGTTATTGGATATTATGCTCCCGAAAATAGACGGATACAGCGTTTGTGAAGTCATAAGAAAACAATCAAATGTCCCTGTCGTAATTTTAACTGCCCTGGATAGCGAAGCGGATATGTTGAAGGGTTTTGATTTATTGATAGATGATTATATGACAAAGCCCTTTTCTATGCCGGTTCTTTTGCGAAAAATCGCTGCCGTATTGCGGCGTACATCTATTCCAGAAACCGAAGAAATCTTACAGTATAAGAACATAAAATTGGATATTGCGGCCTATAAAGCCTATATTGATGGCAAAGATACGGACTTAACACCAAGAGAATTTGAAATACTGCGAGAGCTATTAACACACAAGGGCAGAATACTGACACGAGAAAATTTAATCAACCTCCTTTGGAAATATGATTTTTACGGAGATGAACGTATCATTGATACTCATATCAAGAACTTACGAAAAAAGTTAAGTATTGAACTGATTGATACTGTTAGAGGGGTGGGATATAGAATTGATAAAGAAATTGAAAAGTAGCCTGACCGCCAAAACTTTTCTTTTAACGGCTCTGTTGCTTACATTATGCTGCATTACTACTTATGGTTTTATTGCATGGTTACTTCCTAGAACATATCCTAATCAAATTAATCTGAGCAATGCGGAGCCGTATGCTTACGAGGCGGCACATGAAATGGGGCAAGCAACACTTGAATATTATCCCTTTCAAGTTGAAGCGTTGCTGGAAGCATATCGCCCCCAATTTGGCGACGATTTGGAACTACATATATTTGACGATAGCGGATTTGAAGTTAGCTTGCATGACCTTTCCGAAAGAACGGGCAATACGATATCTGATTATGAAACGGATAAACGAACACAGGAATACGGCTTTACATTTTCAGACGATGCCGATAAATATACTTTACTCTTTGTAGATGGCTCACAAGCCATCAATCAAGCAATGGAAGCATTAAGCAAGGTATTCCCATATTTGATTGCAACTATCCTGCTTATCGCCATGTTGACTTCGTTTATATACTCAAAATATATTACTGCGCCAATTAAAAGAATAAACCATGCTTCGCAAGAAATGGCTATATTAAATTTTGACGTAAAGTTCAAAACGGATAGAACAGACGAATTAGGCGGGTTATCTAAAAATCTGAATCTGTTAGCCAAGAAGCTATCCGAAACACTGGGTGAGCTTGAAACCGCCAACTCAAAATTGCTTGATGATTATAATCGTGAGAAGCAACTTGAAAAACAGCGCACGGAACTGTTTTCTGCCGTATCACATGAACTCAAAACACCAATTACCATTGCAAAAGGGCAACTTCAAGGAATGATTTATGGCGTAGGCAGATATAAGGATAGAGATACTTACCTAATGCAGTCACTGGAAGCTGTCACTACTTTAGAAACTATGGTACAAGAACTACTTACGGTTACCCGTATGGAATCTCCTGATTATATTTGCGCTCATGAACCGTTTGATATGGCTGCGTTGATAAAACAATGCCTGATAATACAAGAAGATTTGTTTATTCAAAAATATATGGAATTGACATACTATCCACCTGAGAAGTTGATTTATGAGGGAGACCGGCAATTAATAAAAAGAGTTTTTGATAACCTCATTGCCAACGCTTTGGCTTATTCTCCACAAAGAAGCGCTGTCTTTGTCAACTTGAAAGCAGATGATACAGGGATAAGATTTAGTATAGAAAATACAGGTGTTCATATCGACGAGCAAGAATTGCCACGACTATTTGAAGCCTTTTACCGAACGGAGCAATCCCGCAACCGTCAAACGGGTGGTAGTGGATTGGGATTATATATAGTCAAGAAAGCTTTAGATTTACACAAAGCAGAGTATAGTATGGAAAATACGGCGGGCGGTGTTATTTTCACAATCATATTTTAAGAAGAGGCCGTTTTCGTCAAGAGTTATCCGGGGAACTATCCAGCAAAACGGCCTGATAGCTTTTTTTGCTTCATTTCAACTTCATATTCAATCCAATGTTACTCCATATAGGCTTGGTATCCTTATCTTGCACTAAAAACAAGTGCAGAAAGGGGTTCCCAAATGAAAAAACTAATTCAAGCCTTAGTCGCATTAACTGTACTGTGTATATGCCTTGCAGGCTGCGCAGTAAAGCCATCTTCAATCGACAGCCCATCACCTACAACGTCACCTTCTTTATCGGCCACGACTTCCAGCAAACTTGCAAGCGATTACGATACAGTGCTGGCCTTAAAAACAGAAGGCTATCAATCGTTATCGCTTCAAGACTTCAATGCTGCCGTAAAAGCAGCCATAGACAAGGACGCCGACTTTCTTAGTACATTCAGCACACTAATGCAAAGTATTACGCACAATGATGAAGATTATCAATTTATTTATGAAACATTGAACTACTCAATTTCTGAAACCATATTACCGCAAATGAGCCAACCCGTAGCAATCTCACGCTATCTGAAAAAGCACGGGGACGAGTATACCGTAGAAAGCGGCGAAACATTTTATAACTTTATTTTTACAGCTTTATATTCCGCGGAATACCGCGTAACTGATGAAGCTGGTTTGGCAGTTCAAGAACGCGACGAGCTTTTAAGCGCCTTTCATACAGAGCTTCAAGACGCGGTTAGCGAAATGAGCAAGGGACAGCTGACGGCTGGCGGCATTAAGGCTGAACTTCAAAAGATTGCGGACGGCCTATGCACAGAATTGTCGACGAATACGCTTGTCTTTGAAAATGCAAAAATTCAATCAATAGAAATACATGACGGAACACAAGAGTACCAATCGTAAACGCATCAAAACAACGGCAGTGATTGAATGACAAGAGCATAACAAAACACGGGTTAAAGTTCGTTAAGAAACTGTACTTGAAAAGAATACTACTCTTGTCAAAGAGCGAGACGCTAAGACGCAAGGACAATAGACGTTAGGACGAAGAGTCGATAACTTGTTCTCATGGTTATCGGCTTTTGCTTTTGAATAATAAAAGCCGTCGTTTTCTTTTAAACAATCGATTGCGCAGGGCGAATTGAAGTCGCCCTTTTTTTACCAGCCGACAACTTCCTCTCTTTTGCCCGAAGCGCAAGCAAGCTACAATTATTAACGCAAAACATATTTGCTATAGTAAGTGCATAATGCGCAGTTAAATGATGGAGGCGGTCGTAAGGACGTGATGCACTTCCCTAAAACGATTTTTTTTGATATGCTGATATAAACGAAAATGTAAACTTCTTGCGACAGGGGTATTGCGTTATTAATAATTATGTTATAATTGAAACACATTTGTAAAGATTGCAGAGGATTAACGTACTATGAAGCTGAAATTCATAGACCCGAGAATGTTTAAATTCATAGACTGGCTGCTGCTTGCCAACATCATCGTGCTGATTCTGTTCAGCTTCGTGGCAATCGCAAGCGCGGAATCTGAGCCGTTGGCTGAAGAATCGGCTTCGTTAAGCGCGGCTATTGCGCAGCTTAATTTAAGCCGTACGCTTCAGCAGCTGGCGTGGTTCGGCGTCAGCATTTTGGGCATGTTCATTGTGTTGCTGCCCGATTACCATGCCATCGAAGAATATTACAAGTGGATATATGTGGTCATCGTGGGGCTGCTTATTGCCGTTATGCTTTTTGGTTCGGAAATCAACGGAACAAAGGGGTGGTTCCGTATCGGCACCTCGGGGTTCCAGCCAAGTGAGGTCGGCAAAATCGGCATGATTATTGTAATGGCGCATATGATATCCAAGAAGACACAAGGGCATGACGGTGGTATTAAAAAGGTAAAAGATCTGCTTCCGCTGCTCGCGGTGTTCATCGTTCCGACAGCGCTGATCATGATTCAGCCGGATTGGGGCACAGCGTTTGTTTATGCGTTTATGTTTATATCCATGTTGTTTATGGCGAGAACCAGCTTAAAGCTAATTGGCGGACTGTTGGCATGTGCGGGCGTTGCTTTGCCGGTTGGCTGGCTGGTGATGGCGGATTGGCAAAAGAATAGAATTTATTCGTTCCTTGGCATCGCGAGAGAAGGGATGTCGCCGCAGGAAATAGAAGACATGCAGCGCCAATCCAAGCAGGCCACAGTCGCTGTGGGCTCGGGGCAGACATACGGCAAAGGGCTGTTCTCTATGGGCGGAGAGAGCAAGCTCTCAAATATTGCTGAAAAGCAAACAGACTTTATATTTGCCACCACCGCAGAGGCCATCGGTTTTGTGGGTATCATGGTGGTGATATTGCTATATTTCATATTGATTTTCCGCACGCTGTATCTCGCAACCAAAGCGAAGGACGATTTTGGGTCGCTGATCATTGTGGGCGTGGCTGCCATGACGCTGTTTCATATCTTCGAGAACATCGGCATGAATATCGGCGTGATGCCCATCACGGGTATTCCGCTGCCGTTCTTGAGCTACGGGGGATCTAACCTATTAACCAACATGATCGCGTTTGGATTGGTTCTTAACGTGAGCATGCGACGACAACGATGGAGTTTTTAAAAATCTGCTGGAGGTTTGAATGTTTTTAGATCAAAGCGCAATTGCGCTCATGCAGAAAAGGACGTCCGTCAGGACATATGAGAAAAAGCCGGTTGAACCGGCAAAGCTGGAGCTGTTGAAAAGCTTTTTTGAAACCGCCTGTGAGAACCCGTTTGACGCCAAAGTGCGTTTTGACATCGTGGAGGGCGGCTCTGGCAAGCTTGGCACCTATGGCTTTATCAAAGGTGCGAAGACGTTTTTCGCGGGCTGTGTCAAAAATGGCGGATATGATATCGAAGGCTTTGGGTATGCTTTTGAAAAGGTGGTGCTTTATGCCACCGCGCTGGGCCTTGGCACATGCTGGCTCGGCGGCACGTTCAAACGCCCTTCATTTACGGCGCTCGTCAAGCCGGACAACGATGAAGTCATGCCGGCCATATCTCCCGTTGGCTATGCGGCGGAGAAAAAAACGCTGACAGAAAAGATGGTGGCGGCAGGCGCGGGTGCGAGAAAACGTAAGCGCTTCGGAGAACTCTTTTTTGACGGCAATGTGAAAACACCACTGTTTATTGACGAAGGGCCGCTCAAAACCTGCCTTGAGATGGTACGCATTGGCCCCTCGGCATCCAACAAACAACCGTGGCGCGTCATTCGCAGCGGCGATGTGCTGCATTTCTATATGGCGGCAGACAAACATTACGCGGGCAACACTATGTACGGTTTTTGCATGCAGCGCATTGATATGGGCATTGCCGCCTGTCACTTTGAGCTGGCAGCAAAAGAACTGGGCTTTACTGGCGGCATCGTTTTTGATGAGTCACAGATCGTTGCCAACGCAAAAGGGGACGGATGGAGCTATAGTTTTTCATGGCATTAGGGAGATGCTGATTAGTTCGGCATACCTGCTTAGAAAATATTCTCCCATGTCACGCTGTCGATATTATGGATATGGTGAATGTAATACAGTGTTTCGGCTGTCTCGGCAAGTGCCTCGGGTTTATTGCCCACTGCACACATCTGCTGCAGCCGAGCGCTGCTGGACGAAATCAGATCAACCTCTTCATGTTCAAAAAGCGTCTCAAAGAGTTGCTTTTCTTTTTCCCAATTTTCTTTAAACGTTTTAGCGGCGTCGATAGCTGCCAAAAAATCATCAGCAATAAGCGCTTCGTTCACCTTCTCTAAGTCACTTGCAAGCTTTTCTGTCGCATCGGTCACATATATATGCTGCCACAGTGCGCCGCCGAGTATGATGATGAGAAGGACAATGATGGCAATGCGTTTAGCCATTGTTCATGCTTCCTGTCGATTGATGCCCACGGTAATCCTGAAGCATGACGCTTCCTGTTTCATCGGCCATCGCCAGAAATACGTCGCTGACACGCTTGAATTTATGCGATTTAAGAATTTGTTGAAGCTGATTTTCCGTGAACCCAAGGCGCTCTAAGTTCTTGGGCTGCAATTTACCATCCAGTATGACATCGTAGCAAAAACCGGGATTTTTGGGTGTCATATTCATGTCCTCCGGCGTCAGCGGACGCTTTTCGGGCTTAAGCATCACACTGAGTTCTCCATTCGTCTCCAGAACGGCGTAATGCACATCGCCGATGTTCATGACATCCTTGTTTCGCAGCTGTTCCAAAAGGTCGTTTAAGTTGTAGCTGAGCTTTTTCAGCTCCTCCCGGCATATAATACCCTTATGGATCACAATGCTTGGCCTGCCCGAAAGGAAAGCACGGGCCTTTTCACTTTTGATGGCGATAAAAGAGATCAGGTTATGAAGCACGAGCAGCACAACAACGGGCACAATCCCGTATGTGATGGGCACGCCCGGTCCGTCCATCGGCGTGGCAGCTACCTCGGCGATCATGATGGCGATGATAAGCTCAAAAGGCTGCAGCTCACCGGCCTGCCGTTTGCCCATCAAGCGGATCACAAACATCGCGAAAAAATATAGCAGCGCAGTTTTAATAATCACGTTAAACATACGAATATTTTTTACCGGCAGTGTGAAATTATTCGATGGAAGGCTGCAAAACAAAATATGATTTGTTTTTTGTGGCATCTGTCGATATAATAACGGGGAGCATATGGGGGAACGGATATGAATGACAACGATGAGATATTAAGACGGCTTGAGCAGCACTATTTGGGTGCACGGCCTGCACTTCATTTTCGCAATCCCTTTGAGCTGCTGATCGCGACAATGCTCTCCGCACAGACGACGGACAAGCAGGTCAACGCTGTCACCAAAGTGCTCTTTGAGAAAGCGCCCGATGCGGCTGGCATGCTGCTCTTAAGCCAAAGCGAGCTGGAACAGATCATCAAAAGCTGCGGTTTTTATCATACCAAGGCACAGAATCTGCTTGCGACGTGCCAAAAGCTTGCGGACGAATACGGCGGGGAAGTGCCGCGAACAATGGAAGAGCTGACCGCTCTGCCGGGTGTCGGGCGAAAAACGGCCAATGTGGTGCTCTCTAACGCATTTGGAATCCCGGCGATTGCGGTAGACACGCATGTGTTCCGTGTGACCAACCGATTAGGTCTGGCGCATGCCAAGGACGTACTGGAAACGGAAAAGCAGTTGATGGAGATTATCCCACAGGACAAGTGGTCGGACGCACATCATTGGCTGATATGGCATGGGCGCAAAATTTGTGCCGCGCGCAAGCCCAGCTGCGGCGAGTGTTTCTTATTTGATATCTGCCCGTGGGGCGGAAAGGGATCATGAATTAAATGTTTGTAGATAAAGCGAAAATATATATAAAGGCGGGTGACGGCGGCAACGGTGCCGTATCATTCCGCAAGGAAAAGTATGTCACTGCGGGCGGCCCGGACGGCGGCGACGGCGGTGACGGCGGCGCGGTCGTGTTTGAGGTAGACGAAAGCATGCGCACGCTGATGGATTTTAAGTATCAGCAAAAGTATGTCGCGCAAAACGGCGACATAGGCAAAAAGAAGAATATGCGCGGAAAAACGGGCGAAGACCTTGTAATCAAGGTGCCGCCGGGCACCGTGATAAAGGATTTTGAGACAGAGCGTGTCGCCGCAGACATGCGCGAAGGACGCAGGAAGCTGCTTACGGGCGGTATGGGCGGCAAAGGCAACGCGCGGTTTGCGACAGCCACGCGCCAAAAGCCGCGGTTCGCCACGCCGGGACGCAAAACAAAAGGTAAGCATGTGATGCTTGAGCTCAAGTCAATCGCCGATATCGGTTTGATCGGTTTTCCGAGCGTGGGCAAGTCCACGTTGCTGGCCGCATGCACAAGCGCACGGCCCAAGATCGCCGCGTATCATTTTACCACGCTGTCGCCCAACCTTGGCGTGGTGCAGTGGCACGACAAAAGCTATATCATGGCAGACATACCGGGACTTATTGAGGGTGCACACGAAGGCGCGGGGCTCGGACACGATTTTCTGCGCCATATCGAGCGCACGCGTATGCTGATCCATGTGGTGGACGCGTCAGGCAGCGAGGGAAGAGATATCATCGAGGATTACAAGGTGATCCGGCAGGAGCTTTCGAGCTATTCCAATGAACTCGAGGACAGACCGGAGATTGTGGCCGCCAATAAGATGGACGGACCTGGTGCAGACGAAAACGCGAAGCGGCTGCGTGAATACTTAAAGCCCCGTGGTATCGAGGTGTTTGAAATATGCGCGGCGATTGGCGAAGGCACGAGCGCGCTGCTGGAAAGAGCATCAGGCATGCTTGACCAGCTGCCAATTCCCTTACCAATCGAAGAGGACGGCGTGATTGAGGAATGGGCGCTCGAAAGAGAAGATATGGGCTTCGATATTATTGAAGAGGATGGTGTCTTTTTTGTGGAAGGCAATGTGATTCATGAAATTCTCGCCAAGACCGACCCAGACGATCCCGACTCCATGCGCCACTTCCAAAAGCTGCTCAAAGACTTTGGCATCGTCAAGGCGTTGCGCAGAGCAGGGGCGAAGACCGGCGATACTGTGAGCCTTGAAGGGCTTGAATTCGATTTTATCGACTGATTATCAGAAAGGAGCGCTATGCTGACCAGCAAACAAAGAGCCACGCTGCGCGCGATGGCCAACAATTTAGAGCCGATTATTTTTGTGGGGAAATCCGGTCTTTCAGAAAACATCATCACACAGGTGGATGAAGCGCTGACCGCAAGAGAGCTTATCAAAGGGACGGTGCAGCAAAATGCGCCTGTGAGCGCCGCTGAAATGGTAAGCGAAATTGCCAAGGCCACGGGTGCCGAGGCCGTTTCATCGTCGGGGCGCAAATTCGTGCTGTATCGCGCGCGTCCCGAAGACCCGACAATAAGGATTTAAGCTATGATGACATTAAGACTGGCACAGGCCAGAGATGTACAAGCCGTTGAGGCGATTTTCAGGCGCGCTGTCGCTGATATGTGCGACCGATTTATATTTCAGTGGGACAACATATACCCTGCAGTAGAGACTGTGAGGCAGGACATCGATAATGGTGATATGTACCTGCTGTGTGACGGTGCGAAAATCGCGGGAGTGATTGTGCTGAACGAGGAGCAATGTGACGAGTATTCGCAAGGAAGCTGGAAATGCAATGAACCGGCCGCTGTGGTGCACAGGCTTTGTGTCGATCCGCTTCATCAGCATAAAGGATATGGCAAACAGGCCATGCAGCTTGCGCACATCATGTTAAAGGAACAAGGCTATCAGTCTGTGCGGCTGGACGTCTTTTCCCAAAATCCGCATGCACTCAATCTTTATGAAAGCCTCGGATACATTCAGGTCGGCAGCGTCGAGCTCAGAAAAGGGTTGTTCTATTTGTTCGAAAAAAGCTTATGATAGATAATAATCATTGGCAGCCAAACGGCTGCCTTTTTTAACATCCGGAATGATACACTCATTAAACCAAACTATTGCTGCATGACGTATGCATTCATATATATAACAGTATTATTTTGCTATTTTCACAAGTTCAGAGTATAAAAAATTCACACATGCCAGGCATTACTGGAAAATATAAGGATACAAATCATCAAGCTTCATTAAAATAGTGCGATTGACACCATATACCTCGACATATATGATTTAATCAACACTGTTAATTTATGCTATGCCTTCAAATTATGATAAGGGGGATATAGAGATGATCGTTAAAAGCACAAAGGAGTACGATGCTTTTGGGCAGTGGATTTTCGAAATAAACGACGAATACACCATGCCGCCTTTATTTGTGAAGTACTATCAAGAAAAAGAAACACCGCTGATGCTGATTAAGATACCTCGCAAAATTGACAGAAGAGATGCAACGCCTGATATGAACCTATATGACTATGTCATTGGCGCTTTCGAGTCATATTTGTATATTCTGAAAAGAGTGGAGGACAGTGTTGAGGAAAGAAGAATTTTATATGACAGCGTTGTGGCGATAAAGAACACGGCCGCACTGCTGAGAGGGCAGGTGCATCTATTCCTCAAGGGTGAAACTATCATCATTGATTATAATACGGCTTCTGAAGACAAGATTTTCAAGCTGATTAACATCATCAGAGCAAGATATACGGCTGAAGAAACAAAGCTGAGCATATCATCCATAGACGATAATATCAATATGGTTGAACATCGTTATCTGGTGCTCATCGATCAATTCAAGGCCAATAATGAAAGCATACGCTTGGTTGCTTACCAGCCGCCTTTAAGATTGATACCGAGATACGATCGTTTTTATCAAAAAGTATTTACGTTCCTGCTCAGAAGAAAGGTTTTGGCAAGCACTGCGTTCATCACCAATGACTTGGAGCTGATTGTGCTGGAAAGAGAGCAGCGCATCAGGTTTTATAACTGGGCCGATCTATCGTGCTCGTGCTTGTATTTTCCGTATCAGTATATATCAGATGTTAAAAAGGAAGGCAGCATTGGTTCCGGTCAATTAAGTCAAATAAATATCCGCGTTAATAATGAGCAGTTCTCATTTTTGTACGGAGAAAACAATGTACAAATCGGTGAGCTTATTAAGGAATTAAAGAAAATAGGGAGCTAAATCGTATTATACTATATGATAACTGCGGGCTGTATGAGGATTCATTTTTGAACCCGCATTTTATCAACGTTCTGCCGAAAGCCTTGGCGGAACGCTTTTATTAATAAAAAGAAGCGTCTCCGTTGGTTTAAAAAAGAAGCGTCTCAATGAAATATACGGAGATACCGAGCAGCAGCGCTGGGATTGTGGTGATCACGGTCGCCCAAAGGGACGAGCGGCGGTCGATCGCGAGCAACGGGAACAGCGCGTCACCATCCTGTGAAATGGCATTGGCAAGCAGTGCCGCAAAGGGAAGCATGCCCTTGCCGTATAGCGATACGAATATGATCTGCGGCCCGCAGCCGGGGATGAGCCCGATTGCCGCGCCGACGAGCACAGACAAAAGCCCCGTCGCCATCATCCACGAGGATACGACGGCTTCGCCGCCAACAAATATCACAAACAGCTCATAGACCAAATATGCGGCGAATACCCAAACGCAAACGAATGCAGTATCCTGCGCGTTATGAACAAGCGTCTCTTTGAGAGAGAAGATCTTTTGCTCCTCCTCTTCATGTTCTTCATTTTTGAGGAATCGCTTGCCCAGAATCATGTAGATAAGGCAAAAAACCATACCGGCGATGCCGATAATTGTGCCGATGTGCGGGATACCAAAGCTTGCGTTGACGTCCACTTGAAACAAAAGTGATATACCAAGCACAAGCCCCGCTGCAATCAACACCCAGAATATCTTGTATGCACCGTTGTGGATGAACCGGCTTGCCAGGCTGCTTTCATGGCGGCCCTTTTGATGATGATGCAGCAGTATGTCAATGCTGTCGCCGTCTTCGTGGCCGATATGGTGCACGTGCCCTTCTTGCAGCTTGGCATGCTCTTGCGCGGATACCGCGTTCTTCTTAAGCAGCGCCTCGCGTTTTTTTGAAAAGCCGCCGTCAATCTTGAGGGCATCGATCGTATAACCGGTGATAATGGCCGCAGCAAAGCTGATGACCGATACATAAAGATAATCAAGAGGCCGTGTGGATATCAACACAAAAGCCGAGTCTCCCATGGTTGCCACAAGCGTCGAAATCACTGTGCCGTATGTGACGGTGCCTTTCAGGTAAAGCGGCATGACGAATATCGAACCGCCGCAACCCGGTGTTAAACCGAGTAAAGCGCCGATTACGGGCTGAAGCCGCTTGGCGTTCTCAAGCTTTTGCACAAAACGCCCCTGCGTTTTGTAATTGATATAGCCGAATACGAGCAACACTGCGCCCACAAAAACGCCGACCTGCAAAAACGCGTTTTCGGCTGACTGCCATAGCTTTTCGAATATCTGACCCGCCATTGCTGCCCCCTTGTTATGCAAATGGTTCTTGTTATTTAACGATATTATATATAAACGCATATAAGCGCGTCAACAAATTGAGAGATAAAGATTTTCTTTCATTGAAAAAAAGCGTTCTTTGCGTTATAATATAGTCACTGAATTGGCAGGAGAAACGAGCCGCACCAGATTTTTTTGGTGTGGCTTTTTTATTTTGAAAGTAAGCAGAAAGGGATAGCGACAATGATCTATGATGTGGCCATTATCGGTGCGGGGATTACGGGCGCGATGATCGCGCGCGAGCTGTCACAATGTAATACCGGTGTCTGTGTGATTGAAGCGGCTGCGGATATCGCGGCGGGGGCGACGCGTGCCAACAGCGGCATCGTCCACGCGGGCTATGACGCCGAGCCCGGCAGCATGAAGGCGCTTATGAACGTACGCGGTAACGCGCTGATGCCGATTGCGGTGAAAGAGCTGGGCGTGCCGTATGAAAACTGCGGTTCGCTCGTGGTGGCTTTTGACGAGGAACAGGATAAAAGCATCGACATGCTGCTCCAAAGAGGCCGAGAGAACGGCGTGCCGGTGGAGAAAATATCGGGCGGGGAAGTGCGCAGAAAAGAGCCGTATTTAAGCGGAGAAATCAAATCGGCACTCTGGGCGCCCACGGCCGGTATCGTGAGCCCGTTTGAGCTCGCCATTGCGGCGATGGAAAACGCGGCGGCAAACGGTGTGGATGTGTATTTGAACAGCCGTGTGACAGCCATTTCGAGAGAAAATTGTATGTTTGCGATCCGCGCCGGGGAGCACCGTATTCAAGCGCGATTTATTGTGAATGCGGCGGGCGTCTACGCGGATGATATATCGCGCATGTCAGGGGGCGAGGAATTCACGATCACAGCACGGCGCGGCGAGTATGTGCTGTTCGACAAGAGCCAGCCCGTGAAAGTGCGCAGTGTGATTTTCGGCGCACCGTCCCAAAAGGGCAAGGGTGTGCTGTTCTCGCCCACCGCGCACGGCAATATGATCGCGGGGCCGACGGCTGAATTCACAGGCAAGGAAGAGACGGCCACCACACGCGAAGGGCTGACAGCCGTGATGGACGGTGTGCGCCGCTATGCCCCATCCATTGATAAACGCAGCGCGATTACCGTATTTGCGGGGCTGCGTGCCGTGGGAGACAGACACGATTTTATCATTGAGCAATCGAAAAGTGCGCCGGGGCTTGTGAACGTGGCGGGTATCGAATCGCCCGGGCTCACATCAGCGCCTGCGATTGCGCAATATGTAACGGAGATGCTGGTGTCCATGGGCGTTGATGGGACAAAGAAGCCCGGCGCGACAAGAATCCGCAAGCCCATCGAGGTGTTCGCGCATGCCACGCCCGAAAGGCGGCGTGAGCTCATCAAAATGGATTCGCGCTACGCGAATGTGATTTGTCGGTGTGAGCATGTCACCGAAGCGGAGATCGTTCAGAGCATACACCGGCCCTGCGGCGCGACCTCGGTCGATGGTGTGAAGCTGCGGACGTCGGCGGGCTTTGGACGCTGTCACGGCGGCTTTTGCATGCCGCGCGTGATGGATATTCTTGCACGTGAGCTGGGTAAGAACTTAAAGGATATCAGCAAGAGCGGCGAAGGCTCGTGGATACTGGCGCATAAAACGAAGGAGGCGGCAAAATGAAGGCAGATGTGGCAGTTGTCGGAGCAGGCCCTGCGGGCTTGGCTGCCGCCATCGCGGCCAAGGAAAACGGCGCGGACAGTGTGATTGTGATAGAAAGGGAAGCGCATCTCGGGGGCATATTGAACCAGTGTATTCATAACGGCTTCGGGCTGCATGTGTTCGGCGAGGAGCTGACCGGGCCCGAATACGCGGCGCGCTTTGAGGATAAAGCGGCGGCGCTCGGTATTACATGCTTGACGCAGACGATGGTGCTGAGCATCTCGCCTTCCCGCGTGCTCACGGTGGTGGGGCCGCAGACGGGGCTTTGCACCATTGAAGCGGGCGCAATCGTGCTCGCGATGGGATGCAGGGAACGCAGCGCGGGTGCATTGCTGCTGCCGGGAGACCGGCCCGCGGGCGTGCTTACAGCGGGAACGGCGCAGCGTTTCGTCAATATAGACGGGTTTTTGCCGGGCAAAGAAGTGGTCATTCTCGGTTCGGGCGACATCGGTCTTATCATGGCACGGCGCATGACGCTGGAGGGCGCGCATGTCAAAATGGTGCTGGAGCTGATGCCGTATTCGGGCGGGCTCAAACGCAACATTGTCCAGTGCCTTGATGACTTCGGCATACCGCTACGGCTTTCACACACGGTCACCTATATACACGGCACCAAGCGCGTGGAGGGCGTCACGATAGCGGCGGTGGACGAAAAGGGCGTGCCCATAAAAAGCACGGAGGAATACGTGGCCTGTGATACATTGCTGCTCTCTGTCGGGTTGATTCCCGAAAACGAGCTGTCGCGCGGCATGGATTTAAGAATCGATCCCGTTACGGGTGGGCCCGAGGTGGACAGCCGCATGCAGACATCAGTAAAGGGGGTATTCGCTTGCGGCAACGCGGTGCAGGTGCATGACCTTGTGGACTTTGTGACGGAGGAGGCCACGCGTGCGGGCGCGGCGGCAGCCGGATATCTGCGCGATGACGGGACAACCATCGCCCATTGCTCCGCTCAGGCGGGCAGCGGTATTCGGTACGTGGTGCCCCAACGTTTGCGTCTGGATGGTGATAAGAAAACGTTGTATTTCCGCGTCACAGATGTGGTTAGCAACTGCGTCACGGTGGCGCGGTGCGGCGATAAGGTGATTGCACGCAAAAAACGGCCAATCTGTACACCGGGCGAGCTGGAGAGCCTGTGTATCGCAGACGAGGATATCACCGACACCGTTGTGGTCAGCGTGGAGGAGGCATGACATGGATACAAAGCATTTAACATGTATCGTTTGCCCGATTGGGTGCGAGATGACGGCGCAGATGGACGGCGGCAAAATCATAAGTGTTTCGGGAAATACGTGCAAGCGCGGCGAAAGCTACGCATACGCGGAGCTCACCGACCCGCGCCGCACGCTGACCACCACGATGCGTGTGAAGGGCGGCAGCCTTGTGAGCGTGAAATCTAAAGACCCGCTGCCCAAGGGCAAGCTTTTCGACTGCATGACAATTATCAATGCGTGGGAGGCACAGGCTCCCGTGGAGATCGGAGATGTGCTGATCAAGGATATTATGGGGCTTGGAGTGGATATCATTGCCACATCGCGCGTTAAAGGCGTATAATAGCTGCATGGATCGTGTGATAGAGACGACGTGCCGCACAGCGCTGTACCGTCACGACTCAAAATGGCTGCCGTTTAAATACGACATCAACGTATACCGGGGATGTGCGCATCGCTGTATATATTGCTACGCGTTGTATACGCATGATTATATCGGCGGAGGCGATTTTTTCGAGGACGTGTACGCCAAAACGAACATCGCGGATGTGCTGCGGCGTGAGCTGCCGCGCTTTTCGCGTGAGCCGGTAAACTTAGGCGGTATCACGGACAGCTACCAGCCTGCCGAACGTGACTGCAAGCTGATGCCGCGCGTGTTGTCTTTGCTCGCGGATTTTTCCGTTCCGATTATCCTTTGCACAAAATCCGCGCTGGTGCTGCGTGATCTGGAGCTTATCAGTCGTGTGAACGCGGCATCAGGCGCGGCGCTGGCTTTTACCGTCACCACACTGAACAAACGCGTGGCAGACCTGATTGAACCCGGATCATCGCATCCTCATGATCGCATGGCCGCAATCCGTGAGGTCAAAAAAACGGGTGCATCGTGCGGTGTGCACCTCATGCCCATTATCCCTTACCTCACAAGCAGCGAGGACAGCCTTGAAGCCGTTTTCAGCGAAGCAAAGGAGGCGGGCGCCGATTACGTGCTAAGTGGCGCACTGAACCTCAAAAGCGCGACGCGAAAGCAGTTTTTCGAGAGCGTGAGAAAAGGCTTTCCCTCCGAGTACGCCGATTTAAAGGCGCTTTATAACGATAAAACAGCATACCGCGCATATAAGGAATCACTGTATGCCACCGTGGACAAGCTGCGCAAAAAATACGCCATGCCGAGCTACGCGATTCCAAAACCAAGGCAGGAGCCCACACAACTGACCTTTTTCTAAGCACTCCGCTAGAATTAACAGCGCGCTAAGCAGCCCGTTTGGTATTCTCAATATGAACGAGGCGCACAGGCCGAGCCTTGCGCTTATACCTTTTTATCTCCTTACGCTCAAGAATAAACAACGCGGCAGTAAAAACAGCAAACAGTACGATAGCGCCGATGATCAAAATTCCCGATGCCGCAATTCTTTCCCACATAGTCAAACCTCCCAAGATGGAATATATGTTCATATTACAGCGCTGAATGTCCAAAAATAAGGACAGAGCAAATGACGGCCTGTCCAGGGTCATAGACAACGGCTTTATTTGCATACATATGAATTATCAGCGTAGGGGGAGGTTTGCATGAAAGACTCTATTGTGGTACCGACGGCTGCCTATTCGCATTCGCAAATGCTGCGCGATATTGACGCCCTCAAATTGACATATCCGGAGCTGATACATTCCGAGTCAGCAGGTTTTTCCGTGGAGGGGCGGGAGCTGCCCCTTTTACAGGTGGGAACGGGTAACAAAAAGGTTTTTTTCTGTGCAACCCACCACGCACGCGATTATATTACCAGCGCGTATCTCATGTATGTGGTCAACGTGTATGCAAAGGCAGCCTTTGAGAACCACAAAATGGGTCGCTACAATTTGCGTGAGCTGCTCTCATCCTGCACGATGTATGTGATGCCCATGATCAATCCGGACGGTGTGGCACTGGTACAGAGCGGTCTGAAGGCTGTGCAAGAGCCCAAACGCGTGGCAGACATGGTGCGTGTACGCCCTTCCTACTCTCAGTGGATGGCGAATATCAATGGCGTGGATTTGGGCAGACAGTATCCCGCGCTGTGGGAGAAAAAGTACACGGTGATGACGCAGCCTGCTTCCGAGCTTTACAACGGAGTGGAGCCTGGGTCTGAGCCTGAAGTGCTTAGTGTGATGCACGTGTGCAAAAACAATGTGTTCTTATCCGCATTGGCGTTTTATGCCAAGGGAGAAACGATTGACTATGCCGATGACAACACCAACGAAAAGATACCCGAGGCTTTTGCGCTTGCAAAAAGGCTCGCCGCGGTGTCCGGCTATGCAATCAATACGGTATGTGACAATCCGGGCGTTTATGCGGCGGGATTTGAGAATTGGTTCCGGCAGGAATTTTTACGTCCGGCACTGCATATCAATCTATCGCCCGCAACGGGCGGCGCGATGCCGCACCACGACAGAGGCTTTTTCACGCTTGTCTGGGATAGAGCAAAAGCGCTCTGTGCGGAGACGCTGAGCACTGCAAGCAAACAAAGCTGACTTTTTCCCCTTTGATCGAGGGCAAAAATATTCATCGCATATAATGAACATAAAAAAATCAACCGCTTGCTGTTTGTGATTAGAATGGTGAGGCAGGTTGATATTTGGCATATTTGGGCTTTAAAGTCTCGGGGTACCCTGTGGCACCCCGAGACAATAAGCCTGACAAAGAAGTTATCACTTTTAAAAGAGCGTTCACTCTTTTAAAACTTGATTGTTACCCCAATGCAAGTTTGGGGCATCGAGGGATTAATATCTCGTCAGATACTGATTGACTTCCCACGGATGAACCGCTGTACGGAAGCTATCCCACTCCTTGATCTTGAAGTCGTAGTAAGTTTTGAAGATATGATCACCCAGTGTTTCCTTCACGAGCGCGTCGCTTTTGTACATTTGGAGCGCATCGTAAAGGTTGCCCGGCAGGCTGGATACGCCATATTCCGTCATTTCAGCTTCCGTCATCTTGAAGATGTTTCTGTTCACAGCCGCAGGCGGAGTCAAGTTTCTGTTGATACCGTCAAGACCGGCAGCCAGCATCAGCGCGATAGACAGATACGGATTGCACGAAGGATCGGGGCTGCGCACCTCGACTCTTGTGCCGGCGCCGCGCGAAGCGGGAATACGAATCAACGGGCTTCTGTTCTTGGCAGACCATGCCACATAGCAAGGCGCTTCATAGCCGGGAACCAAGCGCTTGTAAGAGTTCACTGTCGGGTTGGCGACAGCCACAATGGATTTGATGTGCTCCATGATGCCCGCGATATAGTTGTATGCGACGGATGAAAGCTCTAGGTCGCCGTTTTTGTCGAAGAACGCGTTGCCGTCCTTGGTGGACAGAGACTGGTTGACGTGCATACCGCTGCCGTTGATGCCGAAGATCGGCTTAGGCATAAATGTGGCATACAGACCGTGACGGGCTGCAATGCTCTTCACAACGATCTTGAATGTCATGATGTTGTCGGCTGTCAGCAGCGCGTCGGCATATTTGAAGTCGATCTCATGCTGGCCTTCGGCCACTTCGTGATGCGAAGCTTCAATTTCAAAGCCCATATCCTCGAGCGTCAAGCACATGTCGCGGCGTGCATCTTCACCTTTGTCGATGGGAGCCAGATCAAAATAACCGCCCTCGTCATGTGTGATGGTGGTGGGCTTGCCTTCGGCATCCGTGAGGAAAAGGAAGAACTCACACTCGGGGCCGACGTTCATGGTATAACCCAGATCCGCCGCCTTGGCGAGCGTCTTCTTAAGAACATTTCTCGGGCAGCCGTCATACGCTTTGCCGTCTGTCGTATAAACGTCGCAGATGAGGCGCGCAACCTTGCCCTGCTGCGGGCGCCACGGGAAGATGACGAAGGAATCCGGATCGGGCTTCAGAAGCATATCGGATTCTTCGATGCGGACGAACCCGTCGATGGACGAACCGTCGAACATGGTGCCCTCTTCCAGAGAACGCTCAAGTTGTTTCGCTGTGATCGCAACGTTTTTCAGCATACCAAACACGTCGGTAAACTGAAGCCTGATGAACTTAACGTCATTTTCCCCAACCATTTTGAGGATGTCTTTGTTTGTGTACCTCTTCGCCATTTTTAAACACTCCTTTTGATTATTGAATACATTATTAAGGTTATTTCTATACCCAAATAATAATTGAGTATTCGTTTCCGTTATTGTGCTTATATGCTTGAGTTGCCCTTAAGAAAGGATATGCTTTATGCCTCTTTAATAGCAACAAAAAAAGTCAACCCAGCATAATAAGCTCTGTTGACTCCGTTGTCCTTACAGATATATATTACATTATCATATCAAGTGCATGGATGCAATACCTATTTGACGCAATATTGTCTTTTGTAGCAAAAAAGCCCCCTTCAGTGAAGGAGGCTTTTAAAGTTGCTTTTTTGATTACTCGGTTTCCGAGGGTACATATTCGAAATCTAGCTCCGTACCATCCGATGTTTTGCCTGTAATCGTTGAGCCGGAGATGGTGTACCATTCGGGCAGCGCCGTGGGGAAATCTGCCGCTTCGCTGCCGGTCAGTGCCGCAGGCTGAGCCGTTTGGCTGGAAGATACGCCGAAGGTGCCATCTTCACCGTTGATGGCAAACTGGTACAAGGTAGTGGTGTCGTCTTCGTTAACAAAGTAGTACTGGCTGACATAACCAAAGGCTGTCTTATGGTATTCGGAATAAAAGTCATTCTTACCGTCAGTTGAAGAATTGCAAACCAATGAATCAGCAGCGGCATCATATGTGCCGCTGAATACATATGCAACGCCATCTTCAGTTACATATGAAATCGAATAGCTGTCGCCATTTTCGGTGTATTGCACATCCGTTGCGTTAAAGAAAGACATTCCCGCTTCAGCAGCTTCCTTACCCACGCCAAAAAAGCTGACAGGCAGCATCGATAAATCAACCATGGCGACACCAAGGAGTGTGAACGAGGCGGAGAGAGAATCGGCATTGTTGCCAAGACCGTCGCTCAGCTTTGTTACCACCACGTTCTTTGCGTTTGTATACGCGGTATACGAATCGGCAGCCGGATATCCTGTGCTGGGTACGGTGTCATCAGCACCCGCCGGTTCTTGCACCTCTGCAGGTTCGCCGGACTCATCATCGCTGCTTTGTATGGGTGCATCGGGGCTTTCCTGCGCGTTGTTTGCGGGAACCTGTCCACAGCCCGCGAACATAGCCACAAGCATGATCATGGCTAAAGTTAAAAACAAAATTTTTTTCATTGTATCCTCCAATTTATGGTTTTTATTGCCGAGGGAGCATACCGCATTTAATCAGCGCTTCCCTAGTGCAATATCAATTTTGGAATTTTATCACATATACGTATCGTTCACAATATATTTTTATTTTGGTATTTAATCCTTTGTCCACATTGCACAAAAATGTGATATAATTTCTTCCGTGGGGTGGAATATACCGCTGGAGAATATACATGAAGGTCAATATACGTAATCGTTTTCTTATATTTGGAGCGCTGGCACTGGCGCTTTTTGTCATTCTTTTTATACAGCTTGTTCAGCTGATGCTCGTCAAAGGCGACGAGTATGCCGCGATGTCGGGGGCGCTTAAACAGCGCGTTGTTTCGATCCCCGGGGCACGCGGCAGCATACTCGACCGAAACGGCCTGCCGCTCGCATACGATGAAAAATCCTATAACGTACAGTTTTACCGCGATCCGACAAAAAGCACAGAAACGGACAGGGCTTATTACACATCCGTCATTATCGATACCATCAACGTTATTGAAAAAAACGGCGGAGAAATCATCGATACGTTTGTGATCAAGCACAACGACAAAACGGATGAATACTATTTTGATTGGGGAATCGAGGATCCGGAAAATAAGAAAAGCAGGGAAGAGAGCTGGCGTATCAACATGTATGTCAGCACAAAGCTCGACGATGAGGGAAATTACATTTTGCCACCTGAAGAAATCTATAAGAATTTACGGCAAAAGTATCAGATACCTCCCGAAATGGGCTACGTCGACGCGCGAAAGGTATTGTCCGTGTGGCAGGAATCTCAGCTCAATTCTTGGGTGGCCTATGAGCCGGTGACCATCGCTTACAATGTGAACATGCAGACGGTGGCCGAAATTGAAACGCACAAAGCGGAGCTCACGGGTATGAGCATTGAGGACTCGACGGTGCGCGTGTATCCGAAAGAAAACGTGGCGGCGCACGTGATCGGATACCTTGGCAAGATATCGAACGAAGAAATGCTTGAGGAATACACGGCCAAAGGCTATAACGTGGACGATCTCGTGGGCATAGAGGGCGTTGAAAAATCCATGGAGGCATTTTTAACCGGCAACAGCGCGCTGCGCCAGGGTAAGGAAACCGTCGAGATCGACAATATGGCCGTGATACAAAATGTGCTTTCGTCCACGCAACCGACCCAAGGGTATAACGTGATGCTCACAATCGATATCCCGCTGCAAAAGGTTGTTGAGGAATCGCTGGCAAAGAAGATACCGGAAATTCATGATGAGCAAGTTGAAGAGTTTATCAAGAATCCTGACAAAGATGGTGATGGAGAAGGCGATTACACGGGGCTTGATATGGATAAGCTCAAGTTTGCGGAGTCCGGTGCGGCAATCGTGCTGGATGTGAATTCCGGTGATGTTCTCGCGACGTCGAGCTATCCGAGCTTTGATTTAAATCAGTTTGTGGGCGGAATATCAGAAGATGATTATAAGGTTCTGAAGGATGATCCGGCAAAGCCCCTGTTCAACAAAGCCATTTCCAGCCGCGCCACACCGGGCTCGATATTTAAGATGGTCACAGGCCTTGGCGCGCTGATGGAAGGTGAAGTGGATCGTGATAGAGGCACCACTCTGACGGAGAGAATCAGTTGTGACGGGCAGTATGTCGTGAATGAGGAGGCTGTGAAGAATGGCGCAAAGGCGCAGGGCCCCAGCTGCTGGACAAAATACCCGTCGAACCATTTAAATCAGGACATAATACTTGGGCTGGCTCATAGCTGTAACTACTATTTTTATACGCTCTCGGAAAGGCTTGGTATCGATCTTCTGGATAAATGGACAGAGAAATTCGGCCTCACCAGCTCCACGGGTATTGAACTGCCCGGTGAGGCAGTAGGCCAGGTGGGCAGCCAGGAGCTGCTTTATGACCCCGATAAACCGATTGATAAGCAGGCGTCGTTTTTGCCTATGCTGGTCATGGAAACCGGGCAGAACTCTGTTGTTAATCTGATAAAAGCGTACGCAGAAGACCATGACACATCATATGATGAGGCGTTGGTTAAAGAAACGGCTGAGGAAATTGTGCATCTGCTTGCAATAAAATTTGATCCGGATGAAAATGACCGCAATGTTTTAAAAGATGAATATGGCGTATCCTTGGGCGAGCATGTGCGCGAGATATTGTCCCAAAAGCTGTCCATTTCTGTGAAATCGTCATCGATGCTGAGCATCGATATCACAAGCGTGCTGTCAGAGCTGCAATGGTCGGTCACCAAGACGATCAATACGGGCATCGGACAGGAAATCACGCAGGTGACGCCCATCGCCGTCGCGCGGTATGTCGCGGCTGTTGTCAACGGCGGTACGGTTTACCAAACGCATATTGTGGACAAGGTTGTGGGACAGGACGGCACGGTGCTGTTTGATAAACAGCCGCAGGTATTTGGTACGCTGGATGCCAATCAAAAATATCTCGATGCCATTATCGAGGGAATGGAAGGCGTTGTTGACGAACAGGAGGGTACGGCGGCTGACTATTTTAAAAATTGGAAATACACGAATAATATCGGTGGTAAGACAGGTACGGCACAGGTTTCGCAGGTAGACCTTGAGAATAACAGCTGGTTCGTGTGCTTTGCTCCATATGATAAGGATGATCCGTCCGTAAAGCCCGAGATCGTTGTGGTGGTATTTGTACCCAACGGGTACCAAGGCGGCCTCTCGTGTTACGTGGCAAAAGATATTCTCCAGTACTACTTTGAACAAAAGGAGATTACCGCAGAGCAGACGATCCCCGATGCCGGTTCACTGGTGTATGAGAGCCCCAGCGCGACGAGCACCGATACAAATACCGATAATCAGGACGACGACACCGAACCAACAGATACAAACGGTGCGGAATAAAGCAAAAAAGGCGTTTAAGCAGGAAAAACACTCAAGTTTGTAGAAATTACATTCGATAACAATATAGGATGGGTAATATGGGAATCAGAATAAAGGGAAAGTCGGATGGTGTGCTGGAAATCATGATGCAGCCGTCCTCAACTTATGATGAGATTAAGCTTGCCCTTGGGGACAAGCTTAATAAGCATAAAGGCTTTTTTTCGGGTTCCGAGGCCAAGGTGATTTTTCGCGGCAAGGCGTTTTCCACGCCGCAGAGAAAAGAGCTCAGGCAGCTATTGCATGAGCAATATGGCATCGCGAATGTGTCGTTCGGGGAAGAAGGGCCAGTTAAACTCAAAGAGACGAAACAACAACAGACCGTGCCGGATGCTGAGACCGATCAAAACCGCGTGACGCTGGTATCCCGGGAATGCTTTGACGCAAAGAGCGTTTTTTTGGCGCATACCATGCGCAGCGGGCAGCGTATCGAATGCGAGGGCGATATCGTGGTGCTGGGGGATGTCAACGACGGCGCCGAGGTGATTGCCGGAGGCAGCATTGCCGTGATGGGCACGCTGCGCGGTCTCGCGCACGCGGGCGCGATGGGGCGTGCGGACGTGGTGGTGGCTGCCAACGTGCTTGCGCCCAAACAGCTTCGCATCAGCGGCAAAATCGCCGTGTTCCCGGCAGACGCGGGCGGCGAAGGGCCTAAAATAGCGGAATATAAACAGGGAAGCATAGTGATCAGGCCGTTAAAACCCCAGAGCCGGTCGCTCTAGCGCCCAGTAGAAGACATCATTTTTGGGAGGGTATTGATAATGGAAAATGTCATCGTGGTGACATCAGGGAAAGGCGGCGTTGGGAAAACAACAACAGTCGCCAATTTGGGTGCAGGGCTTGCCAGAGAAGGCAAGAAGGTTGTGCTCATTGATACGGATATCGGGCTGAGAAATCTGGATGTGGTGCTGGGTCTGGAAAACAGAATCGTTTACGATCTTGTGGACGTGGTGGAAGGCACATGCCGATTGAAGCAGGCGCTTATTAAAGACAAGCGCTACGACGGGCTGTTCCTCGTGCCCGCCGCGCAAACCCGCGACAAAATGGCCGTGAACCCGGATCAGATGAAAACGTTGGTTGCAGAGCTCGAACAAGAGTTTGACTATGTAATCATCGATTGTCCTGCCGGAATTGAGCAAGGCTTCAAAAACGCGGTCGCCGGCGCAAAGTCTGCTATCGTGGTGACCGTGCCCGAAGTGTCCGCCGTACGCGATGCAGACAGAATCATCGGTCTCTTATCCGCAAACGGCGTAGACGATTGCCGGCTGCTAGTGAACCGCATGCGCATCGATATGGTGAAAAGGGGCGACATGCTTGCGCTGGATGACACACTTGAAATTCTCGGCATTGAGCTCATCGGCGTGGTTCCTGAGGACGAAAAAATCATCCGGTCATCCAATATGGGCGAACCGGTTGTGATGAACGATAAAGCACCCGCCGGAAGGGCATACAGAAACGTCACCAGGCGAATCATGGGCGACAATATACCGCTCATGGATCTCAATGATGACAGTGGTTTAGGTTCTGTGCTCAGAAGGCTGCTCAAAGGAAAATAGGAGGAGATAGAATGGCACGCAAAAGAAGCAGCTCCAGCAGCATCGCGCGAGAACGTTTAAAGCTTGTGTTGATTCATGACCGCGCAGGAACATCTCCGTCCAGCAATGTGATGGAAATGCTCCGCAAAGACATCATCGGCGTCATTTCTAAGTATTTTGACGTGGAAGAGAGCGATTTTGATGTCGAAATCACAAACTCGGCAAATATACAAAGGGGCAGCGCTGCAACACAACTGTCAGCAAACATTCCCATTAAAAGAATTAAGAGCTTAGGACCAAACAGATACTAAGCTGGTTTTGCTTGTTCGGAGCCCGAAACTGAGCAAAACTCCCGGGGTCCCCAAAAGCTAGCTTTTGGGGTGAACCCATAGCGGGGGCTGTGCGGGTTTGGGGTTCCCGAAAAGCGTTGCTTTTTGGGGTAAAGCATAGTGCGTCTTGCCCACAAATTATATTTTTATAATTAGTGACAATTTGAAGCTAAAGACCAATCAGCTACTAAGCTTTTGGGCGGTACATCTCCACCAGCGCGTCCACCCACAAGCGGTTTGGGCCTTCAATGATGGAGAACGGCTGCGTGCTTTCTGTTTGCCCTTCTTCGAAAAGCAGTATCTTGACGCCTTCGCGGGTCTGTCCGCCGAGCACCTGAAGGTAAAAAAGCGCGTAAGGTATGAAACCCTCTTTGTAAACAATCAGGGTGATTTCCCCCCACTGTTTTTGCATAATATCGTCATAGCGCTTGTCTCGGATGACGGGGACATCGATTTTTTCCGTTAAGCCGTTTTCATCTGTCTGATAAACCTTTCCAGTCTCCACAACGACGACGGACGCATCATTAATCGGTGTCTCAGTGTAACCTTCCAGCACGTTAACGGTCAGGTGCGCGGTGTCCGACTTTGAACCCGAGCCAAACACCGAGACGGTATCCGGCGAGATTACGCTTGCAATCACCAGCGCGCCGACCAGCAGCAAGGCACTGGCGGCGAAGGCCATGAAGAGGCCGTGCCGGTCTTTTCGCTTTTCCATACATATCACCTCGACAATATATATGCGTTTTTGGGATGCAATTATGGCACAATGAGTAAATTAATCGTGGTGTTTGCGCCTTATAACGGATATAATATAAGAAATTTCCTTAAGGAGACATTAGATGGACAGAATTCAATTCGATTTTAACAATGCAATGACGACAATGGTGGGAGACCATGGATTTTCCGCTCAGGAGATAGCAGCGGCTGACGGCATGCTTAAACGCGCAATTAACGCGCTTAAGACAAAGCCGCTTGGGTTTCGAAAGCTGCCCAAAGGTCAGGCGGCCGTCGTGGATGATATTATAGCGACTGCCGCATCAGTGAGAGAGAATTACGACACGTTTGTCGTGCTGGGTATCGGCGGTTCGGCTCTTGGACCCATTGCTGTAGAGCAGGCGTTGACGGACGGACAGGGCAAAATGAAGCTCATCGTGGAAGACAATGTGGATCCGGAGCGTCTTGCGCGTGTGTTCGGCAGCCTTGATCTGAAAAAGACCATGTTCAACGTGATCACAAAGTCCGGCAGAACGTCTGAAACGATGTCTCAAATGATGTATGCCGCGAACGCGATTGAAAAAGCGGGTCTTAAGCTAAGCGACCATATGATCGCGACGACGGACGAGAAGAACGGCGAGCTGGTCAAGATCGCGCTGAAGGAGAATCTTAAATCGTTTGTTATTCCTTCCGATGTGGGCGGACGTTTTTCGGAGCTGACGCCGGTCGGGCTGCTGCCCGCGGCGGTGTGCGGACATGATATCCGCGCAATGCTTGAAGGCGCGGCCTATATGGACGAGCTATGTATGCGCGAGACAGGCAATCCGGCGGCGTTCTACGCGCTGCTGCATGTGCTTGGCATGAAGAAGGGGCTCAGCTTAAGCGTGATGCTGCCATATGCGGACAGCTTGAAGTTCATGTCCGATTGGTATGCACAGCTATGGGCGGAATCCTTAGGCAAGCGCTACGGCAACGACGGCAGTGAGGTGTTTGCGGGGCAGACGCCCGTAAAGGCGCTGGGCGTGACGGATCAGCATTCTCAGATTCAGCTTTATACCGAGGGGCCGTTTGACAAAATCGTGACCTTCCTCAAAGTGGACAAGTTCAGGAACGATCTTGAAATTCCTGAGGCGCTCACATATATCGACGCGATTTCATTCCTGGGCGGTAAGACGTTCGGTCAGCTCTTAGAAGCTGAGCGCAGTGCGACGGAATATGCGCTCTGCAAGGCGGGTCGTGCAAATATCACGATCGCATTAAGTCAGGTGAATGCCTACACGGTGGGTGCGCTGCTGTATTTCTTCGAGATGGCGACGGCATACGCGGGCGAGATGCTAGGCATCAATGCGTTTGATCAGCCGGGTGTGGAGGAAGGCAAGGTGGCCACGTTTGCACTGATGGGCAAGGCCGGATTTGAGGAAAAGAAGGCTGAGCTGAATTCGCGCCCCGCGAAGGATGCAACACTGATAATGGAATAGCGGATGTAAATCCTCTGTCACGCTGCGCGTGCCACCTCCTTTGAATAAGGAGGCTTTGAAGTAAGAGATTCAAAATGGCCATACCGATCCATATGGTATGGCCATATTTGTATTGTTTGGCAGGAAAAATGGGAAAGCATGTCGAACAAAAATGCCGTAACAATTTAGTATCAGAAAAAGGCTCCTTTTGAAAGGAGCTCAGGCTGTCAATAAACCCTGTTTGTCATTCCGAGCTTGTCGAGTAATCCCATGAAAAGCGCCTTGTAGAAGGGGATTCCTCAATCGCTGATGCTCAATCGGAATGACGTAAGTGACTTTTTTGACACTCCCGGCTCCTTTTGAAAGGAGCTGTCAGCGAAGCTGACTGAGGATTGCCTATGAGCGATCGGCCATTGCCGCGCAATAAAAAGCTGAAGCCATTCTCTTCACAGCTTCGCAACAATGCCACAAAAGAGGAGAACCATTTGTGGTATGATTATTTGCGCACATATTACGTTCGTTTCAATCGGCAAAGAATTATAGGGCGATATATTGTAGATTTTTACTGCGCGAAAGCCAAGCTTGTGGTTGAACTTGACGGCTCTCAGCATTATGAAAACGAAGCGGTCGCGTATGATATGGCACGAGCTGAATATTTGGAAAGTCTCGGTCTGAAAGTCATGAGACTTGCCAACCTTGATATCAGCCAGAATTTCGAGGGTGTATGCATCGCAATCGATTTGGAAGTGAAACGGCGCATGGAGTAAACCCCCGACACGTGGTAGTGCCACCTTGCAATCCTCCGTCACGCTACGCGTGCCACCTCCTTTAATAAAGGAGGCTATGAAGCAAGAAGCTTGCCGGAACAAAAGCTGCAAGACACAACAGCCGGTGAACCTTTTGAAAGGTTGATTACTTCCAAAGCACCAACTCTTTCAGCAACTGCCTGGTTTTCTCGTGACGCGGCATCTCACCGCGGTAACCAAACCCTGCCATAACGGATACCCCAAAATTTTCAGGATTAAAAAGGCCCTCATCAACCAATAATTGGTTAACTTCCTTTTGGTTAAAGCCTTCTATCGGGCAAGAATCAATGCCCAGATAAGCGGCCGTAGTCAACATATTCGCCAAAACAATATACGTTTGCTTGCACGCCCAATCGAACAAAGCCCTATCACTTTCCAGTAAATTAAAATCGCTTTGCTGAAACTCTTTGTAGACTTGCCTCTTGCCTTCTGCAACTCTTTCCGGCAGCTTTTGAACATCATGCATCATATGCGTGATGTTGTCCGAACTGTATACCATGTCGGTTTTTTTGCGTGCCAGCAGTATCACCAAGTGACTGGCGCCGTTTAAACTGTTTCGTGCGCCCCAGGAAATAGGGTAGAGCTTCTTTTTCAATTCGGCATCCTGTACCACAATCATCTTCCACGGTTCAAATCCGAATGATGTCGGTGAAAGACGCGCAGCCTCTAAAATGGTGTTGAAATCCTTTTCGGAGACGATTTTGGCCGAATCAAATTTCTTGCACGCATGACGGAAACGGAATGTATTCAGAATGATTTCATTTTTGTCTTCCATAATAAGCACCGCCTTATTTAATCATACATATATCATAGCATACGATTTTCGATTATTGAAGTATACGGATAATAACGAATAGTTTCATTTGGTTAAAGCCGAACTTGCGTATGATTCATCAACCGCTCCAGTTCTTTGAGAAACTGCTGCACATGGTACGTGTGACAATGATGTATGATCAATGAATTTCTCAACTGAAAATACATAACCCAAAAATCAATTGACACATCCTTCATCTTCGTATACAATGCAAGCGAACTGAATAGAGCATATGGGAGCTGAGTGATCGGCTGAGAGGAGACTGATGCGTCTCGACCATGAGAACCTGATACGGATAATGCCGGCGTAGGAATTTGCAATTTTAGATTTTTATTGAGCCGTTCCGTATTGGATACGGCTCTTTTTGTTGCCAACACGGCGGGCGGGCATGGAAACCCGCCCCTACGAACATATGCGAAACGGCGGGTCAGAAATGTTGTGCTATAGGATGCGCCGCGAAATGTAGGGAACGGTCTCGACCGTCCCGTGTGTAACGCAATACGGCGAGCGACCAATGGTCGCCCCTACGGTACGATGCAGGGGTGACGAGCGTTCCGAGTGCTTGTTTAAAACGGTATAGTAAATGTCAGAAACGATAAGAATTCATTTAAATTTGATGTGATAAGGAGGGCAAAAATATGCCAATCGTCAATGTGGAGCTTCAGGTCATCCCGGGAGGCGTGGATAACGTCTACGAGGTGGTAGACAGCGTAATCGCGCTGATCAAGGATTCGGGCGTGAAATATGTGGTGGGGCCCATGGGAACCACGATGGAGGGCGAGCTGCCGCAGCTGTTGAAAATCGTTGAGAAGGCGCAGCAGGTCTGCATAGACGGCGGCGCAAGCCGCGTGCTGTCCGTGGTCAAAATCGACTATAAGCCGGAAGGTGCAACTATCGATGAAAAAATCGGGAAATATCGCAAGTAAAATCTATCCCGCCGCTGCGTTGTGCGTGTTCGCCGGCGCTTGGGAGCTGATCGTACGGGTTCAGCAGGTGCCGGAATACCGGCTTCCCACACCCAGCGCCATCGTGGCGGAGTTCGTGAGCAAGTTTGATCTGCTGGCATACCACGCGGCGCAGACGGTAGTCGAAGCGCTGCTCGGGTTTGTCATCGGCGTGGCGCTTGCTGTTCTGGTCGCGATTGTGATGAGCATGTCGCGTCCTGTTAGACTCACGATTTATCCGTTCATGATTATCTCGCAGACGGTGCCTCTCGTGGTGATTGCGCCGCTGCTCGCCATATGGTTTGGCTTCGGCATCATTCCAAAGATCATCATGGCGGTGGTCGTCGTGTTTTTCCCCGTAGCCGTGAGCTTAACGGAGGGGATGGAAACATACGATGCCGATCTCGTGGATTTGATGCGTGTGATGAAGGCAAACCGCGCTCAGATATACAAAACCGTGCTGATTCCCGGCGCGCTGCCGTCGTTTTTCGCGGGGCTCAAGATATCCGCGGCATATTGTGTGATGGGCGCCGTGATATCCGAATGGACAGGCGCCACACGCGGGCTTGGTATCTATCTTTCGCGTGCCACGAGCACGTTTGAAACGGCGGCGCTGTTCGCCAACATACTTGTGATCGTGCTGTTAAGCTTCGCGTTGTTTCGCGCTGTGAGCTTCGCCGAAAAAAAAGCGATACCATGGAACAGAAAATAGTTTGAAATAAATTTGTCACATAGAAAGGAAAAAGAAGATGAAAAAAGTGATAGCGCTGATACTGGCGTTGGCTATGCTTGTGGCGTTGGGTGCATGCGCTACGCCGCAAAACGAGAAAGTCACACTTGTTCTGGACTGGACACCAAACACCAACCACACAGGGCTTTATGTCGCGCTGGAAAACGGTTATTTTGCGGATAACGGACTGGATGTACAGATCATACAGCCGTCCGATACAGGCGTGATACAGCTCGTCGCAGCAGACAGCGCTCAGTTCGGCATCGATTTTCAGGAGTCCACAACATTCGCGCGCGACGCGGGCATCCCTGTGGTATCCATCGCGGCCATATTGCAGCACAACACATCGGCTTTTGCGGCGCCGATCGATCGCGGCATCGCGAGCGCAAAGGACTTTGAAGGCAAAACCTACGGCGGCTGGGGCCTGGACATGGAAACCGCAACCATCAGGTACATGATGGAACAGGAAGGCGGAGACTTCTCCAAGGTGAATATCGTGACCATGGGCGATACCGACGCGATTACCGCATTTGACATGAAAAGCATTGACTTTGCGTGGATATACGAAGGCTGGGAGGGTCTTAACGCACAGCTTAAGGGCGTGGAGCTTTCGTATGTGCCGTTCGCTGACGATCCGGTGTTCGACTACTACACACCCATCATCATCACGAGCGAGAATATGATAAGCAACAACAAAGAGACCGTCAGTAAGTTTATGGACGCCGTGGTTAAGGGTTACACCTACGCGGCGGAGAAACCATCCGAGAGTGCCGACATATTGCTTAAACACGCGCCTGAGCTGGATCCAGAGCTTGTGCATACTAGTCAGGAATTCATGTCGCCCAAGTACATAGACGACGCGGAAAGCTTCGGCGTGCAAAAGCAGGAGGTGTGGAGCCGCTACACACAGTGGCTGCTTGATCAAGGCTTTTTAAAGACGCAGGTGGATTCCACGAAAGCGTTTACCAACGAATTTGTGCAGTAACTCTGGCAATTGGGGAGGCCGATATGGACACGATCATTTCGCTTAAAAACGTTGGCAAGATATTCGAGCAGACACAGAGCTATGTGGAAGCGCTCGTCGATATCAGCTTTGACGTGCGCGAAAACGAGTTTGTGTCGGTACTGGGTCCCTCGGGGTGCGGCAAAAGCACGCTGCTCAAGATCATAGCGGGGCTGGATAAAGACTATACGGGTGAGGCAAGTGTGGCTGGGCGTGATGTAAGGCAAACCGCTCCATCCGTGTGCCTCATGCACCAGAAGGATTTGCTGCTGCCGTGGCGCAGTGTACTGGATAACGTCGCGCTGCCGCTTGAGCTGCGCGGTGTGCCAAAGGTACAGCGGCAGGAAACAGCGCTTGCGCACTTTGAGGAGTTTGGTCTCAAAGGCTTTGAACACATGTATCCGCATCAGCTCAGCGGCGGAATGCGACAGCGCGCCGCACTGCTGCGTATGTTTCTCGATCAGGGAGATGTGTATCTCATGGATGAGCCGTTCGCCGCACTGGATGCGCTTACACGCTTCAAGATGCGCGAGTGGCTGCTGGATGTGTGGAATGCGCACCGCAAGGCTGTCGTTTTTGTGACGCATGATATTGAGGAAGCGGTGTTCCTCTCAGACCGCATCTTGGTTTTGAGCGAACGCCCTGCCAAGGTGGCGCATGTATTCGATGTATCCCTTGTGCGCCCGCGCACTCGGGACTTGCTGGACGATCCGGTGTTTTTAAAGCTGCGCCGCGCCGTGCAGGACGCATTGTGAAGCAAACAAAATTTGCAGGAAGAACGGCTGTTTATTGTTGAGCGGCCGTTTTTTTTATATCGCTGCGATACCAAAGCGAAGAACTGTCTTGCATTTCTCGGCAGCCACGCGCCGAAAATCCGCCATGTATATCTCGTGGTGCTGTTTGGATGGGCGTTTATACCCTTGAGCTTCGATGAAGTCATGCATTCTGGTGAACGTGACCGGTTCATCATCAAACGAGCCGATATGCAGCGTCTGGCAGCAAAGCCCCTCGCTCAGCGTTTCCAGACGCACACGGTTGAGTGCTTGGTTGCCCTTCTTTATGAGCTGTTCTTCGCGGATGGAATTGAAAAGTGCCTGTGTGACAAACGGTGGCTGCTGGATCATCAGTGTCCAGACAAAAGCGTCTTTGTTGGTGCCGTCAAACGCCGTGCCTTCGGGCATGTTCCATATGCCTTCCAGCGCGTATACTTTGTATTCAAAATACCCATCGGGGACGATACCCTTCTTGGGCAGCATTTTGATGCCATACGAGACAGCATACAGCGCACCCAGTGCATCCTGAAATACATCGCTCTTGTTCGGGTCACCCTGTCCGTCTATCATCGCGTATTGCAGAGGGGGAATCTCAATGATTTCGGGATTTTTCGGGAAATACAGGGATTTGATCAGTGCTTTATAAGCTTCGGCGTTCATATTCATCTCCTCGCTGCCTTTATCGGATTCATTATGGTCAGTATTATAACACGAGGAACATGACACCAGTGTGTCATGCTTGGAGATGCAAACGCTATTTTTTCGCGCCGCAGTGGGGGCAGTAAGCAAAGCTGGCATCGAACGCCGCGCCGCAGCTTGAACAGTGCGCGAACATGTCGTCAAAGCCGCCAAAGCCGCCGGATATTTTTTTGAGCCGCGAGAAATCGATGGAGGCCGCGGTTTTTAGCTGCTCGGCGTATGCGGCGTCCGCCTCATAAAGCGCACTGCAGCAGCGCAGCTTCAGGTAATAATGCCGGTTCCATCGAAAGGTGGGTATAAAAAACAGATGGAAGTATGTATAGTGCTCATAAAAAGATGCGGAAGTAAGCCGCCCGCAGTTTGGGCAGACCACATTCGAAAATTCCTTGATGGGCCGTTCCTTTTCCTCGATGCCGAATATGCCGATAAAAAACACAAGCAGTACCCTCTTCAACGTGATTTTTATATAATTATACGGCTTATTCGGCACAAAGGGAAGAGCAGCCAGATGCACTGTTTATGTGTTTGACACGCACCCATGCAAGGCCTGGGTAATTGTGCTGCTGAGCTTCTCGATATCGTTGCCACTTAGCTTGTAGACAGAGGTTTTCTCCATCGATGTCTTTTCGCCCGGCGCTATCAAATCGGCGATATGCATATCGGCAAATGCGACCGGGGATGCACCTGTTCTTTTTTTAAGTTCAGACGCAATTTTTGTGTTGGGGCTAAGGGCACCGCCGCTGATCGAGAAGAACGCGTACTTCTTCGAAATGGATTTGACATACTTTAGATACGAGCGAAGCGGCGAGGCAATTTTCCCGAGCCATATCGGCGCAAAGAAGAGCACGAGATCATACGTTTCAAGAGCCTTGGGAGCGGGCTGGGCCTGGGGTGACCGACCGAAGATCGTGTCTCCAATAATCGTACCGTTCGTCCGCTTATTAGCCTCGGTGATTCTTATGTGTGGCGCCGAATAGTTTTTTGCGATCCTAGCTGCCAAAGCGTCATTGTTGCCTGTAAATGAATAAGAGACAACTGCGATTTTCATGATATACCTCCAAAAGATTTATTAAATGATTCATATATATGTAGCCTTTAAAGTGCGTACTCGCCTGAGTATAGGGTCTAAAATGCCGCATCAAACAGTAGCAACTTCACATGAATGAACATATTTGGATTCATTCATATCAACGCTTGAAAAAAGGGCACTTTTTGAGCCCTTCGCTGTCAGGGACGCGTCGTCAATCCCTCAAATACAAGCTCTGTGATGTGCTCCAGAAGCTCGGGGAAATAATCAAGCCCGATTTCTTCCTTATGAGTATCGATATTGATGATGGCTGCAAAGATCATCATGATCATTTTGCTGTGGATATCTTTTCTCATTTTCCCCTCAGTCTGCCACTTTTCCACTATTGCCAGAAAAGAGTCATACATGAAATCGACGGCGTCTATTCCGTTCTCCTCACGGTAAACCTGCTCGATCTTGTCAAAGACGCTCTTGTTGTACCACTCTCTAAGTATCGGATTTGCCTTCATGCCCTGCATATTGAGTATCATTATCTGCCTGACCACCATGATTGGCTCCTGATCCATATCGACGGACTGCATCATATTTTTTTTGAGTTTGGCGTTTTCATCGAGATAGATGTCCATAAACAGCTTTTCCTTGGAGGAATAGTAGTTGTAAAAGGTGCCCACGGCCATTCCGGCCTGCTTGGTGATATCGGACACGTTCGTATCTTTAAACCCCTTGCTGCTGAACAGTTCTTTTGCGCTTTTATAAATCTCTGCTTTTTTATCCTGCATAATCCCACCTTATATGAATGAACAAAAATATATTCATTCATATAGTAGCACGGCGCTTTCTCTTTGTCAATATTAAAAAAGTCTGGAAATATTACGGGAGAATGTGGTAATATTGCCGTTATGAAACGCGAGAATTTGTTTATCGAAAATTGTGATTATTACAGTTATGTGAAAGAGCATCCGATTATAAGCTGGAAAACGCCGACGTCGATTCTCTGCGGTTCTGAAGATAATATTAACAAAACCGACGTGGTATCTGCGTTTGCAAAACGCTTTGGGTGTGATTTGCAGGTTATGCAGAATGCAGAGCATTATTTTCATACAAAAGAGCAGTTAAGCTATCTGAGGCAATGGCTCAGAAAACGCCTACATTGAACTGAAGCCCAACCAAAAGAAATAACAGCTTTTATGCTGTTATAAGAGTTAAAATGTACGTAGTCTTTTCTAAATCTCGTCTTGCATGGCCTTGAAGCTGCTCTTGACCTGCTGAACTTCCTGGTCGCTTGCATCCTTGGCCTGATAGTATCCTTTATCACGCATTTGTTCAAAAACCTGATACTGATCATGGCTTGTCTGCGACAATTGGCTCGATAAAAGCTTTCGCAGATTGTGGCAGGATGACTCTGTTAAGTACGCCGCGTATGACGTGACCATCTGCTTTTCCTGATTCAAAAGATCGTTGAGCAGATCCTGTTCTGAGAGATTGGGATGATGATGCATGTTATTCCTCCTTACCTATGGGTATCGAGATAGCCGAGCAGATTGTTGTAGTTGTCTCTGTGATGCTTGGATAACTGTTGAGCAAGGCTCCTTAGTTCCGGATCCTGAAAATAATCCGCATAGACCTGGCTTTTTTTTGCGGCTAAAGCTTCGTGCTTAAGCTGGTCTTCTATAATCGTCAAGTTCTTTGATTCGATCTCGGGCAAAATGCCTGTGTTTTTAAAAACGCTCATTTGATTCCTCCCCAGTCTTAGACTGTCATTAGTTTGCGTCGCAGCAGGCAAAATATACGCTTTATGTTTTATGTGATTTCATTTATAATCGAAAATATGGAAGAAAAGTGTGTCATCAGTGCGGTAGAACCGCAGAAAAAAAAGAAAGACCGGTATAACATCTATGTTGACGGTGAATATAAGGCGTCTTTGGGTGCCGAGGCGCTGGTGACGTTCGGTATCCGTGAGGGTGCCGCGATAGAATTAAGCATGCTTAAGGAAGCGGTGAGCAGGGACAACGCGCAGTACGCGTTTGACAGTGCCGCCAATCTGTTGTCGCATAAGATGCGTACGCGCTCAGAGCTGGCTGAGCGGCTCAAAGGAAGAGGCGTTGAGGAACAAGCGGTGGAAACTGCGCTTGATAAGCTCACGTCTTACGGTTACGTGGATGACGCGGCCTATGCCAAAGAGTATGTGCAAAGCGCGCTGCTCACGGGGCGTTGGGGCAGGAGGGCTGTCGAGTATAAGCTCAAGGAAAAAGGGCTGGGGCAAAGTGTCATCGACGAAGCGATGGCGCTCTATACCGAAGAAGATGAAAAAGAGATCGCGCGCAAGCAGCTTCAGTCGGCAGCCGGACGGCTCAAAAACGACGACGCGCGAAAGCAAAGGCAAAAGATATATGCCGCGCTGGCCAGACACGGCTTTGACTATGGCGTCATTAACGCGCTGCTATCGGAGGAAGACGATTGAGAGACGAGATTTACAAACAGCTTAAAGCGGCACCCGGCTTTGTATCGGGCGGTGCGCTCGGTGAAGCGTTCGGCGTGACGCGGGCCGCGCTTTGGAAGCACATTAAAGCGATACAGGAGGACGGCGCACAGATCGAAAGCGTAACAGGTAAGGGCTATCGCCTGATCTCGCCGCCCAAGATACCGCGCGCGGAATACGTACGCGCGCATATGCGGCGTGACATTCCGGTTTTCTACAAGGAGCAGGTAACGTCCACCAACGATGCGGCCAAGATCGCTGCACGAGACACACAGCTGCAAAATGCCGTGTTTATCGCGGGGGAGCAGACCGCCGGCAAGGGCCGCAAGGGCCGTACGTGGTTGTCAAGGCCGGGGCAGGGCGTGTATATGTCGTTCCTCGTGCGCCCGAAGACCGAGCCGGAGAAGATTTCGGGTATCACACTCGCGGCGGCTGTCGCGGTGTGCAACGCGATTGAGTCTGTTACAGACGTAAAACCGCGCATCAAATGGCCAAACGACGTGATTGTGGACGGCAAAAAGGCGGCGGGTATACTCACCGAAAGCATGGTGAATATGGACGGCGTGGAGTTCGTGGTATGCGGCATCGGTATTAACACGGATGCGTCGCTGTTTGGTAATGAGATACGCGACACAGCGTTTGCGCTGAATGCAAATAATACGTTGCTGGCCGCGGCTGAGATCGGCTGTTTCATGGATGCGTACGACATATTTGTTCAGCAAGGGTTAACGCCGTTTATGGATGTGTTCCGCAGTCGCAGCGCGATTACCGGTACCGTGACGGTGACGGGCTCGGGAACCAGCGAAACAGGCGTGATCGTCGGCTACGACGATGAGGGTGCGATACTGCTGGACTGCGGCGGACAAACAAAACGCTTTGTGGCGGGAGAGGTGTCGCTGCGGGGGGAGAACGGCTATGTATAGCGGAAGCTTAACGGACATCTCCGGCGTTACGGCCGGGCATTATACGGATACAGAAGCAAAGACGGGCTGCACCGTTGTGCTGTTTGAAAACGGTGCGGTGACAGGCGTGGACGTACGCGGCAGTGCGCCGGGGACGCGCGAAACCGACCTGCTTCGCCCCACCAACGCGGTGCAGCAGGCGAATGCCCTGCTGCTTTCGGGTGGCAGTGCGTTTGGACTGGCCGCGGCGGACGGCGTGATGCGCTGGTTGGAGGAAAAAGGCAGGGGCTTTGACACGGGCGTGGCACGTGTGCCCATTGTGCCCGCGGCGGTGCTGTTTGACCTCGCGTTCGGCAGCGCGAATGTGCGGCCCGACGCCGCGGCAGGGTATGCGGCGTGTGAAAACGCGTCGGACAAGCCGCTAATGCAAGGCCATGTCGGTGCGGGCACAGGCGCGACGGTCGGCAAGGCTGCGGGCATGCAGCTATGCGGGCGCGGCGGCTTCGGTACGGCCTCTGTCACATTGCCGGGCGGCGTGATCGTTGCGGCGGGCTTTGCGGTGAATGCCTTGGGTGATATATACGATCACACGACGGGCGAAAAGATAGCGGGTATGCAGGGCGGCAGCGTGAGTGATGTGCTCATGGGCAGCAGCGGCATGGATTTTTCGGGGCAGAATACGACCATCGGTATCGTCGGTGCCAACGCCGCTTTGACCAAGGAACAGGCAAATAAACTCGCCGCGGTGGGGCAGGACGGCATTGCGATGTGCATCCGGCCCGCGCATACCATGTTCGATGGTGACACGGTTTTTGCCTTTGGTACAGGTGAGCTGGAGGGCGATTTCAACGCGATACTTGCGGCAGGCGCTCAGGCGGCGGCGAGAGCCATCCTAAACGCGGTGCGGGAGGCAGACGCATGATCATCGGTATAGGTATCGATATCGTGGAGATTGACCGAATTGCCAAAGCAGCAAGCAAAGAACGGTTTATGGAGCGAATCTATTCCGATGCCGAAATCGCGATTTTTGAGGCGTGTAAATATAGAATGGAGACGGTGGCGGGACGGTTTGCCGCCAAGGAAGCGGTGTTAAAGGCGCTTGGGTGCGGCCTTGGCGACATGCCCTTGCGCTGCATCGAGGTGCTGCGCGCCCTCTCGGGACAGCCTGTGGTTGAGCTTTCAGGGGCGGCAAAGGAAAAAGCGGAAGAGCTTGGCGCCCGGCACATGCACATTTCCATTTCCCATTCGGCACGGTATGCGGTGGCGCAGGTTATCGCGGAGGGGGACCCAATATGATTCACGTATTGCGCAAACATGACATGCAGGAACTCGATAAGCATATGATCGATAAGTGCAAAATTCCATCCATCGTGCTTATGGAAAACGCGGCGTTTGGCATGACCTCGGTCATTTCACAGCGTTTTGATAAAGCAACGAGAATTATCGCGGTCTGCGGCACCGGCAACAATGGCGGCGACGGATTCGCCGCCGCAAGGCAGCTGGAAGCCAAGGGATATGAGGTCATGGCCTGCCTTGTGGGAAAAGCGGGTGCGCTGAAAGGCGACGCCGCAGCCAATGCGGCCTTTTTCCGGTCGCGCATCATTGAGATTGAGGATGAAGATACAGCAAAGGCACATCTTTCAGACCTTTCTGGATGTGTGGTGGTCGACGCGGTTTTCGGCGTCGGGCTTTCGCGTGATGTGACAGGGCTCAACGCGGCGGTCATCAAGCTCATTAATGAGAGCGGCGCGTATATCGTGGCATGCGATATCGCATCGGGTATCGACGCGGACACGGGCGCGGTTCGCGGCACCGCGGTGTGCGCCGACGAGACGGTGACGTTTCAGTGCGCAAAACCGGGACATCTTCTTTTCCCGGGACGCGAGCATACGGGCGCTCTCACTGTCAAGGAAATCGGCGTATCACGCGGATTTACCCAAGGACTGATGGGCTGGGCGGACAAGGTGACCTTGCAGCGGCGGAACGCCGATACGCACAAGGGCAGCTTCGGCAAGCTTGCTTGCGTGGCGGGAAGCCAAGGCTTTTCGGGCGCAGGGCTCATGTGCGTGAGCGCAGCGCTGCGCGCGGGTGCGGGGCTGGTTACCGCGGGCATACCCGCTTGTCTGCAAACGATGTTCTCGGCACGTTTGCCGGAGAGCTTGACCTTCGCGCTGGAGGATTTTTCGGGCAGCCTTTCAGAGAACTGCATCGGCGGGCTGGAAATGCTGATGGCAGGCAAGACGGCTGTGGCTGTGGGGCCGGGGCTGTCCACAAGCGACGGCGCGGCGGCGGCTGTCCGCCATCTCGTGACGCATTATGATATCCGCAAGGTGTTCGACGCAGACGCGCTCAACATCATCGCGCAGGATATCAGCGTGTTGGAGCAAAAAGCGGGCGATATCGTATTGACGCCGCATCCGATGGAATTTTCACGTCTCAGCGGCTTGTCCATTGAAAAGATTAAAAATGATCCGTTGACACACGCGCAAGCGTTTGCGAAGCGCTACGGCGTGACGCTGCTGTTAAAAGGCGCCACAACGATCATCACGGATGGGCAAAGGACGATGTTTGTGACGGCTGGCAGTCCGGGCATGGCGCGCGGCGGCAGCGGCGACGTATTAACGGGCGTGATCGGTGCCTTGATGTGCGGCGGGCGTGAAGGCGGCAAGACAGCCTTTGAAGCGGCTGTTTCGGGCGCTTATATCTGCGGCAAGGCGGGCGAAGCCGCGGCGCGGGATTTGGGCGAGCTTTCCATGACGGCCATGGATACGTTGTCTCACATCGCCGAGGTGACAAAGGACATGATGGGGTAATGTCTTCGGACGCTGTGCTTCTCAGCATGATAGCTTTTCTCATGTGTGGCTATAACGGTTATTCTGAAGGCGCGGAGTCGCTGAAGAATCTATAAATGAGAGACGAGCGAAGCATCACGTCAACAAGAGTCAGATATCAAAATTGGGGAAATACCCGTTATTTCTGGCTTTTGCCCCAAACCCTGCATTGTTCGATTCGTCGTCCGTCGTCTCCCTGTTCTTCATGATAGGAAAAACTATTAAGCAGCGAGCAGGGGAAATCGGTACACTCACCGCAGTGCTTAAGGAGCTTATCTTCGCAGCACTTTTTCACAGGACAGCAATCGCCCCAGAATGGTTTTGTGATGTTTATACAGCCCTTACAATGCATTTTTTCACGGTATTCACATTCGTTGCAAAGCAATCCGCATCTTGATTCCACTGTCTTTAAACCGATATAGATATGGATGAGCGCATTTTCTGCGTCGGCATTCTGATATTCCTCAAAATCGCAGACATATGAGCGGGGGAGATCCATGGTCCATAGCTTCTGCCAAAATTCGTGGACAGCTTTTTGCATATGCCCTTGCACCACGAACTTTGCATATTGCCCTGCGGGAATTGTTTTTACAATTGCACCGTCAGGAATATCGGCCGCATCATCCACCTCGCAGCCCACGACGATGCTGTAATCATCTCTTTCGTTTCCTGCATAATCCGTGTAAACACCCATGGTTTTGTCGTTGCGCTTATTCTGAATGGTTTGATAAATACCGTCTTGATAAAAGCGACTCCACAGACCGCCGATCACATCACCCATATCAGGAGACGCATTGTTCGTGCGTGCTGTCAAACCGACGATCGCTCTTTCTTGCAGATTGACAATTTCGTATTGCATATGACCTACCTCACTTTGTTTTGATAGGCAAAGCATAGCATGTCAAACACGACAACAGTATGTCATCATTCATCATATTTCTGACACATTTTTCGAGTTATTTGAAGAAGTTCATTTCGAAGCTCACTGGGCTCCACAAGCTCAACCTGATCGCCAAAGCTCAAGAGCCAGCTTAAAAGGTTACCTTTATCATGGAATGGAAATTGAAACAATAGCTTGCCGTCTTTCTGCTCGCAAAAGCTATCCGCGCCATATTCCTCAACAAGCCGCCATTTCATTTGCGGTTCAAAAAGCGCAGTCAATTCTATGTCTGCAGTACATATTCTTTCTGCCGCCAGATTGACTTTAGGATATGACCTTGCTTCGAAATGATGCAGCGTGTTGGTCAGGCCTTGCATACGATTCAGCTTGAATAAACGGTAATCACAGCGATGGGTGCAGTATCCCCAGACGTACCATGAAGCCCACTGAAAAACCAACAGATATGGTTCAATTGTTCTGTGACTGGCTCCCTTGGGTGAATAATACAGAAAACTGATCAATTGCGTATCTTCTATTGCGGCCTGAATCAGCTCGATCTTTGGTACTAACGAGGGTTTGTACCAGGAAGACAGATCAATCATGATGTGGCTGCCAGAGGCAAGCACCGTCGAATTATCAATATAAAGCTTGTCCATGAGCTGTTTGTATTTGTTTGTTCCGCATACGCTGTCCAGACTTCTGATTCCGGCCAGAATCGCATGCATTTCTGATGAGGTGAGCAATGTGCGGTCTATATGGAAACCGTCCATAATTGAAATGCCGCCGTTTTGCCCCTGTGTTGTCACAATGGGGATGCCTGCTTGGCATATGTCTTCGATATCACGGTTTATTGTTCGTCGGGATACCTCGAATTTTTCGGCCAGAAATGGCGCGGTCACCTTTTCCATCTGTAACAGAATAGACAGTATCCCGATGATGCGGTCAATTTTCATTGTTTCTTAATACGCTCCATTTTGTGGGGAGCTCATCAATTCTGCTTGTTTCGGCTCATAAGTCCCGCGACCGCGAGAAAATACGAGTCGAACCCCAGTCCCGAAATTTGCCCGATGCAGCCCGCCGCCGTGACGGATTTGTGGCGGAAATCCTCACGCGAGGCGATGTTGCTCAAATGCACCTCTACAGCGGGAACATCCACGGCCTTGAGTGCATCGAGTATCGCGATGCTGTAATGCGTATAAGCGCCGGGGTTGATGACGATGCCGTCGTAGATGCCTGCCGCAGCGTGGATTTTGTCGATCAGTGCGCCCTCGCTGTTGGACTGAAACGCATCAATTGTGATGTTATGCGTTTTCGCGAAATCATCGAGTTTATTGAGCAGCGCCGCGTAATCCTGTTTGCCGTAAATGTCTGGCTCGCGTGAGCCCAAGAGGTTAAGGTTTGGCCCGTTGATCACAAGTATCTTCATTTTTTCAGTTCCTCCAGCTTCGATAATATATCCTTTGCGCATTGCTGTGCTGTGCCGTCGTTGACCACGGTTAAGTCCGCGTACTGCCGATACAGCGCGTGCCGCTTGTTGTACAGTGTGATGAGCTGCTCGCGTCCGCCTGCAAGCAACGGTCGGTTTGACGTATCCACCTCTTGAAGCAATGTATCGAGCGGCCTGTCGATATACACAACGATGCCCGTCTGCTTAAGCGCGTCCATCGCCGCGTTTGTCTGCACAATGCCGCCGCCGGTGGAGATCACCGTGTTTTGCCGCTGCGCGGCGTGTCGCGAGGCGGTGAGTTCCATTTCACGAAATATCGCCTCACCCTGCGCGGCGAATATGTCCGCAATGCGTCCCTGCTGTGTCTCAATGAGAATGTCGGTATCAGCAAACTCCAGAGAGAGCCGCTCGGCGATCATTTGCCCCACAGTGGACTTGCCGCTGCCCGGCATGCCGATCAGCACGATATTGGTGCGCGGGCTTTTCAGGCTGTTGTAGATGGTGCGGCAGATGTCTTCGTCAAATGCTTTGCCTGTCCATGACTCCTGCGCTTTAAGCGCCTGTGCACAGAGCATCCAAAGCCCGTTGACGAAGCCCTTGCTCATCGACGCGGCTTTTTGCAGCAGCAGCGTTCGCTCGGGGTTATAGATCATATCTACCACGTTTGTGCACCTTTGTATCATATCGTCAGAAACTGGGCAAGCGTCCGTGTGGGGGTGCATTCCAACCGGCGTGGCGTTGATCAGCATGTCTATGGTATCCATGCGTTCAAGCACGTCGTAGCCGACCGCATTCAGCGCCGGGTCTGCCTTTTCTGGTGTACGGCTCACAACGAGTACCTCGGCAGCTTTTTCATCCTTGGCAAGGCTCAGCGCGCATCGCGCCGCGCCGCCCGAGCCTAAGATGATTACGCGTTTGCCGATGAGTGTAAAGCCGCTTTGATCCAGCAGCGATTTTAAGCCGAAGTAATCGGTGTTGTGACCCACGCGCCGTCCCGATGTGAAGCGCACCGTGTTCACCGCACCGATGGCCTGTGCCTCGGGGGATATGACGTCCAGATAGCGCATCACCGCTGTTTTATGAGGTATTGTCACATTGACGCCCATGAAGCCTTGAGCAGTAAGCTCATCAAGCCGTTCCCCAAGATGGTGCTCGGTCGTTTCCAACAGTGAATACTGCCCAGCCTGCCCCGTGAGATGCCAGTATTTTTCGTGTATCTGCGGCGAGAGGCTATGAGACAGCTTTCCGCCGATCAGCCCTGCTTTTATCATCACGTCTCCTTAAAGCGACATGCGCGGGTAAGACCCGAGCCAAATGAGATCTGCCGCGCACGTTTTGGCTTCTTCCAGCACACGCTTGATCCGTGCTTCCTCCGCGCTGCCCTCGAAATCCAGATGGAAAAGGTATTCGAACGGCCTGTCCTTAAGCGGCCGCGATTCGAGTTTCAATACGTTGATGCCGTTAAAAGTTCTGAGCATATCGCAGAGGGAACCCGGCTTGTGCTCCACCTTAAAAACGATGCTCGTTTTGTCGCACGTTGCGTTGAGCACAGGCTTTCTTGCCACTACCACAAAGCGCGTGGAGTTACCCTGGCTGTTTTGGATATTGGCTGCGAGCACCTTAAGGCCGTATTCCTTTGCGGCCTGGATAGACGCGATACATCCGACGGTTTTGTTTTTGAGCTCGGCCACACTCATGGCCGCCTGCGCTGTGCTGAGTGCGGGATATGCGCAAATCCGCGGATGAGAATGCAGAAACCGGCTGCATTGTGAGATGGGCTCAGGGTGAGAGCAAACCATTTCGATATCCTCGAGCGTCGTATTCTCGAGGCCGAGCAAACTATGCTCCACCTTCAGCAAATGCTCCGCGACGATGTAGTAGCCATATCTGGCGAGCAAATCCACCACCGCGGTGATGCTGCCTGTTTCGGTGTTTTCGGCGGGCAGCATTGCGCGGCCGATCTCGCCGCGCCGCAGCGCTTCAAACATGTCCTCGAAGGTGTCGTAGCTTTTGAGCGGCGCGTCCTCGCTGAATGCCTCGCATGCGGCAATGTGGGAGAACGACCCGCGCAGCCCCAGATGCCCAATGACCTGGCTTTCCTCCCCGTCTAAATCTTCACCCGGCTTTAAGTGCGTGTTCTGGCGCTGTTTGCTCAAATCCATGAGCGCGCGGAAAAACCGCCTTGCCACCTCGCCGTTCGCGCCGTCCTCCAAGCGCGAGAGTGCCTTGGAGATCACAGCGTTTTCGCGGCCCGCGTCAAAAACGGGCATTCCGTAGCGCTTTTTGACCGCTGCGATATCGTCCGATGTGTGCATGCGCGCTTCGAAAAGCGGCACAAGCTTTGAGTCAATATCGTCTATTTTTTCGCGCAGAACGCGGATATCTTCTTCGTATCCCATTTAAAGCCTTCCTTCTATCACCAGATCCAGCATGCAAACATACGCCGCCGCCTCGATCACCGCTGCCGCGCGCGGCACAATGCACGCGTCGTGCCGCCCCTTGACGGCCACTGTTTCCTGTTCCATGGTTTTCAAATTCACCGTTTGCTGCGGCTTGGAGATGGACGCCGTTGGTTTGATGGCCGCTTCAAACACGACGGGCATGCCGTTGGTGATACCGCCGAGTACGCCGCCGTTGTGGTTGGTTTCGGTGACAACCTTGCCGTCTTTTACAGCGTAAGCGTCGTTGGCCTCACTGCCGCGCATCTCTGCGAACCCAAAGCCGGAACCGAACGATACGCCCTTGACGGCGGGAACCGCGAATAGCAGCGAAGCAAGTCTGCTCTCAACCGTGTCAAACATCGGGCTGCCAAGGCCAGCGGGCAAGCCGCATACCGCGCATTCCACGATGCCGCCCACCGAATTGCCTTCGGACGCGGCCTGCTTGATTGCCGCTTCCATCGCCTCGCGCTTTGCTTCGTCGATCAACGGGAAACGCATTACGGCGAGGCACTGCGCCTGCTCGGACGTGATATTTGTCGCATCAAAAGCGGCATCCTCAATATCCGCGATGCGGCGGATATGTGTGGCCGCGTATATGCCTTTTTTGGCGAGCACCTGCGACGCCACAGCGCCCGAGAAAACGAGCGGTGCGGTGAGACGTCCCGAAAAATGGCCGCCGCCGCGCGGGTCATTAAAACCGTTGTATCGCACGAAGCCTGTATAGTCCGCATGACCCGGGCGGTTGATGCGCTCATCATAGTCGCTGCTGCGCTGCGCGCTGTTGTGAAACAGCACGCAAAGCGGCGTTCCCGTCGAAAAGCCATTCGCGTAACCGCTGACGATCTCAAAGTCGTCCGCTTCATGGCGCTTTGTTGACCATGCTTCGCTGCCCGCGCGCCGTCTGTCAAGAAACGCGCGAAGCTGCGGAAAATCCAGCACGGTACCCGGTTCGAGGCCGTTGATCACAACGCCGATTTTGGGCCCGTGTGATTCGCCGAATATATCGATGGTGAAGTGGCGTCCCCATATACTGCTCATTTGATCTGTCCTCCCAATGCCTTTAAGTCGTCGTAAAACCTTGGATATGATTTATCGATACATTCCGCGTCTGGAATGATGATATCGCCCTTCGCACCAGCCGCCGCGACGGCGAATGCCATCGCGATACGGTGATCGCCGAAGGTGTCGATCGTGCCGCCGTTTAATGCGCCGCCGCGGATGATAAGCTCATCCTCCGTCTCGGTGGCGTGCACGCCTAAGCTATTCAGATTGACCGCGAGCGCGTGCAGACGGTCGCATTCCTTGATGCGCAGCCGAGCCGCACCCGTGATGCGCGTCTCGCCCTTCGCGAAGGCCGCCGCGATGGCGAGCGTGGGCACAAGGTCGGGGCATTGCGACACGTCGATCACTGTGCCCGAAAGCTCGGATTGCTTGACGGTCAGCGCATCGTCCTGCTGGGTGATAAGCGCGCCCATGCGACGCATGATGGAAACAATGGCGCTGTCCGGCTGAAGTGAATGCGCGTCCAGACCCACGATGCGGATGTCGCTTGCAATCGCGCCCGCAACAATGAAAAATGCCGCCTGTGAGTAATCGCCTTCCACGATCATGTCGCGCGGCTGATAGCGCTGGCCGCCCTTGATGGTGAACGTGTCTCCCGATACACCGATCTCAATGCCGAAGCGGCGGAGCATGTCTACCGTCAAGTCAACATATCCGCGTGACTCGAAGCCGCCAAGCACGGATATGGAGGAATCTTCTTCGAGCACGGACAGTGCGAAAAGCAATCCTGTCACGTATTGAGAGCTCACGCGTCCGTCCACCCGCATCGCGCCGCCGTGAAGCTTGCCCGATACAGTGAGCGGCAGATTCGCGCCCGGCGGACGGGTGTAACGAATGCCCTGCGAATCAAATATCTGCAGGTAAGCGTCCACAGGCCGATAGGGCAGACGCCCATGCCCGGTAAACGTTTTGGTGCCGCTATACGTGCAGGCCAAGGGTATGAAGAAGCGCAGCGTCGAGCCGGATTCGGCGCAGCTGATAACGGCTTCGCCGGACAGCGACAATCCGCCGTCCACGGTCAGCGTGTTGTACTGTTCGCACTGCTCAATATGGATATCGCAGCCCAGACTACGGCACGCGCCGATCGTCGCGAGAATGTCGCTCGAAAGGTCCACGTTGCTGATAATGCTGCGTCCGTTTGCGAGCGCCGCCGCGATGATTGCGCGGTGCGCCGCGCTTTTGGAGGGCGGCACGGTCACGGTGCCGTGATAGGTTCCGGGTGAAACGGTGACTTTCATATTTTCTTCCTTATATAAAGCATTTTGCGTCGCTGCCCGGTATGCGTTGCAGGAAAGACTGCCCCGGCTGGGATATCAATACGAGATTGAGTTTGTCAGCTACGTTTTTCTTGTCCACGAGTATGCCCTTTAATATCTCGTCCTTGTCATAGGCGGAAATGTCGTGCGGCAGACCTGTCTTTTGCAGCACAGAAATGATGCGCTGTGCGGTGCCCGCTTGGGTCAGCCCCATGCGCTCTGATGCCGCCGTGATGGCGACCATGCCGATCGCAACTGCGCGGCCGTGCGTCATGGGCAGCTTCTGTGCGGCACACAGGCGTTCGATGCCGTGGCCGATGGTGTGCCCGAAATTCAGCAGCATGCGTTCGCCCGTGTCCTTTTCGTCCGAAGCCACCACGTCCCGCTTGATGGAAAGACACTTGCTGATCCATGAGGGGAGGATGTCCGAATCTGCGTGAATCGCGCCGCATGCTTCAAGCTGGGCGAACATGTCCGCGTCTCGGATGAGCGCGTATTTGATGAGCTCGCTCATCCCATCCGCAAAATCAGCCTCAGACAGTGTTTGCAGCAAGGATGAGTCCACGAACACCGCACTCGGCTGATGGAATGCGCCTGCAAGGTTCTTGCCCTCGGGCAGATTGATTGCGGTCTTGCCGCCCACTGCGCTGTCGATCTGGGCGAGCAATGTGGTGGGTACCTGCACGTAACGCAGTCCGCGAAGGAACACTGCCGCAACGAAGCCTGAAAGATCGCCCACGACGCCGCCCCCCAGCGCGACGATCACATCAGCACGGTTGTAGCCGCGCTGCGCGAGTTCGCTGAGCAGCCGCGCAAAAACGTCCGTGCTTTTCGCGCCTTCGCCGGGCTTCACGGTAAGCAGATCATGGCGCAAACCCGCGGATGCAAATGACGCCGCCGCGTTTTGTCCGTATAAGGCGTTCACGTTGTCGTCCGTGATGACCGCAAAGCGGCTTTTGGGAAACAGCTCTTTGAGCTTTTCGGGCACGCTTTGCAGCAACCCTTTTTCTATATACACGGGATATTCGCATGTTCCCGCGCGCATTGTCAGCAGATTCATATATTGACTCCTTTGGCCATGTTGCTGAGCAGTATCTCCAGCTTTTGTGTATCGCGGTCCGTAAGCGCCTGATCAATCGTATCAAGATTGTGCTTTAAGCGCGCAAGGCTCCGCTGCAAATATTCTGCGTTATCCATCAATAGTCCTGCCCAGAGCGACGCGTTAAGGTCGGCCACGCGCGTGATGGCTTGAAAGCTGCCGCCCGCAAAGCGCTCCAGCCCCTTGCCGACAGCATAAACCGCAAGCGCGGCCACATGCGGCAGATGGCTAAGGTCTGCCACCACTGCGTCGTGCAGCGCGGGGGAGAGTGACGTCATCTCGCTGCATTGCAGCGCCTTGCACAGGAATTTTGCCCATTCGAGCGCGGCGTCTGTCGTCTTCTCGGCTGGCGTCAATATCAGATGCGCATCCTTAAAAAGCGCGGCGTCGGCGTTCGCGTAGCCCGCTTTTTCGCTGCCAGCCATCGGATGCAGACACAGCAGCGCATGCTGCGGCAGCACCGCATCGTAAAGCGCGTCCACAAGCGCGGTTTTAAGACCCGATAGCTCCGCGAATACGCCGCCGTCCACGAGGCGCTGCTTCACCTGCTCGTAGACGCCGGGAACGGCATGCGGCGGAAGCGCGCATATCACGATATCAAAGCACTGATCGTCATCCGTAAAACCCGCTTCAATCACGCCCTCGGCTTTGGCCGCTTGGATGGATTGAGAATCGGTATCCAGCGCATATATGTGCTTGCAGCCCGCGCTGTGCAGCGCCTTGGCCACTGAGCCGCCGATCAGCCCAAGGCCCGCGATGAGTATGCGGCTGTCTGTAAATCGCATTATATTGTCCTGCCCATCAGTTCGGCCGCGCCTTTTAACTTCTGTGCCACGGCAGAGAATTTTTCGGGAAGCAGAGATTGCTTGCCGTCGGACAGCGCTTCTGCGGGGCTTTCATGCACCTCGATCATCACCCCGTCTGCACCCGCGCAGATGGCCGCAACGGAGAGCGGTTCCACGGCCCACCAAAGCCCTGTGGCATGACTTGGGTCAACGATGATGGGCAGATGGCTCTGACGTTTGATAACGGGCACAGCTGATATATCCAGCGTGTTGCGCGTCGCCGTCTCGAACGTGCGAATGCCGCGCTCGCAAAGTATCACGTTGGGGTTGCCGCCCGCCGCGATGTATTCGGCGCTCATCAGCCATTCCTCAATCGTGGCACTGAGACCCCTTTTTAGCAGCACGGGTGTTTTTGATTTGCCAAGCTCTCTTAGCAGCACGAAGTTTTGCATGTTGCGCGCGCCCACCTGAATCACATCCACCTTATCAACGAACAGATCGACATATTCGACGCTTGTGATCTCGGTCACGATGGGCAGCCCCGTTTCCGCCTTGGCGGTCTCCAGATACTTAAGCCCTTCGATGCCCAGCCCCTGAAAGCGGTACGGGCTGGTGCGCGGTTTGAACGCGCCGCCACGCAGGAAATTCGCGCCCGCGGCTTTCACCTTGTGCGCCGTGGAGATGATCTGTTCCTCGCTCTCCACGCTGCACGGCCCTGCCATCAGCGCAAGCGCCTTGCCGCCGATGGTAAAGCCGTTGCCTTCGACAACCGTATCGTCCGGATGAAACGCGCGGTTCACCTTCTTATAAGGCTCCTGCACGCGCATCACTTTTCTGACGACACTGCGCTCCTGTATCGGCTCGGTGTCCAGCGCGGATGTGTCACCGATCAGGCCGAGTATGGAGTAGTTCACGCCGTCCATACGCTGTATCTCAAGCGAATAATCATGCTCGAGAAAATGGATGAGGTCTTCAACCTTTTGTTGTTCCGCGCCTGGTTTTAGAATAATAATCATGTTTTTTCCGTCCTTCCGTCCTACAAAGGGAGTTTGCTTCGCTCCCCAAATTTTTTTGCACGATGGTGCATATTTAAAAAGGGAGCCCGGTAATGAGCTCCCTTTGTTGACATTGTATTTAGACTAATTTGGTAATCAAGCAACCCATAACCGTTTGTATCCATCGTATTTAATTAACGTAAAGTATCCGAAGCCATAATAGCTCCGGCTGCTAAACGAATAATAACGATTGGACAAGGTTCCGTTCATGCCTGCTCCTCAAATTATGTTTGATTTATTATATGCAAAGAAGATTTGTTTCGTCAAGCAAAAATTTGAAATAGATTACGCAATTGTTCCCAGTGTTGCTAACGATGGCTATTGGTGATGGCTTGTCTGCCGGTATCGAAAATGAGATCACAGCTTTGCTCAATATCCAGCGCTTCGAAATAGATGTTCTCAAGCGGTATCCATTCGGTAATGAAGCGCTTGAGCATCGCATCGCCGCTTCTTTGGCGTATGCGTGTAAGCTGAGTGTCTTCGTCCGTCTTCAAAAACAGCTTTAAGTCGTAAATATCACCCAATGCGGGATGCAGGCAGTAAACCCCTTCGACGATACTGAGCGCCTTGGGAGACACCAAAACGGCATCCTTATAGCGGCCTGTCTTGCAGTCATATGGGCGATATGAAAAACCGCTGCCGTTTTCCAACCTTGAGGACACTTCATCAGCAAAGCGTTCATAGTCCACATTCCCGCCCGGCTCACTCAAACGCCCGGGCGTTTTTCGCTCCTGCGGCAGAAAAAAGTCGTCCATATGAAACACATTGCAGTCGTAAATCTCAGCCAGCAGTCCGGCGAGCGTGGTTTTACCGCTGGCGCTGCCGCCGTCTATCGCGACGGTGACGATCCGCTTTTCTTCCAGCAGCGCGTCAATGTGCCTGAAAACGTCAATATATTCGGTATACGCCGTTTTGATTACAAGATTCTTCATGCAGACAGTGTCGTTTCCTTACCGTTGTTTTTTTCCAGCGCCATCACGAGTATCGGAATCAGTATGATCTGAAGCGCAATGCCCGGCAATGCCTTTAAAAACGCGCCGCCCATAAACATCTCCCATGAAAAAGCGGTGTCGCCAAAGCCGTAGAGCACAAAGCTGACCGCGCCCCAGACGATGCGCCCTGCGACCATAGATATCAGCAGCACGGCATAGACGCAGCCGATTTTCTTGGGAAAGCACCTGTACAGCAGCCCCGTCATCAGGCCGTAGGCGGCCAGCTCAAAAGCCATGGCGACGGCTATGGGAAACATAGGCGGCATACCGACCAGCGCGCTTCGCAGCAGCGGCGCGACAGCGCCCACGGCCAGCCCGTATTGCCAGCCGCAGAAAAAACCGCACAGCAGCACAGGAATGTGCATGGGCAGCAGCATGTTGCCGATGGCGGGAATTTGTCCGGTCAGAAGCGGAAGCAGCAGCGCGATCGCCAGAAATACCGCGCTGAGTACAAGGTTTTTTGTAGATTTCATCAAAAAATGTCCTCCAATAAAAAAATACCACAAATATCGGCTTTCCCATGCGGAAAGCGGATACCTTCATGGTATCATTCAAGAACAACGCTTTGTTTAATCCCACCGGCTTCATGCCGATGGATATCTGACAACGCATAGATTAAAACATATTATCCTATAAGGGTCAAGACTTACGATATAATGTTAGCACAATTGGTATGGGTATTCGTATTTTTGTCTTGTCAGGCTGTTTTCCTTATGTTATAATCACGAGGTTGATTTAGGGTGGTCCGCTTTCCGCATTTTGACGGTTATGAACACCTATACTGGGAGGAGGAATCAGCATGAGCCAAATTATCAGAGCCATTGAGCAAGAACAAATGCGCACAGATGTGCCTGAGATCAAAATCGGCGACGTCGTGAAGGTGTCTGTCAAGGTTGTAGAAGGCACAAGAGAGCGTTTACAGGCTTTCGAGGGATACGTTATCGCCAACACAGGCGGTGGCATCAAGGAAACGATCACTGTTCGCCGCGTGTCTTTCGGTATTGGTGTGGAAAGAACGTTCCCCGTTCATTCGCCGAAGATCGCAAGCATCGAAGTGATGCGGCACAGCCAAGTTAGGCGGTCGAAGCTTTACTACCTGCGTGATCGGGTCGGCAAGTCTGCCAAACTTAAGGAAAAAAGATAATAAAAATAAAGAAGCCGGTTACCGGCTTCTTTTATTTCACCCCATGAGAAGTATTTTGACATCGTAGGATAATACGTAATATTCTATATCGTTATTACTGAAGATAAAACCGTAGAAATCCATCGTGTGATTCATGGAATGCGTGTTATCCCAATATGATGTAACAAAACGAACCTTAGTGCCTGAAAAGCGTTGCAGGGCTAAATGTCATCTCGACAGATCAGCATAACTTATTTCATCATTACATCCTTTAAGGTTTTTAATTCTTTCCTTCTCTAAATAATAAGCCTGTTTTAATTCTTTTTTCAAAACATCTCTTATTTATGGTATACTTTTATAAGTTTTATAAGGCTAAAAAGATATAGATAAGGTATAAACATGGACATACAATGGTATCCCGGTCATATGGCCAAATCACGCCGGCAGATCGGTGAAAAGCTAAAGCTTATCAATGTCGCGGTGATTGCGATAGACGCACGCGCGCCAAAAAGTACGCTCAGCCCCGATCTTTTGGAGCTGCTTTCGGGCAAGGCGTGCATCGTGGTGCTCAACAAAAGCGACCTCGCGGATGAACACCAGACCAAGCTGTGGACGGATTATTACAAAAGTGAGTTCGGCAATGCGCTTTCCTTTAATGCGATGCGTGACAAGAAGGGTGTGCTGCTTGGCGCCATCAGCAAAGCCGCTGCGCCCGTGATTGCCCGGTACGCCGAAAAAGGCGTGCGCAAAACCATCCGCGTGCTTGTCGCGGGCATACCCAACGTGGGCAAATCGGCCATTATCAACCGCCTTGTGGGGCAAAAGAGCGCCAAGGAGGGGGACAAGCCGGGCGTGACGCGCGGCTTGCAGTGGGTGAAGCTTTCAGACACATTAGAGCTGTTGGATTCGCCGGGGCTGCTCTGGCCTAAGATCGAGTCTCAGCAGACCGCTGCCAAGATCGCGGTGTGCGGCAGCTTAAAGCAGGAGATTCTCGACGAGACGGCGCTGGCCGTCGCGCTTATCGATATGCTGCGTTCCGCCGCGCCGGGCGCCATCGCCGGGCGGTATGGCGTGGAGGAAGAGGGTGCGGCGCACGAGGTGCTCGAAGCGATATGCGTCAAAAGAGGGTTTTTGCAGCGCCAGGGCGAAACAGATACGGAGCGCGGTGCAAAGGTGCTGCTCGATGAATTCAGAGGAGGACGCCTCGGGCGTATTACGCTTGAGCGCTTCGGTGACGATGCAGAATGAGGAGCTAGATAGGCTCATCGCCATGAGCCAATATGAAAAACCGTTTTGGGACTCGGGTGCGCTTGTCGCGGGAATCGATGAAGCAGGCCGCGGGCCGCTTGCGGGCCCGTGCGTGGCGGCAGCCGTGGTGATGCCGCGCGGTTGCCTGATCGCGGGCGTGGACGATTCCAAGAAGCTGACCGAAAAAAAGCGCGAAGCGCTTTATGAGGAAATTACCGATAAGGCGCTCTGTTACGCCGTGGGTGTATCGGACAGCGGCCTCATCGATGAGATCAATATTTTGAATGCGGCCAAGCGCGCGTTTGCACAGGCCATAGCCGGCCTGTCCATTCAGCCTGACTATGTGTTTTCCGACCGTATCGGCGGTATTGAGATTGAGTGCCCATACGAAGAGATCACGGGCGGAGACGCGCTGTGCTACAGCATCGCCGCCGCATCCATCATCGCCAAGGTCACGAGAGACCGCATGATGCGCGGCTATGAGCAACAATACCCGGGCTATGGCTTCGCCAAACACAAGGGTTATGCAACCAAACAGCATCGTGAATGCATATTGGAGCTCGGTGTGTGCGAGATTCACCGCATGTCGTTTTTAAAGAAGCTGATCGGATGAACATGCGCGAACGGGGTGACCGCGGCGAAGAACAGGCTGCGGCATATCTTGAACAAAACGGCTGCACCATACTCAAAAGAAATCACTGCATACGCGGCGGGGAAGTCGACATCATATTTAAGGATGGCGGCACCATCGTATTCTGCGAGGTAAAAACTCGCACGCAAAACCGGTTTGGGACGCCCGCCGAAGCGGTGACGGCTGTGAAGCAGCGGCGTATTTGCCGGGCGGCGCTCGATTATGCGTATCAAAAAAAATGCATTGATGAAAGCATCAGATTTGATATAATAGAGGTCATGAGCGACAAAATTAACCATATAAAGGGCGCTTTTGATTTTATCGAAGATACAGGGGAACGATGAAAAGGATCTTAGTTCTTTTAATTATAATCATGCTGCTGGCCTCATTGCCGTTGGGGACGGCTTTTGCGGACGACGCGTTCAAACCGTCTGCCGCTTCTTCTTCCGCTACAGTACTGGCTACCATATTGACCATCGTGATAGCAGCGATTTTTATTATTGTGTGCGTGCTGCTCAATATCCGCACCGGTTTCGCTGACGATGACGAATCAACATGGTCGGGTTTTGTATTGACGGCTGTGCTTGCGGTGGCCATTCGCGTCATCGTGGCGCTGATTTACGAAGGGTTTACGACGGATATCGGCTGCTTTAAGGGCTGGGCCGTTGGGGTCTATGAGAGCGGCCCGTCTCATTTTTACACCTCCGGCATATTCGCGGATTATCCGCCGGGTTATATGTATGTGCTTTGGGTACTCGGATTTTTGAGAGACCTTTTTTCCATTGAGGCGTCCGGCGCTTTTTTTACGCTCATCATCAAGCTGCCGTCTATCGCGGCAGAGGTTATCACGGCTGTTATCGTGTTCAAAGCCGCGAAGAAGGAAATGGGCAAAACATTCGCGTTGCTGTGCGCAGCTTTTATACTGTTCAATCCGGCGCTGTTTTTCAACAGCAGTGTCTGGGGGCAGGTGGACGCTTTCTTTATACTTTTCGCTGTGCTCACTATTTATTATCTGAGGAAGGACAAGCCTTGGATCGGCGCGTTTTTTTTCGCATTCGCGCTGCTTATCAAGCCGCAGGCAATTATGCTGCTGCCCGTGATCGGGCTGTATTATCTGTTTGCGCTGTTTAAAAAGGACAGCCTGAGACGCGGTGTGCTCGGCTTAATCGGCGGTCTTATAATCGGCGCGGCAGTATTTATCTTGGGTGTGCTGCCGTTTACGGGCGATCAGCCGATAACCTGGATATTTGAAAAATATATGGGTACCGTCAAGTCCTATCCTTATGCCTCCATTAACGCGTTTAATCTGTTTGCGCTGACAGGCGCCAACTGGCGGCCAAGCGATTCGCCGCTGTGGTTCTTTACTTACCAGACATGGGGCATCATATTTATTGTCATGACCTGCGCATTTGTGGTGTTTTTGCAATGGCGTTCACGCGGTCAGGGGCGGTTTTTCGACGTGGCGGCGTTTCTGATCATTTCCGTGTTTATGCTCGGTCATTCCATGCACGACAGGTACATATTGCCGGGAATCGTCTTTCTGCTGCTCGCGTATGTGTATTCGCGGGACGGCGCATCGCTGTTTTTTGGCGCGGCCTTCTCGATAACGGCGCTGCTCAATCAGATGGTGGTGCTGTATGCGGATTCGGTATTGCCGCCTGAGCTGCCGACATTGCTGATTTCAGGCGTTAATGTGCTTTTGTATATTATTTATTTCATGTTTACGTTTAAAAAACTTTCCAGCAGCGCTTTGCTTATCAAAAGCCCCGCGCTCAAAGGGTAAGATAGGATATAAGGATGAGAGACAAGAAGATCGACTGGCAAAAACACGCACGCAGAAGACTTTTCGACAAACACGAATCAACGCATATGACGCGCCTTGATTGGCTCGTGATGATGGCTGTGACGCTGATTTATGCGGTGGTCGCGTTCATGAATCTGGGCGCTTCCGAAATACCCGAAACGTTTTACAACATGGACGGTGACGAGATTGTTGTTGAGTTCGAACAGCCTGAGGATATTTCGAGTATTCGTTATTTTACATCACTTGGTACGGGGACGTTTTCGTTCTTTTATTCCGAAGACGGTGAGGGTTACAGCCCTGCGTTAACTGAGGTGACAGAGACGGATGAAGACGGCACATCAACCGCTACGATGGAGCCGCTTGAGGTGGAGCATGAGACCACCGATATGTACGAGTGGCAGTTTTACGACACAAGCTTTACGGCTAGGTATGTGTCCATCCATGTGAACGAGCCGGGTCTTCGCATGCTGGAGATGGGTTTTTGCGATGCGGACGGCAAACCTGTCGCCATCAAGTCGGTCAGAAATACGAATCCCGAAGCGGAGCGCGGCAACGATCCTGCCTTCATGTTCGACGAGCAGAGGTTTGTGCCGCAGCGCACATATTACATGACCGAAATGTACTTTGATGAGGTATATCACGCGCGCACGGCATATGAAAACATCAATCATATCAAGCCGTACGAGATAACGCATCCGCCGCTTGGCAAGGTTATACTTGGCATCGGTATCCGGCTGTTTGGCATGAATCCGTTCGGCTGGCGCTGTATGGGCACGCTGTTCGGTGTGCTGATGCTCCCGCTGATGTACCTTTTTGGTAAACGGCTGTTCAAAAAGACGCTGTACGCGTTTATCCCGACTGCGCTGTTTGCTCTGGATTTTATGCACTACACGCAGACGCGCATCGCCACGATCGACAGCTACAGCGTATTCTTCATCATGCTCATGTATTTCTTCATGTATCTTTACACCGAGACGAATTACAACCGGCAGCCGCTTAAAAAGTCGCTGCTGCCGCTTGCGCTGTGCGGCGTGGCCTTCGGCCTTGGCGCGGCCACAAAGTGGCTCTGTATATATGCGGGCGCAGGTCTTGCGGTGCTGCTGTTCATTCAGCTTTTCAAGCGTTATCGCGAATACCTTTACGCGCGTGAGGCGCTCGTAGACGAAAATGAGGAGGGCATGGACCCAAAACGGCGGGCTTTCCTGGAGTCTGTGAGCAATGCCTTTGTTAAAAAGACGTTTATCACGCTCCTGTGGTGCGTACTATTCTTCATCGTTGTGCCGCTGATCATTTACCTGCTTTCGTATATTCCTTATATGCTAGTGGAAGGTGAGGACGCCTACACGTTTGCGGATGTGCTGCACAATCAGGAATACATGTTTAATTACCACAGTGACTTGAATCCCGAATCACCGCACCCGTTCTCGTCCGACTGGTATTCATGGCCGCTGAATATAAGGCCGGTGTTCTTCTTTCAGGGCAAGGGCTATACCGATGGCACCATGTCGTCCATGTCCACGATGGGCAATCCCGCGATTTGGTGGGGCGCGCTTGGTTCGATCATCGCACTGATCGTGATACGCATTCGCAAGGGACGCTTGGGGCGGCGTACGTTGTTTCTCACCATCGCGGCACTGTCGGAATACCTGCCGTGGGTCTTGATTTCCAGAGAAACGTACATCTATCACTATTTTGCGACGCTGCCGTTTTTAATACTGCTGATGACTGTGCTCGCAAAATACCTGATCGAACGTACACGGCACGGCAAAAAGGCTGTGTTTATCTTCCTTGGTGTCTGTCTTGTGCTTTTCGTGATGTTCTATCCGGTGACGACGGGCACCGTGGTGTCAAAGACATACTCAGACATCTTCTTGCGCTGGCTGCCGTCGTGGCCGTTCTATTGAGGAGATAAATGGTGCTGAAAAAGCTTTTTCAAAAAAACAAGAAAGGCCTCGTGCACTTCTTCAAATTTCAAACAGTGGGCATTGTTAATTTCTTTGTGGATTACGGCGTCCTGTCGTTGCTGAACCTTGTTTTGGGATGGCCGCTGGTACTCAGCAATATCATTTCGTACACATGCGGCGTGATCAACAGCTTTGTCTTTAACCGGTTTTGGACGTTCAAAATGAAGCTTAAGTTCTTCGGCGTCTACAGCATCCGGCTGCCAAGACACACCATTCATCCGGTCTTTTTGTCCGCCGATTTCATGAAGTTCATCTTTGTCAATCTCGTATCGCTGGGCGTCAATACGCTCGCGGTCTATATACTCGGCGATCTGTACGGTCTGCCCAACATCATCGCGAAGCTCATCGCGACCGTCTTTTCATTTACTGTCAACTTTGCGGGTAACAAGCTGCTTGTCTTCAAAGACAAGCCAAGCGTGCCTGCACAGGAATAAAGGGAATACTGATTGACTTGTTGCGGTGCCTTGAATGCTGGTTTCGCGTTTTGGGGCTGAAACCACTAAAAGCGCTGTTGCTTTTCGTCTTTTCATCTGATCATTGTTTCCTGATTAAGTGAGGCAAGTTTTGCTGTCCAAAATTTCAAGCTTCGGGCTCTTAGGACTCATTGGTTTTCCTGTGGTCGTGGAGGCCGATATCTCTTCAGGGATGCCATCATACGAGACCGTGGGTCTGCCCGGTGCCGCCGTGCGCGAATCAAAGGAACGCGTCCGCGCTGCGCTCAAAAATTCGGGGTTTGGTTACCCGCAGCAGCGTATCACGATTAATCTCGCCCCTGCCGATTTAAAAAAACAGGGGCCGATTTATGATCTTGCGATTGCGCTGGGTTTGCTCTGCGCCAGCGGCCAGATACCACCGCCCGACGAAAAAAGCGTTTTCCTGGGTGAATTGTCTTTGGACGGCCAGCTGCGCGGCATCGCGGGTGCGCTGCCTATGGCGATATCCGCGCGTGAAGCGGGTTTTAAAAAGCTGTTTATTCCGCCCGAGAACGCGGGGGAGGTCGCTTATCTACAAGGGCTGCAGATTTATCCCGTAGAGACGCTCTCGCAGCTTGAGGCGCATCTTTGCGGTCGGGAGCTTATTACGCCTTGTCCCACGCTTGTCTATCAGCCCGACGCCGGAGAACTCTGCCAAAGCGACATGGCACATATACGCGGTCAGCAGCAGGCTCGCCGCGCACTGGAGATCGCGGCAGCAGGCTCGCACAATTTGCTTTTCATCGGGCCGCCGGGATCGGGTAAAACCATGCTGGCGCGTGCCGTGCCGGGCATACTGCCGGATCTTTGCTTTGACGAAGCGCTGGAAATATCCAAGATTCAATCGGTCTGCGGCATCAATGCGGGCGGCATCGCCACCTCGCGGCCGTTTCGCAGCCCGCACCATACGCTCTCGACCGCAGCGCTCACAGGCGGCGGTCATCACGTGATGCCGGGTGAAATCAGCCTCGCGCATGGCGGCGTGCTGTTTCTGGATGAGCTGGCGGAGTTTAAGCGAGAGGCGCTTGAGGCGCTGCGTCAGCCGCTGGAAGACAGGCAGATCAGCATAGCGCGTGCCAACGCAAAGGTCACATACCCCGCAAACGTGATGCTTATCGCGTCGATGAACCCGTGCCCGTGCGGCAACTACGGCAGCGACAAGCCGTGCCGCTGTTCGCCTCGCGAGATCAGGCAATATCTGTCCCGCATCAGCGGGCCGCTGCTGGATCGCATCGATATGCACGTGGGCATGGATGCGGTGACATACGGCGAGCTCACGGACGATAAACCGGGCGAGACCTCGCGGACGGTAAGGGCGCGCGTGAATGCTGCGCGGCAGATTCAGCACCTTCGCTACGCAGGCACCGGCGTATACGGCAACGCAGCGCTCTCGGGCGAACAACTCGAGGCGAATTGCGCGCTCAGCGCGCCGTGCCGGAAGCTCATGGAGACGGCGTACAGCGCGTTTGGCCTTAGCCCGCGCGGACGCGCGCGCGTGCTCAAGGTGGCGCGCACCATTGCTGACCTTGCGGGTGCGGAGACGATCGGGGAAGGGCATCTGGCCGAGGCACTGCAATACCGCGCGCCTGATCAAAGATATTGGGGATAAACGATGAACGGGTATACCGAAGAGGAAAAGTTTTGGATATGGCTTGCGTCTCTGGGGCTTGGCGCCAAGTCGTTTTATCAGACACTGCGGCTTTTTGGCTCGGCGGCGGCATTTTTTGACGCCGTAAAAAGTGACTCGGGCGCGCTGCAAAGCCTGCCTGCCGAGACGCTGCATCTTGCGCGCGCCGCTTGCTCGGCTCAGCGCGTCGCTGAGGTTCTTTGCGAGCTTTCGTCGAATGATATTCTCGCGTTGACTCGGCTCAGCGAAAAATACCCCAAGCCGCTTGCATCAATACCATGGCCGCCGCCCGTGCTGTTCATAAAAGGTGAGATGGGCTGTTTGAATCACGCCCTTGGCATTGTGGGCACACGCCGCTGCACACGGCGCGGCTATGAACATGCTCGCCGCATCGCGGGCGGGCTTGACGGCATGTGTGTGGTGTCGGGGCTTGCGCGCGGTATTGATACGGCTGCGCATTTGGGTGCGCTGGATGCAGGGCTTTCGACGATCGCGATATTGGGCTGCGGCGTAGATGTGGTCTATCCGCCTGAAAACGAAGAGATATACTATAGAATTATACAAAACGGCGCGGTGATATCCGAGCTCCCCGTTGGCGCTTTGCCGCACATGAGCAATTTTCCTGTGCGCAACCGCATCATCGCGGGGCTGTCACAAGGTCTGCTCGTTGTCGAGTCTGAGATGAAGGGCGGCACGGCCATCACGGCATCGCTTGCGGTGCAGTATGGCAAGGATATTTTCGCAATGCCGGGGCCGCCATTTATAAGCGTATCGGAGTTGCCGGACGCGCTGATTGCCGCAGGGGCGGTGCCTGTGCGCGATGCGGCGGACATCTTAGCATATTACGGACTGGGTAAGGCCGCGTCACACGAGGAACAAGCGCAGCCCATGCTGGATTTCACACAGGCGCGCATCTATGAACTGTTGCATCATCAGGATCTGAGCGCGGAGGGCGTGGCGGCGCTCTCAGGCCTTTCGCCGGGCGAGGTGAACATATCGCTCACGATGATGGAATTATCCGGCTTGATCCGGCGTGTCGCGGGCGGAAAATATGGCGTTTAATTATGCTGATCCTTGTTTCAATCCATTCAATTGATAGGTTTGTCCGTCTTCGAAATATTCGAGCCGCCTTGTGCAAAATGCCTCCCTTCTTATTCATTAATATATAAGGGTTTCAGCATGGCATTCAGCCAAATAGAGGAAGTGATACTTGCTTTTTTTGACGGGCGCATTTATAATCTGCACTTAAAGGGCATAAAAGTGTTCAAAAGGCACTTAAACGCATACAATAGCTTCAAGGTGAGCAAATATGAAGTGTCTGCCTCAAAGCTAAGTAAACGAGCATGGAGAATAAGATGCAAAAGAGCACCGCGAAAAAAGCTACCAAAGCAAAGACAGCGGCAAAGAAAAAAAACTATGACCTCGTCATAGTGGAGTCTCCCGCAAAGGCAAAGACAATCAGCCAGTTCTTGGGGACGGGATACAAGGTCCAGGCCAGCGGCGGCCATGTGAGGGATCTGCCTAAGAGTACGCTTGGTGTGGATGTGGAGAACGATTTTGAGCCCAAGTATATTCAGATACGGGGCAAGAAGGAAATTATATCAGCGATGAAATCGGGCGCATCAGGCGCACGCAACATATATCTTGCGACAGACCCTGACCGTGAAGGTGAAGCGATATCCTGGCATATTGCGGATATGCTGGGCGTGGATACAAATGAGGTCAGCCGCATTGAATTTAACGAGATCACCAAATCCGCGGTTACCAACGCGATATCGCATCCAAGAAAAATTAATCTTGACCTCGTGGACGCGCAGCAGGCGCGCCGCGTGCTCGACAGGCTTGTGGGCTACAAATTAAGCCCGCTGCTTTGGCGCAAGGTGAAAAAGGGCCTCTCTGCCGGGCGCGTGCAGTCCGTCGCGGTGCGGATCATCTGTGATCGTGAGGATGAGATCACAGCGTTTGTGCCGGAGGAATTCTGGACGATCACAGCGAGGCTTTCCGACAGCGGAAAAACAAACGAGTTTGAAGCCAAGTTCTATGGTCGTAACGGTGAGAAGCAAAAGCTTGTCAACAAGGAAGACACCGATGCTGTGCTTGCCGATATAAAAGGTAAAGATTTCATCATCAGCAGCATAAAAAAGGGCACGAAGAATAAAAACGCACCCGCACCGTTTACGACCAGCTATTTGCAGCAAGCCGCTTCCAGCGCGCTCGGGTTTACAGCCAAGCGCACAATGCTGGTGGCTCAGCAGCTTTATGAAGGTGTGGAACTCGCAGGCGACGGCCCTGTGGGGCTTGTCACATATATACGTACCGACTCAACACGTGTTTCGGACGAAGCGCTCACCGCGGTGCGCGCGCATATCGAAGCCCAATACGGCAAGGATTATCTTCCCGAGAAGCCCAACTATTATAAGAAGTCTAAAAAAGCGCAGGATGCGCACGAGGCAATTCGCCCCTCGCATATGGAGCTTAATCCCGATGCACTTAAAAACACGCTTTCCAAGGATCAATACAGACTTTATAAGCTTATATACAACCGGTTCGTGGCGAGCCAAATGACGCCGTCTGTGTCGGAAACCATGCAGGTGACATTGGACGCGGGCGAATGCACGTTCAAAGCGAGCGGCTCACGCGTCATATTCAAGGGCTATACAGCAGCCTACAGCACCGAAGAGGACGAGACGAAGGATACGCTTCTTCCGCCATTGTCGGAAGGTGAAAACTGCCCGCTGCTTGGCATTACGCCTAAGCAGAACTTCACGCAGCCGCCCAGCCGCTATACCGAGGCGACGTTGGTCAGGGCGCTCGAAGAGAAGGGCATCGGCAGGCCGAGCACGTATGCGCCGATCATTTCAACGATTCAGGATCGCCATTATATCGAGAAAGACGGCAAGCAGCTTAAACCCACAGAGCTTGGCGTGATTGTCAACACCCTCATGAAGGATAACTTTTCGGATATCGTGGACGTTGAATTCACAGCGGATCTTGAAAACAAGCTGGACGATATTGAAAATGGCGGCAAGCAGTGGAAAAAGCTTCTGCGCGACTTTTATGAGCCTTTTGAACAGACGATCGAAAAAGCGGACAAAAACGTGGAGCGCATTGAGCTGCCCGTTAAAGAATCTGACGTGGTCTGTGAAAAATGCGGCAAAATGATGGTTTATAAGGACGGACGTTTTGGACAGTTTCTTGCGTGCCCCGGGTATCCGGAGTGCAAGAACACCAAGCCTGTCGTCAAATACATTGATACCCCCTGCCCCAAATGCGGCAAACGCATTGTTGAGAAACGTTCCGCCAAAACGAGAAAAACGTTCTATGGGTGTGAGGGATACCCTGAGTGTGATTTTGTATCATGGGATATGCCGATCGCGGACAAATGCGAGGCATGTGGGTCTATGATGGTACTGCGCAGGCTCTCGGGCGGCAGCAGCTATAAAAAGTGCTCGAATCCGGAATGCGTAAAGAACCAACGCAAGAAGGCCGATGGCGCAGAATAAAGCCATCGTAATCGGCGCGGGGCTTGCAGGATGTGAGGCGGCGTATCAAATGGCCCGGCGCGGAATCAAGGTGACACTGGTCGAGCAAAAACCGAATAAGCTTTCCCCGGCTCATAAGTCGGGTTTGTTTGCGGAACTTGTCTGCTCCAACTCGCTCCGGGCGGCAGGCCTTTATAACGCAGTCGGTCTGCTTAAGCAGGAGATGCGTGAGCTCGATTCGCTGATCATGCGGGCAGCGGATGCGACGAGCGTGCCTGCGGGTGGGGCGCTGGCGGTCAACAGAAGCCTGTTTGCCGCACGTGTGACACGCGAGATCATTGAGCATAAGAATATCGAAGTAAAACGCGAGGAAGCGCTGTGCCTGCCCGAAAAGGACATTGTGATCGCGGCGCCGGGGCCGCTCGTAGAGGGGCCTCTTGCCAAGGATATAGAAGAAGCCGTGGGTGAAGGCATGCTGTCGTTCTTTGACGCGGCGGCGCCTATCGTGATGGGAAAAACCATCGACATGACCAAGGCCTTCTATGGTTCGCGGTATGACAAGGGCGGCGACGATTATATCAACTGCCCGATGGATGAGGCGCAGTACCGTGCGTTCTATGAAGCACTCACCGCGGCAGAAACCGTAGAACTGCACGGCTTTGAGAAGGGCAAGGTGTTCGAAGGGTGCATGCCTGTGGAGACGATGGCTGGCAGAGGCTTTCAGACGCTGCTATTCGGCCCTTTAAAGCCTGTGGGATTAAGACCGCCGGGCGCTGACAGAAATCCTTATGCGGTGGTGCAGCTGCGCAGAGAAGATAAAGATGGGCGCATGTACAATCTTGTCGGATTCCAGACGCACTTAAAGTTTGGTGAGCAGCAGCGCGTATTCCGTATGATACCCGGGCTGGAAGAAGCAGAATTTGTGCGCTTCGGCGTGATGCACAGGAATACGTTCCTTGCCAGCCCCGGCTTGCTGAATGTAAACTACGAGCTTAAAAAACGCCCCGGGCTTTTCTTTGCAGGGCAGATTACAGGCGTGGAGGGTTACGTAGAAAGTGCGTCGAGCGGTCTGCTTGCTGGGCTCTTCGCCGCAAGTGATATACTGGGGCAACCACGCCCCGTTTTCAGCCGAAACACGGCGTGCGGTGCGCTCGCAGATTATATCGCGAACTACCAAGGGGCGGATTTTCAGCCAATGAACGTCACATTCGGCATTATGAATACAATTGATTCACGGACAAAAGGCAAGGAAAGAAAAAGGGAGATTTCGGAGCGGGCGCTGGAGGAAATACAGCGCATTGCACAAAGCCTTTAAGGCAAAAGGAGTAGGGCCATGATGGAAGGAACAACGATCGTCGCCGTACGGCGTAACGGAAAATGCGCGGTGGCAGGTGACGGCCAGGTCACATTTGGACAAAACACGATCATGAAGCACAACGCCAAAAAGGTGAGACGGCTATACAACGATAAGGTCGTTGTCGGCTTTGCGGGATCTGTGGCGGACGCGTTTACACTTTCCGAAAGGTTTGAAGCCAAACTGGAGCAGTACAGCGGCAGCTTGCAGCGTGCCGCAGTGGAGCTCGCTCAGGAATGGCGCGGCGACAAGATTCTGCGTAAGCTGGAGGCCATGCTGATTGCGGCGGATAAGGATGAACTGCTTGTGGTATCCGGCGGCGGCGAGGTGATCATGCCGGACGACGATATCGCGGCCATCGGCTCGGGCGGCAGCTACGCGCTCGCCGCAGCCAAGGCGCTTAAGGAAAACACGGAACTCTCTGCGATGGAGATTGCCCAAAAGGCGATCGGAATCGCCGGACAGATCTGCATATTCACCAACGACCATATCACGGTGGAGGAGGTATAGCCATGCCGCATCTGACACCCAAGGAAATCGTCGAAGCCCTTGATAAATATATCATCGGACAGGATAAAGCCAAAAGAGCCGTCGCGATTGCGCTGCGCAACCGCTACAGACGGCAGCGTCTTGATCAAGAGATGCAGGATGAAATTACACCCAAGAATATCATCATGGTGGGCCCCACAGGTGTGGGCAAAACCGAAATCGCAAGGCGTCTGGCAAAGCTCATGAACGCGCCGTTTGTAAAGGTAGAGGCCACCAAGTTCACCGAAGTCGGCTATGTAGGCCGCGATGTGGAATCCATGATCCGCGACCTCGTGGAGGCGTCCATTCGTATAGTCAAACAGTCGCGCAGGGAAACCGTCATGGACAAAGCGCAGACCGCAGCAGAGGAACGGCTGGTCGATGTTCTTGCGCCAATGAACAAGAGACCTGCACCGTCGCAGAACCCGTTTCAGGCACTGTTGGGGCAGGGTCAAAACGTGCCGCAGGAGACGCCCGAGGAAAAGCAGCGCCGCATGACGCGCCGCGAGGAAACGCTCGCGATGCTGCGCGCGGGCAGGCTGGAAGACACGATGATCGAGATCGAGGTGGAAGACAACGCGTCCATCGGCATCGAAATCGCGGGCATGGGCAGCGATATCAACATCGGTGAGATGTTTTCAGGTATATTGCCCAAGAAAACCAAGAGACGCCGCGTGACTGTGGCGGAAGCGCGCAAGATATTCACGCAGGAGGAAGCTGACAAGCTCATCGATATGGATGAAGTGATCAGCACCGCTGTGGAACGCGCGGAGCAGGACGGTATCATATTCTTAGACGAAATTGACAAAATTGCGGGCAAGAACATGGGTCAGGGTCCGGATGTATCGCGAGAGGGCGTGCAAAGGGATATTCTTCCCATCGTTGAAGGCTCCACAGTGGTCACAAAATACGGCCCCGTCAAAACGGACTACATGCTGTTTATCGCGGCGGGCGCTTTCCACGTGGCCAAAGTATCCGACCTAATCCCCGAGCTTCAGGGTCGCTTTCCCATCAAGGTGGAGCTGCAAAGCCTCACACGCGACGATTTGAAACGCATTTTGACGCAGCCCAAGAACGCGCTGATCAAGCAGTATACGGCGCTGCTGGAGGCAGACAACGTACGCCTGATTTTCAAGGATGACGCGATCGAAGAGATCGCGCGCTATGCTGTGATGGTCAACGAAACTGCCGAGAATATCGGCGCGCGGCGTTTGCACACGGTGATTGAGAATCTGCTGGAGGATATTTCGTATAACGCGGGCGGCAACCACCCGATGATTGATCTTGAGGTCGATGCGGCGTATGTCAAGGAGCATTTAAAAGAACAGATCAAAGATAACGATCTGCAAAAACACATATTGTAAAGCCTGGGCGCCGGTTCATTCGGCGCTTTTTTTATTGAGGAAAAGCTGGAAATATTATTCCTGCCAAAATTATGGTATAGTATAACATAATGTATATAATTGTGGAGGATATAACAAATGGGGTATTTAGGAATATTATTTCTATTTGTGCCGCAAGGACTTTTAATATTACTATCGATATTAATTGTCATAAGCTTTGTGTCTTTATACAGTATGAAAAGAATCGTGAATTTAACAAACTAGCAGATTGTTAATAAAAAAGGCTCATTAGTACCACTTGCTTTTACAGCATGGGGATTTAATATATCAGCACTTTCTGTGGCTTTAATTATCATGGATGTTATAAGCTCAGAAATTGTATATTTACAGGCTATTCATAGCGAATGGGGAGGATCTACCGAACAGGCTCGTACTCCAGAATTAATATATATTGTGTGTTTGGCTTTGCTTCATGCTGGGTTACTTTTATTTAGTTATTTCTCTTTTAAGAAGAGAATAATTAGTAAGCCAAAGAGGATTAAAATGTATATTGCTTTTATTGTTTCTTCTGCGTCGATATGGGCACTTTTTATGTGCTTTGTCCTTAGAGTTTTATGATGCTAACCAAAGAACAGTGACTGGAACTGCGTTACCAGACTAAAAACGACATTCCATTTGATCAACATTCATTTTGAGTTCTGCCATGCTTTTCATTCATTCGTCGTAAAACAGAATATCGCCGTTTTCGTTGGCACATAATAATGCTATCCATTTTACGGAGCCATATCTTTTGGCTCAAGACGGGGGAGTGTTATTATGAAAGCGATTGTTATGGCGGGCGGCGAAGGCACGCGCTTGCGTCCGCTCACGTGCGGAACGCCCAAGCCCATGGTGCCGCTGCTGGATCGCCCGATGCTCGATTATGCGATTGAGCATCTTTTGCGTTATGGCATCAACGATATGGCGTTTACGCTGGGGTACCAGCCGTCGGTGATTACCGGCTATTTTGAGGATCATCAGCCAAAGGACGCTTATATTGAATACTACATCGAGGATGCGCCGCTCGGCACTGCGGGCAGTGTCAAAAACGCCGCAGGGTTTGTGGACGGTACGTTTATTATTCTCAGCGGCGATGCGCTCACGGACATCGACCTAAAGCAGGCGGTGGACGCACATAAGCGCAGCGGGGCCAAAGCCACCATTGTATTAAAAAAGATGGGTAATCCGTCGGGCTACGGCGTGGTCATCACGAACCAAGACGGGTTTGTGGAGCGCTTTGTGGAAAAGCCGGGCTGGGAGGATGTGTTCTCGGATACCATCAACACGGGGCTTTACGTATTGGAGCCCGACGTGCTGGAGCTTGTGCCGCAAGGGCAATCGTTTGATTTCGCCAAGGATTTGTTTCCCCTGATGATGAGCAAAGGGATGCCCATATATGGCCACGTCGCGTCGGGCTACTGGTGTGATGTGGGTAACATCGAAAGCTACATCCGCGCCCATGAGGATATGCTCAAAGGCGCAGTATCGGTTAATATCAAGGGGCGCTGCGTCGGCGGTATTTGGGTGGGCACCGGCGTGACCTTGAGCAGTTCGGCGCTGATACAATCACCCGGATTCATCGGCGAAGGTGTGACCATTGGCGACGGCGCGAAGATCGGGCGGTATTCCTGCATCGGCGCTTATGCGCATGTGGGTGCTTTCTCGAACCTGAAGCGCAGTGTGATGCACAGCGGCGCCCGTGTGGGCCGTCACGCCAAATTGAGCGGCTGCGTGGTGGCATCGCGCAGCTCTGTGGGTGAGCGCGCAAGCGTTTACGAAGGCGCGGTGGTCGGTGAAGGCTGCTCGCTCGCGGGCGACAGCCGCGTATCGCCGCGCGTGCGCATATGGCCCGATAAAAACATCGGATATGGCACGTCTGTGGGAGAAAACATCGTCTGGGGTCATGGCGAGCGCACAGGGCTTATCGGCAAAACCGGCTTTGTGGGTGATGTGGGTGTGGATTTAACGCCGCTCAAGCTGGGGCGCATATTCGGCGCAATCGGCGAATTCATGTCGGGTAAGAGCGTAGCGGTTTGCGCGGACGGCAGTGCCATCAGCCATGCGGCACTCAAACAAGCCTCCGGTATACTCACAATGAGCGGCGTGAATGTATTCGCGCTGAGCGGAGTGACGCGCAGCGCCTGTGCGTTGGTCGCCGATATCATGCAAAACGGTTTGTGTCTGATGATTCGCATGAGCAAGCAGCATCTATATGTGGATATATTCGAGCCCGAGCTGTTTATGCTGTCCAAAAACGCGCGGCGACAAATTGAAGCGCGGTATTTCATGCAAGGTGAAATGCTCGCATCGACTGCATGCGGCAAGGAAACATGGGTGGGTGCCGCGGAAAGCCTTTACACCAACACGGTTTTCCAAAAGATTGACTGGAGTACCATTAAGGCCTCGGGTATTCGTGTGCTCGTGGTGGGAGGGCGCGAGACGGACGCTTTTGCCGTGCGTGTGATGGAGACGTGCGGTATACGCGTTGCAGATGCAGGCGGCATGGATGCTGAAACCGCCATGCACACCCATGGCGCGTCGTTTGGCGTCCGCTTTGCCAAAGACGGCATGGTGAGCGCGCTCTATCTGCCAAGCGGCCGCATTTTGGGTCCGGACGAATGGAAGGCACTCTCGTATTATCTTGTGTTCAGCAGCCTTAATAAGCCCGTGGTCAATCTGCCGAGCGGCGTATCAAGAAGTGTGGTGGCTGCGGCTGACGTTCTGAATATAAGCTATGAGTTCACATCAGAAGAAGATGCAGTATTGGATTTATCCCCCGATCAGCGGCGTGTGCTATACGACGGCGTGTTTGGAATTTGCCGCTTTGCGGAGCATATGGCGCGCAGCGGTGTCATGGCCGATGAAGTGGCCGCGGTGATTGAACAGCCGCATATCAGGGTGAAGGCGATAAGCTGTGACTATGACGATATCGGGCGCGTGATCGGCGGTATGTATGCGCGCGGCGGCGCTTATGCCAATGAAGGTCTGCGGTTGGATGTACAGGGCGGCTCCGGCTATATTTGTCCGCACGCCACGAGGCCGACGATCATCATTCGCACCGAGGGAGACACGGAGGAGTTTGCGGAGGAGCTCTGCGAAACGTACACGGACATGGTGCGCAGGATTGTCCGGCAGAGCAAAAAAAGCTGAGATAATTCTAATATTAACAGAGCAAGGCTGCCTCAAAAGGTGGCCTTTTCTTGTTACTGAAACAAGTATTTTACGGCATGGTTTGAGCACAGCGATAATTGTGGTATAATAGCCATGAAAAAGTGTGCCAAGGCGCGCTGCTTGCATAGAAAATAGTAATGCTTTAATATAGAAAAGACGGACGAAAGAGAGGAAAGCCAATTTGGCAAAAAAACAACAACAGCATAATGTCAGGATTACCCCGCTCGGCGGTATCGGCGAGGTGGGTAAAAATATGACCGTCATCGAATACGGTGACGAAATGATCGTGATCGACTGCGGCTTGTGTTTCCCGAGGGAAGACATGCTGGGGGTCGACTATGTGATTCCCGATATCACGTATTTGAAGAAGAACAAAGAAAAGATCAAAGCGGTGCTGATTACGCACGGCCACGAGGATCATATCGGTGCCACGCCATATTTGCTGCCCGTCATGGGCGCGCCGGTTTACGGGACGGACTTGACGCTCGCGCTGATTGAAACCAAGCTCGCGGAGCATAAAATTGACGGCGTGCCGCTAAACGTGATCAAACCGGGCGATAGCTTTTCGGCAGGTGTGTTCAAAATAGAAGCCATCCGTGTGACGCACAGCATCGACGCGGCGCTCGCCTTTGCGGTGCACACGCCGGAAGGCACCATCGTATGCACCGGGGACTTCAAGGTGGATTATACGCCTGTGGATGGCCGCGTGATGGATCTTGCGAAGTTTGCGCAGCTGGGCAACGACGGTGTGCTCGCACTGCTGTCCGACAGCACCAACGCGGAGAACCCGGGCTACACGATGTCGGAAAGCACCGTGGGCGATACATTCGAGAGCTATTTCAAAAAAGCGACGGGGCGCATCATTGTGGCCACGTTCGCGTCCAATATTCACAGGCTCCAGCAGGTAATCAGCGCATCCAAACGCTATGGGCGCAAGGTGTGTCTCACGGGCCGAAGCATGCTGAAAATCGCCAAGGTGGCCACTGAGCTCGGTTACCTCGAGCTGGATGAAGACATGCTGGTGGAGCCCGAAGAGCTCGAGAAGATGAAAAAGAACAAGATTGTCATACTGACGACGGGCAGTCAGGGCGAAACGATGTCTGGGCTTGTGCGTATGGCGGCGGGTGAACATAAAAAGCTGTCTATGATCCCCGGTGATCTTGTGATCATTTCATCCACACCAATTCCGGGCAATGAGCGCTATGTGTCGAATGTTATCAATATGCTGTACCGCAAGGGTGCCGACGTGATTAACGAAGGCGTGGCGGATGTGCATGTATCGGGCCATGCGTGTGAGGAAGAATTAAAGCTTATGATTTCACTCACCAAGCCGAAATATTTTATACCGATGCACGGCGAATACCGGCATCTATACCGGCATGCGGCGCTGGCTGAAAATCAGGGCATCAAACGCAGTCATATATTTATCCCTGAGATTGGCAAGGTGATCGAGATCGGCCAGCGGTTTTCCCGTGCGACCGAGACGGTGCCCTCGGGCAGCGTGATCATTGACGGCCTCGGTGTCGGTGATGTGGGCAACGTGGTGCTTAGGGATCGCAAGCTGTTATCTCAAGACGGTTTGTTCATCGTCGTCGTGACGATTTCCAGCGAAACAGGTGAGCTCGTGGCCGGGCCGGAGATCATATCGCGCGGATTTGTGTATATGCGTGAATCCACCGACCTGCTGGAAAGCGCCCGTAAGATCATTGTGGACGTGGTGGCCGATTGCAGTGCCAACAGTATTACGGAATGGACGACCATCAAGGGGCGTATCAAGAAGTCGCTGCGCAGCTATCTTTACGAAAGTACAAAGCGTAACCCGATGATACTGCCTATTATTATTGATATTTGATCAATATGCTTTGTAAGGGGGTGATTTTGTATGCTCGTGTATGATAAAGCACACGAACTTGCAAATGAAATTAAGAAAAACGCGGACTGTCAGGAATATGTCCGTTTAAAAGAGATCGTTATGGCGGATGAGAAGAACAAGGCGCTGCTGGCGGATTATAAGAAGCTGCAGCTGGAGGCGCAGGCGATGTATCTTTCGGGCAGTGAACCCAAAGAGGAATCGCTGGAAAAGCTCAAAAAACTCGGTGAGCTCTTGGCGTTTAATCCGGATGTCACGGCATATTTTGCTGCGGAGTACCGCCTTCAGACGATGATGGGCGATGTTTATAAGATACTCGGTGCAGTATGCGACTTCGGGTTTGATCTTCTATCAGAGTAGGTAAACAAATGGCAAATAGCAAGGATAAAAACGATTGGATCGACGATTTGAATAACGAGACACGCGCTTTTTCACCCGTCTTAAGTGGCAGCAGCCATGCGGACGGAGAGACGCGGGCGTTTTCGCTCGAAGACAGTGCCAACGAACCGCGCGAGAAGTGTGAGGAACGCGGTTCCTTAAAAGAGGTTCCGACGGGCGCGTTTATTTGGCGAATTGGCAGGCCGCTGTTGATACTGGCTGCGAGTATCGCGCTTGTTGTCTTTTTGGCTCTCACGGTATATCACTATATCGAAGAAAGCTATGTGGCGCCGGTCGCGGCGGATACATCGGAGACCGTTCATGTGGAGATCAAGTCGGGTTCCTCATTGTCTTCTATCTCAACGCTGCTCTATGATGAAGGTATTATCCGCAACAAGTTTGCGTTCCAGTTGTACGCTGATCTTAACGACCTTGGCGGCAGCTTGAAAGCGGGTCAGTACGATTTGTCGCCGGGCATGACCATGGAACAGATTGCGGATGTTCTCAAGGAAGGGAATCCGCCTCGATCAGTCATGAAAATCATGTTCCTTGAAGGCTTCACGGTGGAAGACATGGCAGAAAAGCTCTTCAAGGAAGGTTTATTTGATGAGGATGAACGCAAGGAGTTTTTAGACCTTTGTAAAGATGCCGATGCCTTTATCGAATACGACTTCATCGCAGCACTCAAGGGTACAGAGAATTTAAGCAGCCGCAAGTACGCGCTGGAAGGCTACCTCGCGCCGGATACATATCAGTTTTACGAGGATGCGACACCTGAAGATGTGATTAAGAAGCTGCTCGACCAGTTTAACAAAGTGTTTAAGTATGAGTATAAACAGCGTGCCGAGGAACTGGGCATGACCATAGATCAGGTGCTGACGCTGGCATCCATGATTGAATGGGAAGCCACAGAAGTAGACTTCAAAAAGGTATCTGCGGTGTTTCATAACAGAATCCAAGAGGACATGGAATTTGGTTCGTGCGCGTCAATGCGGTATGTAACAGGTATTAAGAAGATGACCTACACAGCGGAGGAACTGGCCATCGACTCCCCTTATAACACGTACATGTATAAGGGCCTTCCGCTCGGCTCAATTAACAATCCCGGCGCGAACGCAATTGATGCGGCGCTTTATCCGGAAGAAGATTTTGACTATCTGTATTTCATGAACAAGGATAAGACGTCGAGCGAGCTGGTATACGCAAAAACGCTTGACGAGCACAAAGATAACGAAGCGGCTTACCACGCTTCACCTGAAGCCACACCGGAACAGACCAAAAATGAAGAAGATTGAGCTGTTGGCGCCCGCCGGCAGCATGGAAAGTCTCCATGCTGCCGCTGATTTTGGCGCGGACGCGGTGTACGCCGCGGGCAAAGCCTACGGCCTTAGGGCTTTTGCTGATAACTTTACGCCGGATGAGATTGCGCATGCGGCTTCTTTCTTGCACAGCCGTGGCAAGCGCCTTTACATCACAATGAACGCGGTGTTTCACCCCTTCGATTTCGATGGGCTGGAGGAATACATTGCGTGTCTTGCGAAGGCGGGGGTGGATGCGTTCATTATCACCGACCCGGGCGTATTGACGACTGCCAAACGCGTCGCGCCGCAGATACCCATCCATATCAGCACACAGGCAAATACGACAAACGCGCGCACGGCGCGGTTTTGGTATGAGCAGGGCGCAAGCCGCGTAATTCTTGCGCGGGAGCTTTCGCTTGCCGAAATATATGAGATTCGCGCAAACACTCCCAAGGAGCTAGAGCTTGAGGCGTTTGTTCACGGCGCGATGTGCATTGCATATTCGGGACGCTGTTTGCTCAGCAGCGTATTTACAGGCCGCAGCGGTAACAGAGGTGCGTGTGCGCAGCCCTGCCGATGGGAATATCAATTATCCGAGAAGGGCTATCCGGACGAATATTTCCCTGCATATTCGGATGACCGTGGTACATATGTGCTAAATTCCAAAGACCTTTGCATGATCGAGCACATAAAGGACATTATCGATGCCGGCATCATTTCGCTCAAGATAGAGGGGCGCATGAAGTCGGCTTATTATGTGGCCTGTGTGACGCGTGCGTATAGGCAGGCGCTTGACGATGTTGGCGCTGGCAAGACGTTTGATCCTGATTTGCTGGAGGAGATCGGCAAGGCAGGGAGCCGCGCCTACACGACAGGATTCTTTTATGGCAATCCGCGCGAGCAGGGGCAGGATATCACACGCGGCAAGGTGGAGCGTACGCACGACTTTGTGGGCGTGATAAAAGCAAAGACCGATACAGATGGCTGGACGCTGTTTGAACAGCGCGGCAAGTTCAGCGTGGGCGATACTCTTGAGGTGCTGTCGCCGCACGGCGTATCCGCTATTGAGGTTGCGAGGTTACGAACGCTCGATGGCGAATCGCGAGACTGCGCGCCGCATCCCAAGGAGATGCTGGAGCTCTTAAGCTTGGGGAAGCTTTTGCCGGGAGACATGCTGCGCAAGAAGAGATTGACACTGTAAAACAACCCATCGTATCGCTTCAGTAAGAATGAGACTCTTCTGCACGATTTTCTAGGGTTTGCATGTTATTGTCTATGAATGTAGGTTATTGTATCTGAATATATTGACACTATATTTCATTATAGTATAGAATATTTTAGATTTGAGTTGAAGTGGAGATGTAGAATGAGTAAAAAGTTTAAGTTAAGTTTTCTTGAGAAACCACTTACTTTGTTTGATTTAATCGCTTTCGCTGTCTTATCGCTTTTCTGTTTTCTGGCATTTGAACAGGGTGCGGATATCGGGCACACCGCAGGCTCATCAATTGCTTATCTTAACGGACATATATTAGATTTTTATGATTATAATGTTCAATTTGTCGGCGGTAATGCTTATCTGCCAAGCACGTACATACTATTTGCGATATGGAATATTCCGCTGAGACTTTTTGATATTGTGACGGTTCCTGGTATTTATACATCGCTCGGCGCCATGCTTTGGTTTAAATTGCTGCCTGTTTTGTTTCATGGGGCGTCAGCCTTTATTTTGTACAAGATTGCTTTGCAAGTTGGTATGGGTATAAAGAAATCAAAGCTGTGCGCATATTTGTTTTTAACAATGCCAATAGGTTTTTTCAGCCAGTACATATTTGGCCAATATGATATATTCACAGTTTTTTTCATGTTGCTCGGTATTTTGTATTATTATAAAAAAGATTTGTTGCGATTTGCTTTGTTCTTTGGGATATCCCTCACATTTAAGTACTTTCCTTTGTTCATTTTTATACCAATGCTACTGCTGTATGAAAAAAGGATTTGGCGCATTATAAAGCATTGCGCTATTGTTTTCATTCCGCTAGCGATTGAAATTCTGATGTATTATCCTTCCAACGCGTTCAGAAGCGGCGTTTTTGGATTTGGAGCCAACAACTATATATTTTTAGTCTCATTCAACAACGAATATTTTGGGCTTAGTCTGTTCGTTGTGGCCTGGATCGTTCTTTGCGGCTATTCTTTCTTTAAAACAGTAAAGGATGAAGATAATATCAAATGGGTTGTGTTTTTTTCAAACATTGTGACGTTCCTGCTCTTTGGTCTGTCTATGTGGCATCCACAATGGTTGCTGTTTGGTGTTCCTTTCTGGGTGTTAGGATCTGTTCTAAGTAGACGTTTTGATATCTTTATGATCATCGAGTTTTTACTTATGGGCGTGTTCATTCTCTATACGACGAATTACTGGGTTGATTGGGTCGATCAAAACATGTGGAATTACGGCATATTTGGACCATTGCTGGGCGGCCAGGCGAATTCAGCTTTGCAAATGCGGAGTCTATTTATAATAAACAACCGAACCCTGATTTATTCTGTGTTTTCAGGACTGCTATTGGTTAACGCTTTGTTTAAACATCCAAAATATTGTTCTGAAAAAGTCTCTGAACCGATTGATAATATGTGGGGATATGCGCGATTCCGTTTCCTTGGAGGCGTTGCTATTTTCATCATTCCAGCCGTCATCTGTTTGGTATCGGTGCTCAGCACCTCTTAGACTTATGACAAGTCCGATCAACATGTAATTACACGATCTAATGGCTATTAGATTTGTCATTGGATAAGTAAGAGTGTCTAATTAAATCACATGGTGAGGAATATAGATAGTGAGAAAACAAAATGTGTCAATATCAGTTGTGACATATAATAGCGGGTGGTATATTGGTGGATTGCTGGCCTCGCTGGTTGAGCATACAAAGGGTGTGGATTACCATATCTATGTTGTTGATAACGGATCCACGGATAGTACGCTTGATATTATTAATCAGATAGAGTCCAAGCAGATAACTGTTATAAAAAACGACAAGAATGTTGGCTATGGATCCGGTCATAATAAGGCTATTGAATGTGTTCACAGTCAGTATCATCTAATTATTAATCCTGATGTGACAATTAAAGAAGATATTGTTTCAAGGCTTGTTCAGTATCTTGAAGCTAATGAGGACATTGGTCTTGTGACACCCAAAATATTGCATCCTGACGGTAAGCTTCAAGTGCTCCCAAAGAAAAACCCAAAATTTATTTATCTTATAGCCCGAAGAGTAAACGCACCGTTTTTAAAAAAATACAGGCATGAATATGAGATGCTTGATAAGGATGCTGACAGCGCGTTTGATATTGAGTTTTGCAGTGGCGCTTTTATGTTCGTAAGGACATCGCTTCTCAAAACAGTCGGTGGCTTTGACAAACGTTACTTCATGTATTTTGAAGACGCGGATTTGTCAAGAGAGATCAGGCAGCACGCACGTGCACAATACAATCCCGATTTTGTGGCTTATCACGAGTGGGAGCGTGGGGGAAGCAAGCAATTAAAGCTCTTTCTGATTCAAGTCGGATCAATGATTAAATATTTGAATAAGTGGAAAAGAAGATAAATAAGTGAGATTGCGTTTGGAGATAAATGATGAAGGTTCTAGTGATTGGCTCGAATGGACAGCTTGGTCGTCGAGTACAAACAGTATTAACAGATAAAAACATCGATTTTGATGCGTATGATTACCCCGAAATCGATATTACAAGTTTAGATTCTATAAAGAATCGATTTGAGCAAACAATGCCAAATACAATAATCAATTGTGCGGCATATACCAATGTGGATCAGGCAGAAACGGATTACGATAATGCCTATCGCATCAATGCGCTGGGCGCAAAGAATTTAGCGGAGATATGTGTTCAAAACGATGCTGAGCTTGTTCATGTGTCCACAGACTATGTTTTCAGCGGTGACCCCGTATGCATAGAAGGCAAGCCCCGGCCTTATTTTGAGGACGACGAATGTAATCCTGCCACGGCCTATGGAAAGACAAAGCTTGAGGGGGAACGTTTTGTTCAGGAATCTGGAGCGAAATATTACATCCTTCGTACCGCATGGCTGTATGGAGAAGGCAACAACTTTGTGAGAACAATGCTAAAGCTTTCTGAAACGCATGATACAATTAATGTTGTGGATGATCAGATTGGTTCGCCGACCTCAACGGTTGATCTCGCGAATACCATCTGTGAGCTATTGGGTACAGGTGAATACGGGCTTTATCACGCCACATGTGAAGGTCAATGCAGTTGGTTTGATTTTGCAAAAAAAATTTTTGAATACAGTTGTAAGAGCATAAATGTGGTGCCGGTGACGAGCAGGGAGTTTGTTAGGCCCGCAAAGCGTCCCGCTTGGAGCGTATTGGAAAACGCGCAATTAAAGCGTATTGGAAAAAATGTTTTTCGCTCGTGGGAAGACGCTTTGAAAGAGTATCTTTTGACTGAGTAATAATTTAAAAGGATTGTGACTATGAAAGGGATTATTTTAGCAGGTGGATCGGGAACCCGTCTCCATCCTATCACAAAGGCAGTGTCCAAACAATTGCTGCCCATATATGACAAGCCCATGGTTTATTATCCGCTGTCGTCCCTCATGCTTGCGGGAATAAGGGAGATATTAATTATTTCCACGCCCACAGATCTACCTTTCTATGAAAAGCTTTTTGGCACAGGTGAAGAGCTTGGAATGAATTTTTCGTATAAGGTGCAATACGCACCCAACGGCCTTGCCGAAGCCTTTATCATTGGTGAAGATTTCATCGGTAATGACAATTGCGCGCTTGTTCTTGGTGATAATATTTTCTATGGTAACGGTTTTTCTGAATGCGTCCAGCGTGCAGCAAAGCTGGAAAGCGGCGCTGTGATTTTTGGATACTATGTCAATGAGCCCCGCGCGTATGGCGTCGTGGAATTTGACAAAGAGGGACGAGCCATCTCAATCGAAGAAAAGCCGGAACAACCAAAATCAAACTTCGCTGTGCCCGGATTGTATTTTTACGACAACGATGTGGTGAGGATTGCCAAGAGCATAAAGCCGTCCAAACGCGGGGAGCTTGAAATCACTGCGGTCAACGACGCATATTTAAAAAGAGGTTTGCTCAAGGTGGAGGTTTTCGGGCGCGGCATTGCTTGGCTGGATACGGGGACGCATGATGATCTGATTGCCGCGGGTAACTTTGTGGAAACCATACAAAAACGTCAGGGACTATACATCGCCTGTATTGAAGAAATCGCCTACCGTATGGGCTATATCGACAAGGATCAGCTTAAACAGCTTGCGCAGCCGCTTATTAAAACCGCCTATGGGCAGTACATTGAGACAATTGCTGAAAGAGGAAAAAAGAATGGCTGATATCAAAGTCATCGAGACGGCTATTGAAGGCCTGTTGATCATTGAGCCGCAGGTTTTTGGCGATTCGCGTGGCTATTTTATGGAGACATATAATCAAGAGGCCTTTGCGAAAGCAGGTCTTCATATGCAGTTTGTGCAGGACAATCAATCCATGTCCAAGAAAGGTGTTTTGCGGGGGCTTCATTTGCAAACAAAGTTCTCGCAGGGTAAACTCGTTCGTGTGATATCCGGCTCGGTTTATGATGTGGGTGTGGATTTGCGAAAAGGCTCGCCGACATATGGCAAGCATGTGGGCGTGGTGCTCTCGGGAGAAAATAAGCGTATGTTTTATGTGCCTGAGGGGTTTGCTCATGGCTTTCTGGTTTTATCGGATGAGGCTGTTTTCACGTATAAATGTACACAGATATATCATCCTGAATATGACGCGGGCATTATCTATGATGACCCTGAAATCAGCGTTGACTGGCCGGTTGACGGTATTGACGTCATTTTATCGGATAAAGATAAAGAGCTTCCGACTCTTGGTGAATCGGGCTATCAATTTTAAGAGGAGCATAACATGAGAAAGGTTTTGATAACCGGGGGAGCAGGGTTTATTGGCTCTAATTTTGTAAAACACATGATCGATACGCATCAGGATTGGGTATTTATCAATCTGGATGCGCTCACTTATGCAGGCAATCTCGAAAACTTAAAAGAACTTGAAGGTAATGAGCGACATATCTTCGTAAAGGGCGACATTACTGATAGAGATCTGGTCGCGTCGCTGTTCCATCAATATGCCTTTGACTATGTCATTAATTTCGCCGCGGAAAGCCATGTGGACAGGAGCATAAAGGAACCGGAGATTTTCTTGAGAACAAACGTGCTGGGTACCCAGTGTTTGCTGGATGCCGCAAAGACAAGCTGGCAAGCCGGTAAAGATGAGCAAGGTTACCCGACTTTCAGGGAAGGTGTAAAATACCTTCAGGTATCCACCGACGAGGTGTACGGTGCTCTAGGTAAAACAGGAATGTTTTTGGAAACAACGCCGCTTGCGCCCAACAGTCCGTATTCGGCGAGCAAGGCTTCCGCTGATTTACTCGTGCGCGCCTACAACAAAACGTATAAAATGCCTGTCAATATTACACGCTGTTCCAACAATTACGGGCCGTATCAGTTCCCGGAAAAGCTGATTCCGTTGATGATTGGCAACACTTGCGATGAAAAGCAACTGCCCGTTTATGGTGACGGCATGCAGGTGCGTGATTGGCTTCACGTGGCTGATCACTGCAGCGCGATCGATACCGTGCTGCAAAAGGGCCGAGTCGGCGAAGTTTACAATATCGGCGGGAATAATGAAAAAGCAAACATCGAGATCATCCGGCTGATACTCAAATCGCTTGGAAAAACGGAAGATCTCATCAAATATGTGGAAGACCGTTTGGGGCACGACCGCCGCTACGCGATAGATAACACGAAGATTACGACAGAGCTCGGATGGTCGCCGTCTTATACGTTTGAGCAGGGTATTGCTGAGACAATTCAGTGGTATCTTGACAACCAAAAATGGATGGATGGTGTGCGTTCAGGCGCGTACATGGCATATTACAATACTTATTATTCAGAATAGTAGGTCTATAGTGCTTTAGAACACTGCGAATAGATCTTATATTTGTTTACTAGAGAATAAAATGTGTGCTAAAATACAATCAATTAGTCAAAGAATACTATTATGGGATAATGGAGGAAAAAAATGAAACGATTTGTGTTATTGGTTATAATAGCCTTAACCATAGTGAGCTTCATTGGATGCCAAGCTGCGCCCCAGCAACCCGAGGTGACACCAACACCATCTCCTAAGCCGATAAAAACGGCCGAGCCGACGCCGGAGCCGACACCGGAACCCACACCCCGTGTGGGTTCATATACCACCGGACTGCCGTTTGAAGGCGAGTACAAGCCTGTTATGGCGGTGATTGAGAACTCTCCGGCTGCGCGTCCGCAGCTTGGATTGCAAACTGCGGATGTTGTGTACGAAGTGCCTGTAGAGGGCAGCATCACGCGTTTCGTTTGTCTATTTTCTGATAGTGTTCCGGAAGAAATTATGCCCGTGAGAAGCGGCCGTGTGACTTTTTTATATTTGCAGCAGGAATGGGATGCGATTTTGATGCATTGGGGAGGCTCAGGATCGGGAGTAAGCGGAGCGCCGAATTATACGTTTTTCGGTAATGAACTGCATAGCAAGATCAAGATTGATGTTGACGGTTGGAGCGGAAAATGGAATGATTATTATAAACGTGTAAAGGATAAAAAAGCGCCGCATAACGTGAAAGGGAATCCACTTCTCGTGCAGGAGCTATACGATTATTCTCCAAAGCCTCTGGATTGGAAGTTTGATAGTCAGGTTTCATATTCCGGGAATGATGTGACTCAAATAAACTTGCCGATGTGTTCGAATGATGATGATTTTGTATCGTATACATACGATTCGGCGCAGGATGTATATTTACGTTCGATGAGCGGAAAAGCCTTTAAATCTGCTGAAACGGATAAACAGCTTAGCGTTAAGAATATCATTGTTCAATATAGCACCTATGATTCAGCAGATATTTATAAAGTGTGGAATATGATTGGCACCGGAAATGCGGATATATATATTGGTGGTAAGCTCATTAAAGGCTCTTGGGAGAAAAAATCTGTGGATAGCCAAACGATTTTTTACGACAATAACGGAGAACAGATCATTTTAAGACCGGGCAATACATGGATTCACATTCATCCGAGGAAGGACTAAAACGAAACAAGTCTAACTCATATGCCTATCGGCTAAAATAGAGAGTGCCAGCTTAACAGTTGCACTCTTGTTTCATGTAAATAAGCTATTTAAGGAAAGATGAGTTATATGAATTAATATTCTATTAAGTAATAGTGTTAATTATAAGTTGATTTTATATAGAATATGTTATATGATTTTGGTGCTTTTATGATATAAAAGGAAGTATATATATGAAGGTTGTTATACTGGCGGGCGGTTTTGGAACACGCATCAGCGAGGAATCTCACTTGAAGCCTAAGCCAATGATAGAAATCGGAGAAAAGCCTATACTTTGGCACATTATGAAGGCCTATTCTCACTATGGGTTTATGGATTTCATAATATGTCTCGGCTATAAAGCTTATGTCATAAAACAATTTTTTGCCGATTATTATCTCCACAATTCCGACATTACCTTTGATTTCTGCAACGGAAACGGCATGAAAATTCATAACAATTTTGCTGAGCCGTGGAAAGTCACGCTTGTTGATACCGGGCTGAATACAATGACCGGTGGCCGAATAAAGCGTGTGCGTGATTATATCGGCAATGAGCCGTTTATGCTGACATATGGTGACGGCGTGAGCAACGTCGATTACTCAAAGCTTGTGGCATTTCATACGAACCATGGTAAAACTGCCACGCTGACGGCTATTCAACCCGGCGGGCGCTTTGGTCTATTAGAAATCGAGCCGGACAATACTGTTGATCGTTTTTCCGAGAAATCGAAGGAAGATGGCGGATGGATAAACGGCGGGTTTATGGTGCTCAATCCCGAGATTTTTGATCTTCTCGAAGATGATACAACAGTGTTTGAAAAGAAACCGCTGGAAACACTGGCGGCAACGAACCAGCTTTGCGCTTATAAGCACGATGGCTTTTGGCAATGCATGGACACCCAGAGGGACAAGCAGCTGCTGGAAGAGCTTTGGGCAAGCGGTGAAGCCCCTTGGAAGGTCTGGTAATGAATTTGGGATTTTTCAACGGCAAAAAAGTCTTGGTGACGGGTCATACCGGATTCAAAGGCTCTTGGCTCTGCCGGACTCTTGTTGGCGCAGGGGCGAAGGTAACGGGTTATTCACTTTTACCTCCGACAACACCGAGCCTCTTTGATGTTTGCGGACTTGAAAGTGAAATAGACAATATTACAGGTGATATTCGGGATCTGTCGCATCTGCAATCTGTTTTTAGTAGGTTGAAGCCGGAGATCGTATTGCATCTCGCAGCACAGCCTATTGTGAGAGACAGCTATCAAAAGCCTGTGTACACTTATGAAACCAATGTCATGGGCACAGTGAACGTTTTGGAATGTGTCCGGCTTTCAGATTGCGTAAGGTCTTTTTTAAATGTGACCACAGATAAAGTCTATAAAAATAATGAATGGGAATGGGGATATCGCGAGAACGAGCCTCTTGATGGCTATGACCCGTATTCCAATAGCAAGTCCTGCAGCGAGCTTGTGACTCACAGCTACAAGGAATCATTCTTTGCGGATGGAAGGGTTGCTGTCTCCACTGCCCGTGCCGGTAATGTTATCGGCGGCGGGGATTTTGCGAATGATAGGATCATACCGGATTGTGTTAGGGCGGTAATGAAGGGTGAAAAAATCGTTGTTCGTAACCCGCATTCAATAAGGCCGTATCAGCATGTGCTTGAGCCCCTCGCAGCTTACCTTATGATCGCGCAGGCCCAGTATGAGGATATTTCAAAAAGCGGCTATTATAATGTAGGACCCGATGAATGTGATTGCATCACAACGGGGGAGCTTGTTGATTTATTCTGCGGCTTCTGGGGTAAAGGTTTAACATGGGAGAACCGGTTCGTGGGGGGGCCGCATGAAGCCAGATTCCTCAAATTGGATTGCTCCAAGCTCAAAAACGTGTTTAAATGGCGGCCACGATGGGATGTCGGCACATCGGTGGAAAAAACTGTGGAGTGGACAAAGGTATATATGGATGGCGGCGATGTGAAACAATGCATGGACAATCAGGTCGACGCATTTTTTAACAGCTGATTATTGTTTAAGACGGATAAAAACATATTCATAGGGAGTAAATAATGTTCGAGAAAATGACGGAAGAACAAGCAAAATCGCATATTCTGGCGCTGGTATCCGAATACTGTGACGTTTACCATAAACGTAATAATCAGTTTGAGGCTGGACAGAGAATCCCCTATGCCTCAAGAATCTATGATCGGGAAGAGATGGTCAATTTGGTTGACAGCTCTCTTGAGTTCTGGCTGACTGCTGGACGGTATACCGATTTATTTGAGGAACAGTTTTCTGAGTTTCTTGGCATCAAATATACCGCCCTTGTCAACTCCGGCTCTTCGGCTAATCTTATCGCCTTTATGGCATTGACCTCTCCTTTGCTTGGTGAACGCGCTATACGCCGCGGCGATGAGGTAATCACAGCAGCGGCCGGTTTTCCTACCACAGTCGCTCCGATCATTCAATATGGTGCTGTTCCTGTATTTATTGATATGACGATCCCTCAATACAACGTTGATGTTTCGCAGCTGGAAAAAGCATTATCGAATAACACCAAAGCCGTTATGCTTGCGCATACGCTCGGAAATCCTTTTGACATAAAATCAGTACTGGAATTCTGTAAGAAACATAATCTATGGCTAATCGAAGACAACTGTGACGCGCTTGGATCGAAGTACACATTAGACGGAAAAGAACAATTTACCGGTACTTTTGGTGACATTGGTACTTCCAGTTTCTATCCTCCGCATCATATGACGATGGGAGAGGGCGGCGCCGTCTATACGAATGATCCGCTGCTTAACAAGATTATCCGCTCAATGCGTGATTGGGGTAGGGATTGCATGTGTCCTTCGGGTAAGGATGACCTTTGCGGACACCGTTTCACCAAAGAATATAAAGATCTGCCTACTGGGTATGATCATAAATACGTATATTCTCATTTTGGCTATAATCTCAAGGCGACTGATATGCAGGCGGCCATCGGTTGTGCTCAGCTTGAAAAACTGCCCGGCTTTATCGAAAAGCGTCGTTCCAATTATGATCGTTTAAAAGCGGGACTTGCTTGTGTAGCGGATAAGCTCATCCTTTCCGAGCCTTGTGAAAACTCCGCTCCCAGCTGGTTTGGATTTTTATTGACTTGTCAACCAAATGCATCGCGAAGGACAATCGTCCCGTACATAGAGAGCAAAGGTATTCAGACCCGGATGCTGTTTGCGGGAAATTTGATTAAGCATCCATGCTTTGACGAAATGCGGACCACGAATGAAGGTTTCCGTGTGGTTGGTGAACTGAATGCCACTGACAGAATCATGAATGATACCTTCTGGGTGGGTGTTTATCCGGGCATGACCGATCAGATGATCGACTATATCATCGAGACGATCGCGGATGCCTGTAACAATCTATGAAGATCGTTGACTGGGTAAAAAAGGTTTTTGGCGATAAGCGCATACGGTTTTTATTCGTTGGAGGACTTAATACGGCGGTTGGATACGGGTTCTACGCGTTGTTTATTTCTATAGGGCTGGATCCTTATGTAGCCACAACGTTATCAACGGTTCTTGGTGTGATAAACAGTTATTTTTGGAACAAGTATTTTACATTCAGACAGCCAAAGAAGTCGTTGTCCGAGATCTTGCGTTTTGTGCTTGTATATGCCATAAGTTATGGTGCTAATTTGGGGCTCGTATATGTGTTCATTGACATGCTTGGCATGAACTCATACTTATCCGGCGTGATATGCCTTTTTGTCACCACGATTGTAAGCTACGTGGGACATAATTTCTTTAGCTTCAAAAACAGATCGAAAAAGGAAGCCAACGTATGAAGAAGGTTGTGATCACGGGTCCCACGGGCTGCATTGGTGTGGCCTTGAGCAGGGCGCTTTTGGCAGACGGTTGTGAGGTGTATGCGGTATGCCGCCCAAACTCGCCAAACATCAGGCTCCTGCCGGTTCATTTGTCTATCCATGTGGTGGAAAGCGATATAAAGGATTTGAGCCTTTTGGCGTCCCGCCTTGGCGGCGGTTTTGACGTGTTCTTTCATCTTGCTTGGTCGGGCACGTTTGGTGCTGATAGGAACGACGCGCAGAGGCAATTAAAAAATGTAAAGTATACGCTTGATGCTGTGAAGCTGGCAAAGGACATCGGATGCAGGATGTTTATCGGCGCCGGTTCACAAGCCGAATATGGACATTTTGACAGACCGGCAGACGATACGCTGGTACCCAAGCCATTTACGTTCTATGGGGCTGCGAAGCTTTCGGCTGGACAGATGAGCCGTGTTTATGCAAATCAGATTGGTATTGCACATGCATGGGTTCGCATTTTCAGCATATACGGACCCGGTGATGATAAAAACACACTTGTCCATTTATTGATTCGGGAGCTGCTTGCAGACGGTTCTCCTGCCCTTACAGCAGGGGAGCAGACTTGGGATTATCTTTACAGCGATGATGCGGCGAAGGCCTTGGCTGCGGTTGCCGAATCCGGGAAGGACGGCAGTGTCTATAATCTCGGATCGGGTGAACAACGCGTATTAAAGGAATATATCTCCATAATCAGAGATATTGTCAGTCCTAAAACCGTACTTCGGCTTGGAGATAGACCCTATGGTCAGGATCAAGTGATGTATTTGAGCGCGGACATAAACAAGCTGAAGAACGATACAGGTTTTGTCCCCAAAACCACGTTTGATGAGGGTGTGAAACAGACGCTTAAAGCGATCGTATCGGAGGAATAACGGAATTAATGAAAATTAAGTTATCGGATTATTTATCAAATATACTTGCGGATAAAGGTATTGAACATGTTTTTACGGTGACGGGTGGCGGTGCCATGCATTTAAATGACGCTTTTGGCAACAACGAGCGTTTGAAATGCGTTTATAATCACCATGAGCAGGCTTGCGCCATCGCAGCAGAAGGCTACTATAAGGCCGTCCGAAAGATGCCGGTCGTTTGCGTCACGACTGGCCCCGGGGGGACCAATGCACTGACAGGTGTGCTGGGGGCGTGGCTTGACTCTGTCCCAATGATGGTTATCTCGGGACAGGTCAAGTTTGAGTGTACGATCGCGTCCACAGATGTGCCGCTGCGCCAGCTTGGCGATCAGGAGTTTAATATTGTGGATATCGTACGTCCCATGACGAAATACGCCTGCATGGTGACAGATCCCAATAAGATTCTCTATCATGTAGAAAAAGCGTTATATATCGCGACTCATGGGCGCCCTGGCCCAGTGTGGCTGGACATACCTCTTAACGTTCAGGCGGCTGTGATTGAGACAGACGACCTTGTCCGGTATTCAGAGACAGAGGACGAAGCGTTGCTTCCTCCCCGAGTTTCTTCCGATACGATACAAAAAGTGATAGACAAGCTGAAAGCCGCAAAAAAGCCTGCCATCATTGCAGGGACAGGCATATGGCTGTCCGATGGCAAGCAGATATTTGATCGTGCGGCAGAGCAGCTTAATATTCCGGTAATGACGGCCTGGGGTAATCATGATCTCATCCCCAACGATCATCCTTTATATGCTGGTCGTCCGGGTACTGTGGGTACGCGCGGCGGTAATTTTGTCTTTCAGACATGTGACGTGCTTTTGGTGCTCGGCTGCCGTATGAATTTGCGTCAGATCGGCTATGTGTGGGATCAGGTTGCGCCAGAAGCGTATAAGATCATGGTCGATATTGATCCGGCTGAGCTTAGTAAGAGCACGTTTAAACCCGATATGCCCATCTTTGCGGATGTGAAAGATTTTCTCAATAAAATATATGAAGCAGGGTTTGTCAAAGAAGGCAAGCAGCATGAAAAGTGGTTGGTATGGTGCCGTGATATTAACCTGAAGTATAATTACGACGCATATACAAGCGAAGACAGAGTCAACCCTTATGCTTTTATCACAAGCATGTTCAACAAGCTGCCCGAAAATCAATTGGTCGTTGCTTCGAATGGGTCTGCCTGCGTTGTGACTTTTCAGGCGGGCACCATGAAAAAAGGACAGCGTGTTTTTACCAACAGCGGATGCGCCTCTATGGGATATGGCTTGCCTGCTTCTATTGGAGCATGCGTGGGCAGCGGATACAAAAGCACCATTTGCCTTGAGGGTGATGGCAGCCTTCAGATGAACATACAGGAGCTGCAGACGGTGATACATAACAGACTGCCTATTAAAATTTTTGTGTTTGAAAATCAAGGGTATCATTCGATAAGGCAAACACAAAGCAACTTCTTTAAAGGTAGATTCGCCGGAGTGGACAGAGAATCGGGTGTAAGCTTTCCCGATCTCGAAAAGATTGCCAATGCTTATGGGTATCCTTTCTACACCATATCCAGTGAAGAAAATATGGAAACGGTTTTGGAAGATGTATTGAGATGTGATGGGCCGCTGATTTGTGAGGTGCGGCTAAGTATAGAGCAGAGCTTCGAACCTAAGTCATCGTCAAAGCTGCTGCCAGATGGAAAAATGGTATCAATGCCATTGGAGGATATGTTCCCATTTCTATCGGAAGAAGAAATGACCCAAAACAATTATAAATGTGATGAGGAGGGCCAATTATGAATATTCTCGAAAGAAAGATGTTGGATGCGCTCACGGAGCTCAAAGAGAAGTATAACGTCTATGGCATTAAAGCTGAGTTCGAAGCCGAAGGGACCAGAACGGAAGATCTGATTAAGCTCCAATATGTCGTGGCCAAAGCAGGGTTGAAAATATGTATGAAAATCGGTGGTTGTGAGGCGGTGCGAGACATCGATCAATGCAAGCTTTTTAATATTAATGCGGTGATGGCTCCGATGATTGAATCTGCCTTTGCGATGAAGAAATTCATTGGCGCTTGCAACAAGGTCTACAATGCGGAAGGGCAATATGATAAAGTAGACAAAGTTGTCAACCTTGAGACAATCAATGCCTTTCATTGCATGGACGAGATTTTTGAGACTGGCAAGGGCTTTTTGGACTCGGTTGTGGTTGGCAGAGTCGATTTTTCTGCATCTTTAGGACTTTCACGCAGTGAAATCAACTCGGACATCGTATTGGATTACACAAGAAAAGTATGTGCAAAGGCAAAGGAATACGGCTATATATCGTCCTTTGGCGGCGGTGTGTCCGCTGAGGTTGTGCCCTTTGTTGAAGCAATGAAGGACGTTTTAGACCGTTTTGAGACACGCAAGGTCATTTTCCCGATTGAGGATATTGGTAACAAGCCTGAGCTTGCCATAAATAAAGCGGTTGAATTTGAATATTATTACCTGAAAAATAAGTTCGATTATTATTATGGTATGGCTTCCGAGGATGCGACAAGACTTAAAATGCTGGAAGAGCGAATGGATAAATAATGAGTATAGTTCGATATCATAATATCTTTTTTGACTTTGACGGAACCATTGCCGATTCCAGCCCCGGGATTATTGAGTGCGTGAAGCACGCGATTTCCTGCGCTGACATGGATTGTCCATGTGAGGAAAGTATCAAATCCATCATTGGTCCGACATTACCCACAATGATAAGGACGCTGTATCCGGATATTGATCAGAAACGGTTCGATATCATGTTTCGTGAGTATAGAGAGCATTATAAGACAGCAGGCGTCAGTGGTGTCGTGCTGTATGATGGGATAAACGAACTGTTGTGTGAGCTTCACCGACAAGGGAAAAGGCTGTTTGTTGTGTCATCAAAACCGCAGAAATATCTTCGGCAGATATGTGCGAACTGTTCGTTATCAGATTTGTTCGAGGATATAATCGGCGTGGATCTTACCACAGATCCTTTGAGCAAGACGAGGTTATTGGCTGATTTGCTGGAAGCCAATCAGGTAGATAAAAGCAGTTCAGTCATGGTGGGCGATACGATGTCTGATATTAAGGCCGCTCAGGAGAACGGAATAGACAGTATTGGTGTGACGTTCGGATTCGGTGCTTTTGAGGAGCCCTTTGTCCCCACATATTTATGCCATTCAGCAGATGAATTGGCAGCGCTATTGAAATAGAAAGGGTCAATGCATATGAAAACGGTCAGTGTGGTTGTACCATGCTACAATGAGGAAGAAAACGTTATACCCATGTATGAGGCCATTCGGGCAACCATGACAGAATCGCTGCCGGAATATAACTATGAAATTATCTTTATTGATAACAAATCAAAGGACCGGACGAGGGATAAAATTCGCATAGCCTGTGAGCGGGATATAAATGTGAAGGCAATATTGAACGCAAAGAATTTCGGGCAGTTCAATTCTCCGTATTACGGCGTGACGCAGGCAACCGGTGATTGTGTCATTTTAATCAGCTGCGATTTTCAGGATCCTGTGGACATGATTCCAAAGTATGTGGCCGAGTGGGAAAATGGCTTTAAGATTGTGATTGGCATCAAGACCACAAGCAAAGAAAACAGGATCATGTATTTCCTAAGGTCATGCTATTATAAGCTGGTCAAACGTATTTCTGAAGTGGAACAGATCGAACATTTCACGGGCTTTGGTCTTTATGATAAGGATTTTGTACGTGTTTTGGCCAAGCTGGAGGATCCGGCACCCTTTTTAAGGGGAATTGTCGCGGAGCTTGGCTATGAGCGCAAAGAAATACCTTACGAGCAGGCCAAACGGCGTGCCGGAAAAACAAGTAATAACTTTTATAAGCTGTATGATGGTGCAATGCTTGGTATCACATCATACTCAAAAGTGCCCTTGCGTATTGCGACCATGCTTGGTTTTATCTTCTCTGCTATCAGCCTTGTGGTAGCGCTTGTCTATTTTGTATTAAAGCTTATTTACTGGGATCGTTTTCCCGCGGGCACAGCGCCTATTCTTATTGGTATATTTCTGATAGGGTCTATACAGATTTTCTTCATTGGATTATTGGGCGAGTATGTGTTGAATATGAATACGAGGGTGATGAAAAGGCCGCTTGTGGTAGAGGAACAGCGGATAAATTTTGATAGTAAGCCGGAGGAAAAATGATATGGCGGAGTTGAGTAGAAAGAGGATGAATCGTTTTATTAAATAGGGTGTATCCTCGATTTTTGTGTAAACTCGAAAGAGCGTAAGAAAAAGCGTGAGCCGCACGACGGCTTACCCATCTTGGGTGCATAATAGCGGAAACGGCCGGGCATGTCAAGGGCGACCATTAGGTCGTATATTTTACCCATGACCTGTCCCTGCCGTTTCTGCTACTCAGGAAGCCTGTCTGCAAAGAATATCTCCAATTGCGAATGAATTGCCCCAATCTTTTCGACGTCCTGCCCATTTCTTTATGATATCCATCATGGCCAGATTCAGCATTTACAGCAGGCTATCGTCAGTCGGGAATACCGACTTGGCCTTGGTCCTCTGCGCAGCTGGCGGTTGAAATTCTCAATGGCATTCTTGGTGTAAATAAGCGTACGTACCTGCTTCAAAGCGGTGGACTCCATGATATGTTTCCGAACGTTACAGAACCATATATAACCACCAGTTTGGTTCCGGAACAGTATCTGAAAGCATATTTAGATATTTTAACTGCGGTATTTATAATAAGCGCTATTCTGAAAAACCCGTGGAAATATGTATCCCCGATACTCGAAAGATGTAAGGAAAAGTAGAATTTTTATTGGACGGGCGAACCTCGCAATGGCTTACTCGTCTTGGGTTGGACTCGTTATCAGATTCGTTGCCCCAAGCAGATCCATGAATTTCTCACGTATGATCCTTTACGATCCATTAGAAAATGCTATAGTCTGTTATCATGGATTCCTTACATAATTACACAATTTATTAACATTGTCGATTGAAAATTCTTGCACAAGAATATATCCATTATCTTGAATGAATTGTTGTAAAAACTCCTGCATTTGTCTTTGTTTGCTTGCTTCGTCGTTTCTAAACAGATGTTCATGCCCAGCCATCACCCATTCTTTGATAAACATGATGCTGAGTACTTTTGGTTTTTTCTCTTGAATAGTTTGCATATCTTGTTCCAATGCAGCATCTGAAGAAACATCAAACCACTGAACATATGAATAAGTAAATGGCTTTCTGTCGGCAATTAAATAAAAGATCGGATTATGGGGGAACGTGAAAAGCAAATCTTCTTCGCTCAGATATTCTTGATAAAGTGAATATGTGCCCTCATACAGCGCTTCCGTACTACTGGATACCTTTAAACCTTTCAGGTATGGAACGTTATCAATTTCTTGTGTCATCGTATCGGTATTATACTCATACATTCCCCACCATGTATAAGGTATGATATTTTTATGGGAAACAAAAACACCAATCATAAGTCCGCACAATAATATCAAAAATAGTTTAATTCGTTGCCTATAAGCATCTCCGACTAATTTAAATAGCAGAGCTGAAATAATCCCCAAGGCCAAACAAGTCTCTCCAATGCTTAACCCAGCAGATGTGCCAGCTCCGAAACCTAATGTGAGCACAACGCCTTGGAGAACGATAAAGGAGACTAACCAAGTGAGATCTTCATGCCTTCTTATCTTTTTGATAAGGAATATCAAACTAATCACAAATAACACAATAATCACCACATATATTGTAATGGGCATATTATCCAAAATGATTAACTTGTTTAGATAATAAGAAACATATAGCGAGATAAGTGTTAATGCGATTCCGGTACTGGTTATTGCTGCAAATGCAATGCCTATTATTGAATTAAACCTCTCATCTGAATCATTTATAACTTTGAAGCTTTTAATTAGATAGGCGATGATAAGAGTTAATAATAAACAAAATATCTGGCATTTTAGCTGCAATATTGAAGGAACTAGTCGTATGACCCAATCAAAAAGCACCGTAGCCATACCGCCTTTGGCAGCAAGCGCATTTGAAAAAGTACTTTGAATAAACGCATCAAGACTACCATTTAATAAAAGAAAACCAGCCTGAAAAACAATAGGAAGAGAAACGCTAAGTATATATATTACAAGGATACGTAAATATTTTTTTGACCGAAAGATAATAGACAAACATAAGATGGACATAATTATAAATAGGACAAAAATTGCGCCGCTGCTTTGCCTTGTTAAAAAACTAAGACCAGAAAAAAAACCACAAAGCAAAGAATATAGATATATCTTTCTTTTTCTGCCTTCTTTAAATAACCATATAATCATAAAGAGCATAAAAGCTGATAAGTACACAAACAGGTCAAATATTCTAATGTAATCATATGCAATAAATACGCTTTCGGATTGAAGAAAGAAGACCGATGTTAATGACGAAATCATAGAAATAAGCGGTGAGAACATCTTGTTAAATATTAGATAGAAAAGCGCGGAGATTGAAACAAATACTATAACCCCAAATAACCTTAGAGTTACGATATCGTAACCGAAAACTTTTGTAATTAATGTAATAACATAAGTATATATTGGTGTGAATAACAACTCAAAATCTTTATATGGTGATAACCCGCTATTTATACTTTTGGCATAAACCGAATACCAACCCTCACTTATTGGAAGAGTGTTCCTGTATGTTAACAACATATAAAATAGAGACACCAAAACTGATAAAACGAGGAAAATAGATTTATTGTGTTTTATAATATATGATATTGCTTTCTCTTTTGTAAAGCCGTTCATGACTATTCTCCGTTTTTTACTTATAAATTGTTGAATTGATTATCGGTATAGTTTAAGATAACAATAAATACTAATGCAGAATATCAAAAAAGAAGATGATTCGTCAATATGCTGAGACGAAATATATAGATTATCCTATTTAATTACATGGCTATTAGGTTAAGTCAGCAAACCGCTCAGGAGCTGACTGTGTCACTGTAAAAAGCAATCTGTCGAATACCCATACCTCTGCGATTGAACCGGTAACAGTACTCATCCAAGTAGCTCTGCAAGTGCTTTTCCCCTAAGCCGTGGAAAGTACCTGACACAAATGTCTTTGCATTGCTGACGATGATGTGCAGCCATTTAAAGCATATCCGAATCGGCATCAAAAATCCGATACTCGTGCCGATACTTTTCAGCTAACGGTCTCAACGACAATCTTGCTTTTCGTGGCTCCGCGGCTTCTTTTACCGCCTGTTTTGGATTTGCCAAGGTTCGTGTCATCCAGTTCAACTATCGCTTTGAGCAAATATCGGTTGTCCCGCTCAGCCATAGCGCTACGTATACGATGGAGCAAAAACCATGCTGTATTGTACGGTAGATTTAGCACCTGAGATAGCTGCATGGCCGAATACCCACGTTTATCACGGGATACCAAGTAGCTTGCAGAGAATATCTGTTTAAGCCGCGATGGCCGGATGGATTTGTATGCCCCGTTTGTGGTTGCCGAGAGTATTATCACATTACAACGCGTCACAAATATACGTGTAAGAGCTTCTGTCCATCACAGTACCGGCTGTCACAGATGCCTGATATCGGCAGCATCCTCGGTATCCAACCGTCTTTGTATGTCCATCAACCCAACACGTTTTTTCGTTGCCATAGCTTTTTTTCCCTTTTCCGTTACTATGGCAGCATTCTACACCCCACATTGGCCTTTTTTATGGACTTTGTCACAGATGATTCATCCTAATAGCCATGTTTAGTAATGTTTGTTACTGTTCTAAGTCCTGCTCAATATGGCAATTGGATTGAAATGGTGGCGAAATCGACAGTTATATCAAATATAAGTGTCATTGCGGTAAACTTTATACTATGTATAGAAGGTATGGTTGGGCTGATAAAAGCCATGCGGGAGAAAACGATTATGCAAAAATTTTGGATCGCATGACCTTTCGGTCTTTATAATGATGATTTTTAAACAAACGGGAGTAAAAATTGCTTAAAGGAAATTCACATCATAAATTACCTAGGATAGAAACATAATAAAAATCAAGATTATGTTAATGATCATACTAATTTCTTGATTAATAGGTCACACTGTTGTAAGATATAAGAAAACGTAACAGAAAAGAAATACTTTATTATTGGAAAATGAGGATCGCTTGAATACTGCCGAAAAAAAGAGGATATCGGTTGCAATGGCAGCCTATAATGGTGAAAAATATCTTCCACAACAAATTCGTTCTATTATATCTCAATTGGGTCAACAAGATGAGCTCGTGGTGTCTGTGGATCCGTCAACAGATAATACAGAAGCCATTGCCAAGTCCTTTGCAGAAATAGATGTCCGTATCCATGTCATCAAAGGCCCGGGCATGGGCGTGATCAAAAATTTTGAAAATGCGTTGAATCATGTTTCAGGCGAGTATATATTTTTATCCGATCAAGATGATGTATGGGATGAGAGAAAGTTTTCTGTTTGCTTGTCCGCCTTAAGCCAGAAGGCTGTAACGGCAGTTATTCACGATGCTGTTATTACGAGCGAAAATCTCGATGTTAAGCAAGGAACAATATTCAATGGCAAGTTCTATTCAGGAATATATCGGAACATCATAAGGAATCGTTATATTGGTTGCTGTATGGGTATAAAACGTAGCGTGCTAAGAGTAGCTCTTCCGTTTCCAGCAAATCTTCCAATGCACGATCAATGGCTTGGAATCGTTGCGAAAAGAATGGGAGAGGTAACGTTTGTGAATGCTCCATTAATTCAATACCGTCGACATGAGCAGACTGTTACTGGAAGAGACCGTGTAAAAATGTCGGTAAGACTAAAATGGAGATTTAATATCACCTTTGATTATATAAGACTCGGTGCAAAGGGGTGTGACAATGAATGAAATTAAGGCACTGATTGTGATCTATAATCAATCATTGCGCGATAGTAAGACTTTTAATACGATAAAAGAAATACCAGGAATTGATCTTATTATTGCTGACAACAGTACGAAGGATTTTGGCAATGAAAATATTGCCAAACAATCTGGCTGCACCTATATATCTATGAACGGTAATGCGGGGTTGAGCAAAACATATAACAAAGTGCTGTCAACTCTTGATAAGCGCAGTGGTCTGATTTGCTTATTTGACGACGATGCGCAAGTGGGACAGAATTATTTTGACGCACTTAAAAAGGCAGCAAATGAATATGCAGACATCAATATTTTTGTACCAATTGTAAAGGACAGGGTAGGAATACTCTCTCCCTGTATTATTAGAGGTATAAGCGTTTCCAGAGCAAAGAATGTTGATAGCATACCGCAAGATGCCATTTCCGTCATTAATTCCGGTTTAGCTATTCGGCTTAAGGTATTTGAGGACTATCAATACGATGAAGGACAGTTTCTTGACTATATCGACCATGCGTTTATCAAAGATACCGTCAATCATGACAAGCGACAAATTTACATTATGGACAACGTTGAGATCATACAACGTTTTTCGGGGAGTGAAAAAAGCAGTCGGGTTGCTGATAAAGCGAGATATATGATATTTAAAAAGGATGTTGAATACTTTTGCGAAAAATATGGTATTTCCCGGTTAAGCTTGATAAAAGTTTTGCTCAGGCGAAGAGTTAGTCTTTTTATTAAATATCTATAAATATCAAGTAAGTATTTGGAGGTTTTATGTTCCAACAGGAAAGCAAGTTAAATAGGGCAACATACTTAATGCTGATCATATTGATATGCGAGTGTGTAGTAGGATCCAGTGGCCGATGGTTGGAGATAGGAAGTTTAAGTATTCGGATGTTACTTTTTGGCATTACATTTATTTTATCGTTGCCGTTTGTAATTCGAGATGTATTGAGGTTGATTAAAAATAAGGTCATATTCTCGATACTTGTATTTGGATTATTCGTTTGTTTTTCACTAATATATGGGTATATAAAAAATAATAATCTACAATATCTTACTGCAGATTTGACCAGTATGCTTTTTTTATTGATTGTTCCTGGTTGTATAGCTATTTTTAATACTTCTCAACGAATAGACAATCTCATTAAGTATGCGAGTTATGCTTCTATCTTGCTAGCAATTGTAACGATTATTCTACATTTTGCATTATTATGGATTGGTGATGATGCAGTTAATCACATTGAACACTTTCTTGTTTCTAAAAGCCTAGGTGGTTTCTTTAATTTCGGTGATGGAATTAGCAGGATTTATTTCAGAAGCTCAATATGCTTTGTTTTACCCTTTTTCTATGGATTGTACGCTATTATAAAACATAAAAATGATGAAGTTAGAAAGAAACAAATATTGCCATACTTTTTTATGTCGATAAGTTTTATAGCGATTATTCTTACATTTACGCGTTCAATATGGTTTGGAGTTTTCGTCGCAACTATATTGTTCTTTGTTATTAATATGAAACAATATAAAGCATTCTTTAAGGGGATTGTTATTACATTGGCGGGCTTTATAATATTCGTTGCCATTTCATGGATATGCTTTGGGTTTGAAGGTATTATCAAAAATGCAGTAGGAAGAGTACTTCTTGGCTATAATTATTCTGTTTCTTTGAGTGATATTGAGGAAGGGAATTCGGAAATAGTTGAAACAGAGACTGATGCAGAGCCGTATAGTTTTGAAGAACGACAGAAAGATATCGCAATAAACTCAGAAGCAGTCAGAAATGATAGACTAAATGCTGTGGCAGAAGAAATAAGAGAAAATTGGTTGTTGGGTGGTGGCTTTGGATTAACTCTTGACCTTGATATATATGAAGGAAAAGTGGAATACACCTATATGGATGTCTTTAGCAAGATGGGTATATTCGGGCTGATTTCAATTATTGTCATGCTGCTTATGCCAGTGTATCAGTTATATAAAAAGCATAGGCAGGGGGAATATAACGGTGCAATGGGAATATTGATGTGTGTGATGATCTGCATATATATGGCGTCTTACTATAATCCGTTCATTACATCACCTATTGGGTTTGCGTTATTTGCCTTATTTGTAGCATCGGTATCTCTAAAACCACCAAAAGACGCTCTATCCATACAACCTAAGTAGGTGAACATTGTGCCAAAAATATCCATTGCCATGACCACCTATAATGGAGAAAGATTTATTCGAGAACAGTTATGTTCTTTAAAGAATCAGACATTACGTGCTGATGAGGTGGTCATCTTCGATGATTGTTCATCAGATCGTACGGTGGAAATCATAAAAGCCTTCATTAACGAGTTTGACTTGGATTGGGAGCTAAGTGTAAATGAGCATAATCATGGATACATAGAAAACTTTTATAAAGCGATTCAAGCCACCACTGGAGATATTATTTTTTTGTCCGACCAGGATGATGTTTGGCATCTAGAGAAGATTGAAACAATGGTGGGCTTATTTCAGGAACACAAAGACTTACAAGTTCTGAGTACTGGCTTTCGGAAAATTGATGAGCACGGCAATCCTATAGCGACTAAGCAGAAACTAGGCTATACAAATCATGGTTTGATCAAAGGCCATATTCGCAAGCTTGGTTTAAAAAGAATAGGTTTTCAAAATATTTTTCGCGTCAACATTTCTCCCGGTTGCACAGCAGCTTTTGCAAAGAAATGCAAGGAGCTTTATATTGATAATGCAACTGGACAATGGTGTCATGATTGGGAACTCTGCATTTTTGGTGGAATGATTGATGGTTTGTTTTTTTATAATGAAGCGCTTACCGACTATCGCCTGCATGGTAATAACACGATTGGGCTTAAAGATACTATGACCGGTTCTTTGCATAAGGACGATAGATATACCCGTTTAGAGCTGGCGCAAATGGAATGTGAGAGAACTGATCTATATATGACTCAAGCGCTCTTAGACACAATGGGAGACAAGAATAGAAAGATTTTACGACGGTACTGGCGTTTCACGAGTAGCCGTGTAAAAGCTCTGGAGAATAATAGATTATCCGCATGGCTACAATGTATTCGTCATTTAACTACATATTTAAAAGCGGTGCGCATAAGAGGAGTGATTGGCGATCTTTTATACATTGTTAACCATTTGGGAAGGCGGGAGACAGTGAATGAATAAAACCGTTATATATGCCCTCGTTGTTATTTATAACAAAGAATGCACAGACTCAATAGCTTGCCAATGTCTGAAAACTATAAGTGATGTCTGTGTGATTATTGCAGACAACAGCACGATTCCAACGTCAAATGCAGACTTCGCTCAACAAAATGGCTGGAAGTACGTGAGCATGGGAGGCAATTTTGGTCTTGCAAAGGCGTATAATCGTGGAATTGAATTAGCTGAGGTGCAGAACTCAATTATTTGCTTGTTTGATGACGATACTGAGGTAGATAAGAATTATTTCGAAGAATTGATGCAAAAGGAACGGGAAGAGCCTGATACAAAGTTGTTTCTCCCGTTGGTTTACGATGAAATCGGTCTTTTGTCACCCAGCGTGATAAAAGGGCTTGTCGTCTCACGCGTAACCGATATATCTGACATCGAAGCAGAGAACATCAATGGCATCAACAGTGGCATGGCGATTCGACGCGATGTTTTTTACGACTACAGATACGATGAGTCTTATTTTCTAGACTATATCGATCACGCATTTATTAGGGATATAAAACAACGTGGTTTAAAAATATCGGTATTTTCTGTGCAATTAAAACAAGCGTTTTTTGCAAATTCTCAGGCTGAAATAGCAGCCATAATAAAACGTTTTAAGATATTTAAGAAAGACTTTAAACATTTTTGCGGAGAATCACCAGAGGGTTGCAAATATTACCGCAAAGAGATTACTGAGCAAAAAAAAGCGATGTTTCTAAAATTTAAGAATATTCGCCTGCTGTTGATGTAATATCAACATAATAATGGTCGAGGTAAATATGATAAGTATACTTGTTCCGATATACAATGCCGAGCAGTACATAAAGCGATGCATTGATTCTATACTTGCACAAACATATATGGATTTTGAGCTTATTTTGTTGGATGACGGGTCTAAAGATAATAGTGGCACCATATGTGATGAATATGCGGCAAAGGATAGTCGGGTTAAAGTCATACACACATCAAACAATGGTGTAGGAATTGCGCGCAACCGGTTAATCGACGCAGCTGACGGCGATTATTTATGTTTTGTTGATAGTGATGATTATATTGAACGTGATATGCTGGAGGTTCTTTATCATAACATAATACAATATGGTGCCGACATATCTTTATGCGGTATACGCATGATATTCCCCAAAATTGTGAAAAGCAGCAATAACGACCCGTCAGAACAGAGGTTACTCAATAAGAAAGAAGCTGTTTGCGAGCTGATTGATAACTGGAAAATTACTTGTAGTACTTGGAGTAAATTGTACAAAGCTGAGTTGTTTGAGGGAATACGGTATGCGGAAATAGCAGCATTTGAAGACATGTTAACTACATACAAACTATTTCAAAAAAGTGAATCTATAGTGTATGATGGGCGACTGCTCTATAACTATGTGAATACACCGGATAGCTTGATGAGGATCAAATTCAATCCTCATCATTTTGCTGAGCTTGAAGCTTTAAAAATGATGACTGAGAATATTGGTGCTGCCTATCCAGATTTGATTCCAAAGCTTAAAATAAACGAGCTAAAAACAAAAGTATATATATGTAACCGGATTATTTCTGAATCTCCGGAAATGAGCCAATTATATAATGATTTAGCGGCAGAAATAAGGGATAGTCATAAAGAACTGATGAGATCTGAATATGTGGGCACGAAAGTAAAAATTATGGTTGCCATTATGAAAACAAGTGACAGGCTATATAAAGCCTGTGTAAAGACAGTGAAGTATATTGTCAACGGTAGAAGAAGGCACGCATGAGAACTAAGCATTCAATTCGAAATGTCATGGTGGGGATTATATCTCAAGCTTTGATAGTCATCATCGGATTTGTTTCGAGGAAAATATTAATTGTCACTCTTGGCTACGAGCTTGCGGGTATAAACAACTTATTAACGCCAGTTATTTCTATGCTGGGCTTAACAGAGCTTGGTATAGGTACAGCGATAATCTGCAATCTATATAAGCCATTAGCGGATAGTGATGAGCATAAGATTACAGCTTTGGTTCAATTCTATGCGAAGGCTTACCGATGGATTGGTTTTATCGTGCTGGGCCTTGGCTTGGCGGTTACCCCATTTCTCAATGTCCTGCTCAAAGATCCCATGGATCCGACGTATCTTGCGATCATATTTCTGTTATTTTTATCAGATACTGTCATGTCCTATTTCTTCGCACACAAAAGGTCTTTGCTATTTGCCGATCAACGCAACGATATCGTTATGACAGTCAGTATGGTCAGCACAATAACGGCAAGCTTGGTGCAAATCGTCTTACTTTTGCTCACGCAGAATTATATTCTATATTTGAGCTTTAAGGTTGTCATACGTGTTGTTGAAAACTTTATACTGGCTCGAATCGCGGACAAGCGATATCCGTATATCAAGCATGTACCCCGAATATCTTTAGACGGAGAAACAAAAGAACGTATTGTTTCCAACACAAAGGCGTTGTCATTGCATTATGTAGGCAATTACCTAATAACTGGCACTGATAATATTATTATCTCTAAGTTTTTAGGGTTGGTCATTAACGCGTTCTATGGGAACTACTTTTTGATACTGACGACTTTAAGAACGCTGATTAGTCAATTCTCAACGGGTATAATGGCTTCGTTCGGGAATATGCTTACGGAAGAAAATAGTGAAAAAACACATGATGTTTTTAAGAAAGCGTATTTTTTAAATTTTGTGATTTATAATTTCGCATCAGTTGCCCTGCTGTGTCTTTTAAATCCGTTCATCACGCTTTGGATTGGCAGCGAATCATTGCTGTCTATGCCAGTCGTCATGATTTTATCGCTGAATTTTTATATCACAGGTATTTCTGAAGTGCTGGGTTCGCTTCGGACAAGCGCAGGAATATTTCAGCCAGATAAGTACCTGCACATTGCCCTTTCGGTGCTCAATTTGGTGGTGTCCGTCGGTTTGGTGCAGGTTATTGGTATATTCGGTATTTTTTTGGGCACGCTAATCTGTCTGCTGATTAAAGAAGTCACCGTGTTACCGCGTATTGTTTATAGACGTATACTAAACGTTCCGGTGTGTGAATATTACAAAAGAGTGGTTCCATACTTTCTCACCACATTGCTATCAGCGGCACTTTCTGCGTCTGTATGCTTATATGCTATTCCCATTGGAGGTATAATCGGCTTTTTGCTGAAATGTATAGTTTGTCTGCTTATACCCAACGGGCTTATCTTATTACTGTACAGAAGGACGAAAGAGTTTATTTATGCTGGGGATTTAATGAAGCAAGCATTGGTTAAATTCGGCAGGAAGGAGGAAACGGCGAGATGAAAATTATCGCGTTTTATCTGCCTCAATTTCATGAGATAGAAGAGAATAATCGCTGGTGGGGGGATGGATTTACAGAATGGACCAATGTAAGACGTGCCAAACCACTTTATAAAGGACATTACCAGCCCCGTATTCCCCTTAATAAGCGCTACTATAACCTGCTGGATCCTGAGACGCGGCAGTGGCAGGCTGATATAGCAAAGAAGCACGGTGTTTATGGATTTTGCTACTATCATTATTGGTTTAATGGGGCAATGTTGCTTGAAAAGCCCGCAGAGGAGATGCTTCGTTTAAAGAAGCCGGATATGCCTTTTTGCTTTAGCTGGGCAAACGAGAGCTGGACAAGAGCTTGGAAGGGGAAGGAAAGAGAAATCCTTATCTCACAGGAGTACGGGGAAGAACAAGATTGGATCGAGCATTTTGAGTACTTGCTGCCTTTTTTTATGGACAGACGGTACATTTTAGTAGACGAAAAGCCGCTCTTCGTTATATATCGGCCTGAGCTGATGCCATGCTGTAATCAGATGATTGACTGCTGGCAGGAGCAGGCGAAGAAGAATGGATTAAAGGGGCTGACAATCGCTTATCAGAATGTTCATTTTAACCGTTTAGACGAAAAGGATGAAAGCCGTTTTGATTATGGCATTGAATATCAGCCGGCATATGCGTTTACAGATTATTCTGACGATTATCGTTCGCGGCTTTTTAAAAGGCTTTTTACTGTATTCAGACGTAAAATCAGGAAAGTATCATCTGTACTTTTAGGTAAACCGGATATGTCTAAACGGCTGGATTTAAGTTATGATGAGCTTTGGCGTTATGTGCTGGCACGCGAACCTAATAATGAAAAGAAAATACCGGGTGCCTTCGTTGACTGGGATAATTCACCGAGGCACAAAGAGCGTGGGGTTATATATAGAGGAGCGTCTCCTGAAAAATTTCAGGTATATCTGAGTCAACAGATTGCAAGGGCAAAAAATGTGTACCATAAGGATATGCTTTTCTTGTTTGCATGGAATGAGTGGGCGGAGGGTGGATATCTTGAACCGGATGAAAAATATGGATACGCATACCTTGAAGCCATCAAGAATGCAATGATAGAAAATGAGTAAAATAAAAATACGCTTTAGGGGCTAAATGTGGCATTATTGATATATATCAAACTTTATGTTACACTTATATTAACTATAATGTTTGGTTTATATCCGTAAGATGACTAGCAGTAGGGAGATTATATGATCACTGTCTTAATGGCCGCATATAATGGTGAGAAGTATATCGGAGAACAAATAGAATCCATTATATACCAAACATATACTGATTGGAAGCTTGTTATTAAAGACGATCATTCAACTGACAATACTTTAAAAATTGCGTATGATTATGAGAGCAAGTACCCGGAGAAGATAAGAGTACTCACCCAGGATATAAATACAGGAAATGCATCCCATAATTTTTTCAGCATGCTTCCGTATGCAGATGGTGACTATATTATGTTCGCTGACGATGATGATGTGTGGATACCAGAAAAAATGAGCATGTCACTGAATATCATGAGTGCATTGGAGTTGAGGCATGGATCAGATAAGCCAATATTGGTGCATTCTGATTTGGAAGTGGTAGATATTAAATTACAAAGGGTTGCCAAATCGTTATTTTCGTGGCAAAGGCTTGACTGGAAACATAATAGTCTAAACTACTTGCTAGCGCAGAATATTGTAACGGGTTGTACAATTATGGTTAACAAGCCGTTGCTTGAAATGGTTAGCAAACCTCCCCAAAATGCCATAATTCATGATTGGTGGTTTGCATTAGTAGCAGCTGCTTTTGGTGATATTGGCTTTGTTGATTACTCGACAGTTAAATATCGTCAGCATGGAATGAACCAAATTGGGGCTAAAAACGCAAAAAGTATCCGTTATTATATTAATAGGCTGCGAAAAATTGGTCAGACAAAGAAAGAAATGGATGCAACCTGCTTACAGGCAAAAGAGTTTTTTGATCGGTATGAAACCCATATGAATATGGATATGAAGCAAATGATCCAGGCGTATATTTCGTTACCCAAAGAATCTCTCATTGGAAGGATTCATATTCTTAGCAAATATCGTTTTTGGAAGAGCGGCCTGTTACGAAGGTTGGGGCAGATTGTTATGAGGCATTCTATGCTCAATAGTCATGAAAACTTTAAATATTTTAAATGACTTGCTTTAAAGAAAGACTAGCTATATACTTTGTCAGGGTATTAAGTTATATTGAGTTGTTAGGAAGGAAAAATGTTAAAAACAGGTATTACTAAATATTGGATGTTGTTGGGTGAACTGGTTAAAAGAGATATAAAGATCAAGTATAAAGGTTCGGCACTTGGTATCGTCTGGTCTGTAATCAATCCGCTCCTGATTATGCTTGTGATGAGTGTTGTTTTTGGTATGCTTTTTCGGTTCGAAATTGAGCACTATATTGTCTACCTGCTCACCGGCCAAGTTTTTTTCAGTTTTATGAACGAAGCCACTACGATATCGATGAATTCAATTATATGGAACGGATCTCTGCTTAGAAAAATATACGTACCAAAGTATATTTTTCCTATATCAAAGGTTCTATCTACTTTGGTAAACTTGGGATTTAATCTCATATCTGTTTTTGTCATTATGGCCATTGACGGGGTTACCTTTTCATGGGCTCTTCTCATGATACCCGTAGCGATTTTTTACTTGTTTCTATTTTCGATGGGATTGGGTTTGCTGTTGGCCACTATTGTTGTGTTCTTCAGAGATATCCAGCATATTTATGGAGTTATAACCTTAGCATGGACATACTTGACACCAATCTTTTATCCCATCTCGATTATTGAAAAATATGAAAATATCTACGTGTTATTTACAAACTGAACCCAATGTACCAGTTTATTAATTATTTTAGAATACTCGTCCTGGAACAAAGTGTTCCTGGGATCGAGTTTAAAGCGGTTTGTATGTTTTATGGTGTTGTGATGTTGTTTATTGGACTGGCTGTTTTTAAATCAAAACAATATAAGTTCCTTAATTACGTATAAGGTGGATCATGGCTGAAAATATTATTTTGGAAGCAAAAAACGTTTCCATGAGATTTAATCTGAATAGCGAAAAAATTTATGACTTGAAAGAATTCATCATCAGAGCCCTTAAGGGAAAGCTTCATTATGAAGAGTTTTGGGCACTAAAAGATGTTTCCTTTGAATTGCAAAGAGGAGAGAGCCTTGGGATCATTGGCTTAAACGGAGCCGGTAAGAGTACGCTTTTAAGATTGATAGCTGGCGTCCAAAAGCCAACCAAGGGTGAGATCAGGACATACGGCACTATCGCGCCGTTGATTGAACTGGGGGCAGGCTTTGACGCTGAATTAACGGCCAGAGATAATATATATCTTAATGGTGCGTTTCTTGGCTTTAACAGAAAAATGATGAACGAAAAGCTCGATGAGATTATCGAATTCTCAGAGTTGCAGGAGTTTATTGACGTGCCGCTAAAGAATTTTTCATCAGGTATGCACGCAAGATTGGGCTTTGCCATTGCGACACTGGTTAAGCCTGATTTACTTCTGGTTGACGAAGTTTTGTCTGTGGGTGATTTTCGTTTTCAAGAAAAATGTGAGAAACGGCTAAACGATATAATCAGCGGCGGAACTTCCGTGGTATTTGTTTCGCACTCAATTGAACAGGTTGAGCGACTGTGTAATAAAGTTCTGTGGCTGGACAACCATACAACCAAAATGCTTGGCGAAAGTTCACACATTTGCGAACTCTTTAAAAATCAGTAATTGTATTCATTATAGAACGAGGTGTCTTTTTGCAAAACAAGATATTAAAAGGGATATCTGTCATTATACCGGTATATAATGCTGAAAAGTACTTAGCACGTTGCCTCGATTCTGTTCTAAATCAAACTTTTACTAATGTGCAGGTTGTTGTTGTGGACGACGGTTCCACAGATTCTTCGCCGGGGATTATCCGGGCTTATGCATCACGTGACAATGTTACCGCTGTATTTAACGAAACAAACCGCGGCGCCGCGTATTGCCGCAATAAGGCGCTGAATTTGATATTAACTGAATATGTCGGATTTGTTGACGCCGATGATTACATCGACAGCCGTTATTATGAGCTGCTTTTCAGCGAAATGGTGAAGACGGGCGCTGATATCGCAGTTTGTGATTTTCATATTATTGCAGAAGATCACGAATTATTTATTGATGCTTCTCAAGGAGAAAATAGTAGATATTCGTTTGTCAATCATTCTATGGCAGCTTCACCGTGCAATAAACTCTTTAAAAAAGAACTGCTTATAAAATATCCATTCGCAGAGGGGATAATGAATGAGGATATACCCGCTGTGATTCCGGCGCTGGTTCATGCCAAAAATGTCTGTTATTTGCCCAAGTGCTATTATACATATTTCCAACATAGTGAGTCTTCTCAAAATTCAGCTTTTTCAATGAAAAGATTTGATATCTTTAAAGCTGTGGACATTGCTATAGAAAGAATTGGAGCAGGAAAAGAATACGAAGACTATAAGAGAGCGGTAATTTTTAATCAATTGGTGCTGCTGCTTGTGGGAGTTATACCAAAAGAAAAGCGTTTTTTCAAGCGAAGCAAAAATATCAGAAACTATAATAGATTAATTGCAAAATATAAAGTTAATCCGGCTATAATAGAAAATGAATTTTTACAAGACCAAGCTTTTAAAATGAAAAAATACTATCATATACTGATAAAACTGAGCAATTTAAACATGGTGTTTCTCGCCAACTGCTTAATACAAATGTATATTGTATATAAAAAGCACAAAAATAAGAAGCTTTTTTCTGTTATTCGACATGATATAGATGAATCAGTTGTAATAAATTCGGCAAAAAAACATAGTCAATTGGACGATTTTTGTTTTTGTATATCAGTCATAATACCTAACTATAACTATTCAAGATTCATGTTTCAAAGGTTATATAGTATTCTTGAGCAAAAAGTAAAAATAAAAGAGATAATTATACTTGATGATTGCTCTTCAGACGACAGTGCGGAAAAAATTAAGTGGATACAGGATAACATTGGCAAGTATATAAACGTAAAATCAGTATTCAATGACGCCAACTCCGGCAGCGCATTTAAGCAGTGGCGAAAGGGCCTTGAGATGGCGTCTGGCGATTATATCTGGATCGCCGAAGCGGATGACTACAGTGAGCCCGGCATGCTGGAAAAGCTGGCCGAACCAGTGCGGCACGACCGCTCTGTTACGCTGTCCTACTGCAACACTGCGTTTATGGACGGCGGCGGGTATCTGATGCCCGTAAATGTCCTAAAAATGATCGATTTGATGCATACGGGCCACTGGAAAAAGAGCTATGTGAACGACGGTGTGGACGAGATCAAGCATTATGCGTTTTTGAACTGCACTATTAGCAACGTGTCCAGCGTATTATTCAAAGCAAATGTGGTAACGGATTTTGATGACATATTGAAATATAAACAAGCGGGGGACTGGTTGTTTTACGTTAAACTTATGGAAAATGGCAAGGTTGCATATACAAATCAAATCCTGAATTATTACCGACTTCATGGCAGCAACGTATCAAGTACAACAAAGAAGAGAGATGTATTAACTGAAATGATTCGCATCCACCAGTATATTCTGGGTCATTTTGGTTTGAATAAATCTCAAAAAAGGCATATAATGAACAGATATCGGACTTTGATAAAGATATGGGGGCTTAAAGAATATAAATTAGACAAGCGTTTTTAGAACTAGCTACTAAATATGTCGGGGGTAAATACAGTGGGTAAACAACCAAAAATTTCAGTCATTATAACAACATATAACAGTGAAGATACAATTGAAAGGTGCTTGCTTTCTTTAGTTAATCAAACAATAAAGGATCTTGAAATAATAATTGTTGATGATGGCTCAACAGACTTAACTTTAACCATAATCAATGGATACCTGGATAGATATAGTTTAATATCATTATTTGTAAATGAAATAAATAAAGGACCAGGTTACGCTAAAAACAAAGGTCTAGCATCCGCAAAAGGCGAGTTTGTGGGTTTCCTTGATTCAGATGATTATCTTGATGATGATTACTATGAATTACTTTATAAAGCTGCCTCTCATTATGATACAGGTATAGCATGCTCTGATTTGGCTTTGGAGTATCCCTCCAAAATGATTTCATGCGATCTAATAACGGGGAATATTTATAATGATCTGCACAAAAAAGAGTTAAAACTAAGAAAAGGTGCAAATATTATTCCTAGCATATATGCGGCTTCTCATTGGACAGCTGCATCAGCATGTACCAAAATTTTTAAAAGAAGTCTGTTGAATGGTTATCAATTCTATGAAGGCAGATGCTGTGACGATTTATTATTTTCATTGCCATTGATGGCAAGTGTAAATAAGATTGCATATGTAAAGGGACTGTATTACCACTATGTCCAAAGAGAAGGCTCAACTGAATATCGCAATTTTGACAAAACACGGCTTGATGCTGTAACATCAATCTCTTTGACTTTTGAACGTTTGCAGCAGATAGATAATAGCGAAGAAAATATTAAATTATTAGTTATGAACAGCGGCATTGAAACATTTAAGAAATTGCTGTTTACGACCACAAGTAAAGACCAGCTCGTTTTTATAAAAGATTTTTATTCAAGAATATCGCCTCAATTACTTGAATATTTTAGCGTACATAATAACGAGTATATTAGACATTTGCTCGATATATATTATCAATTTGGTGAGAGAGTATTTTTAGAGAGTTCCTTAGATTTACTCGCTCGTGGCGAATGTGAAATGATACATGAAATATATAATAAATGGATATCAGAACCCCAAGAATTCTATCCAAAGGTATCCATCGTTATACCTGTTTATAATGGAAGTAATTACATGCGTGAGGCTATTGGAAGCGCGTTAACTCAGACTTATCCAAATATCGAAGTCATTGTGGTTAATGATGGCTCAAATGATAACGGAATGACGGATCGTATTGCAAGGTCGTATGGGGATAGGATAAGGTATTTCAAAAAAGAAAACGGCGGTGTGGCCACAGCTCTCAATTTAGGTATTGAGAAAATGGAAGGTGAATACTTTGCGTGGCTAAGTCATGATGATATATATGATAATGATAAAATTGCAAATGAGATGGAGATACTATCCAAACTCAAAGATAGAACCACTTTTATAGCTGGTGGATATACATTAGTAACAAAAACAGGTGAGCGACTTTATGATATAAATCTGACTAATTTATACGACCAAGAAGAACTTAGTAGACCGTTATTTGCTGTTTTTCGAGGCGGTATAAATGGCTGTGCAACGCTCATTCATAAAAGCCATTTTGAAAGGGTCGGGATGTTTAATCCTAGCCTTCCGACAACGCAGGATTATGATATGTGGTTTCGAATTCTTAGAGGCCAGAAATTATATTACTACAATGGCTCATTTGTAAAATCACGTACACACGAAGAACAAGGAAGTCGCCAATCGATAAATTCTCATGTAGTAGAGTGCAATGAATTATGGATACGGATGATGAGTTCGTTGACTGATGAAGAGCGTACTGCTATTGATGGCACACCTTATTTGTTTTATTTGAATACAGTAAAATTTTTAGAGAGTGCCACAGCTTATAATGAAGCGATTTCTTATGCAAAACAACAAGCATTAGAAATTGCAGTGGATAATTACTATATAAAAGATACCAATATACATAAGAAATACGAAATTTTAAATACGATTAATTTAGCCATTGATAAGGGACTTAAACTAACAGACTATAAAGATTTCATTGATGCTCCAAGTACGAAAAAGAGAGTGTTCTTTTTGTTAGGTGATTTGAGTGATGGAGGAGGGTTAACTCGAGTAACTTTAAATGTTGCGAATTCGCTTACAAATTTATACGATGTCTATATTATTGCTGATAATTCAAAAAGAAGACATGCTAGCGGAATTTCAAAAGAGATAAAAATTATAGATGTTAGTTTGTATAATTATACACCTGAGCTTTTGGGTGCCATACCTATAATCTTTCGTGCTGATGTTTTTGTTATGGGATTCAATTGTCAGCAAGCATTGTTACCAATTTACAGTTTGGTAAGAAAAGCCGGAATAAAGACAATAGCATGGAATCATGAATTTTATTTCATGCCATACTTTTATTCGCATCTTTGTCATAGTGTACAAATAAAGAACATTGAACATTCGAACGCAGATGCTGTGGTCTGGTCGAACAGCTTTAGTGCTAATGTTTATGGGTTGTATCATAATAATGGTATTGTAATTCCGAATCCTTTAACTCTGGATAAGCCCAAGAAAGTAGACAGACAAAGAAAAAATGTTATAATTTCTGTTGGTCGCTTTGACGACCCTGTGAAGAATCTCGAGTCGCTTCTTATTTCGTTTTCTAAGGTTAAAAATCGCTGCCCTGATTCAGAGTTATACGTGATAGGGTCGTATGATATGAAGCAGCAAATACCGGATATGCCTGAATACACATATCAAAAGCTAATAAAAGAGCTGGATATACCTGCTGATAGTCTGCATTTTACAGGGTGGGTTAACGATACGAGCGTGTACTATAAAAAGGCGAAAATGCAGCTATTTACATCCAATTTTGAAGGGTTTGGTTTAGTTCTCACGGAAGCAGCTGCATATGGCGTGCCATCTATCGTATTTGATGGCTCTGGGTTTGAAGATATCATCACTGATGGGGAAAATGGTTATATAGTTCAGCGAGGTCAAACCGATCATATGGCTGAAAAAGCTATCGAATTAATAGATAGTCAGGATAAATGGATGCAAATGAGCCTTGCCGCAGAAAAGATGTCAGAACGATACACTATGGATAACATAACGGATAAATGGCGAGGCTTGGTAGGCGCTGTTATAAACAAAGACAGCGGAGAGTTAAAAGAATATCTGAATCAGGATTTTCTAGATTCACAGAATAATATCTATGCATTTGCTAAACAGATGGCTTTGCATTACGAAAATTGTATTGACAAAATTATGAGGGACCATTCTATTAACTCTAGTAATGTCCAAGGAGTTGTGGTTAATGAAAATATAAATTATTCGTCGGATTTCTACAAAAACGAATATGACAAGATGCTTAATACGCTTTCATGGCGGATAACAAAGCCGCTCCGGCTTGTTCGCATTGCACAGAATTATTGCAGGGCGAACGGATTTAAGGCGACAATAAAAAGAATACTAGAGAAGATGAAAAAAAAGTAATAACATAAGAGGTATATATGTCATCACATAGAGATAAAATTCACAGCTTAATTCACAGCACTGATGCACGAATATTAGAAATCGGACCGCTGAATCGGCCGCTGATTACGAAAGATCGATATCCTAACGTACTCTATTGCGACATACGCAGTACGGAAGAAGTTAAGTCGCTGTATTCTGGTGACGATTATTTAGAAATTACGAATATTTCGATTCCCCTTGAAGAGATTGTAGATGTGGACGTGGTTCTCAACGGTAGTTACGAAAAGACTTTTTCAGGGCAGCCAGGGTTTGATTACATTGTGGCTTCACATGTTCTGGAGCATGTTGAGGACTTGCTATTTTTCCTGCAGGACATATCAAAAGTGTTGGTCAAAGGTGGTAAGCTCATTGTCTACTATCCTGACAAGAGATATTGTTTTGATCATTTTCGAAGCGAGGCTTCATTCCGCGATGCATATGACGTTTATAAAAAGGGCAGAAGCGCGTTGTCTAGAATGGTGCTGGATTTTTTCTCAACAGCTATCAATGAGAACGCTGAGATTATATTCTGGAACGCAGCAGATATGCAGAAGCTGCTGCCAAGCAACAACAAAGAAAAAGCTATGGAATTGTACGAAAGGTCCGGCAAAGGCGAGTTTATGGATGATGTGCATTACTGGCCTTTTACAGACGCGGGATTCTTAAGATTTCTGCATGATGCTATTCGTATGGATTTTATAGAACTTTCTTGTGAAGGCTTTTATCCAACATTACGCAACACGCAGGAATTCTTGGTCGTCCTTGGTTCTCAAAATGGTAACTGGGATAAAGAAAAAGAATTATGCAAAGTAAAAGAAAATTATGCAAGCGTAGCAGATCGATATTATAATTCTATTGTCTTAGATCAAGGAAATAGAATTGAAGAGCTAGATAAGCAAATTGGTGGATATACTCTGCGAATAAAGGAGTTACAACAGGAAAAGGACGGACTACAACAGGAAAGAGACGGATTACAGCAGGAAAATGAACAGCTGCATCTCGAAAAACAAGATTTTCAGCGGCAAGCAGATGAGCTCATTAAAAAGCTTGTGTCTCAACAAGAGGAGCATAAAAAAGAGATATATAGTTATGAACATTCAAAATCATGGCGGTTAACGAAACCATTGCGAGCCATCATGAGACTATTAAAGAGATAAAGGATATTAGGAGGAATTGATATGTTTAAAAATAAAACGTTGCTTATTACTGGTGGGACAGGCTCGTTTGGCAATGCGGTTCTACGCAGGTTTCTTGATACGGATATTAAGGAGATTCGCATTTTCAGCAGAGATGAAAAGAAGCAGGATGATATGCGCAATCTGTATAAGAACTCAAAAATAAAGTTTTACATTGGAGATGTACGCCAGACTGAAAGCATACGTGCTGCCGTAGAGGGTGTCGATTACATCTTTCATGCGGCGGCACTTAAACAAGTGCCATCATGTGAATTTTTTCCATATGAAGCGGTGCGGACGAATGTGCTGGGTACGCAGAATGTTATAGAAGCAGCAATCGCCGGTGGCGTAAAAAAAGTCATATGTTTATCGACTGATAAAGCAGTATACCCTATTAATGCTATGGGAATGTCGAAGGCACTGATGGAGAAAATTGCATTGTCGAAAACACGTATGGATAACTGCAAAGATACCATTATTGCGGTCACTCGCTACGGTAACGTGATGTGCTCAAGAGGGTCTGTGATTCCGCTGTTTATTTCGCAGATAAAGAACAATTTACCTATTACTGTGACGGATCCAAATATGACACGTTTTATGATGTCTTTGGATGATGCAATTGACCTTGTTCTGTATGCGTTCAAAAATGCAAAAGGCGGTGAATTGTTTATACAGAAGGCACCTGCAGCAACAATAGCAGACTTGGCGGAGACTGTCAGAGAGATTTTTAAAGGAGAAAATGACGTTAAGAGCATAGGCACACGCCATGGTGAGAAGCTGTATGAATCGCTGTTGACGCGTGAAGAGATGGCTAATGCAATAGATTTAGGTGATTATTATATGGTGCCGCTCGATAATCGCGATTTAAACTATGCCAAGTATTTTAATGCGGGACAACAGAATGTATCCGAAAGCATAGATTATACATCTCACAGTACGCGCAGACTCAATAAACAAGAGTTAAAAGAGCTTTTGCTCTCTCTTGATTATGTGAGAAACTCATTAGAATCAGGGATCGTTGGAGAGGGGTATTAATTAATATGCGAGTCATGACCATTGTAGGGACAAGACCTGAAATTATTAAGTTGAGCTGTGTCATTGAAGAATTGGATCGATATGTGGAGCATACTCTCGTTCATACCGGACAGAATTATGATTATGAATTGAATGAAATTTTCTTCTCTGGCATGAGTATTCGCAAGCCGGATATATTTTTGGGGGTTGCTGGAAATACATCGGCTGAAACAATAGGTAATGTTATTATAAAAACAGACGAGCTTATTAAAGCCCAAAAGCCGGATGCTATTTTGATCTACGGGGACACGAATTCATGCCTTTCTGTGATATCTGCTAAACGCAATCGTGTACCGATTTTCCATATGGAAGCAGGAAATCGCTGCTTTGATCAACGCGTTCCTGAGGAAATAAACAGAAAAGTCGTTGATCATTTATCCGATATCAATTTGACCTTAACAGAACATGCTCGAAGGTATCTATTAGCCGAGGGTATTGCACCAGAAACGGTTTTAAAGGTCGGTTCCAGCATGAAAGAAGTGCTGCGTCGCCAAAACCTACAAATTGAAGAATCTAACGTCTTGGATCGTCTGCAGCTTATACCAGGTGAATATTTTGTGTTGTCTTGCCACAGGGAAGAAAATGTCGATTCTGAACAAAACTTTTTCGATTTGGTTGAATCAATAAATACGATATGTGAAAAGTACAATAAGAAAATTATTTTTTCTGTACATCCCCGTACTCAAAAGAAACTAGAAGAAAAACAAATAGTTTTTCATGAGTTGGTGGAAAAGATGAAGCCGTTAGGGTTTGCAGATTATTGTAAGCTGCAAAAGAGTGCATTCTGCGTCATAAGCGATAGCGGAACGATTACAGAAGAATCTTCACTATTGGGGTTCCCTGCTATCACTGTTCGTCAAGCGCATGAACGACCGGAAGGTATGGATGTAGGCGCACTGATTATGTCTGGTCTTAAGCCAAAAGACATAATAACAGCGATCGATACCGTAACGGATCAATGTAATCAGGGAATAACGCCGGAAACTGTGACAGACTATGACACGGATAATGTATCACATAAGGTTGTCAGAATTATTCTTAGCTACACAAATTATATTCGTCGCACCGTATGGAGGGAGAACGTATGAAGCGCGTAGCTGTTTTGGGCGGCACTGGGATGGCTGGGCATGTTGTGTCTATATACTTGGAAGAACAGGATTACGAAGTATTTATTGCGTCCAAAAGTGCCCAAAATGGGTTAAGAAGCAAGTCAATTGATGTGACAAAATTTAACGATCTTGCTCAGTGGTTCGAGGAGATTAAGCCGGATGTCATAATAAATTGTATTGGGATATTACAAAAACAAGCTGACGCGTATCCTCATATTGCTATTCTGATTAATTCATATTTACCTCATTGGCTTGAAAACACTTTCAAAGATACGGAAACGAAGATCATACAACTGTCAACAGACTGTGTTTTTTCCGGAAATAAAGGATGCTACACCGAAAATGATACACCTGATGGGATGACATTTTATGATCGAAGTAAAGCACTTGGAGAGATTAATAATAAAAAAGATCTAACATTTCGTATGTCCATTATTGGACCGGATAAACATGAAAATGGAACGGGACTTTTTCACTGGTTTATGGGACAATCCGGTGAAATAAGAGGATATATCAACGTGATTTGGAACGGTATTACTACAATTCAACTGGCAAAAGCTATTGATGCGGCAATCAAGCAAGATATCAGTGGGCTCTATCAACTGGTGCCTTGTGGAAATATTAGCAAGTATGATTTACTTTGCTTATTTCAGAAGGTTAATTGTAAAAAAGATGTATCTATTATCCCATTTCATGAAGTGTTCTCTAATAAAACATTGGTTAACACTCGATCAGATTTTGATTTTGAGCTTAAGTCATATCCCGAACAGATTAGGGAGATGAAAGCATGGACCGATACACATAAAGCTTTGTATAGTGATAGATATTATGTTAATGATTCTGGATTTTAGTTGTGTCTTATAAAAAAAGGTAGCTAGATAGATTGACTTTACGCTTCAACACATTTTGTGTTGAGGCGTTTTCTATGGGCTTTAGCACATAAAGCCCCAGTTCTACTGGGGGAATAAAAAATCTTATAGAAGAAAAAAGACCTCCAATGCTAAGATGATGAAGGTTCGCCAACCGCATCAACAAAACAAAGGAGGTCTAATGTCATGAATGACATAAAAAATTTATCACATAGCAAATGGAGAAGCAAATACCATATAGTATTTGCACCCAAATACAGAAGACAGGCCATATACGGAAAGATAAAAGTGGACGTAGGGCAGATACTCAGAAAGCTATGCGAACAAAAAGGTGTTGAGATAATAGAAGCACAGGCTTGTCCAGATCACATCCATATGCTGGTGAGTATACCACCGAGCATAAGTGTTGCGCAGTTTGTGGGGTGCCTAAAGGGGAAAAGCTCACTGATGATATTTGATAGACATGCAAATCTCAAGTATAAATATGGGAACAGACATTTCTGGTGTCGTGGTTATTACGTGGATACCGTAGGCCGGAACGCAAATGTAATTGAGGAGTATATAAAGAATCAATTACAAGATGATATAGCGGCCGATCAAATCGTTTAAGGAGTATCGGGACCCGTTTACGGGTGACAAGAATACAAAGGCATAAAAAAGGCCGCTTAAGCGACGGCCTGTGAAAGTAATGCGATTGGCGAACCTTTCAATGCGTCTTAAGACGCTGTGGCTGTAATATGCCCTTATAGGGATAGTGCATACCACCAGTTTAACTGGTGGTTTTGATTAATGGGGATATCTATTATAATCTCATATCTTAGCGTCACCGAAAAAACCTCTCCCACTCACACTTTCCCCCTCCCGCTGAATATGATGAAGCGAGCAATATTGTTTAGGAGGGAAATGTATGATAAAGCGGCTAATAACTGTGGTGCTTTGTTTGCTTATCGCGGTAGCGCTGTTTGGATGCGCCGAGCAGACCACACAGAAAATCACTCTAAACGAGGTGACGCATTCTGTGTTCTACGCGCCTCTTTATGCGGCGATGTCTCTGGGGTATTTTTCGGAAGAGGGGATAGAGCTCGAACTGGTGAACGGCGGCGGTGCGGATAAATCAATGACGGCAGTGCTGTCAAATCAGGCCGATATAGGGCTGATGGGACCTGAAGCGGCCATCTATGTGTTTAATGAAGGCAAAGAGGACAGCGCGATGGTTGTCGGACAGCTGACCAAACGTGACGGGTCATTTCTTATGGGGCGTGTGCCAGATGAGGACTTTAAATGGAGCGACCTTAAAGGTAAAACGGTCATCGGCGGTCGGGCAGGCGGCGTGCCTGAGATGACGCTTGAGTATGTACTTAGGAAGAATGGACTTGAGCCCGGAAAAGATGTTGAGGTGCTTACGAACATCCAGTTTAACCTCATGGGCGGCGCCTTCGAAGGCGGAACGGGTGACTACGTGACGCTGTTTGAACCCACGGCATCAACGTTTGAAAAGGAAGGCAAAGGCTATATTTTGGACGCTGTGGGCGCGGAGAGCGGCGAAGTGCCGTACACGGCGTTTATGGCAAAGAAGAGCTTTATCAGTGAAAACCCGGAGACGATTGAAAAGTTCTTAAGAGCCATTTACAAGGGCCAGCAGTTCGTGCAAAAGGCAACGGATGAAGAAGTCGCAAAAGCGATCGTTGAGTTCTTCCCGGATACCTCCGTTGAATCGCTGGTGATGGTAGCAAAATCGTACAGACAGATCGACGCGTGGATGGATACACCTGTCATGAAGGAAGAAGCGTTTAATCGCTTGCAGGAGATTATCATCCAGGCGGGTGTGCTGGAAGACAAAGTCGATTTTGACAGCATCGTAGACATATCGTATGCACAAAAGGTTGTAGACGAATTGAATTAAGCGTACATGTAGAGAGCCTCGGTATCGGGGCTCTTTTTTATGTTATTTCATATGCGCTTTAAGATAACTGAACCGAAAAAGACAGTTTCAAATATACTGTTATTATACCGAAACAGGGAAGGCGACGATGCCAGTCAAAATGACAATATCTCGTTCGGTTTTATTCGTATTGGGGTTCCCGCTGAGGTTTGCCTCGGTGGATGAGCCATAAAAGGGGAGATCTGCTTGAAGGAACTCGTAAGGGTAGAACATATTTATAAGAAATATCACACCGTCAAGGGTGAGACGGATGTCGTCAGGGATCTGTCTTTGTCTGTATATGAAGGCGAATTCCTTAGTATTATCGGGCCGAGCGGCTGCGGCAAGACCACGGTGCTGTCGCTTATTGCGGGGCTGATCGAGACGTCCGGCGGCAGAATACTGCTCGATCAGCAGGAGGTCAAGGGATACAGCGAGTCGGTGGCTTATATGCTGCAAAGAGACCACCTGTTCGAATGGCGCACGATAGAGGAAAACATCATGCTTGGATTGCAGGTAAGAAGAAAATGTACCAAGGAAAGACGGCAAAAGGCGCTGGGGCTTTTGGAGAAGTACGGTCTTGGAGATTTCGCCAAATACTATCCTCATCAGCTTTCGGGCGGCATGCGCCAAAAAGTCGCGCTGATTCGCACGCTGGCGGTAGACCCGGAGCTGCTGCTGTTGGATGAGCCGTTTTCATCGCTGGACTATCAGACACGGCTCGCGCTGTCAGATGAGATCGCACAGATTATTCGTACGGAGAACAAAACGGCACTGCTGGTTACGCATGATATCGCGGAGGCGATTTCCATGTCGGACAGAGTGCTGGTGCTTTCACCAAGGCCAACAGCCGTAAAGACTCAGGTGAAAATTGAATTCGATGACATGAGCGCTTCTCCCATATACAAAAGGCAGGATGCAAAATTCAGAACGTATTTTGATTTTCTGTGGAAGGAGCTGGCTGTCCATGTCGAATAACGATAAACTGATTGACTCAAACGAGCATGAAATGTATTTAAAGGCAATTAGGAGTAAAAGCCGCAAAGTCGTCATCATACGGATTGGTCTGCTCGTGGCACTGCTGGGCATGTGGGAGCTCTCGGCCGCGCTGCGCTGGATCGATCCGTTCATCATGAGCTCGCCGTCGCGTATTGTCAGCACCATTGTGTCGCTTTACGACTCGGGGGAGCTGTTTATGCATATCGGTGTCACACTCTGGGAGACAATTGCGGGCTTCACTCTTGGCACTGTGATTGGTATCGGAGCCGCGATAGGGCTTTGGTGGTCACCGCTCGTCGCAAAAACGCTGGATCCTTATCTGGTGGTGCTAAACAGCCTGCCAAAAATTGCGCTGGGTCCTGTGATCATCATATGGGTGGGTGCGGGAGAAGGCGCGATTATCACGATGGCGCTGCTGATATCCGTGGTTGTGACGATCATGAGCATGCTCAACGGCTTTCTTGAGATCAGCGATGAGAAGATCATGCTGATGCGCACATTCGGAGCCACGCGGCTGCAAATGCTAAGGATGGTTGTTTTGCCTGCCAGCGTGCCCACAATGATATCTACGCTGAAGATCAACGTGGGCATGACTTGGGTCGGCGTGATTGTGGGCGAATACCTTGTATCCAAAGCGGGGCTTGGCTATTTGATCGTGTACGGGGGCCAGGTATTCAAGCTCGACCTTGTGATGGCAAGCATATTGATACTGGCCGTGGTGGCAGCGCTCATGTATCTGGCAGTGTCGTATGCGGAGAAAAGGTACGCCCGCAAATAATACGGGCGCTTTAAACCTGTTCAAAAAAAATTTTTGGGCATATAAACAGGGCAGCCAATCGGCTGCCCTCAGTCTTTCGATAAACCCTGTTTTGTCATTCCGAGCCTGTCGACTACGGTAGTGGACTGGAATCCCATGAAAAGTGCTTTGTAGAAGGGGGTTCCAATCCACTTCGTAGTCAATCGCTTACGCTCAATTGGAATGGCATAAGTAGCTTTTTTGACAACGCAGGGCAGCCAACCAGCGGCCCTGCGTTGTCCGTTGCTACTAATTGCTATTTATACATGGGGCCAAGTGCCGCACAGGCACGGAAATCGGCTCCTTCGAGATTATTGGTTCCAAACGCGCTCCATGTGGAGGGACGGAATATGCTGTTTTCATCCACATTGTGCATGCTGACGGGGATGCGCAGCATTGACGCGAATGTGATCAGATCCTGCCCGATGTGGCCATAGCAGAACGCGCTGTGGTTTGCGCCCCAGTTTGCCATGACGCTATACACGTCCGTGAAAGCGCCTTTACCCGTTAGTCTTGGAGCAAACCATGTGGTTGGCCAGGTTTTATCGGTTCTCTCATCGAGAGTCTTATGGACGTCAGTATCGAGCTCGCAAGTCCAGCCTTCGGCAAATTGAAGCACCGGGCCAAGTCCTTTGATGAGATTCAGCCTGGCCATTGTGACTGGCATCCCGCCGCGTGTGCCGCTGGTGAAGTGACTAGAGAAGCCGCCGCCGCGGAAATAGAACTGATCTGCCGGGCACCAATCTGTTTTATCAAGGCAAGCCTTTGCATCCGCTTCCGTCATCTCATAGAATGGCTTGATTACCGGGCTGCCATTATTATCAGACATGGCTCCAGTACCTTCCAGAGAGGCTGCACCAGAGTTAATCAGGTGGATAATGCCGTTCTTCGCATAGCCATCAAGCTCTTTACCGGTCACTCGTCTTACGGCTTCAGGGCTCCAGTATGTGCGAACATCCGCGAATATGCCGGGTCTGCCCGAAAGCAGGTGTTCAAAAAGCATCGAAAAACCGTTGAGGACATCATTTTCCGTGGCGAGCACGTAGGCTTCCCTGATCCCGTTCCAATCGAACTGTGAGCAAAGAATGGCTTCCGCAAAGTCGAAGTTGGGTTTGTAGTCTGTCCACTGGCGCTGACCCTGAACGCCGCCTAAGATGGCGTTATGGCCACCGCTCTCCTCCACAAAGCCAAGCTCTGCGAGACGCGGGTTGCCGACCATAAGATCGCGAATGATCATCATGGCTTTGACGACAAACTCCCACTGCGCATCCTTGGCTTCTCTGGAGAACGCGATATCGGCGGGGTTCTTATCAATACCTTCTTTGCAGTTATCTTTTGTCCACACCATTGCTTTCTCAAATTCTTCATGGTCGTATATGCCAAGGTCGATTCTGCGCAGAATCTCGGTTTCATCGACGGATTCGCTTCTCATGCCGAAATATTCCTGAATCATATCCTGATCGATGATGGAACCGCCGATGCCCATGCACATGGAACCAATCTGCAAATAGCTTTTGGTACGCATCAGCTTTGCTGCAATGCCGCATCTAGCAAAACGCAGTATCTTTTCCTTCACATCTACAGGAATTGTCTGGTCATTCGCATCCTGCACATCGTGGCCGTAGATGCCAAACGCAGGAAGCCCCTTTTGTGAATGTGCCGCAAGAACCGCGGCAAGGAACACCGCGCCGGGGCGCTCCGTTCCGTTGAAGCCCCAAACAGCTTTGACCGTCATGGGGTCTTGATCCATCACTTCTGTGGAATAACACCAACAGGGGGAAACAGTGAGTGTGACACCGACGCCCTCTCGTTCAAACTTTTCCTGGCACATGGCGGCTTCTTTGACACCGCCGATGGTTGTATCGGCGATAACCACTTCAACAGGTTCGCCGTTTGGATATTTTAAATTTTCTGTAATGAGCTTGGCGGCCGACCGTGCCATACCCATTGTCTGATCTTCCAGCCCTTCGCGGACACCATTTCGTCTGCCGTCGATACACGGCCTTATGCCTAATTTCACCATAATATATCGCCTTTCCTTTATAGATTTTATGTAAACGGGACCCATCCGTTTATTGCTTTTTCGGTGCGCCGACCGAGTCGCGCATAACCGCATGTGTGCGCAGTACGGTTATTTTAACGGGGTGATCTGAAGTTGCACTCATGCGTTCTAAGAGCGCTTGAGACGCATATTTGCCAATATCGCCAATTGGCTGGGCAATCACACTTAAGTGCGGCTTGATGACCTTGGCATACGGCATATCATCAAAGCCGAAAACCGACAACTCTTCGGGGACAGATACACCATACTCATTTATCGCCATCATAGAGCCCATTGTGATATCGTAGTTGGTTGCAAACAATGCCGTCATCCCCGGATTATTTGACAGCAGCCTCTTGCATGCACGGTAACCGCTTTCAATCGTGTACTCGCTGTGCTCAATGAGCGATTCTTTGGCTTCTATGCCGTTCTTTTTCAGTGTTGCCAGATAGCCGGATAATCGATCCATTGCGGTGGAAACATCTTTGGGCCCCGCGATAATTCCGATGCTCTTATGCCCATTCTGGATCAGATGAGATGTGGCATCCTGCGCAGCCCGCATGTTGTCAACCAGCACGGCATCCACCTGTCCAATGCAATCGGATACGATTCTGTCCAGCAGCACGATGGGAATGCCGGCGTCTATTGCGGCATAGAGATGGGAACCGTCAGCCCCGACGGGCATGTTAATAAGCCCGTCAACCCTCTTCGACATAAGGAAACGCACCAGCTCCGATTCGCGGATATGGTCCGAGCGCGAGTCGCAAATAATGGTCGAGTATCCGTTTTTGCGAAGCTCGTCAACAATAATAGGAATCGTATGTGCCACATAAACATTCCCGATGTCGGGTATGATGATGCCAACTGAGTTAGACTTGTTGGTTTTCAGCCCGCGAGCAAATTCGTTCACAGTGAAGTTGAGCTCTTTTATCGCGGCATCAATCTTTTCGCGGTTTTCGGGTAAAACGTTTCCGCCGTTTAGATATTTGGATATGGTTGCGTAAGCAAGACCTGTGTATTTGGCAACGTCTTTTATGGTTGACATAAAAAAGCATCCTTCTAAGTTATAAAAATGTTAGCGCAAAACGTTTCGCTCAATATGATATTATTCTCTATGTGTTTTGGTGTCAAGAGTAAAATTAGAAACGACGTTTTTTCCAGCAATAAGCCGCATGGAATAACAGACTAATGATAAGTAAATACACTTAAATGTAATAAACGACAGTGATAATTTCTATTAAATTGTTGACACAGATTTGAAGCTATGTTAGAGTTCAGAAAAAGGCGAAACGTTGCATGATATACGTGTCGTACAATGGTTTTCATACAATATCAGACGACAGGACACAATGAATGGCGTAACGAATGAGATAGGACAGATATTGTGTTTGCATTGTTTAAAGCTACAGTTTTTTGAACAAAAGAGGAATATCATATGAAAGAATATTTGGCGGTTGACCTTGGCGCAAGTAACGGGCGCACAATACTCGGCCGATTCGACGGCAGCAAAATGGTGCTGGAGGAGTTGACCCGTTTCGAGAACAACTTTGTTCAGGTGGGCAGCAGGTATTATTGGAATGTGCTTCATCTTTACTCCTGCATCAAAGACGGACTGCGGCAGTTCGCCAAAACGAGCAACGGAGAGCTTAAGGGAATCGGCATTGATACATGGGGTGTGGATTTTGGCTTGCTGGACAAGCAGGGTAAGCTGATCGGCAATCCGCGCGCATACCGCGACCCAAGAGGCACAAGAGGCAGAAAGTCTTTCACCGCGAAGTATGGCTCAAGGTGCGCCTTTGACTTGACGGGTATTTCCAATATGGACTTCAACACGCTGTATCAGCTATATGACATGGTGCAAAGCGGTGACCCGCAGTTAGAGATTGCATCGCGTTTGCTGACAATGCCGGATCTGCTTGGCTATATGCTCTGCGGCGTGGATACCACGGAATACACGCATGCCAGCACAACACAAATGCTTGATCCAAAGACAGGGAAATGGTCGCAAGACATTATCGAAAAATGCGGCGTTAATCCTTCAATTTTTGCGCAAATACAATCGTGCGGCGAGGTCAAGGGACTTTTGCTGCCGGAGATTGTCAGCGACACCGGCCTGAAAGAAGCACCGTCAATTTTTTGTGTGGGCTCGCATGATACGGCTTCGGCTGTGGCATCTGTGCCTGCGGTGAATGACAGCTTCGCGTTTATTTCGAGCGGTACATGGTCGCTTCTTGGAATAGTCTCAAAAAACGCAATTATCAATGATTTTGTTTACGAACAGGGTTTCTCCAACGAGGGTACAGTGGACGGCGGATTTCGTCCGCTCAAGAACATCATGGGCCTTTGGATCATACAAAGCTGCAAACGGCAATGGGACAGGGAAGAAAAGCTCAGCTGGCGCGAACTCGATGTGCTTGTGGAGCTGGCGCCTGCTCATTGTTCGGTAATAGATGTCAACGCGCACCTTTTCTACGATGGGGACAATATGCTGAGCAAGATACAAAAGTTTTGCGAAGCCACGGGACAGACCGTACCGCAGACCAAGGGCGAGATTGCGCGCACGGTATATGAGAGCCTTGCTTTATGCTATCGTGAGGCGTTTGAGGGGCTTGAGCAGCTCAAAGGCAGCGAAATTGATGTGTTGCATATCGTGGGCGGCGGCGCAAGAAACCTGATGCTAAACCAGATCACAGCTAACGCGATCAACCGTCCGGTCGTCGCGGGGCCATATGAAGCCACAGCTATCGGCAATCTCATGATGCAGGTGAAGGCGTCGGGCGAGGTTAAGGATACCGCCGAGATACGTGATGTGATTCGCGGCTCATTTGATGTAGAAGTCTATGAGCCCCAAAACACAGCGGTGTGGGATGATCATTATGAAAAGTATTTAAAAATCAAAAAATTATATGAACAAAGTTAGCAATAGTATGGAGGCACAAGTATGATTGACATGAGCAAATGGGAACAAATCGCGGCGTCGCGTGTTCATGAGCGCACAGCTGCTCCCGGGCGGCTCTCGGGTAAGATTGCGGTCGTCACGGGCAGCGCGCAGGGGTTTGGCAAGGGCATTGCGGAAGGGCTCTACAGTGAGGGTGCAGTTGTTGTCATTGCCGATCTGAACGAACCTCTTGCCAAAACTGTGGCGGAAACACTGGGCGATAGGGCATTATCGGTTCGCGTGGATGTATCGGACGAACAGAGTGTGGCGGAAATGATACAAAAGACGGTGGAGCGCTTCGGCGGCATTGATCTTTTTATCAGCAACGCGGGCGTGCTGAAAGCAGGTTCGCTGGATGAGCTGGAGAAAAAGGATTTTGAATTTGTCACGTCCATTAATTATACGGCGTTTTTCACCTGCACCAAATATGCGTCGCGCATTATGAAAGCTCAAGCTGCTGCGGATAAGAACTGGAAGGGCGATATCATAGAAATCAATTCAAAAAGCGGGCTGGAGGGAAGCAATAAGAATTTTGCTTATGCAGGCAGTAAATTTGGCGGTATCGGGCTGGTGCAGAGCTTCGCGCTGGAGCTTTGTTCCTACAGAATCAAGGTGAATGCCATTTGCCCTGGCAATTATCTTGAAGGCCCGTTATGGATGGACCCGGAGCATGGGTTGTTTGTCCAATATCTGCGCGCGGGCAAGGTGGCAGGCGCAAAAACCATTGAGGATGTCAGACGCTTCTACGAGCAAAAGGTACCCTTGCAGCGCGGTTGTCTGCCCATCGACGTGACCAAGGCGATTCTCTATGCCGTTGAACAGGACTACGAGACAGGTCAAGCCATACCCGTCACGGGCGGGCAGGTTATGCTGAGCTAGCGAAAATGGAGACAGCAATGCAAAATGATTTGATTGATCAGCTAAATGCAGACACAAAAGAAAAAAGACTCACGGCTGTGAGAGAACTTAAAAAACTCATCGGCAGCGGTGAGATACCGATGCCCGAGAAGCAAGGTTACACGAATAACCACGTGCATACGACGTATTCGTTCTCACCGTACTCGCCCACGAAGGCGGTTTGGATCGCATTGGCAAGCGGATTGTCCACGGTCGGCATCATCGACCACGATGCAATTAACGGTGCGGAGGAGTTCATCGAGGCAGGTGAAATATTGGGGCTGCCGACAACGATCGGTTTTGAGCTGCGCACCGATTGGTCGAATACCAAGCTCAGCGGCAAGCGCATCAACAATCCCGACCAGGTAAGCAGCGCGTACATCTGCGCCCACGGGCTGCCGCACACGCAGATTAAAAACGCGGACAAATATCTAAGAACTATCAGAACGGCACGCGAGAAGCGCAGCCGCGCCATCACCGCGAAGTTAAATGATATGATGAGACCTCACGGCATTGTGATTGACTACGATACGGATGTGATACCGTTATCCTGCGCGGCAGACGGCGGCGAGATAACCGAGCGGCACATATTGTTTGCGCTTGCGCACAAAATGATCCAAAAACACGGCAGGGGCCAGGCACTGATCGATTTTCTGAAAATACCGCTGGCCTTAAAGCTCAGCGATACGCAAAAGACCTTGCTCGGCGACACGCAATGCGATATCTATGCCTACGATCTGTTAAACGTGTTAAAAGGCGGCTTCGTCTCACAGATATACATCGATTCCACAACGGACGAAACACCGGATGTCAGAGAGGCCGTCAAGGCGATCAAAAGCTGGGGCGCGATACCGTCTTACTGCTACCTCGGCGACGTGGCGGCATCACCCACAGGAGATAAGAAGGCCCAGACATTTGAGGACGCTTATCTGGAAGATGTGTTTGAGGAATGTAAGGCTATCGGTTTCAACGCGATTGCCTTTATGCCGTCAAGAAACACGATCGAACAGACGGATCGTGTGATGAAGCTATGCGATAAATACGGGTTTATGCAGATCAGCGGCGAGGACATCAACCAGCCGCGTCAGTCGTTCATATGCAAGCAGCTAAAGGATGAACGTTTCCTGCATCTGAACGATACGACATGGGCGTTGGTGGGGCACGAAAAGGCCGCATCACAAGATCTCCAAAACGGCATGTTTGCGGACGGGGCCCAATTAAGCCCCCGGCAGATGAATGAACGCATAGCGAAGTATAAGCATATCGGGCTCGAAGAGTCAGATATAAGTTGTTAAAGCATATTATCCGACGTGGTCAAATATCTCATCGAACAGCTCGTCTCTGATTTCCAAGAGCCACTTGCGTGCTGTCGAATAACCGATTCCCAGCACTTTGGCAATCTCCTTGAGCGTGAGCGTTTTTTGCATATACAGAAAAAACAGATTCTGTTTTTCCACAGGAAGCCTTCCGAGGTAAGTATGGAGCGTAAGCTTTAGATCACTGTAGTCGTTGGCAACGTCTTCTGACGCGGCTTCCGGCAACTGGTTGAGGAAAACCTGCGAGCCAAATCTGCGAAAATGATCATTCATGGTATTTGACGCAATGGAAAAAAGCCATGTTTTGGCATCCTTTTGGTGTTTGAGGTTATGAAAACTCCGCGCCGCCTTTAGCGCGGTGGTTTGCAAAACATCCTCCGCGTCATGCTGGTTATGCATGCGCGAAAAAAGATACTTGTATAGTGAGATATGGTATTGCTCCCATATCGACGCGAACAGCTCATAGTTGCTTTTCATACGGTCAACGGTAGCGGCAGATTGAGTGCACAATTTGATCAAGCAGATCGGACGAAGCATTGTCAGCACGGACGATAATGCTTGTGTCGTCGGTCATGATGCAGCCAAAAAGAGTACCGTCGTCCTCAAGCCTGTGATAGAACGTGCCAAGCTCTGCTACTTCCGTTTTATCGAATTCGGCATCATTGAATTGATAGACGATGCTGCCGCTGCTCTGGATGGGTTCGGCGATGATTTGCACATGAGACACATCTGTCTTGTAGTTCAGGCAGATGATTTTGTCCTGAATGTACCCATCCGACAAAGAGAATACAGCGTTATCCATCGCAAAGATGCTGTGGCTGTAAAGCTTGTCCACTTCACTGAGGTCTTTGAAGACTTGTTTTTCACCAGATTCAATCTGGCTGGCATCCGGCGAAAAGCTGTGTGTGCTGTCTTTGATATCAAAGGTCACACCGGATTCGTTCTGTTCGGGAGAGAACCATTCTGCCACGGAATAGAAAACATCGCGCACGAAAGCTCTGGCTTCCCGTGAAAATGTCAGAAGCATGGCTATCGCTGTGAACACGCCAAAAACGGCGGAAAACTTTGTGAGCGTGATTCGTCGCTGCTCCCTTTTTGATTCGTTGAGGCGGAGAATGATCGCGTCCTCATTGATGCCCAAAAAGTATTTTGGATCAGCCAAGGGAGCTGAGGCAGGCAGCGGGATATCCATTATGTGGGACAATCTCTCAAATTGCGGGTCTGTCTGAGAAAATACAATTTTCATGATTATTGACTCCTTTTACTTTCTATGTATATAAGACGTTTCAAAACACCAAAAGTGCTATCTATTTCATAAATATTTTACATTTTTTCTACTAAAAAGTGAAGAGCAAGCTTTGCGGGCATAAAAAAAGGAGCGCAGAGGCTCCTTTGATAGATGAGTTATGTTTTACATAATGCTATTCTGTGGTTGCGGGCGTGCCCTCTGCCGGGTCTGTAGCCGTCGGTTCGGTGTTGTCAGTTGCAGCCGGATCAGGCGGGGATGTGGTGTCTTCTGCAGGTTCATCCCCAAAATCACCTTCGGCATTGTCCGTATCGCCGGTATCGCCCGTATCGTCTTCGGGAATCTGATCTTCGCCTTCGGCTGCCTCGATCACTTCACGTTTCATTATTGTGATGCTGGTATCGGGTTGAATGATGCGAAGCGTATCCGCATCGACAATTTCATAAGCGGTTTCAGCACTGTTTGCTGTCAGAATAAGTTGGTTGAGTGCCACGCTGTATGTGCCCTGACCGAGCACCTTGCCGTCCTGATTATACACAAAATATGTGCTGTCCGGCAGCAGCTCCAATATAAACCCTGCGCCGAGGTTTTGTTTTTCTGCATCGGTAACTGCCATGCCGTTCGAGTCGATAATCTCTGAAACATGCCAGTTTCCTGAGAAATCTGTCCCGGAAAAATCAGGCGTGGGTGTTGCTGTGGCCGTCGGAGCTTCGCTCTGCTCAACCGTGGCAGAGGGCGTAACCGTCTCGCCGTCACCCTTTGCGCATGCGCTGGAGATAAGCACCAAAGCCAGCAGTATCATCACAACAAGTTTCTTCATGTATCAGTCTATCTCCTCAATTAATCAGTGCTTCCTTAGAACACGCGGAACGCACAGATGAAGTTGCGCTTCGACCAAGAACCGGTAGAGCCACGCTTGACAACCTTACCCTTGCTGGATGATGCGTCGATCATCACACCGTCGCCCGCATATATGGCCACGTGTCCTTTGAAGACGATAATGTCACCGCGCTGCATATCGCCCATATTATCGATCTTGGGGTATTTTGAGCTTTTCGCCCATGAGCCCGAGGTCATATAGCTTTGGTTAACGCCCACCTGATTGAGGCACCAGTATACGAAGCCGGAGCAGTCAAATGAATTGGCGCCCTTCGCGCCGCGCACATACTTGCTGCCAATCTTGGACTCGGCTACAGAGATGAAAGAGTCTACATTTGCGCCTGAAACGTTTGCTGGGGAACCACCGCCGCCGGAGCTGCCGGAGCTGCCGGAGCCGCCCGAACCGCTCGAACCGCCGGAACTTGAACTGGCTGGCTTCTTATATTTTTTCGCGCCGTCTGACATCAGCGTGTTCATTGTTTGAGCGCCTACCTTGCCATCCGCCTTCAGCTTATTGGTGCTCTGAAAATTTTTCACAGCCGCATCGGTATCTGAACCGAAATAGCCCGTGACCTTTTTCGTATAGCCGAGCGCTTTAAGGCGTTCCTGCACACGCTGAACATCATCGCCCTTTGCGCCGATTGAAAGAGCGTTGCCCTGCGCGTCATCAGACATCAATGTGTCTTTGGTGGTGGGGCCGATATAGCCGTCCACCACAAGGCCGCTGCTTTCTTGAAATCGCTTCACAGCTGCTTTTGTATCCTCACCGAACGTACCATCCGGTTCTGTCGTCAAATAACCAAGCTTTCTGAGACGCTCCTGATATTCAAGAATCTCGGGGCTCTTTTCGCCATACGCATACATATTGGGCTTGGCATCCTCAGAATAGAGCATTTCACGCGTGTCTTTGCCCACCTTGCCATCCTCCGAAAGCCCGTTGAGCTTCTGGAGCTTCATCACCGCGGCTTCGGTATCCGTGCCGAAATAGCCGGTGGTTTTGTCCTTGGCTAGATAGCCAAGCTCATAAAGGCGCAGCTGAAGCTCGTTGACGTCCGTGTCTTCCGCGCCTATGGTAATCGTGTAATACTTTGCTTGATCCGACATCAGCAGGTCATATGTCTGCTGATCCACTGTGCCGGTTACGGGCAGCTCATGCTGCGCCTGAAAATGCTCGACGGCCAGCTTGGTGGTCTCTTCAAAAACATCACCCGGCTCGTCTTCATCCATATAGTCGAGCTCCATAAGCCGTGTCTGCAGGTCTGCCACCACGATGGCCTCTGTTCCCGGAGAAATGGATACCGGCTGGAACACCGGCATCGCAAGCGATACCTTGGATTCAGGAGGTGTGGTGGGAATGGGCGGTGCATTGTTCGCCTTGACCATAAGGTTGTCCGCTTTTGCAGCGAGGGTATCCCCCGCGACTGCAACCTCGTTGTTCGAGACAGGTTTCGGGCCGCCAAGTGAAGTGACAAGTATCAAAGTCACTGCCACAACCACCACGGCGCCCGCGATGGCTGCCAAGCGTTTGACATTCTTAACGCGTAAAGCCCGCTTGCGTCCTGTTCGCTGCCGTGTGACCGCTGCAACAGGTGCCGCATTTCTTTGGCCTAAACGGCTCATCGGAATTGCTTCAGCCATACGCCTTATACTGCGGCGCAGTATAATACGCAAACGGGTCACCATCCGGCCTATATTAATACTTGATTTCTTCGCATGTCTCTTCATTCGTTCGCCTCTCAATCCTTGAATTTGTTGGTCTTAGGCAACGGACAAATCCGCCTCTTTATCAATACTTGCCTTCATTCTATCAGAAAAGGCGGCACACTGCAATACTTTTGTAACAAATACGTAAAGATTACGTCTTACTTTTTGCCAAGCTTGCCGTGTTCTCCCTGAGAGCGCTTATTCTGAACGTGATATCCGGGTTCAATTAACGTCACACAGCTTATATTCTTTAAAATCAAGCCTGTTCTTTCAAATTTGAAATTAATCGAACAGGATATTTGCGCTCATGGATTTTAAAACATGTTTTATGATAGCATTATACTATGCTGCGGCACAAATAAATAGGGGTTTTTGACAACCAACTTGCGCGATATTTATTTGCCGGATAAAGTTGCGATATTGTTGGTTAATGTTATATAATAGCACAAAATGTGATAAAAATAACAAACGGTCAATTGCACATGGGGTTTCGATTAGACTCATTGCAAGGCTAAAAAATACTATCAATACATTGACACCACCAATCACACCACAGCTTCGGCCGTTGTCGATATATATTTTTGATGCCCTTTCGTAAAGATTATAATGAAAATATTGAAGAGTTTGCTTCATATATAGCAATACTCATATTATATGAACAATTTTAGAAAATAATAGTTAGTCATATTAAGACATGGTTTATCTATACAACCGGAGACGGAATCTGAAGGGGTTTTGAGCGGACGATGAGTGAGACAAACGATTTGTTAAATATTGATGCAAACAAAAAGTGGAAAGGTATGCTGAAGCTGATTTCCGAGATCACGGAAAGTCCGGGTGCTTTTGTCATACGTTCAACTGTACAGGGCGCTGAAGTGATACTCAAAAGCTGCGGGAAGATCGGTATGGAGGGCACAGCCAACGCGCTGATGGCGGCTGCTGTTGAATATAGCAAAAAGGTGATAGACACACAAAAAAAGCTGATCGTGAACAACAGCCTGAAGGAAGATGAATGGAAGCATATGACCCAGGGGCTGACGTCTTATATGGGATTTCCGATATTCTGGCCATCAAGACAGGTTTTTGGCGTGATCTGTATTCTTGATAAAAAGGAAACAAAGTTTTGGAACTGGTCTCAGCAGCTGCTCGCACAGTATGCCGCAGTCATGCAGGATGATCTGTCCTCAGCGATAGACAGACAGCGCCTTAAAGAACAGGCGCAATCCCGGGTGCATGATGAAGAGGTACTCAGGCAAAAGGAGGAGCAGTTCAGGAAGATTTTTCAGTCCTCTCCGGCCGCGATATTGATATCGGCGCTTCGGGACGGCCGGATTGTTGACGCAAACGACAGCTATATGCGTCTGTTTGGATTTGAAAAAGAGGAGCTGATCGGCAGCTTCGGTTTCAAGCTCAGTATATTTGACGATCCAGAGGTTCGGGAAGTGATGGTGGGCAGGCTGGATAACGGTGAGACTGTTCGTGACTATGAGACCACGCTTTATACAAAAACGGGTGAGATGCGACAGGTGCTGATCTCTCTGGACAAAACGGTGTTTAATGACGAGCCGTGCCTGATCTACACTGTCTACGATTTAACGTCGGTCATTGCGCTCAAAGAAAACCTTAGACGAGTAAATGAGCAATATTCTCTTGCTTCGCGTGTGACACAGATGGGCACCTGGGACTGGGATTTGACGACCGGCGCCATGTCTTGGGACGCGCAAATGAGCGTTCTTTGCGGTGCAGACAGCACTGCTTTTTCGGGTACATTCGCGGATTGGCTGGCTTATGTGTATCCGGAAGACGTGATGAAGGTTCAGGAGCGGCTCTCCAAAACGGTACGTGGTCAGGAAGAGTACGAGGATGAATTCCGCATCGTCCGTAAGGATGGAGACATTCGGTATGTGAAATCGATCGGTAACACTGTGCGTGATGATGCGGGCCGCGCGCTGCGTATGACAGGCGTCAATATTGATATCACGGCGGCCAAAAAGAATCAGATGAGGGTTCAGGAAAGCGAGGCGCGGTATCATTCCCTTTTTCATAACAACAACGCAGTACAAATTCTTGTGGACTGTGAGTCGGGCAGCATATGCGACGCGAACACAGCCGCGTGCCAGTATTATGGACTATCGGGCGATGAGGATAGAAAACTCTGGGATATCGATACGTGCAGTGAAAATACTGTCCGAGAAATGCTTCCCAAGGCGTTCGAAAAGGGCACGGATAGCTTCAACACACAGCACTACCGTTTCGACGGTCAGCAGCGTGATGTTGAAATTTTTGGGGGTCGTGTAGAAATTGACGGAAAAAAGCTGTTTCACATGATCGTGCAGGATATCGCGGAGCGAAAGCGCACAGAACGGGGCCTTATCGAGAGCGAGAAAAGATTCCGGCTTTTTGTAGAAAATGCGCCTGACGGGGTTTTTGTCGAGATGGACGGCGTGTTTTCATATGTGAACCATACGACGGTGGAACTGTTCGGGGCTGCCAGAGAGCAAGACCTTTTGGGAACCCCGTTATATCCTTATTTTTCAGCGGCTTCGCAAAAAAAGATGGCAGCGCGCTTTCAGCGGCTGCATGTCAGCAAGAAACCGCTGCAGATGGTCAGAGAAACAATTATTCAGCCGGACGGCAGGCACGTTGAAGTGGAAATCTCGGCTGTGCCGTTTCAGCTGGGCGGAGAAGACGGTGCGCTTGTTTTTCTGCATGACATCACCTTGCGCAAACAGCTTGAAAAAGAAAAGCTTAACATGGAGGCGCAGCTCAGGCAAAAGCAAAAGCTTGAGTCTATCGGCATACTTGCGGGCGGCGTGGCGCATGAGATCAACAATCCCGTGAGCGGCATTATCAATTATGCGCAGCTTATCACCGAATCGCCCGGGGTGGACGCCGATGTCATTGAGTTCGGTGGTGAGATCATCAAGGAAGGCCAGAGAATCGCAGGTATCGTGAAGAATCTTTTGAAATTTGCGCGGCAGGAGAAGCAGACGCATAGCCTCGCGCAGGTGAACGATATCATCAATGAAACGCTGCTGCTGATTCGCACGATCATTCGCACCGACAAGATCGCGCTGGATGTGGCGCTTGCGCCGGAGCTGCCGAGTGTGAAGTGCCGGAGTCAACAGATTCAGCAGGTGCTCATGAATCTGATCACGAACGCGCGCGACGCGCTTAACACCCGTTACAAGCACGAACATAAGGATAAACGCATTGTGCTTTCTAGCGCGTATTTAAGGCGGACAGACGGCAGTGAGTGGGTGAGAGTGACTGTAGAAGATTATGGAATGGGCATACCCGACGATGTGAAGGATAAGATGTTTGATCCGTTTTTCACAACAAAATCACGAAATGAGGGCACGGGTCTTGGGCTGTCCATCAGCCATGGAATTGTGCAGGATCATCACGGTTTGCTCCACTTTGAGACGGAGCTTGGTAAATACACGCGCGCAATATTAGATCTGCCGGTGAACAATGGCTGGGAGTTATCCGGTAAGGCGGAGGGATAAAGAATGACGAATATTTTGGTTGTGGATGATGAAAAAAGCATTCGGGTGACGATAGGCGAGTTTTTAAAGCGGGCCGGTTATAAAGTCATGACAGCGGAAAACGCTGAGGTCGCGATGGAGCTGCTGAACACGCACGAATTTGACACGGTGCTTACCGATATCGTGATGCCGCGGCGTTCGGGCGTTTCGCTGCTTAAAGACATACACAACAAGCAATCCAACGTGCAGGTCATCATGATGACGGGCGAGCCGACGGTGGAAACGGCGGTGGATGCGGTGCGCCTTGAGGCGCGCGATTATCTGGCCAAGCCGATATCGCGTGATGATCTACTTAAAGCTGTTCGTCAGGCAGTCGGTTACAAAAAGCTGCTGGATGAAAAGCAGCGTCTGGAGCGCGAAAACGTGGCCCAGAAGCAGAACCTTGAGCGACTGGTGGAGGAGCGCACGCGCAAGATGCGTCAGGCGATGCTCAACACCGCGTATGCGGCGGCGGCGATGCTGGATCTGCGTGATCCGTATACGGCCGGTCATCAGCGGCGCGTGGGCGCGCTGGCCAGTGACATCGGGCGCGAAATGGGGCTGTCTGCGGATATGGTGGAAGGGCTTAACGTGATCGGCTGCATACACGATGTGGGCAAAATTATGGTGCCGACGGATATACTCAACAAGCCGGGACAGATTTCACCGCTCGAATACGAGCTCATCAAGGAGCACGCGCACAAGGGCTACGAGGTTTTAAAGGATTATGAGATGCCATGGCCTGTGGCCGAGATCGTCTACCAGCACCACGAACGGCTCAATGGCAGCGGGTATCCGCGAGGGCTTAAGGGCAGCGAGATATGGATCGAAACGTGCATCATTTCCGTAGCTGACGTACTGGAGGCCATGATGACGCATCGGCCTTACCGCCCGAGCCTGGGGCTTGATGCCGCGCTTGATGAAATCACGTCCAATCGCGGCGTGCTGTATCATCCCGATGTGGTCGATGTCGCTGTGGGGTTGTTCCGAGAAAGTGAATACCAGCTGATTGGCTGATAAACAGTGATAAGTGAAGCGGCGCGACGGGGCAGAAAGCTTCATCGGCTGCTTTTTATTTTGAAAAGTGAAAGGATTCGTAATGGGACGCATCTGGATAGACACACAAATACACACAACGCCGCCGCAAAGCGAAGGGCGGCTCGACAAAGAGATGGACACATACGCGGTGCTTGGGAAGCTGAGTATTCCGTTTTTGCGGCTGGATCACGGCGCGACGGCCACAGTGGACGACTGCCTCGAGGTTGAACGGCTGCTGGATATCAGCATTTGCAAGAACCTCTTTCTCACAAATTCACGAAAAACTGAGTTTTATTTGCTCATGATGCCGGGCGAAAAACGCTACAAGGCGGGAGAGGTGGCCGCGCAGATACAAGCGACACGGCTGTCCTTCGCGGACGCTTCCTACATGGAGAAGCTTCTGAACATCACGCCGGGGTCGGTGAGCGTGCTTGGACTGATGAACGACAACAATCATGATGTGAAGCTGATGATAGACCGCGACTTGCTCAAGCAGGAGTTCGTCGGCTGCCATCCGTGCGTGAACACGACTAGCTTAAAGCTGCGCATGGACGATTTGCTGAAAAAGTTTTTGCCGTATACGGGTCATGAACCGCAGTATGTCACCTTGTAGCAAAAGCGGGTAATCACAGATCGCCCCTGCCGCATATGTATAGCTATGCCTGAGCGTCAGCGTCCGATGGTGAATCCGTCAAAGGTTCTGCTTGTGATGCCAGATAGGCGGTGTATTGGTCGTAAGCGTCGCCCTGCCAGCCGGGCCATGCCTCGGTGACGGGTATCTCGCCGGCCTTCAGCGCCGGGCGGTTATACGGTTTCTTGGGTGAAATAAGCTGCGTTTTGATCGCCGCGGCTTCTTTATCGTTCTTGTCGCCGCGTATGATTTCGTATACGGTGCCGGGGCCAAGATTATAGTATATCCAACACGCGTCGGGCACGAGCATGCGCACGCAGCCGTGGGATACACGCTTGCCGAGTTCGTTGTATGAATTGGTATAGCTACGCGCGTTTTTTGATTCGTAAATCAGCGAGTGACAGAAGATGCTGCGCGTGATTTGCCGCCAATACTGACCGAACACGCCGTATGTGACAAATTTGCCGAAGCGCACGGAGCTGTCGCCCATCTCAAACGTGCCTTGCGGCGTGGGTGTTTCGCGTGCGCCGAAGCTGACGATAATATAGCGCACAGGCGCCGTATATTCGCCACACACTTCCATGGAGCCAAGCCAATATCTATATAATTTTATTATAAAGCTGTATCTATCTCATAGAAAATGCAAATCACAGGAAACGCAAGTGCTCAGCGCCTTGACAACACACAAACTGTCGTATATCCTAAAGATAAATAAGGTATAACATGGTAATAAAGAATGCTATCGTGGTTATTTTGTATTGTTTAAAAAAATTTCGAAAAGTCTGTAGCACTTTCGGGATTAACAAACGTCTTATATACGATTAGTTTTTTATGGACAAACTCTGAGTAACTATGGAAACATATTGAGGAGTGAAAATAAACATGAAAGCAATAAGACCAAAAAGGTTTAAAGTAGTTATCTTGACTGTTATCATTTTCACGGGCTGTTTTTTCACAGCGTGTCAGCCTACGCCTGAGGAAGTCATCACCACCAATAAAGGTGATATCAATCTCGAAGAGAACATTCAAAAGACAGCGATGCCGCCTGAAGCAGCCACACAAGAAGCTAAAGAAACAGCAGAAAAATGGACGTATGAAAAGGAATACGACTCGGGCAACCGCCTGCTCGTGGATGCCGTGATGATTCATACGGTTGCAGATAAGCTTCCCGTGTTGTCGGTCGCTCCGAAAATGTTTAAAAGCGGTGACCAGCTAAAAACAATTACTAAAATCTTCTGTCCTAATGCGACGGTTTATGATCAGGGAGATCAGCTTACCAAATCACAGCTTGAACAGTCGATCATGGATGCGAAAGAGCAGATATTCAGAGTAGAGAACGATATGCTTCCATTCGAGGGTGCCTTGGAACCAATTCCGGAAGACCATAAAGAAAACTTTCTTAACGGGCATCAAGATTTAATTCAATACTATGAAGAACAATTGAAAACAGCGCCGGATGACAGTGAGTTGAAGCAAGCCGGCTATCAACTGGTTGATGTGGGAGATGGCAGCCAACAATCCAACATGCTGGCAACAGTTAATGATGCTTCACTATCTATAGGTTTTGTAAACTGGCCTCCAGATAGAATCGGCTCTGGATTTTATTTTCAGTCTAATAAATTTGATTATTCGAATACCAATACATCCGATAAGTTTGTGATTCCGGATGCTTTGGAAGGTGATGCGGAATATATTAAGTCGAAAGTACAAATTGACCAATGCGTCAATGCTATGGGGATTAATTATATGTCGCTCAGTGCTATCAGCAAAGGAGAGAATAGCTATAGCTTTTACTATACACGTGACTTTAACGGCTTGCAGGAGACCTATGTAAACCAGCATATTGGCACGACAGTCACAGGGGTTGATCATGCTGCAGTGATCTACTTATGGAAGCCCGAGTATCTTTGGTTTGAAGTGCAGAATGATCAAATCGTGAAGGTAACCTGGAACAATCCGTCCGAAATTATTAATGTCGATAACGAGAACGTGCAGACAAAGCCGTGGGAGGAAATTCAGGAGATATTTAAAAACCAGATGGACTTTCTGA
>JAEWBO010000028.1 GCA_023391105.1 Bacillota bacterium
AGCAATTGCGACGATATCAGAGGTGGGATAACAACTTTCCGCTGCTGATTCTGGGGCGAAAATCGCCCCTCCAGTACTGGAGGGATTACTTTGTCAAAAGTGTAACAGATCATTTGACAACGTAGACTGACAAAATGCCCGAGTCATTGACTTTTTTCTCTTTTATGTGGTATCGTTAAATAATAATTCTAAGGCATAAAGGGGAAAAGCAGTGGCAAAAGTAACGATTGACAAAGATGCCTGCAAGGGCTGTGGGCTTTGCGTAACGGTGTGCCCCAAAAACATCGTAATACTTTCCAAGAACAACATCAACGCAAAAGGCTATAATCCCGTTGAAATCACGGATATGGCGTTGTGCATCGGATGCGCGAACTGCGCAAAGATGTGCCCGGATTTTGTGTTGACTGTCGAGAAATAAGAGAGCTTAAACGGCTTAAACAATATTGATAAGGTGGCATAAAAATGGCAAGAGTTTTAATGAAAGGCAATGAGGCGATCGCGGAAGCGGCCATACAGGCTGGGTGCAGATATTTTTTTGGTTACCCGATTACACCTCAGAATCAAATTCCCGAGTATATGTCGCGGCGTATGCCCGAGGTCGGCGGTACATTTTTGCAAGCTGAATCCGAGGTGTCCGCGATTAACATGGTTTATGGTGCGGCAGGTGCTGGCGCGCGCGTGATGACATCATCATCTTCACCTGGCATCAGCTTGAAGCAGGAAGGCATCAGCTATATCGCTTGCGCGGAGCTGCCCTGCGTCATCGTCAACATCGTACGCAGCGGGCCCGGCCTTGGCGGCATACTGCCTTCGCAGGGTGACTATTTTCAGGCCGTTAAAGGCGGAGGACATGGCGATTACCGTCTCATCGTCTACGCGCCCGCGTCAGTGCAGGAAGCGGCAGACTGCGTCATGGAAGCGTTCGAAGCATCCGATTACTACCGCGTGCCCGCGATGGTCTTGGGTGACGGCATGATCGGCCAGATGATGGAGCCTGTTGAATTCAAGGAACCCAAAAAACGCGAGTTGCCCCAAAAAACATGGGCGGCCACGGGCTATGACGGTTCAAGAAATCGTGCTGTGATCAACTCGCTTTACATCGAATCGGACGAGATGAGCGCTGTCAATGCACGGATGCAAAACGTATACCATGAGATTGAGAAGAACGAAACGCAATACGAAGAATATATGATGGACGATGCCGAAATCTGCATCGTGGCGTACGGCACCACTTCGCGCATTGCGCGTAACGCAATCACCAAAGCGCGCAATGAGTTTGGTATCAAAGCAGGGCTTATTCGCCCCATCACCTTATGGCCGTTCCCGTCGCAGCCGATCGCTGACGCCGCCAAGAAGGTAAAAGCCTTCCTTGCTGTAGAGATGAGCACAGGTCAGATGGTTGAGGATGTCCGTCTTGCTGCGAACGGCGCACATCCCGTATCTTTCTTTGGAACAACGGGCGGCATTATCCCCACGCCCAAACAGATTATCGAGAAATTAAAAGAAATCAAGGAGGGAATGTAGCATGGCTGTTGTATTTAAAAAGAGTGCTGTGATGACTGACGTTCCTTTTCACTATTGCCCGGGCTGTACGCATGGCATTGCGCATCGGTTGGTGGCCGAATGCATTGAAGAGATGGGTCTTAAAGACAAGGCTGTCGGCATTGCCCCTGTGGGCTGCGCGGTTTTTGCCTACAAATATTTCGACATCGACATGTATGAAGCGGCACATGGCCGTGCGCCGGCTGTGGCTACGGGCGCGAAGCGTGTGCATCCTGATAACCTCGTCTTCACGTATCAGGGTGACGGCGACTTGGCTTCTATCGGTGCGGCCGAAATCGTGCATGCTGCGGCGCGCGGCGAGAAAATCTCCACTATTTTTATCAACAACGCGATTTACGGCATGACAGGCGGTCAGATGGCGCCGACAACACTTGTGGGACAAAAGACAACCACGTCGCCGTTCGGGCGCGATGCGAGCCACTGCGGATATCCTGTGCGCGTATCCGAAATGCTCTCCACGCTGGACGGCGCGGCATATATCGAACGCGTGTCACTGCACGATGTGCCCAATATCAACAAGGCCAAAAAAGCCATACGCAAAGCGTTTGACACACAGATGTCCGGCAAGGGCTTCTCGCTTGTCGAGATACTTTCCACCTGCCCGACGAACTGGGGTCTCTCCCCCGTTGAATCAATCAAGTGGCTTAAGGAAAACATGATTCCGTACTATCCGCTGGGCGTGTTCAAGGAGGCAAAATAATATGACAAGCGAAATTATTATGGCGGGCTTCGGCGGACAGGGCGTGCTGCTTATGGGACAGCTGACGGCATACGCAGGCATGATTGAGGAAAAGAACGTATCCTGGCTGCCATCTTACGGCCCTGAGATGCGCGGCGGCACGGCGAACTGCTGCGTGATCGTATCGGATGAGCCTGTCGGCTCCCCCGTTGTGACGGAAGCCGATGCGGTAATCGTGATGAACAAGCCGTCTCTTGACAAATACGAAAGTGCGTTGAAGCCGGGCGGCAAGCTATTCGTCAACTCGTCTCTGATTGATAAGAAAGCAACGCGCTCCGATATCGACGTCCATTACATCCCTGTCAATGACATCGCGGCGGAGCTGGGCAACGCGCGTGTTGCCAACATCGTGATGCTGGGCGCTTACGTGGCGTCCTCCGGCTCTGTCTCCAAGAAAAGCGTTATCGAAGCGGTGGAATATGTGCTGGGCAAAGGCAAGGCGCATCTGATTCCAGTCAACGAAAAGGCGTTTGACGAAGGCGCGAAGCTGGTGAAATAATACTTTAGTTTTGCGAAGAGGCTGTTATGTTATTAACAGTCTCTTTTATATTTCCATTTCTTTATGATGAACGTCGCAGAGGTCGTTCACAACAATTTGCGCGCAAAGAAAAAGGCCTCTGTTTTCACAAAGACCTTTCGGATCAATTCTTAACTATTCATTCTTAATTCTTACGATATGCTCATCACAATCTTATCAATTGACGCGCCGGGCGCGACCATAGGCAGCACCATGGTATCTTGATCAATGATGCAGTGAATCAGCGACGGCCCGTTATGCGCAAGCGCTGCTTGCAGCGCCTGCCGGAACGCTTCCACGTTGTCGATTTTCTGCGCGAAGTACCCAAAGCCGCGCGCGATGGCACAAAAATCAAGCGGCGGCAGCGTGGTCTCTGAATGACGCTTATCGAAGAATAATGTTTGCCACTGACGCACCATGCCGAGCGTGTTATTATCGAACAGTATCGTGATAACAGGAATGTTATATCGTGTCGTCGTCGCCATTTCATTGAGATTCATGCGCAGACACCCATCACCCGTGATATGTATCACCTTTTTCTCCGGGCTTGCCACCTGCGCGCCGATTGCCGCGCCCAGGCCATAGCCCATCGTGCCAAGGCCGCCCGATGTTAAGAACTTATTATGCTTTTTAAACGGATAATACTGCGCCGTCCACATCTGGTGCTGACCCACATCCGTGACGATCATCGTGTCCTCACCGAGGCTATCGTCGATGGCCTCCAGAATCTGCTTGGGCAGATGATTTTCCGGAATGTGCGCTTCGTTCTCCGTTTTCCATTCGTTTACGCTCTTGACCCATTCAGGATGCTTTTTCTCCGGCATTTGCGGATTTAATATCTGCAATGCTGTCTTGATGTCCTGAATCACGTGCACATGCGTGGGAATATTCTTGTTGACTTCTGACGCGTCAATATCGATTTGTATGATCTTCGCATGCGAAGCAAATTGGCTGACATCGCCCGTCACCCTGTCACTGAAGCGCGCACCCAGCACAAGCAGCAAATCACAGTTCTGAAACGCCATGTTGCTGGCCTTCGTGCCGTGCATGCCGACAAGACCCATATAATACGGATGCTTAGACGGGAATGCACTCACCCCCATCAACGTGCTGGCCACAGGGGCGTCTATGCGCTCAGCAAGCTCAAATAGCTCATCGCTCGCTCCGGAAAGCACCACACCGCCACCTGCAAGGATAACGGGTCTTTCCGCTTTCTCCACAAGCGCCTTTATTTCTTCCGTCGGCACTTCGGAATACTTGCAGGCAATGACGCATTCTTCTTCAGGCGGCGTATACTCACAAACCTGTGCAAACAGATCGCTTGTGATGTCGATAAGCACCGGGCCGGGCCGGCCACACCGTGCAAACGCAAACGCCTCTTGGAACACATCCGATATGCGAGTGACATCCTTGATCTGGTAGTTGTGCTTGGTGATGGGCATCGATACGCCCATGATGTCAACTTCTTGAAAGCTGTCGGTGCCCAGCAGACTCGCGGGCACGTTGCCCGTGATGGCCACCATAGGAATGGAATCCATATAAGCCGTAGCCAACCCCGTCACAAGATTGGTACAGCCCGGGCCGGACGTTGCAATGCAAACGCCCACCTTGCCTGTCGCGCGCGCATATCCGTCTGCCGCATGCGACGCGCCCTGCTCATGCGCGGTTTCAATATGGTTAATTGTCGATCTTTCATCATATAGTGCGTCATAGAGCTTGATGACCTTGCCGCCCGGATAACCAAAAACAGTATCCACGTTTTCGCGCTTCAAGCACTCCATGATAATTTGTACGCCTGTCAATTGCATATACGTTTCCTCCTCATTGAAGAATTGCGCCCTTGTCCGCCGAGGACACCAGTCGTGCGTATCTGTAAAGCCACCCGCTTTTCACGCTTAGCTCGCGTTTATCAAGGCTGGCCAGCCGCTTATCGATCGTGCCTTGCTCTACGCATAGTGTGATCTTTCTCGCGGGTATGTTGATCTCGATCGTATCGCCTTCTTCGATCACTGCAATGGTGCCGCCAGCCTGCGCCTCGGGAGACACATGACCAATGGCGGCGCCTCTCGTCGCGCCGCTGAAGCGCCCGTCTGTGATGAGCGCCACGGTTTTATCCATTCCCATGCCGGCAAGTGCTGATGTGGGCCCAAGCATTTCGCGCATACCCGGCCCACCCGACGGGCCTTCGTAGCGTATGACGATGACATCACCGTCTTTGATCTTTTTATCGTATATCGCCGCGATTGCTGCCTCTTCGCAATCGAAGACACGCGCAGGGCCGCTGTGCACCATCATTTCGGGAGCGACAGCGGATTGCTTAACGACACAGCCATCCGGGGCGATGTTGCCGCGCAGCACCGCGATACCTCCCTGTGTTGAATACGGCGCGTCAAAGCTCTTGATCACGTTGTTATCCAGTATAACAGCATCCTTGACGGCCTCACCGATTGTCGTTGCTGCGACACATTTCGAGTCTGCTTTGATAAGGCCGTGCTTACCCAGCTCGCCCAGCACCGCATAGACACCGCCCGCTGCGTGCAAATCAACGATATGCGTGCGGCTGGCCGGTGCCAGCTTGCATAGGTTCGGCGTTCTCATGCTGATTTCATCCACAAGTTCCAAGCTCAACTGGATGCCGCATTCGTTCGCGATGGCAGGCAGATGCAGCACCGAGTTGGTCGAACATCCGAGTGCCATGTCCAGCGACAGCCCATTCTCAAACGCATCCTGTGTCATGATATCGCGCGGGCACAGATTCATTTCCAGCAGCTTCATAAGCTGCATGCCGCTCTGCTTTGCGAAGCGAATACGCGCCGCGTTCACAGCAGGGATTGTGCCGTTGCCGCGCATCGCCATGCCAAGCGCTTCTGTGAGGCAGTTCATACTGTTCGCCGTGAACATGCCGGAGCACGAGCCGCAGCCCGGACAAACGGAGTTTTCGAGCTTATTTAAGTCTTCAATGCCCAGCTTACCCGCACTGTAAGCACCCACCGCTTCAAATATTGTGGTCAGGCTTGCGTCAACACCGTCTAAATCCTTGCCCGGAAGCATGGGGCCGCCGGAGACAAATATGGACGGACGGTTGACGCGCGCAGCAGCCATAAGCATACCGGGTACGACTTTATCGCAGTTTGGCACAAACGCCACCGCATCAAAGCCATGCGCCATCACCATTGACTCTATAGAATCGGCAATAAGCTCACGTGTTGCGAGTGAATAACGCATGCCCGCGTGTCCCATCGCTATGCCGTCGCAGACACCGATGGAAGGAACCATAATGGGCGTACCGCCTGCCATACGAATGCCATCGGCCACTGCACTGGCGATTTTATCCAGATGAATATGGCCGGGTACAATTTCGCTTTTTGCATGGACGATACCCACAAGCGGGCGGGAAATCTCCTCGTCCGTATATCCCATGGCTTTAAATAAAGAACGATGCGGCGCTCTGTCCGCGCCTTTTTTTACGCTGTCACTGATCATTTTATGCCTCCAAAAATCCGATCACAATATCCGCCATCTCTGAGGTAGACACTGTTTTCTCATCCGCAAGCGCAATATCCTTGGTACGCGCACCGCTTTCCAGCGCCCGGCTTACCGCTTTCTCGATATTCTTTGCAATGTCGTCACAATCAAGCGAATGTCTGAGCATCATCGCTGCCGATAGTATTGTGGCGAGCGGGTTCGCTATCCCCTGCCCCGCGATATCCGGCGCGCTGCCATGAACGGGCTCGTACATACCGAGCGTGGATGAACCAAGGCTGGCAGACGGCAGCATCCCAATACTTCCCGTGATCATCGCGGCTTCGTCTGAAAGTATATCGCCGAACATGTTCTCCGTCACAATCACGTCAAACTGCTTGGGATACCTGACAAGCTGCATGGCGGCGTTGTCCACATACATGTGCGAAAGCGTGATCTCAGGGTATTCCTTCGCCACTTCAATCACCACACTACGCCATAGCCGTGATGATTCAAGTATGTTCGCCTTATCGACGCTGACAACCTGTTTTTTACGGGTCATCGCCGTTTTCATTGCCACATGCGCGATACGACGCACTTCAGGCTCGCTGTATCGCATCGTGTCGTACGCCCAATCCTCACCGCGTTCCTTTTTGCCAAAGTACAAGCCGCCGGTTAGCTCTCGGATCACAATGATATCAAGCCCGTTCTCTGTCAGAGACGGCTTTAACGGGCACGCTGACGCCAGCTCCTTATAAAGCAGGGCGGGGCGCAGATTCGCAAACAGTCCAAGGCCCGCTCGCAAGTCGAGCAGCGCATTTTCTGGGCGCATGTTGGCTGGAAGCGTATCCCACTTCCAGCCGCCGACAGCACCTAATAGCACGGCGTCGCTCTCAAGAGCGCCTTTTAGCGTCTCCTCGGGCAACGGGCATCCCTTGGTGTCAATCGCGCAGCCGCCGGCAAGATAATGAGTGTACTTAAGCGTTAGTCCCGAACCCTTGACAGCATGCCCCAGCACGCGGAGCGTTTCGTCTATCACCTCCGGGCCGATTCCGTCGCCCGGTATCACTGCAATCCTTTTTTCCATTGCTTCACCTCGTTAAACTTTCAATCCGTTATGCGTCCAGCAGCAAATAATCAATTGAATCGATGAGCGCGAACAGGCTCGCTTCAATCACGTCGGTGGATACCCCCATCGTACGCCAGAAATTTTCTCCGTCGCTGGACTCGATGACAACGCGCACCTTGGCTGCCGTGGCCGCATCCGTATCGAGGACACGCACCTTGTAATCCGTCAGCGTCACTTCTTTGAGCTTCGGGAAGAAAGCTCCCAATGCCTCGCGCAAAGCCTTGTCGAGCGCGTTGACAGGGCCGTTGCCCTCCGCTGCCGCCATGCGGTTTTCACCGTCTACATCCACCTTGACCACCGCATAAGCGCCGAAAGTGTTTTCGTTCGTGGGTTCGTCGCTCACCTTGAAATGCACAAGCGAGAATTTTGACTTAAGCAGGGAGAGCTCCTTCATCACGAAAAGCTTAAAGCTGCTTTCCGCGCCTTCGTAGCTATAACCTTCGCTTTCCAGGTTCTTGAGCGTTTCCATGAGACGCCCGACCTGCTCCTTGTTCTCAGCGACGTCCGGAAAGATATCCTTGAGCTTCTCGGCCATCGCGCTTTTCCCTGCGACCTCAGACAACAGAAACTCACGGTTGTTGCCCACGATGGACGGCTCAATATGCTCAAATGAACCTTTCGCCTTACAGAGCCCGTCGATGTGCATGCCACCCTTGTGCGCAAACGCATTGCGTCCCACATATGGCAGCGTTTCATCGAACGGCAGATTTGTGATCTCTGCTGCTTCACGCGCCACCGAATAAAGCTTTTGTATATTGTCACCAATACATTCGTAACCAAGCTTAAGCTGAAGATTCGGTATGATGGACGAGAGCCTTGCGTTGCCGCTGCGTTCGCCATAACCCAGCAGCGTGCCCTGCACGTGGCATGCACCCATTTGCACCGCAATAATGGAGTTGGCCACCGCGAGATCGGTATCGTTATGGGCGTGTATACCGAGCCTTGTATCAACAGCATCCATAGAAGCTTGAACAGCCGCTTTAAGCTCACCCGGCATGGTACCGCCGTTTGTGTCGCACAGCACGATCACGTCAGCACCCGCACGGCAAGCCGTCTTAATCACGTCAATGGCGTATGCGGAATTGGCTTTATAGCCGTCAAAAAAGTGTTCAGCGTCAAATATGACCTCTTTGCCGTTGTCCTTTAGGAACTTCAACGTGTCATAGATCATATTTAAGTTTTCATCCAGCGTTGTCCCGATCACTTCGGTTGCATGAAGATCCCAAGACTTTCCGAACACCGCGACCGCACCCGTTCCTGCTTCCATCAACGCTTTGACGCCAAGATCTTCTTCAATGGGCGTGTTTTTGCGCCGTGTGCTGCCAAAAGCCACCAGACGCGCATTTTTCAGCGGCATTTTGACTGCTTCCTCAAAAAACTGCCGTTCCTTAGGATTAGAGGCAGGATTCCCTGCCTCTATATAATCAACTCCTAAACTGTCCAGCAATGTCAGCATCTGCAATTTGTCGGACAGCGAATAGTTAATACCACGCGCCTGCGCGCCATCACGCAGCGTGGAATCGAATATTTCTACCTTGCTACTCATGATCCTGCTCCTTTTATGGGGCGTATCAGAAACGCTGATTTTTTCAGTGTTTCCTAAAATTCGGGTTCTTCCTGCCAAGGCATCATTGTTCTGAGTTCCTTGCCCACCTTTTCAACAGGCAGTTCTCTCTCAATACGCCGTCTGGAAATGAATCCCGGTCGACCTGCTTTGTTTTCAGAAATCCAACGGCTTGCGAAAACGCCTTCTTGGATCTCCTTTAACACTTTTTTCATTTCATTGCGTGTTTCGTCCGTAATAATGCGGCGTCCAATTGAATAGTCGCCAAATTCAGCCGTATCGCTGATGGAATAACGCATGTAAGAAAGGCCACCCTTGTTAATCATATCAACGATAAGCTTCATTTCATGAATGCACTCAAAATATGCGCTTTCCGGCTCATAACCTGCTTCCACAAGCGTATCGAAACCGGCTTTCATGAGCTCGGACACACCGCCGCAGAGCACGGCCTGTTCTCCAAAAAGGTCTGTCTCCGTTTCTTCACGAAAGGTCGTGGCAAGTATGCCTGAACGTGCGCCGCCAATGCCTTCAGCATAGGCAAGACCCACATTAAGTGTATCCCCAGTCGGATCCTGCGCCACAGCGATGAGACACGGCACGCCTTTGCCCGCCACGTATTCGCTACGAACCGTGTGTCCCGGGCCCTTGGGCGCTACCATAAACACGCCGACGTTTGCAGGCGGCTTGATCTGTCCGAAATGGATATTAAAGCCGTGTGCGAACATAAGGTATTTGCCTTCTGTGAGATATGGCTTCACCGATTCCTCATAGATTTTGGGCTGCAACTCATCATTGACGAGAATAACAATGACGTCCGCCTGCTTGGCAGCCTCCGCCGCTGTGGCCACCTTTAAGCCCTGCTCCTCGGCCTTTTTCCAAGACTTGCTGCCCTCATAAAGACCAACAATCACGTTATGTCCGGACTCATGCAAATTAAGCGCGTGCGCATGACCCTGGCTGCCAAAGCCAATGACCGCGATCATTTTGTCCGCAAGATACTCTCTGTTACAATCCGACTGATAATATAATTTAGCCACTTTCAATAATCTCCTTTGATATATTATAATTTTCGTGTATAAAGTACGCTTATGTCTTTTGCATAACGGCTGTCTGACTGTTATAAAGCTGTGTATCGCCCATCTCCAGGGCAACCATGCCTGTGCGCGCAAGCTCGACAACATAATAGTTTTTCTTAAACAGCTCGATACTTTCATTGATAAACGAAATGATGCCGCTGATCTGAATAGTGACACACTTTTCAGCAATATTAAGCACAATGCCCGCGCGCGACTCTATATCCGCCATAAGCTGCTTCTTATCCACGCCGTCAGTGCTGATTTTGACAAGCGCGATCTCGCGGAAGATGCCGTCTTGAGTCGGTATCTCCTTTATCGCTTTCACGTCAAGAAGCTTATCAAACTGTTTGACCACCTGTTCAATCACCGCATCCTCGGCACACATGACGATTGTGATTCTTGAAAGGGCGGGGTTGCTTGTTACCCCGACTGTTAAGCTCTCAATATTAAAACCCCGTCTGCTGATGAGACCGGAAATTCGCGACAGGACACCGGGCTGGTTGGATACGATAAACGATATCACACGCTGCATAATAAAATTTCCTTTCCTGTATAATAAAAAAACCGCATTCTCCTCCTGTTATACGAAGAGACGCAGCTGCTAAAACAACTTCGCGGTACCACTCTACTTGTCTTTATACAAAGACCACCTCTAAGGCTCTGTCAAGCCCCCATTCGATAACGGTATGACCCGGCCATGTCTACTCGGTTCGACACGCAGCTCCGGAGGGATTCGTCCTGCGCTATGCTGTCGGTTCTCACCACCCACCGACTCTCTTCAAGTCATATACGCCAGACCTGTCTCCATCTACGCCTTTATTAGTATGATATTAACAAACATCATCTTGTTTGTCAACATGCGAATTTGTTAAGTTTCTGTTCGTTTACCGACTTGAAAAGCCGCCAAAAGGCGGCTTATCAGCATTTGTTTTATATCAGGCCGTCAAAATATGCGGCGATGTTCTCAAGCTTGCTTTGCGCTTCTTCTTTCTTTTGAGCACATGCTGCAAAATACGCTTTAATCTTTGGTTCCGTGCCCGAAGGCCGAATGCACGCCCACGCTCCGTCTTCCAGCAGGAAACGCAGCGCATTCGACTTTGGCAGCGTCAGCGCTTCTGTATTGCCCGCGGCATCCGTACGCAGACGCGATTGGTAGTCCTCAGTGATAAGCACTTTTATTCCGCCAATTTCAGAAATCGGTTTATCTCGCAGGCTCGTCATGATAGCTTTCATTTTCTCCATACCATCAAGCCCCTCAAACACCATGTTTTTGATGCCTTCGGCATAGAACCCATATCTCTCATAAAGCGAACTCAGCACCTCCAGCAGACTCTTGCCCTGTGTCTGATAATACTGTGCCGCCTTGCAGAGCAGCAGCGCGCCCAGTACGCCATCCTTGTCTCGCGTAAACGTGCCAGCTAGGAAGCCGTAGCTCTCCTCAAAGCCGAATATGAATTCAGCACCGGTGTTTTCGTTCTGCGTGATAATTTCAGAGATAAACCGGAAACCCGTGAGCACGGTATGGCACACGATGCCGTAATGCTTGGCGATGGCATCTGCCATCGTGGTGGACACGAAGGATTTGATAATATAATCCGTCGGTTTCAAGCAGCCGTTCTGTTTTCTTTTTTCAAGAAGGTATTCAATCATTATGCATGCAATCTGGTTGCCTGTGAGCATTCGATATGAGCCGTCCTTGTCGCGCACGGCTGCGCCCATACGGTCGGCATCCGGGTCGGTGCCAAACGCCAGATCAGCGTCTATCTTTTTGGCCAGTTCAATCGCCATCTTCATCGCACCGGCGTCTTCCGGGTTGGGCGACTTTATCGTGGGAAAACGGCCGTCCGGCTCCCGTTGCTGCTCCACCACCGTAAGGTTCGTTATACCAGCCGCCGGCAATACGTTCATCACCGAACGCAGCCCCGAACCATGCAGCGGTGTATACACCACCTTCAGGTTTTTCGCCTCATCCTTATCGCAAAGTGTCAGAAGCTTCTCGTAATAACGCGCGTCAATTTCCTCACCAATTTCCTCAACGAGTCCGCTATTAATGCCTTCCTCAAGACTTACTTTTTTGATGCCGCTAAACGCATCCACCTTTTGTATGCACGCGGTCACCGCGAGGCTTTCCTCGGGCCCCAGCTGACCGCCGTATGAGGCATAGACTTTGTAACCGTTGTACGCCATCGGGTTATGGCTCGCGGTGATAACAATACCCCCGTCTGCTTTAAAATAACGAACCGCAAACGAAAGCTCCGGCACGCTCGTCAGCTGCTTAAACAGGCGCGTTTTGATGCCGTTTCCCGCAAAAACGCAAGCCGTTTCTTCGGCAAACTCGCGTGAGTAGAGCCGTGAATCGTAAGCAATAACCATGCCGTTTTCGGCGTTACCCGTCGATTTTAAGTAATCTGAAAGCCCCTGCGTGGCGCGCGCGACCGTATATGTGTTCATACGCGCAATGCCTGCGCCGATAATGCCGCGCAGACCTGCTGTGCCAAACGGCAGGTCATTTAAAAACCGTTCCTTTATCTCATTATCATCATCTTGAATCGCTTCCAGTTCTTCGCGAAGCTTGTCATCGTCCACAGAATTCAGCCATTGTTTATATGTATCCTGATATGTCATGTGTGTCTCCTAATTATTTTATAATATCTTGAGCCAAACAGCTTTGCCGCCTGGCATTTTTATTTCCAGCAGACCGTCGTTAAGCTGATATTTTTCATCTGTCAGCAGGCATGTTGCTTCGCCGCTAAGCGCAGGTCGCAATTGCGATTGCTGCTCCTGTGACATCAGTGATATATTTCCCGCGAAATCAAACACCACACGTTTGTCATCTTGGGCGCGGTTAACCGCGATAAGGTATATGCCGTCTTGCGCCGAACAGTCAAGCGCGTCCTTTTCGTTCATGACATAACGCAGAACACCGATGCAGTCTTCGTCGGGTGAGAAAAACGCCACATGCCCTGTCGCCATTGCGCCAGCACTGCTGCGAAGCTGCGAAATATTTTGATAATGGATCGTAAGGTCATAATCAGCTGTATGAAGCGGCCCACGATTGAACGGATCGAGGAAGCCTGTCATGCCCTTTTCGTCACCATAATAAATGCATGGCACACCGGGTAAAGCAAACTGCAGAACCGAAGCGAGACGCTGACGCGCTGCGCCCTTTTTATTTTGGCTGTCACTCAGCCGAAATGACGCCTGCTGCTCGCGAGTCAGAGAATGCGGATCAATACGTGTGCTCAACGCCGTGCGTATTCGCTCAATATCGTGCGATGATAGCAGATTCATCAGTGAGTAATACATGGGCTTTGGATAAACGGATGCCTGTTCGATCAAAAAGTCCTTGAGCTCTCTCGCGTTTGTATGGCCCGTAAAAAATGACACCAGCGCATTGCGAAGCGGATAGTTCATCACCGAATCCAGCATACCGCCCAGCGCATACTTGCGATGTGAGCCATAACTGTATTTCGTCGTGGCGTCCTCCCAGACCTCGCCCAGCATCACAGCGTCTATGTTTTGCTGTTTGGCCGCGCTGTACATCATGGCCAGCACATTATCGGGCAGTTCATCGGCCACGTCGAGACGGTAACCGCTGCACCCCTCTCGTATCCAGTGGCGCACCACGCTGTCCTCATCCGTGATGACAAAACGCTGCCAATCCGGATTCTGCTCGTTAACCTCAGGCAAAGACTCAAACCCCCACCAACATTTATACTTGTCGGGATAATGCTCGAACGTATACCACGGGTAATACGGCGAATCTTGACTGTTCGCCGCACCTTCGGTCTCATATGCTTTCTCGCGGTTGAAATAGATGCTGTCAGAACCGGTATGTGAAAACACGCCGTCCAGCATGATACGTATGCCTTGCTTGTCCGCTTCTTTGCATAACGACTTGAAATCTTCGTTATTGCCCAGCACGGGATCTATCCTGTGGTAGTCCGCTGTGTTATACCGATGATTGGAGGCTGACTCAAATATCGGATTGATGTATAAGACATTAACGCCAAGGCTTTTTAAGTATGCCAGCGATTCCCCGATGCCCTTGAGTGTGCCGCCGTAATAGTCGCATGGATTATAGTGTGTCTCTCCCGGCAGTGCTTTATAAAGCGGCTCTTCATTCCAGCGCTTGTGTTCATACACACAGCGTCCCTTTCCACGGTGGTAATCAAGTCCCGCTTTAGCCGTGTCTTCACCGCTTCTTTTGAAACGGTCGGGGAATATCTGGTACATCACGCTTTTGCGAAACCAAGAAGGCGTGTCAAAATCCTTTTTGTAAACGGTAAGCTGATAAGCAGGTGGCGGTTCGGTATAGGCACAGCCGATACCTCCTCTGCGCTTTCCCTCCGTGCCATAATACACGATCTTGTCATCGGTATTTACTCGAAAATAGTACCAGTAGACCCCCGGCTCAGACGGCGCCGCAAAACCTGCACGCCAATAGCCGTTATCCGGTGACATTAAGATATCCTGATGAAAGCCATCGCCTGTCAAGCAAACATAAACGCTGCCGATTTGACTGAGACGTGTTTTGAAACGCAGTGTAAGCGGCTGATCCTGCACCACCGCGCCCGCAGGATATCTATAGCTATGCATAGTCGAGTCGTGCATCATTTCGTTCCTGTAATTGATCAGCATCGGATTCCTAGCCCCTTTGCCCTTATTTTCGCAGCCGCCATATTAGCCTGTTGTATTCGTCAATCGTCCTGTCTGCGCTGAAGAATCCGGCGCATGCCGTATTCATCGCGGCTTTTCTTGTCCAGCTTGGCTTATCCGTATACGCTTTAAGAACAGTATCGAATATATCACGATATGCTTCAAAGTCGTAGAGCACGAAGTATCTATCCGCTCTGTCGTAATCGCCATAAAGCAGTGAGTTGTAGATTCCGTCAAATCGGCGCGGGTCATTAACGGGCAGCGTGCCATCTGTCAGACGCGACACCGCTTCGCGGATATCCTGGTTGGCATCAAACAACGCCTTGGGCTGATATGTATGATTCATTTCCATATTGGCGATCTCATTAGCAAGCGCTCCGAATATGAAAATGTTTTCCTTCCCCACATGCTCAAGTATCTCAATATTAGCGCCATCCATGGTGCCCAGCGTCAGCGCCCCGTTTAACATAAACTTCATATTGCCCGTGCCCGACGCTTCACGCCCGGCTGTGGATATCTGTTCGCTTATATCTGCGGCGGGAATCAGCATTTCCGCGAGTGATACGTTATAGTTTTCGAGAAAGACCACCTTCATCACGTCTTTAGTGCGTGGATGGTTGTTCACGAGGTCTGCCACCGCGCCGACCAGTCTGATGATATCCTTGGCCTTGCGATATCCGGGCGACGCTTTTGCGGCGAATAAAAACGCGACCGGCACAGGCAGTGAAAACGTTTCGTCCTGCGTCAAACGGTTATAAAGATGCAGGATATGCAGTACCTTTAGCAGCTGCCGTTTGTATTCATGCAAACGCTTCGCCTGAACGTCGAACAAGAAGTTAGGATTGATATCAATTCCCTGATTTTCGAACACATACTCTGCGAGACGTTTTTTGTTTTGTGATTTAATCTGCGCAAATTCTGATAAAAAGCTTTGCTTATTCGCAAACGTCTTAAGCCGCTCCAATTCACGGTAATCGCTTAAAAATCCGTCGCCAATATAATCGCTGACGAGCGTTGTCAAGGCCGGATTGCTTGCGGCAAGCCAACGTCTCAGCGTGATGCCGTTGGTCACAGCCGTGAACTTGTCGGGGAAAATCACATAAAAGTCGCGGAACGTGCGCGTTTTGAGTATGTTGCCATGAAGCTGCGACACACCGTTGACGGCGCTGCACACGGCAATACACATATTCGCCATGCGAATCTCGTCGTAGGCAAAGATGGACATGTTCGATATCTTATCCCAGTCGCCCGGGAATGCCTGCCACAGCTTTTGGCTGAAACGGTCGTTGATGGCGCCGATGATCGTGTAGACGCGCGGCAGCAATGATTTGAAAAGCTGCTCAGGCCACGCTTCCAGCGCTTCCTGCATGAC
>JAEWBO010000017.1 GCA_023391105.1 Bacillota bacterium
CATTTATCTCGGCATATTCCCCGTCTTCCGCCAAAAAGCTTCCGGACAGCGATAGCGTCGGATCCCAGTTCGTGATGATTTCGTCGGGGACAGTTTCCGGCGCGGTCTCGATCATTTCTTCCAACTGTGCCGCCCATTCATCATCGTTATCTTTTTGCGCAAGTATAAGCGCTTGTTCAAGCTCTCCTTTTGTTTGTTCCTTGGTCTTTATGACATCTTTGCCTTTTGCGAAATAATCCACCAAAGGTTTGATGCGTGAATCATTAAACTCTGTCTGTTTCACTTTATATACAGGAAAAACTGTGACATCCGGCACGCTGATTGATGCGTTGATCTCGACCTTTGTATCGTTGCCTTTCATATCCAGCGTCTCCTGCCAGCTCACGGGTGCGTCATAAGCGCCAAAAGGCGCCGGAGAGCCCTGGAGCTTTTCCTCTAAACCGCCTCCGTAGACCACCGCTGTTTTTTCCGGCGTTGGCTGACATCCGCAGATAAAGATTATGAATAAAGACGCCATAGCGATTCCCATTTTGAAGCGTTTCATTTATTGCGCAGCTCCTTTCAGCGATTTTCACTCATGCTGCATACATGTAAGACGTTTCAAGACACATAAAGTGCTAAGGTATTTAGAGAATTTTTATAATATTTGTTCTTCGTGCTAATATCATCATTGCTGTGTAACACCTTCCAGCTCAAAAGCGGCTTGTTTTTCCCAATATTTAAAAATAGACACCCAAATTGTTGCAAATGCAACACATAGAACTCTCAAATTGTGTTAAGTTAGAAACAGAACAAAAAGAGGAGGGTATGACAGATGGGAAAGGCTTTAACGGATAAGGTGACATGGGTCGGCAAAGTGGACTGGGAGCTTAAAAAGTTCCACGGCGACGAGTATTCCACGCGCAGAGGCTCGTCCTACAATTCGTATCTCATTCGGGATGAAAAGACGGTGCTTATCGATACTGTTTGGCAGCCGTACGACAAGGAATTTGTCGCCCGCCTCAGTGAGGAAATTGACCTTAACAGCATCGATTATATCGTCGCGAACCACGCGGAAGTGGATCACAGCGGCGCACTGCCGGAGCTGATGCGCCATATCCCCGAGACGCCTATTTACTGCACCGCCAACGGTGTAAAATCGCTCAAAGGGCATTATCATAAGGACTGGAATTTTGTCACGGTGAAAACGGGAGACACGCTGAAGCTGGGCAGCTCCAGCCTGATATTCATAGAAGCGCCGATGCTGCACTGGCCGGACAGCATGTTCACCTATATGACAGACGAAAACATATTGTTTTCCAACGACGCGTTCGGACAGCATTACGCCACCGAATCGCTGTATAACGACGCAGTGGATAGCGCAGAGCTATACGCCGAGGCGATCAAGTATTACGCAAATATACTCACCCCCTTTTCGCCGCTCGTGACGAAGAAGATAAACGAGGTATTGGGGTTTGGGCTGCCGGTCGATATGATCTGCCCGAGCCACGGCGTGATCTGGAAGGATGATCCCGTGCAGATCGTTAAAAAGTATCTTGCATGGGCAGATTCGTATCAGGAGAATCAGATCACCCTCGTGTACGATTCCATGTGGGGCGCCACCCGCCTTATGGCGCAGGCCATCGCGGCAGGCATAAAGGCGCAGGACGATGCCGTCACCGTGAAGCTGTTTAACGCAGCCAAGGAGGACAAGAACGACATCATCACCGAGGTGTTCCGCTCAAAAATGGTGCTCATCGGCTCATCCACCATCAACCGCGGATACCTGTATGCCATCGGCGGGCTGCTCGAGATGATCAAAGGGCTCAAGTTTACAGGCAAAAAAGCGGCGGCGTTCGGCAGCTATGGCTGGAGCGGTGAATCGGTCGGTCAGCTCACCCGCGCAATGGAAGATGCCGGTTTTGAGGTAACGGAAGGCGTAAAGACGCTTTGGAAGCCGGATGACACAGCGCTTTCGGCATGTGAAGAATACGGAAGAAGAATTGCGGGGATAAAAGAAGAAGGAAAGCAGATTGCCGGAGAAAAACGTCTTGTGTCGGATATATAAAAGAATCACAGATTAAGAAAGGGGTTTAATATCATGAAGATACTGAAAAACATCGATCTGGAGACAGTCCTCAATATGGCGGAGCTCGTCTCTTATCAGCCGGGACAAATCGTGAGCCGCACGCTCGTCCAGAACAAAGCCGTGAGCATGACGCTGTTCGCGTTCGACGCAAACGAGGAGATCAGCTCGCATGAATCCAAGGGCGACGCGCTCGTGTATATACTCGACGGCACCGGAACCGTCACCATCGGCGGCAATGTGCACTCTCTTGGCGCCGGGCAGACCATCGTGATGCCCGCAGGCATACCGCACGCCGTGGAAGCGCCGGCACCGTTTAAGATGCTGCTCGTCGTGGTGTTCCCCAGCGAGGCACAAAGCTGAAATGAATACGCGAACACCGCATGCCAGTAGATTCAGAACCGGCCGTACAGTCGGTTCCACACTGTCAAAAAAGTCTTAAAATAATAATTCGTGGGCAAGGCGGGCTTTTGCTCGCTCAGCCCACACCTTGGCTCCACCCCAAAAGCGTTGCTTTTGGGGACCCCGGGGTTTTGCGCGGTTTCGAGTTTGCGAGGAACAAGCACAACCGGTAAACTGGCGGAAAACCGAGGTTTTTCGACAAGCGCGAACCGGCTGAACTGCCGGTTCTTTTTTGTCCTTTTGTTGTCACCGTCCTGTATCAATGATAGTATATGGTTAATTCATAATAGGTGGTGTGATATAAACATCATGAAGGCTGATACAAAAAATCGAATCGCGTGCCGTGCGGATACGCCGCTTGGCGTATTCACCGCGCTGTATGAAGATGGCGTCATCCGCCGCGTGCTCTTTCCCGACGAGCCCTGCCCCCAAAGCTTTTCCGTCTTTGACGACAGCTTGCCGTTTGCCGCGCAGATCAATGAATATTTCGCGGGCAAGCGCCGCAGCTTCTCGCTGCCCATGACCATCCCCGGCACGCCTTTTCGGCAAAGCGTGTACCGCGCCGTCATCGACATTCCGTACGGATGCACCGCGTCATATTCAGCAGTGGCGCTGGCTGCGGGTTATCCGCTGGCCATGCGCGCCGTGGGCACCGCCATGAAGATGAATCAGCTGCCGCTGCTTATTCCCTGCCACCGCGTCGTCCACAAGGCGGCGAAAATCGAGGCATACCGGGGCGGCCTGGATATCAAAAGCTACCTTTTAACGCTGGAAACAAACCAAAGCTGATTTACCGGTGTAATAATTTATCATTTTTTTAAAATTGTCGGTTATGACAGGCAATAGCTGTTTATATGTATGATGGCGGTTTTTGACATGCCGCAGATATATAAATAAAGGCGGAATGCACTCTATGCAAAGCTTACGGCTTAACGACCTGCTCGAAGAATCCAAAAAATACAACGCAACAGACCTGCACATCTGTGTGGGTTCTTATCCGCTGATGCGCGTTAACGCAAAGCTTCAGTCGGTGCCGGGCACAGCCGTGCTCTCCCCCGACAACGCCGCCGCGATCGTTGAGCAATGCCTCGATGAAAAGAAAAAGCAGCAGCTCGAGGAGAAAAAGGTGCTGGATTTTTCGTATTCCATACGCGGCTTCGGACGATTCCGCTGCAACATATACAAACAACGCGGTACATACGCGATGGCGGTGCGCATGCTGCCGCCCAACATCCCCCCGTTTGAGTCACTTGGGCTGCCCGATACCATTCTTCGGTTTCCCAAGAAAACCAACGGCCTCGTGCTGCTAACAGGCGCGACGGGCTGCGGCAAATCCACCACGCTCGCAAGCCTCATCGATATCATCAACTGCGAATATCCGTATCATATTCTGACCATCGAAGACCCGGTGGAATACCTGCACTGCCACAGCAAAAGCCTGGTCACACAGCGCGAGATCGGCGAGGATGCGGAATCGTTCGCGGCCGCGCTGCGCTCGGCACTGCGTCAGGATCCTGATGTCATCATGGTGGGCGAAATGCGCGATCAGGAAACGATGGCCATAGCGCTGTCCGCCGCCGAGACAGGACATCTTGTGTTCTCCACGCTGCACACCGTGGGCGCTGTAAAAACCATCGACCGCATACTCGATTCCTTTTCGACAGATCAGCAAAACCAGATAAGAAGCCAGCTTGCCACGGTGCTTGAAGGCATTGTGTCTCAGCTGCTGCTGCCCCGCAAAGACGGAAAGGGTCTTGTGTCCGTGTGCGAGGTGATGGTGGCCACACCTGCCGTACGCAATCTGATACGTGACGGCAAGCACTATCAGATCAGCAACATCATACAGACCGGCAAGGATCAGGGCATGAGCTCGCTCGAAAGAAATCTTGCCGAACTGGTCGCACAGGATATCGTCGATGAAAAAACCGCCAAGATTAAGGCGCAGGACGTCAAGCTGTTCGAGCAGTATTTGGCGCTTGCGAAGCGATAAAGGAGAAAATGAATGAAAATAGCCAAAGAGCTCTCAAGTGCCGATCTGTCGTCTCTGTCACGGCAGCTCGCGCTCGTTGTGGATTCAGAACTCTCGCTGCAGGAAGGTCTCGAGCTGATTGCCGGGCAAAGCAAGGCAAAAACCGTCAAGGAGCTTTTATCGCGCGTGGAAACACGGCTCAATGAAGGAGATTCACTTGCCGAAGCGTTTGCCAAAGAGACGGACGTGCTGCCCGATTTTTATATCCAGACGATCCGCATCGGCGAGCAAAGCGGCAACCTCGAAAAGGTACTCAGCCGCGTGGCCGATTCATACGACAAAGATGCAAAAATATCGGCCAAGGTCATGCAGGCCGTCACGTATCCGATCATACTCACAATTCTCATGCTGGGTGTCATTATCCTGCTGCTCTCAGAGGTCATGCCCATGTTCGACGAGGTGCTTTCATCCGTCGGCGGCGAAATGCCGGGCATCACGCGCGCGCTGATGGACATCGGCCGCTTTATCAGCACGTATTTCTATATCATCATTGCCATTATCGCGCTCGCTGTGGTCATGGTTATCGCCATACGCCAGACGGAGCAGGGCCGAGAAAGGCTGGACGGTTTCAGGCTGAAAATGCCCATTCAGCGCGGCATTGTGAAAAACACGGCGGCGGTGCGTTTTGCGCGCACGCTGGCCATGCTGATCCGCAGCGGCATCGGTCTTGCCGAGGGTGTCCGCATGACGGGCAATATCGTCATGAATACGCGCATCAAGGCGCTTATTGAAAAAGCGGCAGACAGCATCGAACAGGGCAGCACATTGAAGCAGGCGCTGCTTTCCTTAGGGCTCTTCCCCGGGCTGCTGCTGCGCATACTCGCTGTCGCGGAAAGCACCGGCCACACAGACGACATGCTGGACAAGGCCGCGGACGTGATGGAGGAAGAACTTGACGAACGGCTGACCCGGCTCGCCACAGTGCTTGAGCCCGCGCTTATCATCGTGCTGTCCGTCATCATCGGCATCGTGCTCATCTCCGTGATACTGCCTGTCACCCGAATTATGAACGCAGTGGGTTAACGGTATGAAGCGAATCAATTTGTCTTTTGTATCCGTCCTCATAACCATATTCGTGATCACCGTCGCGGCGGTTATCGTTTTTGCTGCCATCGGCGACTACACAAACAGTTACGATGAAAAGAAGGTCGTGGAAATACGCGAAACGGTGCTTGGTTATGTGGCCGAATGCTATGCACTGGAAGGCCGGTATCCCGCCGATCTTCGATACCTTGAGGACAACTACGGCCTCGTGCTGGACAGAGACAAATATGTATACCACTACCTCATCTTTGCGTCCAACTTCTTACCGGACGTTAAGGTGATCCCGATTAATCAGGAAGGAAACTAGCATGCATCCAAGAAGCAAGGTGTTTGCGATAGAGTCCATCACCGTCATGTTCGTCATGATCATATTTGCGCTGGTCACGTTTCTCGTGATTAACGCAGGATCAAGCGCCTACAACACGATCTTGGGCGACAAGCAGAGCACCGAAAGCGCACGCGTGGCCTATTCATATATCAATATGAAGATACGCCAAAACGATGCGGCGGGCTGCATCGACGTGGTAGACACACAGTTTGGCGATACGCTCAAGATCGATATCGAAAACGGCGAATACTGCACGTACATCTTTTTCAGTGACGGCTCGCTTTACGAATGCCTCACGCCCTTCGGCAAGCCTCCCGCCCTCAGCGCCGCCAACAAGATCACCGTGCTCAGCGGATTTTCGCTGGAGCGCAGCGGCAATTTTATATCGATGAGCTGCGTATGTGAAAATGACGGTACAGAAGAAACTATGGAAGGGACGGTGGGTCTGCGGACATGAAGAACAAAAAAGGCTTCACGCTTGTGGAAGTGATCATCGCAATCGCCGCCCTTGGCATCATATGCGCCGTGCTGCTAAAGCTGTTTGTGCTTTCGGGCGATACCAATAAGCGGGCGGGCAAAATGCAGGAGGCACAGCTTGCGGTCACATCCGTTGCCGAGGTGCTTGTTTCCGGAGAAACCATGCAGGACGCTTTTGACCACCTCGGACTGACTGCCGCGGAGGGCATCACCGGTACATATTCCTTGGTAAAAGGCGACATCACAGTGGATATCGATATTACCGAAAAGGATGGCGATTATCCCGGCACGCTGTATGACCTCGATATCCGTGCGCAAAGCGGCGATAAAGAGCTTGCCGCCATTACAACAGCGCGGTATGTGAAGGAGGTTGCGTCATGAAGCGTGTATTGGCGTCCAAGAAAGGGGCTTCCTCTATACTCGTGGTGCTGCTGCTCGTCGTACTGGTCGTTTTCGGCATCGCCGCGCTGACCACCTCGCTCTCCAACCTTCGGCTCGGGCAAAAGAGCGCCGAATGGAACACCGGCTATTATACCGCCGAAGCGCAGGCTCAAGAATGCTATGCCCATATCGACAAAGCCGTGCACGACGCATTTGATTCTGCCGAGGATGATATCGAAGCAGCTATTAACTCGCGCCTTCACGCGCTTGATTTCGGCACGTTGATTGAGGCCAGCGATGATTCCATGCTGATCTCATTCGAGACCTGGAACGGCAATATCGGCATTACGGCCTCCTTATCTCTGAACTTGGCCGATGAGAACAGCCTGCACCCCGTCGTCTGGCAGGAAATGCAAGCATACTAAAAAAAAGATCGGAAATAATGATAAAAAAAATCACACTCATGCTGCTTGCCGCGTGTTTGGCGCTCGCTTTGCTCGGCTGTTCAGGCAGTGAAAATAATGATACACCCGCATTGTCGCAGGAGGAGATCAACGCCGCGTTTGCGCTGCGCATATCCGGCCCGACTCTTCCGCCCAAAGAAAAGCCGGATGAACCCATCTGCACCGACTATTCAAGCACCGGTCTGCTTCGCATATGCTACGAAAAAGAAGAGGACGTCAAGATAAAGCTTCAGGTGCTCCATGGCGCGGAGGAATGGGTGGTATACAACTTAAAAGCCGATGGCAGCATCGAAGACTTCTCACTGCAATTCGGCAGCGGCGAGTATACCGTGAATATCATGCAGAACTTAAAGGACGATCAGTATTTCGCCGTGGAATCCAAAACGTTTACCGTGACGCTCAGCGATGACGCATCCGTTTACTTAAATTCCATTCAGAATGTGAACTGGAATTACGACATGCAGCCCATCATAGACGTTAAGAACATCATCGCCCCCGCACTGGAAAACGCGCAGGACAGCGAGCTGAAGCAAAGCTGCACCGACGATCTGTATACATACATCTGCCAAAACATCACCTACGATAATGACAAGGTTTACAACCTTGAGTACGATTACATACCGGATATCGAGCAGACCTATGCAGACGGCAAGGGCATCTGCTACGATTATTCGTCACTGCTGGCGTCCATGCTGCGCAGCGTGGGTATCCCCACCAAGCTCGTCAAGGGCTATGCCAGCTACAACCCCACCGTATACCACGCGTGGAATGAGGTATATCTGAACGGTGAGTGGTTTGTGATCGACACGACCTTTGACGCGTCCGCAGGTGTCCATAAGCCAATATTCAAGAATGCCGCGGACTATACAAAGGTATCTGAGTATTGACGAATCGCCTATACATCCTGTCATCCCGAGTCGCTCTGCGTCGAAAGATCTATTATCTGTTCTTGCAGTTCATACCCTCACTTCGCTGGGTCTGACCCTGAATTCATGTTACTATGATTCGAGCACAGGACGGTTCCTGACGCAGGATTCGTATACAGGAAATCCATATGACCCTTGTTATACGATATTACATCTAAAGGGTATTAATTATTAATGTTTGGAGGAAGTATGATTCACTTAAATGTTGCTTATACACGTGAGTATAAAGAATATCAAACTAAATATGAGCATATATTTCAAGAGGCAAATTTTAACGAAGAGAAAATTGTTAGAATTTCTGATAAGCTAATTTTATCTAAGAAGTATTATATTGTTAATAGCAATGTTTTAATGCATGGAACAACGAATTGTCTTATGGATGAAAGTGGAACAATACTATATTCGTATCTTTGTATAAATAATAAATCAGAATTAAGTACAATCATTAAACATAGCAATGGAAACGACTACTATATTTTCAATAGGGATTTATATGGATACAGTATATTGGATTTATCAACTTTAAATACATTCCATTATATACCTTATGAGTCTTTCTTCAATAAAGAAGAGACGTTTATATGGTCAAATGTGCATTATAACAATATAAATAATGTAATTGCAATAGATGGTTGCTATTGGGCGAGGCCCGAAGAAATAGGATTGGCAAGATTTGAAGAACCCATGAATGTGATTAACTGCTTTGATCTTCGTAGTCAAATTGATAAAGACTATTTAAACTACGATGATATTTGCTTTAGTAGATGGCACTCAAATAACATAATTATAAAATGTATTAGTCAAGATAGCTATGTTGAATTAGAAATATCAGAAAGTGAATATATGAGTTGGATCTAAAGTGGAGGAATATAAAATTAAATGCATCTTATAAACTATGGAGCACTATCGCGAGGCTGGACAGAACCGTTAAAAAATTATGACGAATTTGGCAACCTTGAGCAAACAGGTGCAAGCGGTTTCCTCCATGATGTGACGTTTACGGGCAGTGTGAGCGATACATCTAGCGGATTGCAATACATGAACGCCCGCTACTATCAGCCGAGCACAGGACGTTTCCTGACGCAGGATTCGTATAAAGGAAATCCATATGACCCGTGGACGCAGCATTTGTATAGCTACTGCGGCAACAACCCGACGAACATGGTTGATCCGAGGGGGCATTCACCATGGTGGTTAAAGCTGATGAAATTTGCGCGAAGCGCAATTGATTTAAACAAAGTACCAAGTATAAGTGTTGATGCTTGGATGGTTGGATTTGATACGAGTACCCATACAGGATATCGAGCTTCTAATTTCTCGAGAACTGATATATAAGTGTGTACATTTGGACCGATTCCTGAAACGGCAATAGTTAATTGGTTGGAGTACTAAAAATGTTAAATATTAAAGAAATAATAGAAAAAATAAATAAAATTATATCATCAAGAAGTAAGTTTTCTCTTGAAGATGTGAACAACTTAAATAGAGTAATGAATATTATATATGATTCAATTCTCTATGAAAATAAGTTATTAGCAGAAGATGCGGCAGAAATAATTGAATTTTTATATTACTTACAAAAAATAAGAATTAATTGTAATACCTTTCAAAATGAATTGTTCAAAGCACTTAAAAATAAACTGCCACATAATGCTTGTTTGCAAAACCCATTAAATTGGAATACAGAAAATATGAATAATGTTAGAGATATATTGGAAGAATATAGTGAAAAAGCTTTGCCTCAATATATCCTAAATAATAAAATAACTTATGTTGAAAAAATGACAAAAGTAACACAGAACTCAGAAGATATCCCCAAATTTGTATTACCAATTATAATTAGTGATTTTGAATATTCTGAATGCATTGCTTCAAATCTTTCATTGAATTTTAGTATCAATATTTTATATGAAAAAACCCCCATAAATTTTATAGATGATTTTATCAAAATTGTCGATGATTATAGATGGAATAAAAAATACAATGCAAATTTAATAGATAAATTAATAAAAAGGTTAATAGACGATATATCGCTAGATAAAGGATATATAAAAACACCTGATTTATTATTGATAATTACAACTCTCTTGAGCATAAGTGATGAATTATTTAGATTTAATCTCACTGAACAAAATATATTAGTATTAGATCATTTAAAAAATGAATTAGTGGAGGAGATCTTAGAATGAATAGTAGTGTACGAGAGATCTCACTAATTGGAAAAACATTTGACTATATGCAAAAAGAGTATAATGATTTAGAAGATGAGAGTAATCAGTTATTTAATGTTTTTTCATTAGAGATTAAAAATATATTAATGAACAATGATAACTTGTTTGAAAAAAGACTGAAGATGTATAGATATCTATTAGAAAAAGTTAATGTTTATAAAAACGAGATTAGTAATGAAGATATTATACCAAAAGAAGATGCTATCCGTTATTCTTTTTAATTAGATCTCTTTATAAGTATCAATTTGATGGATTAGAAGGAATTCGAGATGAGGTTTTATCTTCTTTAATACAATTATTTCAATAAGACATCCACTAGAAGATAAAATTTTATATTAGGCGGGTGAGCCCGCCCGTCATACGCGTTTTTATATGACCATTCTCTATTTTACCTTGTCTATTTTCCTCTTCAATACCTTCGTTTTTTCTTGTCCCTTTAAGCTCCGGATTTTCGCCAAAAATCGCCTATTTTTTTATTGACTCTCTGTCTGGCGTGTGCTTTAATATACTTGATTTGTTTACAAGGAGTAAACTTCAAGTTTAATATAGTGTGCTTTCAGAAAAGAGGCAAACCGAGTGGAAATCGGAAAAAAAATCAAGGATCTGCGCATCCGTTTGGGTCTGACGCAGGAAGATCTGGCCGACAGAGCGGAGCTCTCCAAAGGGTTTATATCCCAGCTGGAGAGAGATTTAACCTCGCCCTCCATCGCGACGCTTGAAGAGATTCTCGAGTGCCTGGGCACCACGCTTAAAGATTTCTTCGCCGACGTACAGGAGCAAAAAGCCGTCTATAAAAAGCAGGACATGTATGTTAAAACGGATGAAGAACAGGGCACCGAAATCGTGTGGCTGCTGCCCAAGGCGCAAGGGTGCTCTCTTGAGCCCATCCTCTTGACGCTGGAGCCCAAGCATACCACCTGGCCAGACCCGCCGCATGAAGGCGACGAGTTTGGGTATGTGCTGCTGGGCGCCGTCACGCTGCACCTTGGCGACAAGAAGCTGCGCGTAAAGCGCGGCGAAAGCTTCTTTTACAGCCCGAAGCACACGCACTATCTCGAAAACACAAGCGGCCAAACGGCAAAGGTTTTATGGGTGTCGTCCCCGCCGTCATTTTAGCATAACCGGAGAAAAGGATGAAAAAGATTCTCGAGCTCAAAAACATAAGCAAAGACTTCGACAAAGGCGAGGTGCTCAGCAGCATCAACCTGTATGTGCGTCAGGGGGAGTTTTTAACGCTTCTCGGTCCGTCCGGCTGCGGCAAGACGACGCTGCTGCGTATCAT
>JAEWBO010000014.1 GCA_023391105.1 Bacillota bacterium
AGAGAATATCATACACGGCTCGGATTCAATCGAGAACGCAGAGATCGAGATTGAGAGATTCTTCAAATAAAGGGTCGTTCTGGTCTTAACGCGAGTTGGAATCAAGCTGTTGCTTCATGCGGCAGCTTTTTCTTTTGGGTGGGTATTGAAAGCATATGTGATTCGTGCAGTAACTCGGTAAAGTAGATATTGTTCAATCTACAAAAATTTATTTCGAAGCCCAATAATCTTCGGGCTCGTTGATTTCTGTACCAGCGTTGATAGACCCCGTGCGACAAGAACGAGCAACCAAAGGAAAAGCATTATAAATTTAAATGTGGTGAACCAAGAACACAAATTGGCAGCAGAAGTACTGAAAACCGGATAACGGTTCAGCATTGACAGCAAAAAACAGTTTTCCAAAATGTCAAGTATGGCCCGCAACACACAAGCTATATATAAAATTGTACGCATGCGTGGAAGGGTCACAGCTGCTTTTGTAATTGTCAGCATTGTAATTAGTAAACATGCTATAAACACGAAATCTAAAATGAGAGTACTCAGGTACGCTGTTCGGCCTCCCGCACCAATCTGTTCAAAGCATTGCTGAACCGCTTCGCTGTTGTAGTGGAAACGCATGTCCAATAATCTGAATGAGCTATCGAACTTAATAATACCGGGTATTCCATGATCTGTTGTATACATTAATAACAAACAGATGATCAAACCTGCTATTCCAACTACTTTTGTTACCTTCACCATAAGTCATCTCTTTCTTTTATTACTCTTTGCTATACAATGAATCAAGCACTTGCATATACGTCACACTTGTAGCGGTTTATGGTATGCAGTATAATTCAACCAAACAATAGAATCAATGCTATCAAAGCAAGTGCTACAAACACATTTGTTATGTAGCGATTTATGAGGTGAGCAGAATGCTGAAAAGCAACAATCCTACAGCATTAAAATCCCAACAATGGATAATTGAATCTCTGTTAATTATGATGGAAGAAAAGCCATACGACGAGATCAGTGTTTCGGAGATCTGTCACAAGGCCGATTTAGATCGACGAACATTTTATCGTAATTTTGATAGCAAGAATGATGTGCTTGAACAGTATGTGATATTTCTCGGTAACGAGTATATCAGAGCGCTTACTAATTTTAATAAAATCGACGGATATGTAGCGACTAAACTCTTTTTTGATTTCTGGAAACAGCACTTTCGGTTCATCTTGCAGTTGCGCTCCAGTGGATTAGCTGATTTTGCTTTTAAGAGATTTGAAGCTTTCGTAACGCAATATCGCGCACTCTTGGCTGGCAGCAACATGCCCGGTGTGCCGGATAAACAGTTGGAATACATCTTTGCATACAGGATTGGCGGTTTATGGAATGCTATGCTGCTATGGGCTGAGAATGGTGCGGTGGTTTCTCCCGATGAGATGGCTAATACTTTCATGACGGAATTAAGCTAAAGACAATAAGTTTATATTTTAATATTATCTACGCAACAATAGTCTATTTGTAACCGGCAAGAGTCTTAAACTCTGTAGAGAGCTTCTGCCATCCGGCTATTGAGCGCTTTAATCTCTTAAAGATTGTTATTAAAAGCCTTACTCCGGCAAGCGAGTAAGCGGTTATATCGGCCAGTCATATAAAAATTGCATCCAACCCTTTTTATGCTGTATAATGGCAAAAACGATGGGGGTTATCCATTGAGTGAAAGCTTCACCATGCTAGCAAAGCATCGGCAGAGACAAGCTGACAATTGATTATGGTACACAGTGCCCGTATATCCCCAATTGTATCGAGCAGAGCTATTGCAGCGAAAATAGCATTGCGCTTGATCTCGTTAAGGTAGACACACTGTAGAAAGTAAAAAATGTGCCGTGTATATTCAACAACTGGGCAGTATTTATTAATGGACGCTTTGAAACGGTGTATCTGCTTAACGAGGGATATCTGAAGAAAATGGGTGTAGTCTTAATAAAGTGAGGTTAAAATATTGTCTGTCATAAATACAAATCGGCTCGTTTTGCGTGAAGTCAACGAGCAGGACGTCGATGATATTTACGAATATTCATGTTCGCCTCATGTGGGGCCGAACGCGGGCTGGAAACCGCATGAGAGCAAAGAAGAAACGCTGAACGTCATGAAGGCGATCTTTTTGGGTCAGGATGGCGTCTGGGGAATTGTCAAAAGCGGCAAGCTGATCGGTTCCGTCGGTCTCATAAAAGATCCCAAACGCGAGAACCAAAAGGTGAGGATGCTGGGGTATGCGCTGGGTGACAAGCATTGGGGCAAAGGAATCATGACCGAAGCTGTGAAGGCTGTGCTGTGTTATGGTTTTGATGAGCTTAAGCTGGATTTGATTTCAGCCTATTGCTATCCGTTCAACGAGCGCTCCAAGAACGTGCTTAAAAAATGCGGCTTTTGTTACGAAGGCACGCTTAAGCTTGCCGAGAGGATATACAACGGCAGCGTTTACGACAACGAATGCTACGCGCTCACAGCGTGGGATTTTGCGGCTCACAGAGAGGAAGGCTGATGGGTAAGCCACTATCAGAAATGACCAATGAAGAGCTTTGGCAGCTGTTCCCGATCAGACTAGAAGATCATAATCCTGCTTGGAAGCAGTGGTATGAGCAAGAGGAACAGCAGCTTGTGTGCTTAATTGGAGAACAAAATTTTGAGAGGATCAGCCATATCGGCAGCACAGCCGTGGAGGGACTGATCGCCAAACCAACCATCGATATTCTCGTGGAAATTTCTCAAGATTCCGACACAGACGCTATAATTCGTTCGTTTGAGCAAAACGGTTATATTTATTCTCGACAGCCCAAAAATCCGTCGCCGCACATGATGTTCTTAAAGGGGTATACGGAGCAGGGCTTTGCGGAGCGGGTTTTCCATATCCATGTGAGGTATGCGGGCGACTGGGAGGAGCTTTATTTTCGTGACTATCTGCGCACACACCCGGATACCGCCGCGCAATACAGTGAACTGAAAGCAAGGCTGAAGGAAAAGTATGAGCATAACCGCGATATGTATACGGAGGAGAAGTCGGATTTCGTTTTGCGTGTGAGCAAGCTCGCAAGGAAGGATCTGAGCGGCTTATACAATCCAAGCTCCGCTGAGCAAAAGAAGGCTATCTCTGTGGGCATCATCGGCGGCGCGGATGGACCCACGGCTGTATTCTTAGCTGAAAAGAAAGGCCATAAACAGCAAAAGTGGGATGAAGCACTCGAGGCATGCAAAGAAAAGGCCGTGCCTGTCGAACGCCTGAAAACCGGGGATGAGCTCAAAGCCTACTTGATCGAGACGTTTGGCGCAGTGGAAACGGTGCCGCAACGCGGGCAGCTGAAAGCTTTGAAAATCAATGCGCTCATGAATAGCCATCCCGAAGCGCTGCTAAGCCCCGCGATGCCCGATGAAAATGCGCCCAAGGAACAATGGCTTGAGTGGGCAAAACAGTCGCATATGGCTTATTTTGAAGCGGCGGAGCGCTTGCCTGATGACACATTTGGCTTTCGATACGCTTTTTTGCGCCTACCGCGAAACGAAGCGACACAGGTTTATTACCATGCGCGGAAAAAGGAATGCAAAGAAAACGGCTTGAAAGGACTTCGTTCAATTTTGAAAAGGCTGTTTGGAGAACGTGAAAAAGAATCCGAGATCACGCTGGATATTGAGCTGTCTACCTGCCAAATGTCGATTGGCAACGGATGCGGACGGCTTGTGAACTATCTTGTGCTGTGGCGCGGAATCACAAAACAAGATATCGACCAATGCACGCCGCAGTTCATGGCCTATGCGGCGGCAATGAGAGACATGGGGAGACTTATAAAATGACTTCTGCTATATATGAGAGACGTAGTATACGTAAATATACCGCTGAGCCTGTTTCAAGACAAGATATTGAAGAAATCATTAAAGCCGGTACGGCTGCGCCGTCTGCGAAGAACAGGCAGCCTTGGCGCTTTGTTGTTGTGACGGATAATCGAAAAGAGGACATGCTGGATGCCATGCGGCAGGGGTTGGCAAACGAAAAGAACGGACGCGGACTGCTTGGCGGCAGTGCACAATACATACCGGCGGCGGCGCATACGCTTCACATCATGGCACAAGCGCCTGTCACCATATTGGTGTTCAATCCGCTGGGGCTGTCTCCGCTAAAGAACATCGATGTTGAAGAACGGTTTTATGAAATGGCGAATTTGCAGTCTATCGGTGCGGCGATACAGAACATGTCGCTTAGGGCTGTGGAGCTGGGTCTTGGTACGCTTTGGGTTTGCGATGTTTTCTTTGCATATCGTGAGCTTTGCGCGTGGCTGGGCACCGATGAGCAGCTAATTGCGGCGCTGTCTGTGGGACATCCCGATGAGACACCCATTGTAAGGCCCAGAAAAGCTCTCTGCGACGTTGTCCAATGGCTTTAGCGTTAAATAGGCAAATCAATCGCCAGCAAAGGCATGGTTTTTTGCCAATATGGACAAATCTATATATAAAAAGGGTGTAAGCTGCAACATGTGGGATGCGAACATCCTTTTTTGCATTTAAGACATTGACAATCATCAACTTGCACAATACAATAATAAATAACAACAAACGATAAAAAACAACAAACGATAAAAAACAATAAGGAGAAATGGCATGGGCGCATATGTGATCGGCATTGATATCGGCACACAGGGAACGAAGGCGGCTTTGTTCAACGAAGATATGGAGCTGCTTTGTACAGCATTTGAGGAATCGCGGCTGATTTCGCCAAAGCCGGGAACGGTATGGCAGGAACCCGAGGAAATTTTCAGCTCGTGCGCCAATACGATAAAAGAACTGCTGGAAAAGTCGGGTGTATCCGGCGCGGATATCGCGGGCATTGGTATCGACGGCCAGATGGCGGGTATTATGGGCATCGATGAATCGGGCGAGGCATCCACGTATTTTGATTCGTGGCTGGATATGCGCTGCGGGCGTTACATGAACGAGATGCGAGACCGCGCTGGCAAACGCGTGATCGCGCTGTCGGGCGGTCCGGTGACCTACATTCATGGCCCCAAAATTCTCTGGTGGAAGAACGAGCAACCCGAGGCGTACGCAAAAACAGCCAAGTTCGTGTTGCCGCAGGCGTATGTGGTGGGGAAGATGACGGGGCTGAAAGCCGCTGATGCCTATTTTGATTACACACATTTGCATTTTTCCTGCTTTGCGGATACCGCAAACAAGCGCTGGTCTCAGGAACTGCTGGATACGTTTGATGTCAGCGCGGACAAAATGCCGCGTATAATCTCTCCTTTTGACGTTGTCGGCAAAACCACAAAAGAGTTTGCGGCAATCAGCGGTTTGGCGGAGGGGGTACCGGTGGTGGCGGGCTGCGGCGACACAGCGGCAAGCACCTTCGGTTCGGGCATGTTCCGCCGCAACATGGTGCTGGACTGCGCGGGAACGGCGTCCGTTTTATGCAGTGTGGTGGACAGCTATGTGCCGGATACCGAGTTTGAGACATTAACGATGATGCGAAGCCCCATCGACGGGCTCTTCCTGCCGCTTGCCTACATCAACGGCGGCGGTATGTGCATGCGCTGGTTCCGTGACACGCTTTCAGGAGACCCTGCCGCAAGCTATAAAGAGCTTGACGCAGAAGCGCAGAACGTGCAGCCGGGCAGCGAGGGCATCACATTCATACCGCATTTTTCCGGACGTGTTCTTCCGAACAACCCCTTCCTTAAAGGTAGCTATCTTGGGATGGACTTCAAGCATACACGCGGCCATATGTTCCGATCTGTGATGGAAGCCGTGGCATATGAGTATAAGTATTATCTTTCCGTATTAAGGAAACTATACCCAAGTGATTCATTTGATGATATGATTACCATTGGCGGAGGTGCCAAATCCTCATTGTTCAATCAGATTAAGGCCGATGTCATGGGTGTAAATGTGACCACGTTTGAAATGGGAGAAACAGCTCTGCTGGGCAGTGCGGTGATCGCGGGCTGCGGCGTGGGACTGCTTTCGGATTACGAAAAACCCATTGAGCGTGTGATGCGCAAGGGCGATGAGTTCCGGCCAGACCGGCAGGCTTATGAGCAATATGTGCCGTACGCGGATAACTATCTTAAAGCGATGGATATACTCACAGAGTTTTATAAATAATTGGAGGGTAAAGGGGACAAAGACATGGCAAAACAGCCGGACGGTATGTTTGCACAGGTGCGCAAGCAGGCCATAACAGAGATCGTCAATCAAAAAGGCAACGTGACAGTGGGGGAATTGTGCGAACGTTTTCGAGTTTCTCCCGCCACCATCCGCAACGACCTGAGGGAACTTGAGGAAGCGGGAGCGATAGAGCGCACCCACGGGGGTGCGATCAACTGCCAAAAGGCCGTATATGAGCCCAACACGTACCAAAAAGAAGTGCAGCATGTGCTTGAGAAGGAGGCCATCGCCAAAGTGGCGGCCGAGTTCATCAAGCCCGGCGATGCCATTGCTCTTGATACCGGCACAACCACATTCCAGCTTGCAAAGCATCTCGTGGGTATCGAGCGGCTCACAGTGGTCACCAACGATCTGCAGATTGCCGCATGGCTGGAACGAAACACGGATGTCTCCATACTCATGGCGGGCGGCGCTGTCCGTCGTCACTTCCATTGCACAGTGGGGCTGACAGCCATGAATACCATTTCCAAGCTGCGCGTGGACAAGGTGTTTGCCGCGGCCAATGGCGTGAGTGTGGATTATGGTCTCAGCACGCCCAGCATCGACATGGCGAATATCAAAACGGGTCTTGTGGAAGCCGCTGAAGAGGTTTTTCTGCTTTGTGATAGCAGCAAAATTAACCGCAATTCGCTTGTTGTGTTTGCGCCTTTATCTCAGGTCGACGTCATGATCACGGACAATAAGGCCAATCAGGACTTTGTTTCAGCCGTAACGGAAGCCGGAATACGTATCATTTGTGCAAATACCGAAAATAAGTGATAATATATAATAATAAACGCTTGATAAATAACAATAAACAATATATAATATAGACAGACATCAGGAGTGTTCTTTATTGGACGAAACCCGCTCCGGAGCAAAAGGAGAAGACTATGCAACAACGTGAATTGGGTGTCTGTCTTATCGGCTGCGGCCGTGCCGGTATGATACATGCCGGCAATTTTAATAACAAGGTTCCCGGTGCCAAAATGGTGGCGGTGGTCGATGTCGTTATTGAAGCGGCAAAAGGCGCGGCGGCTGAGCTTGGCATCACAGACTGGTATACGGATTACCGCGAGGCGCTTAAGAACCCCGCTGTGGATGCGGTGGTTGTGGTATCGCCCACAGACCTGCACAAAAACATCGTGATCGACTGCGCAAACGCAGGCAAGCATGTGTTTTGTGAAAAGCCCATGGCAATGAACAGCGCAGAATGTCAGGAAATGATTGATGCGTGTGATAAAAACAATGTGAAACTTCAAATCGGTTTTATGCGGCGTCATGACTTAAGCTTTAAGCAAGCCAAAAAGCTGCTTGAAGAGGGTGCCATCGGCGATCTCGTCATGATACGCTCCTGCACACGCGGCCCCAGCAAACCAAGGCCGTGGATGTACGATCTTAAAAAATCCAATGGAATTTTGGCAGAACTGAATAGCCACGACATCGACTGCATACGCTGGTTCGCTGAAAGTGAAATCGAATCTTTGTATGCAGTGGGCGGCAATTTCCGCAACAAAGAGGTGTCAGATGAGTATCCGGATTATTATGACAGCGTCGTGATGAACGGTGTTTTCAAAAACGGTATACAGTTCAGCATCGACGGCGCTGCGTATGTGCAGTATGGCTACGACGCACAGGTGGAGCTTGTGGGCACCAAGGGTGTGCTGTTTGTGGGGCGCAAGGATGACAGCTTCATTAAATGCACCACGGTGGAGCACGGCACATCGACGCCTTTTGTGAAAAGCTGGATGACATTGTTTATCGACGCATATCTCGCTGAAGATAATTCGTTTGTGCAAAGCATCAAGAATAACACGCCGACCGCTGTGACCGGCCACGACGGCATGATGGCAGTACGCATCGTGGAAGCGGGCAACGAATCCATTGCAACTAACAGCATCGTACGCTTGTAAAGGAGACTGACTATGAAAAGCTTAAAATTATTCGGACCTAACGATATTCGTCTTGTGGAGACGGATGTTCCTAAGATACGCCCCGATGAGCTGCTGCTCAAAACAGATGCCGCTGCGGTTTGCGGCACAGATATCCGTATGTGGGGCAACGGCCATGCCGGTGTGGATGAAGATCATCCGCTCACGCTGGGTCATGAGTTCGCGGGCACTATCGTGGAGGTGGGCAGCGAGGTACCGTTCTATAAAAAAGGCATGCAGGTGGCTATGCAGCCCAACATCGGCTGCGGCATTTGCGACCGCTGCGTGGACGGCAAGTTCCATCTGTGCGACGATTATCGCGCGTTTGGCATCAACATGGACGGTGCGTTTGCGGAATACGTGCGTATCCCTGCCGACGCGATTTGCCGTGGCAATCTGATGCTGCTGCCCGAAGGCGTTTCACCAGCGGAGGCCGCGGTGACAGAGCCGCTCTCATGTGCGTACAACGGTTTTACAAAATGCTTCGTCAAGCCCGGCGAATACGCGCTGGTGGTGGGGGCAGGCCCCATCGGCATGATGCATGTGCAGCTTTTGCATATGGCCGGAGCCACAGTGCTTTTAAACGATATTTCGGCGGAGCGTCTTGAGGCGTGCAAAAAGATACTGCCGTATCTCACCACCTATCATGGGGACGATCTTAAAGGCTTTGTGATGGAAAAGACGCATGGACGCGGATTGGATATCGCGATCACGGCATGCCCGGTGCCTTCGGTACAGGCGGCCATGCTGCCGCTCATGAACTACGGCGGACGCGTCAACTTTTTCGGCGGTATTCCCGCAAGCAAGCAGCCGGTGCCTATCGATACCAACCTCGTGCATTATAAGGAGCTGTTCCTGACGGGTTCCACACGTTCGAGCATTGCGCAGTTCAGAAAGACGTTGGAGTTTGTGTCTCAAGGTCTGGTTGACGTGAACAGCATCATTACGCATCGTTACCCGCTGGGCGATATTTTAACAGCATTCGAAAACGCCAAGCAGACGATGGGTATCAAGCATGTCATTGTGTTTTGAGGATTCTTTGGAGAGAACAGATATAAATGGATACAATAGAGGTTATGACTATGATTAGAACCGTATTGGGAGATGTCCCCGCCATGCTTCTTGGACATACCCAATGCCATGAACACCTGTTTCTCGAGAAGGGTAAATCCTTCGAGATAAACCAGGCACTGTGCATGGATGATACGAATAAAAGTGTCGCGGAACTGACTTCCTATCGCGCGGCGGGCGGCACGGCGATTGTGGATGCGCAGCCCGCGCGCTGCGGTCGCATGGAAGAAGCATTGGTAAACGCATCCTCTAAGACGGGTGTCCATATTATCGCGGTCACAGGCTTTCATAGAATGCTTTTCTATGAAGAGGGCGGTTTTCCCGCTTCATGGACCGAGCAGCAGCTTGCCGACTTGTTTGGAAGTGAAGTCATCAAGGGAATGACACTAAATGACGGGACGCGGGTTTCGGCACGCGCGGGAATGATCAAAGCAGCGATTGAGACCGGCGGCATTTACGCGGACAGAACGAGTGAAAAACTGTTTGGTGCTGTGGCGCAGGCCGCAAGCATCAGCGGTGCGCCTGTGATGGTTCATACCGAACCGAACGCCGATATTTTGGAGATGATCGGATTCTTCGGGGCGGCGGGCATCGTACCGCAGCGCCTGATCATCTGCCATATGGACAGAACACGTTATGATATGGGTTACCACAAGGAAGTGCTGTCAACCGGCGCGCATCTGTGCTACGACAGCGTGAACCGTCTCAAATATCTGAGTCATGAGAAAGAGATTGCGCTGATTACCGCCATGATAGAAGCCGGTTTTGAAGAGCAATTGCTGCTGTCTTTGGATACCACAAATCAACGCCTGCGTGCATATGGCGCGGATATGGGGCTTGATTATATATTAAAAGATTTTTCAACTATGCTGCGGGAGCATGGGGTTTCGAATGCTGCCATTGAAAACATGACGGTAAACAACGCCCGAAAAGCCCTGCGGCTTGAATAACAGGAGGCAAAAAAGAAGACTTATGAATCTGGAACCTGCAACACAACCTACGATGTACTTCATCGGCGTGACAACGGGCAAATCTTCGATCATGAAGGTTTTTCCGGAATGGGCAAAGGCGCTCGGACTTAAGGATGCCGTCATTAAAGGCATCGACATCGAGATCCACGCTCCCAAAGAAGTTTACCGCGAAGTGGTCAGCTTCATCAAAAACGACCCGCTTTCGCTGGGCGCATTGGTCACCACCCATAAAATCGACTTGTATAATGCGGCAAGCGATCTTTTTGAGTATCTTGATCCATATGCACAGCGCTTTGGCGAGATGTCGTCTATCTCCAAAGACGGCGACAAGCTTTGCGGGCACGCCAAAGACCCCATCACATGCGGCCTTGCGATGGAAGAGTTTATTCCCAAAGACTATTGGAAAGAGCATCCTGAAGCGGGCGTGTTCATTATGGGCGCGGGCGGCAGCGCGATTTCCATGTGCTCATATTTCATGCGCGAGGAATTCAAGGGCAACTATCCGTCGCATATCATCGTGGCGAACCGTTCACAACCGAGACTGACGGAGATCGAAGAGATCAACCAAACGCTCAATCCCGGCTCTGTTCGCTGTGAATATTATCTGACACCCGAATTTGTACAAAATGACGCGGTGCTGCACAAGATGCCTGAGGGCTCGCTGATCATCAATGCGACCGGACTTGGCAAAGACAGACCCGGCTCGCCGTTGACCGACGACGCTGTGTTCCCAAAGAACGCAATGGTATGGGAAATCAACTACCGCGGAGACCTGCGCTTTATGTATCAGGCGCTGGAGCAGAAGGAAAAGCAAAGCCTTATGGTTGTGGATGGATGGATGTATTTCGTATACGGCTGGACATCAGTGATATCCGAAGTATTTCATACCCCCATTGAGGGAGAGACGCTTAAAGAGATGGACCGCATCGCAGCCGGATTTAACGGCCGATAGCAGAAAGGAAACAATACAATGGCAGATTTTAATGCAGGAAAACCGTTCGATTTCGAACGCGGCTTTACAATGGATTTTGATTTAAAGACGGGACTTTCCACAATGATGGATACCGGCAAGCGCTACCTTTCGGATATGAAAGGCATGTTCGCGGACGATGCAGCCTTTGATGCTGATTGTGACGGGCAGGGTCCGCTGGTCTACGAATTCCACAGCATGCCTGTGCCGGAGCACGAGGGCGACATCGCTTTTGGCTGCAGTATCGTATATCCGGGAAAAGTCGGCAACGAGTATTACTTCACCAAAGGGCATTTCCACACCATACTGGAAACGGCTGAAGTCTATTACTGCCTCGCGGGACACGGCTATATGCTGATGGAAAACCCCGAAGGCGACTGGCTCGCGATGGAGCTGGAAGCGGGGAAGGTCGTATATGTTCCCAAGCGTTATGCTCACCGCAGCATCTGCGTAGGCAGCGAACCGTTGCGCACATTCTTTGCGTTCCGTGCCGATGCGGGACACGACTATGGCAGCATTGAGACAAAGGGATACCGCAAGCTGATGGTCGAGGTCGACGGCAAGCCGACGATCATTGACAACCCCAAGTGGAAATAAAGGAGCCAGGCATATGAAATTGTTGGTAACGCCGACCTCCTTCTTAAAGCCCGCAAACGCTGATGCCAAGGTCAAGCTTGAAGCCTTCGCTGACAGCATCGTGTATAATGACCTTGGTACGCCCCTTCAGGGTGACGAGCTGCTTTCGCGTCTTGACGGCGTGGACGGCTACATCGCGGGACTTGACTATATCACAGCCGACGTTGTGAAGCAGATGCCAAGCTCACTTAAGGTGATCTCGCGCTATGGTGCGGGAGTAGATAGGGTAAATATCACCGCTTGCAAGGAACGTGGGATTATCGTGACAAACACGCCGGGTGCAAACGCGACTGCGGTTTGTGAAATGGCATTCGGGCTGATGCTGTGCGCGGCGCGCAATATACCGGCGCTGCACAAGGCTGTGGAAGCAGGAGAATGGCCGAGAGCCAACGGCATGGAGCTTTCAGGCAAGACGCTGGGTATCGTGGGGCTTGGTGCAATCGGCAAACGGCTGGCGTTACGCGCCAAAGCGTTCGAGATGGATGTGATCGCGTTTGACCCGTATTTCGACGAGGCGTTTGGCAAACAACAGGGAGTAACACGTGTGGAGCTGGATGATTTATTTAAAGCAGCGGATGTGGTTTCTCTGCATGTGCCTTTGTCCGATGCGACACGCCATATGGCAAGCGCAGAGCGCATCAAAAGCATGAAGCAAGGCGGTATATTGATCAACACAGCCAGAGGCGGCTTGATCGATGAAGAAGCAGCTGCGGATGCGGTGAAGAGCGGCCATCTGCGTGGTCTTGGACTGGATGCATTTGAGCAGGAGCCGCTTGTCGATTCGCCGCTCAAGGGTCTGCCGGGTGTGGTGTTCACACCTCACGCAGCCGGACACACAGCGCAGGCTATCTCGCGCATGGGCATGATGGCGGTGGACAACGCGATACAGGTACTGTCAGGGCAGAAATGTCCTTACGAGCTTTAAAGACTGCTCATAAAAAAGGAAGGCAATAATATGAACAAAATTGAAGTGCTGAGACGTTTGGAAGAATGCGGCGTTGTGGCCGTGGTTCGCGCGGAAAACGAAGATCAGGCCATGAAGATCGTGGATGCCTGCATCAAGGCGGGTATCGTGGGCATAGAGATCACATTCACGGTGCCAGGCGCGGCGGATATCATCAAAACGCTGAGCAAGAAGTATAAACCCGAAGACGTTCTGATCGGCGCGGGCACGGTGCTCACGCCTGAAACGGCTCAGACGGCGATACTCGCGGGAGCCAACTACGTGGTGGCACCCTGCCTGAACGTGGAGACGGTCAAGCTTTGTCTTAAGCATCAGATCGCCTGTATGCCGGGTGCGATGACAGTGAAAGAGGCAGTGGAGTGCATGGAAGCAGGCGCGGATATCATCAAGATATTCCCCGGCAATCTCTTCGGACCCAAGATCATCAAATCGTTCAAGGGGCCGCTTCCGCAGGCACGTATGATGCCCACCGGCGGTGTCAATGTGGATAACATCGGAGAGTGGATCAAAGCGGGTGCTGTGGCCGTGGGCGCAGGCAGCGATTTGACCGCAGGCGCCAAAAAGGGTGATTACGATTCCATCGTAGAGATCGGCAGGAAAATGGTCGCCGAGGTCAAAAAGGCCAGAGAAGAAATGGCAAGTAAGTAACAATAGTAAAGTAAAGATTTAGAAGGTCACTGATTGATATCAGTGGCCTTTTCTTATGGATTCATTCTATCTAAACAATACTTTGGTATTAAACGATATTAACAAAAAATTGAATTTATGTTATAGTAAACCGATACACGAGTGATATTAAGTCAACATAAGCCATAGAAATATATGTTGATTGACAGGAGGGCACATATGTCAGCTGTAAAAGGCGTTATTATCATTCTTAGTGTTTTCATAATTATGATTCTTGTTGCTTGTGGGCATGACAATAAGAATGAGATACAAGAAGTCCCTGCAACAACGGCCTTAGAAACACCACAACCCCCTCAACCGATGGAAAGTCCTATTATTTCTGATGATAAAAATGTGTCTTTACCTGATCCAGGATGAATCAGCAAATAAACATATTGCGAAATAGCAATATATGATTAGGCGGGCGATATGATGAAAAAAGAAATGATAAGCTTACTATTAATTGTTGGTTTAATGTCATGTTTATCGGCGTGTCAGAACGAGACCGCTGTGGAGGAAAAGCCCATGGATAAAACACCAGTACCCACACCTGTGATACAAACGTATAACAGCACATATAAAGTTGTTGCGGGAGCCTTCGACTGGGGAGCTGCCTCAACAAAAGCGATAATTGAGCTAAACGGTCAAATTGGAGAGACAGATGTTTGCGGTTTTCAAGTGACAGAAGCAAACTGCAAAGGAAATGTGGGTGAGCGTGAGGTCACAAGCGTGTATCTTTGTGATGAGAACGGAAACGAGACAGCGGGAGACTCAAGCTATATCGCTGTTGAAATGAGCGCTGACCCGTCTCACGGCACATTGCTTTATTATGATCGCAGCCGATATTATAATATCTGGGATGAGGATTACAGACTGAGCTTTTCTCCTATTGACCCGCAAAACGAAATACTCAAAAACCTGTCAGTCGATCCCGCTTATACGGAAAGAATAACACCGCAAGCTGATAAGTTCACTCAATCGCAGTTTGAGTATAATAAAATAACGATGGCGTATGCGCTGTTCACCCCAAATAGTAACAATGAAAAGAAGCCGCTTGTGGTCTGGCTCCACGGACAGGGGGAAGGAGGGGATGATGTCACCGTCACGTTGTATGGCAATAAGCTCACGGCGCTCGCGGATAAAGAAATTCAGGATATATTAGGCGGAGCCTGTGTGCTTGTGCCGCAGTGCCCCACATACTGGCCTGAAAAAACGGCAGAATCTCAAAGCTTCGGGTTGAATGTTGATGGAACGAGTTATTGGAAAGAGCCGCTTAAGGCTTTGATTGATGAGGTTGTTGCTGCCAATAACATCGATGCAGATAGGATATATATCGGCGGCTGTTCTATGGGAGGCTACATGACGATGCTCATGGCAAAGAATTATCCGGATTTCTTTGCGGCCGTTTTTCCGGTATGCGAATACTATGAAAGGTTCATTGATGAGGAAGGACTCAAGGCGCTTGCGGAAGTGCCGCTTTGGTTTACATATTGCACAGAGGATAGAACCGTTCCACCGGATATGCATTCGGCGGTGACGATGAACCGGCTGAAAGAAGCGGGCGCACTAAACGTTCATGCTTCGATATTCAATGATGTTCACGATACGACAGGGGAGTATTCCAACGAAGACGGCACACCCTTTATATACGACTCTCATTGGGTGTGGATATATGTGTTGAACAACGAATGCAAAGACGGTGACTTGGATCTGTGGGAATGGCTGGCGGCGCAGCATAGGTGAACACATAAGAAAAGCTTACCTTTCCGGTAAGCCCTTCTCATCCCTATTATTTCAGCACACATATAAAACAATGTTATTCCAAAGTGATGCGGCGGCCTGTCTCGGCGCTTTCCACGCACGCGAACACGGCACGCATGGCGTTAAGTGCTTCCTCGCCGGATATCTCAGGCGCTGTATTCGTCGTGAGTGATTCCATCCAAAGGTCGATCACGCCGGAGCTTGTCTGATTGTCATTGGTCTGTATCTGGTCGATGTTGTGATAAACGCGCTCGCCGTTCTTTTTGATGACCACGATCGAATAAGTGGGGTCGTCGTAGATGCGCATGACGCCCTCAGTGCCATAGAGCACTGTCGAGTTGTCCTCTGCGCCGTAATATGTCCAGCTTGCGGTCATTGTGCCTACAGTGCCGCCCGACATGCGGTAGGTGCAGATCGCATTGTCATCCACGGCGATGGGCTGACCTGCTGCGTCCTTTTTATCCAGCGTTCCTACATATGCGAACACTTCCACAACGCGCTGATCGGTTAAGAACTGTATCAGATCGGTCTTGTGAATGCCGAGGTCTGCCATTGCGCCGAAAACGGCCTGTTTCTTGTCGAAGAACCAAATGTTCTTGCCCGGGTCGATCGTCCATGTCTCCGGCCCGCCGTGACCGAAGGTGGTGCGGAAGGTGACAATGCGGCCGATTTCACCTTTTCTGATGAGCTCAGACGCGCGCGCGTGCGCTTTGGCGAGGCGCTGATTGTGTCCGATCATGAGAAATTTGCCCGTTTCTTGCGCTGTTTTGACCATCAGCTCGCATTCTTCCAGCGTGATGGCCATGGGTTTTTCGCATAGCACATGCTTGCCCGCTTTTAAAGCGGCCACTGTCACTTCACAGTGGGCGCTGTTGGCCGTGCATACGCTGACCGCGTCGATAGCCGGGTCTGCGAGCAGCTCCTTATACGAGCCAAACGCCTTTGCACCGTATTGCTTTGCAAGCTCGGATGTGCGTTCTTGATTGATGTCGTATAAACCGTAGATGTTGGCGTCTGCATTCGCGTCGTATTCGGGCAGATGCCGCACCTGAGCGATTTTGCCGCAGCCGATAACGCCGATATTGACCATGGTTGTCCTCCTCTGAATTTGTCGAAAAACCTACGGTTTTCCGCCAGTTTACCGGTTTTGCTTGTTCCTCGCAAACTCGAAACTGCGCAAAACCCCGGGTCCCCAAAAAGCATCCTTTTTGGGGTGGAGCTAAGGTGTGGGCTGCGCGATTTGGGGTCCCCGAAAAGCCATGCTTTTTGGGGTGAATCATTGCCCGTCTTGCCCACGAATTATATTTAATGACTTTTAACAGACTGAGGGGCGCATGTTGATATGCGCCCCTTCCTATTTTGTATTATTGAATCTCCGAGATGCTCACGCGGCGTTGTTCGTCGCTGGATTTCTTGATGGCTTCGAGTATGCGGATGATCTGAGCACCGTCGTTGAAGTCGGGTGTGATCGTCTCCTGTCCGTCAACAGCCATGAGGAAGTCCCTGAACGCGTTGACAAACGTGTGCTCATAGCCGATGATGTGTCCGGACGGCCACCATGCCGACAGATACGGATGGTCTGCTTCGGTGACGAGCAAACGGCGAAAGCCCTGCTCTCTGCCGGGAGCCGTGGCATCCAGAAACTCAAGCTCGTTCATCTTCTCAAGATTAAACTTGATGGAACCCTTGCTGCCGTATATTTCGAAGTCATTGAAATTCTTGCGGCCTGTCGCAAAACGGGAGGTTTCCACGCTGCCGAGCGCGCCGCATTCAAATTCCGCAATCGTGAACGACGCATCGTCTACAGTGACGGGTGCCAACTGAGACGTATCGGCACCTGTGCCTGATGAAAACGCGGTGGCGCCCACGCCGGGGAGAGGGCGCTCCTTGATGATCGTTTTATTGACAGCCGTGACAGCCGCAGGCTCGCCGATCAGATAACGCGCAAGATCCATGGCGTGAGAGGTCAGGTCATACAGCGGCCCGCCGCCCGCGCATTCCGCGCGAAGCTGCCACGAGAGGGGAAAGCTTGGATCGGTGATCCAATCCTGCAGGTAAGCACCGCGCCAGTGGAAGATTTGACCGATGCGGCCTTCTTCAATAAGCTGCTTGGCAAATGCCACAGCCGGAACACGTCGGTAGTTGTGATTCAGATAATGCACGATGCCGGCCTTATTGGCCGCATCAAGCATTTCCTTGGCATCCGCATAGGTGAGAGTGAACGGCTTTTCGCAGACGATATGCTTGCCAGCCTTGGCTGCTGCAATCACCATCTCCTTGTGTTCAAAGGTGGGTGTGCCGATATCTACCACGTCAACATCGTCGCGCTCCATGATGGTGCGCCAGTCGTATGTGACGTCTTCATAGCCCCATGTTTCAGCAAAATCTTCAAGCTTTGACTTGTTGCCCGCGATGACCTTAAGCACAGGCTTGAACGGCACATCGAAGAACTCGCTCACACGCAGCCATGCGTTGCTGTGGGCTTTTCCCATAAAACCGCCGCCGATCATAGCAACGTTTAGTTTTTTCTTCATACTGATACCTCCGTTTCGATTTACGCGAATTTTGCACCGATCTTTTTAAGGTTTTTTACGCTGATCGCGATTGCTTCTTCTTCCATACCAAGCCATTCCGGAGCCGGTGCATCGATTTCGACGGCGAGAAAGCCCTTGTAGCCCGCTTTAGACAGCAGCTCGGCCAGCTTCATGTTGTCCACAAGGCCAAAGCCAACGGGAACGCCGCAGAAGAAATACCAGTCGGTCGGACGCGCGGTGGGGTGCATCTTCAAATCCTTGATGTGTGTCGAGAACACATACGGCGCAAGCTTTTCCATACCCGCAATCGGATCGTCCAGCAAGCGCAGGAAGTTGCCCGTGTCAAAGTTGATGCCGAAGTTGGGGGAGTCAACAGCCTGAATAATCTCTAGCATTTCGTCCGCAGTAAAGTCAATATGGTTTTCGGCGGCGAGCTTCACGCCGTTGTCTTCAGCAATTTTTGTGGCTTCCTTATACATGGGCACAAGGCGAGCGATGTGATCTCTGTGGTTCTCGTGGCGCCAGTCGAATGCGGAGCCCGTGATGCGCATGACATCCGTACCAAGCAGGCGTGTTTTGGGTATGAGGCTTTTCATCTCCGCGAAGGCGTCGGGATTAAGGCCGCGCTCGAGTCCATTAGGATGTCCCCAAGCGAATACAGAATCAAAGCCATATTCCTTTATTTTTGCGCCGAGTTCCTTTAAATATGCGTCATCAAGGCTCGGCAAGAAGCAGGTTTCTAAAGATACACCGTCCACGTCAAGCCGCTTGGCAAGCTCAAGAAAATCGTCCACCGTTTTTAACTGTTCGGGCTTTTCTTGGAAGTCGTAAACTTCACCAAACATTCTGTGATAGCAATAACTGTCGATACCAATTTTCATTTGTTTTTCCTCCTTGTAGGATTATTTTAAACATAAGTCTTTTTTTAAAAGAAACCTCACATAATCGGTGAGGCTTCTTAAGCAGCAATGTTGTTCGTTTTTTATCTTTCTTTTTCCTTACGCTGTAAAAGCACAGCCGCTATGATGATGGCCCCCTTAAACGCGTTCACAAGGTAAACATCCACACCGATTAGTGTTAATATGTTGTTGATAATACCCAGTATCAATATACCGAATATGGTTCCCACCAGACTGCCCTTGCCGCCTTCCATTGCGATACCGCCGACAACCGCCATCGCGATGGCATTAAGCTCATAGGCAGTACCCGAGGAGGTAGAGTTGATGGAGTTCATACGAGAGGCTTCCGTGATGGCTGCGACCGCCACAGCGAAACCGAGAAGTATGAATGAGATAATTCTGATCCGGTCGGTGTTGATACCGCTCAGACGCGTGGCTTTCTCGTTAGAACCAACGGCGTAGATGTGTCTTCCGAGCCTCGTATACTTTGAGATGTAGAAGTACAACGCAAACATGAGCAGGAAGTATACGATAGACATCGGCAGCCATCCGAAAAGATTGGTGTTGGAGATGCTTTTAAACGCAGTAACCGAGCCGGTGAAACCGCCGCCTTCCATGAAATACATACAGAATGAACGGTATATATACTGCATACCAAGCGTCACGATAAAGGAGGGGACGCGGCCCTTTGTCACGATGAGGCCAACCATTGCAGATAAAGCGCAGCTGAAAGCGATGGCCACAATGACACCCAGCACAATGCTTTCTGTTGTGTTGATAACAGAGATCAGCAAAGCTGCGACAGCCACAAGCTGCGAGCTTACCGATAAATCGATATTGCCGGATATGATCACAAAGGACATACCGAAGGCAATGATGCCAATAACCGCATTGTTGCGCAGTATGTTGACAAAGTTCTGCAGCGTTAAGAAGGTGCTGCCCTGGAGTATGGTTGCGACGATAATCATGCCGATGGCAACCAGTATGATGCTGTAATCACTAATGAGCTTTTTGATCACAGCGCTGCCTTTTCTTTTTTCTATGCTTTGCATACTCTTGTGTTCTCCTTGTATTATTGTAACAAACCGCCCGTGGACAGTATCATAATATTTTCTTCGGATATTTCTTCGCGTGAGAGCTCGCCGCGCATTTCGCCGTGATACATGACCAGCACTCTGTCACAGAGCTTGAATATTTCCTGTGCCTCACCGCTGGCTACGATAACGCCGATGCCTTCCTTGGCAAGCTCCATGATCAGCGCATAAATCTCGTTCTTGGCACCCACGTCAACACCTTGAGTAGGGTTGGAGAGTATCATCACATCGGGCCTTGCGTTGATCCATTTGGATAAAACGACCTTTTGTTGATTACCGCCTGAAAGGCTTGTAATCTTGTTGGCAAGATTCGCCACCTTGATGTTTAGTTTTTCGCGGTATTCTTCAGCCACCTTGCGTTCCCGGCTCGGCATGAGCGTCGGGCCCGAGCAGCATTTATCCAGCGTCACAATCGTGATATTTTCCTGCACCGAGAGGTCCTTTATGATCGCGTTCTCCTTACGGTTAGACGGCAGAAAACCGATGCCGTGCCTTTTGCCCTGAGACGGATGCTTGAGGTTTAACGACTTACCTTTGAGTGTTACGCTTCCGCCGCTCTTTTGCAGATCTCCGAAAAGCGCGCGAACAAGTTCGTCCTTGCCGTCGCCCAGAAGACCCGTGAGACCGAGTATTTCTCCCTTGTGCAGATCAAAACTGATGCCTTTCACGCGGGTGTCAACCGTCAAGTCCTTCACCTCAAGAATGACATCGCCGATGTCATGCTTCTGATAAACTTCGACGCCCAAGACGTCTCGCCCAACCATCATGCGAGCGATATCTGCCTGAGTAATCTTCGTTCCATCCGGCTGTGTAATATATCCGTCTGACACTTTCTCGCCGTTGCGAAGAACGGTATAGCTGTCGCAAAAGTCCACGACTTCACCTAATTTGTGCGATATAAATATGATTGAAACACCATGATCCGTTGTAAGTCCACGCATAATGGTGAATACGTTATCGATTTCTGTGAGCGTAAGCGATGTTGTCGGCTCATCCATGATGATGAGCTTTGCATTCCTTAAAAGAGACTTGGCTATTTCAACAATCTGTTTATACGATGTTTCCAGATCGCGCATCATAGCCTTCGGATTGATCTGTACATTCATCCGCGAGAAGACTTCGGCGGTTTGTTTGCACATTTCTTTGACTTCCAATTTACCCGTTTTAGAACGGATTTCGTGTCCCAAAAACATGTTTTCGTAGACCATCAGGTCGTTGACAACGTTTAGCTCCTGATGAATAAATGCAACGCCTTTAGACTGGGAATCGGCAGGGCTGTTAAGCCGGGCTTCTTTCCCGAACAGGACGATATTTCCGCGATCCATGGGGGTAACGCCACCCAGTATGTTCATCAATGTTGTTTTTCCCGCGCCGTTTTCACCAAGCAGCGCGTGAATTTCACCTTGTTTGACTGTAAAATCGACTTCCTTCAAAACTGTGACTCCACTATAGGATTTTACGATTCCAGTCATCTGCAATGCGCAATCAGCCATGCTTTTTCTCCTTGTATGCATGTGTCGTCTGTTGCGGCCTTGGCCGCATGGGTATTGAGCCAAGAGGAGGCAGCGCCTCCTCTTGACACATATACTTATCTGTTTTGTTGCTTAGAACGGAGCGTCCGGTGTAATGTTGTTTGCATCCAGCCACTGCTGATAGTTATTGATGTCAAGGGACTGAGCGGGGATGATTGTTTTTGCTTCAAAGCTTTCGCCATTGAGCAGGCCAGCTGCTATCTCCACGCATTTGGACATCATGTAAGGATCGTATGTCTGTGAAGAGATGCCCATCTCCGGGTACTCTTCCATAATCTTGAAGTAAGCCTGAGCGCCGCCGCCGCCTGTGATGGCTTTGATTTCGCCCATACGGCCGTTCTCCACGATTGCCTGGATAAGGCCGATGGAGAGCTCGTCGTCTGTCGAGTAGATGGCGTCAATTCCGTCCGGATGAGCGGTCAGAACGTCTGTCATGATCTTAAGGCCTGTTTCAGGCGCGCCGTTTTCAGCACCGTACTCGTCAAGAACTTTGATGTTCGGATACTTTTCGGCAATTGTGTCATTAAAGCCTTTAACGCGTGTGTTGAAGATTTCGCCGTAAGCGGGGATGTTGACGATAACGACATCACCTTCGCCGCCAAGCTTCTCGGCGATATACTCAGCGCCAAGAACGCCCATCTGATAGTTGTCACC
>JAEWBO010000009.1 GCA_023391105.1 Bacillota bacterium
CCCGCGCACCGGTGGGTTTATTACCGGCCTGCTCCCCCCCCCGCGGCCTGCTGCCTTTTTACAGCAAGAAGGACAAGCAGCGTGCCGAGGAGAACATGGCGCGGCTGGAAATCAGCGCAATACAGAAAAAATGCTACCGTGAGCTCTCGGGCGGGCAGCAGCAGCGCGTGCTGCTGGCGCGGGCGCTCTGCGCCACGGAAAAGCTGTTGCTGCTCGATGAACCTGTGGCCGGGCTGGATCCGGTTATCACGGCTGAGCTTTATTCGCTCATCAACGATCTTAACAAAAGCGGTATCACGGTGATTATGGTATCGCACGATATAAACAGCGCCGTGCAGTACGGAAGCCGTATTTTGCACATGGCGATGCACAGCGCGTTTTTTGGCAACAAAGACGAATATCTCAAGACGCCCGTTGGACGCAGGATGATGGGAGGGCTGGCCGATGTTTGATTTCTTCGCGGAGCTGCTTTCGTATACGTTCATCGTGCGAGCGCTTATCGTCGGCATACTTGTGTCGCTTTGCGCCGCGCTGCTGGGCGTGAGCCTCGTTTTGAAGCGATATTCGATGATTGGCGATGGATTGTCGCATGTTGGGTTCGGCGCGCTCTCGGTGTCGCTCGCGCTCAATGTCGCCCCGCTCGAGGTTTCGCTGCCCGTCGTGGCGGTAACGGCATTCTTGCTGATGCGCCTTGGTGAAAACAGCATGATAAAGGGTGACGCGGCCATCGCGATCATATCGAGCAGCGCGATCGCCATCGGCATCATTGTGGTCTCGCTGACAACCGGCATGAATATCGATGTGTACAATTATATGTTTGGCAGCATACTCGCCATGAGCCAAGGCGACGTGGTGATGAGCGTCGCGGTATCCGTTGTGGTGCTTGCGCTGTATGCGGTCTTCTATAATAAAATATTCGCGGTAACGTTTGACGAGAGCTTTGCAAAGGCCACGGGCACTCGCGCTGGCCGATACAATATGCTGATTGCGATGCTGACCGCGCTTATCATCGTCGTCGGTATGCGCATGATGGGTGCCATGCTGATTTCCAGTCTGATTATCTTTCCGGCGCTTACATCGATGCGTGTGTTCAAAAGCTTCAAAAGCGTGGTCATCAGCTCTGCTGTTTTGTCTGTGATATGCTTTATCATCGGCATTGTCATTTCGTTTATATTGTCGGTTCCGGCGGGCGCGGGCATCGTCGTGGTCAATCTCGTGGCATTTGGGATGTTTTTTCTCATTAAGAAGATCAAAATAACTCATTAGAGCTTATGGGGCACGCCTATATCGCTGCGGCTCGAGCTGCCGTTGCAAATGAAAAAAGTGCTAAATAAATTCATGATAAGTACGATATAGTATCATAGAAAAAATAAGCCAATAATGCACTTCTTTTAACAAAAAAGGTTTGTTTTTCAGATCCGGTGGTATTAATACGCAAAAGTTTTGATAAAAAATGAGGAGCACCAGATTTGATTGAACCCGATTTATACTCACGTGTCAACAACAAGGTAGCGCTTGTTCTCGGTGCCGACAAAAAAGTCATAGACTGCAGCAAAAGTTTTCTGAATACGTTTGAACTTGAAAAGGTACCGGCAGGTGCACATGTCGATACGCTTTTTGATATGCGGGGGAGCGATATTTTCACCCGCCATTTGGCGTTGCAGCCGTTTTGCTGCGTCTGGCGGTTATCAGGTAAGGAAGCAAACGGGCTTCTCATGGGCGGCAGTGACGGCTATTATCTGATATTCGAAGAACCGGACAGGAAGAAGGAAACGGAAAAGGACGCGATCAATGTATGGCGTTTTTCCAGAATGATCAACAACATGCAGGAGGGTGTATCAATATTTCACCTGCTTTTCAAAGATGGAATTGCTGTGGATTATATCGTGGAAGATATCAATTCAAGCTGCGAAGCAGCGCTTGGGATGAGCCGTGAAAATGTGGTTGGAAAACGGGCTGGTGAGTTATTTGAAGGTGATGCACCTTTTCTTCATGAGATTGAGCGCGCTGTTTTAAGCGGAAAGCCAATACAGTTTGAGCGATATTTGAGCCGGTTTGGAAAGCATTTTCGGCTATCTGTCTCACCGTTGGGTGAGAACCGTTTCGGTATCGTGTTTTCGGATCTGACTCAGCTGATACATATGCAGGAGCTGCAAAGAACACTGAATAATGCGGCAAAGGCCATGTCGGAGGTGTTCGAGACCGGAAAAATTTTTGATGCCGCAGCGTGTATATTGCGCGAAAACGGGCTTGAAAGCATGCTGTTGCTTTTGGGCAGCGACCTGTCCGTCAGAAAAACATATTTGAGCTTTGCGGATGCGCCGCCCGTCTATCAGGGTGAAAAACCGATACCCTTGAGCGACGCCTTCAGAGAAATCACACGCGAGGGACAAACCGTTTTTATTGAGGATTTTGACGTGTCTTCTCATGCCTTTAAGGACGCAGGGCTGAGTGGGCCACTCAGTGGCATCGCCGCGCCGGTGATTGTCAGCGGTGCGATGTATGGCATATTTGTCATTCTATCTCCAGAGCTTAAGCCGTCTGAGCTGTCTGCCGTGACGGTTTTTGCCAATCTGATGGGATCAACGGTTGAACGAACAGCGCTTATACAGAGCCTTAATAAGAATATCGATAAGCTTATACAATCCAAACAGGCGCATGAACAGACGGCTCAGCGGCTCAGCATGGCTTCCAATGCGAGTCGTGTGGGATTTTGGGAATACAACTTAGTGAGTGATCTGTTTTATTTAGATGAAACAGCACAGCAGCTCTGTGGTATTGAGCAACCGGTGCTTGAAGCCACCTTTGACGTATGGAAAAAAATTATTCATCCCGACGATCATGTCGCTGCGCTGGCTGCACTAAAAAAATCTGTTAAAAAAAGTGAAGATTGTGTGATTGAATTTCGTATTACACAGTCTGATGGTACGGTTCGGCATGTGAGAAGCGTGGGGATATTGCATAAAAACGACAGCGGGGATCCGGTACGCATGGTGGGGTCTGCATGGGATATTACCGAGCGCAAAATCACAGAAGTCGCTTTGCGCGATAACGAGAGACAGCTGCGTAAGATTTTCGATCTGCTTCCTGTGGGCCTTTGGATTACCGATAAAGAAGGACGAATCATCAAAGGCAACCCGGCGGGTGAACGCATATGGGACGGTAAGATTGACAACGTCGATGTGGAGCAAAAAATCTGGCGTTTTCCTTCGGGTGAAGCAATAAAACAAGGCGAGTGGGCGCTCACTAAAACGGTGCGGTATGGGCTGACCATAAAGGAAGAGATGCTGGAAATTGAGACAATCGAGGGAAACAGGAAAATCGTTATCAACAGCACGGCGCCCGTGACAGATGATAACGGCTGCTTGCAGGCCGCGATTATGATCAACCGTGACGTGACGGAAAACGAAATCGCAAAGGCTGCGCTAAAGTCTGAAAAGGAGCTGCTAAGCACAACGCTTCAATCGATCGGGGAGGGCGTGGTTGTCACCGATGCCGAGGGCAGAATCACCACCGTTAACACCGTCTTTGAGCAGCTTTCCGGCACCACACAGCAGGAAGCAAAGGGACGCCGGTTTGATGACGTTGTGCAAACAGTCAGCGAAAGAAAAAATACTTGTCCCAGCCTAATCGAAAAAACACTAAACACAGGGCGCATTATCTCGCGCAGTAACGGGATGCAACTGCTGTGCCAAAATGGCAGAAAAGTGCCTATCGCGCATACTGTTTCACCAATATGCGACGGAAGCGGACAGATTATTGGTACGGTTCTCGTGATTCGCAATATAACAGAACAAAAGAAAAGACAGAAAAAGATCGATTATCTTGTGTATCACGACGCGCTGACAGGCGTTTACAACAGGCGATACTTTGATCAAATGCTGCGAAAAATCGATACCGAGGAGAATCTTCCGATATCCATCATCAACTGTGATGTCAACGGCCTGAAGCTGACCAACGACGCGTTTGGACACAACGCGGGTGACAAGCTGCTGATAAGCATGGCTTCTGTGCTCGTTAAGGCGTGCCGTCCCTGTGATATCGTGGCGCGGTCCGGCGGCGATGAATTTATGATACTTATGCCAAAGGCAGATGAAAGTGCAGCACGGAATGTTTGCAGTGAGATCAAAGCGCTGGCTGAGAGAAACAGCCTGAACGCGATCGATTGCTCAATTTCCGTCGGGTATGACACCAAGAAAAATCCGGAAGAGAGCTTAAAGTCAATAATCAGCAAGGCAGAAGCCTTTATGTACCGCAATAAAAGCTCTGAGAGCCCGTATATGCGCGGAAGCTCGATCAATAACATATTGTCGACGCTGCATGAAAAATATATAAGAGAACGCTTGCATTGCAGCCATGTCAGCGAAATCGGATCCAGTATTGCACTTGCTATGGGGCTTTCCGACCGAGAGATCACGGAAATCGGTCTGATCGGACGCATGCACGATATCGGGAAAATAGCAGTTAACGAAACACTTTTCAATAAACCCGCCATGCTGACCGAAGAAGAATGGATCGACATGAGAAGGCATCCTGAAGTGGGCTTTAGAATCCTTTCTGCTTCTACGGATACGGCTTATATCGCAAAGAGCGTGCTGGCGCACCATGAAAGATTTGACGGCAACGGTTATCCGAACGGTCTGAAAGGCGGCAGCATTCCCGTTATGGCCCGTATACTGGCAGTGGCGGATGCCTATGAAGCCATGACCAATGAAAGGCCATACAGGTCAACAAAATCGAAGGATGAGGCACTAAGCGAGCTTAAGAATCTGCGGGGAACTCAGTTCGACCCTGATATCGTAGACGTTTTTTTAAAACTCACTCGTTCGCAGCTGTAAACCGCAAATGAAAAGAGAGGTTCTATGAAGTGCCTTTTAATTAACGGCAGCCCCAACAGGGGAAATACGTATACGCTGGCGATGACGGCCATCAAACATTTGCTGCTAAAGGCCGATTTTCAGTTTGAAGAGATTCATCTGTCAAGACGCCAGATTCCGCTCTGTGAAGGCTGCTATTGCTGCTTTGAGCGTGGCGATACCGCCTGCCTGCACCGCCCTCTTTTTGCGGATATCGTCACCAAAATCGAATCCGCAGATGCTCTTTTCATATTGTCTCCGGTCTATTCGAAGGCCGTGACACCTCATCTTATAAACTTTATCGATCATCTTGCTTATCTCATGCTTCGGCCTCGCTATTTTGAGAAAAAAGCATTTGTGATAACCACATCGATGGGAAAGTCATCGGCGGCCATTACCGGATATATTAAACAGATTCTTCATGCATGGGGAGTGAACCATGTGATGACCTTCAGCGTGGTCTGCCATTCATCCAGAGGCTATTATCCTTCAAAAAAAGTGGTCAATCATCTGGAACGTTTGGCCGATGATTTTTATGATGACGTTAAAAGCGGACGGCTTCATCAACCCTCTTTTGTCACATTAAAGCATTATAACGCTTCTCGCGCAAAGGCTTTTGTTATTGCTCAAAGCCGGTTGAGCAAGTTTTGGGAAGAGCATGGCATGCTGGATACGCCTTATTTTCCAATAATCAAAATAAACCTGCCAAAGAGGCTTTTTGGATGGGCCGTCTTCAAGTTTCTTCTTCACAAACATAAGAAACTGCTTAAAGATGAGCAATATGCCATGCTGGCCAGGCATTTTTAGATAAAATTCTTCAGTCATAGAACGACGCGGTCGCTCCGACTTAGAAGAGCAGAATCTGCAGATCGTTTTATTTAGTCAGCCAGAATGCTCTCGCAGCAGGATATGATCTCGCGAAGCGCTTTAATTGAGTCTTTCCGCCCCGGTACGTATTCCACAATGCTGACGCCGACGATACCGAAATGGGCTTGCAGATCCTTTAGCGTTTTCACCAGCATATCAATGGCTAATCCACCGGAGGTGGGGCACATCACATCAGGAAATTCTTTCGGGTTTAGCACGTCAAGATCGATATGGATATAGACATGGTGATAACATTTTGCAGTCAAGATATCAACCAGTCTGTTGCCGGATTCAATTTCACCGATGGACACACAGGCGATGCTGTTCGCGTTAATATACGCCTGTTCGGGAGCGTCAAGATCACGGCAGCCTGCAATCACGATTTGCTGCGGCTGCAAAAATGAGAAGCAGGTTCTTCGTATCTGTTCGTCCCCTTCATCCAAGAGACAACGAAGCGGCATGCCGTGAAAAAGGCGGCTCGGTGAAGATGCAGGCGTATTCAGGTCGCCATGCGCGTCAAACCAGACAACGGCCAGATCGCCGCCGTATTTTTGATTCAGATAGGAAACGGGGAGCATTTCAATATCGCAGCCGCCGCCAATAGAAATTATCTTGTCCCAGTTGTCTTGATCCAGCGTCGTACGCCCCGCAGTAAGCTGTTTTGTTATCGCATCATATCCGATGATCTCGTTTTTCGTTGTGAGGTCGTCCAAAAGTGAGACGCTGACCTGTTCGACTTGTGGCAGTGTGAGAAGCTCCTTCATTTCCAGAGCACCATGGTATAAGGCTTTGTCCCCAGCGCCCTGCCACTGGGGAAATACATATGCGAGTGTGCGAGACATAAACAACCTTTCTAATCGCTATTCCGCCGCTGCGCCACTGCGCGGGCATTGGCTTCTTTAATTCTCAAGATATTGGAATAAGCATCTTGTTATTATAGCATGCAACGATTATTCATGACATCACATGAGAAAGAATTTTAATATGATTAGGTAATCAAGATACTTTAACAAAACAACATTTATGAATTGACACTAAATAGAAAAAATAATATTATAATGGTATAAAATATAAAGAATGGAGATAACAATATGCCGCAAGCAGATAGTTTTATGACCATATTTTCATCAACTTTTGGTTTAATCTTCTCAATCGCATCATTGGCCGCATTTGTGATCGTTATCGTCACATGCTTTAAGGTCATGAAGTACCTGAATCAAAAAACCATCACTCAAAAGCTGAAATAACACCTAGTAAGTGTCCGAAAGAGAATTCAAGCCTCCCGTGCTGAAAAGCAGAAGGCTTGTTCTTTTCTTATTCCGCCGTCGTGATGCCGCCGCTGCGCCACAGCGCAATTAATAGATCGGTCATGCGGCCGTAGCTTTTGACGCCGTCCTGCTGCATGTTGGCCATCAGATATGTGTTGTTGACTTCCTGAACGGTTTCGCTGACCTCGCTTTCATATTGCTGCCAAAAACTGCTGTTGGCGCTTAAGTCCCTGCTCAGGCCATCGGCATATTCCTTGCGCAGCTCGAAGTATTTGTCGCTGTCCGCGTCGTGCAGCGCGTTCATGGCATGGATGAGCGCAAGCATTGTACCGGAATAGCGCATGGAGTATTCATCTGAATACGAGAGCACATAGTACGCGAGAAAATTGGCTTCATCCTCGCGCGCGAAGCCGCGCTGATGGGCCGCTTCATGAGCAGCGGAAGACGCGAACAGCAGTATAGGCGCGTTCACGTTTACGTTGGCTTCGGCGGTAAAGGGGAAATAGATGCCGCATAGATAAGACCACGACATGCCTTCCGAATACAGAACCGGTTTAACTCGTCCATAGCTGCCGCCCAAAAAGCTTTGACCGGACAGCGCTGCGGTGTTGTTATATTCCGCCGGTATACGTTTCATGATGTCCGTTCTGTTCAGCGCGGGCGAGAATACGCCGTTTTCGTCCTCAGGTACCAGCGTGCGCAGTGAATTGGCCTGACCCACAAGCGCCGCGCAGGTGGAATAAAGCTCGTTTATCGTGGCGGGGGAGGCGTTGAGCCCCAGCGTGCCGCTGAGCGGCTGGCGTGCATAGTTGAAGCCCCACAGCCCCAGGAACAACGCATAAATCATGGAAGCGACGCTTAAAAGAACGATGAAGCGGTTCAGCAATTCCTGCCACCATTTTCTCTTGGCACATATTGACCTTACAACCATCAGCACCAGATAGACGGCGATGAACAATATGAAGGCATACACCAGCAGCTCCGCAAGCGAGATGGGCAAGAACCCTGTCGCTGTGGAGAGCCCCTGCGCGATCACGGGAAATATTGTGCGAGAATAGACAGCTTCCGTAAACGACGGCCACAGGAAGGAAAGGCGAAAAAGCGCATAGAACAAAGGCCCCGGCAGCAACCAGAGAAGCTTTTTAAGGGTCGATTTTAAATGAAACGGTTCCCTGCTCATAAGCGTCCTTCCTTTAGAAGTCGTATTCAAGTGTATAGCGGTACTGTTATTGTATACAAAATGAAGTTTGCAGGTCAATGTTAAATAATACGTATAGAACCGATTATTAGAGTAAAAGCTGTCATTTTCCCATATTATCGGTGCTGCTCTTTGGAATCCTTGTAATACCGTCGCAACCTTATGATGCATAATATCCATAATACCGCGACGAACGGAATCAGCGTGAGCGAAATGAGCGGCAGGTCGGTCATGAGTATAAAGTCGAAAGCTCCATGAAGAATTGCCGGAACATACAGCGATTTGTTCATATAGGAGATGCATTTTCCCGGCTCATTGCAAAACCGCGCCATCGAGAGATAATAGCCCATTGTGATGCCCAGCAGCATATGCGCGGGCACACTTAATAGCGCGCGCGTGATCCAAATATCAGGCACGGTGGCTGAGTAGTTGATGATGTAGAAGACGTTCTCCAGCGTGGCGAAGCCGAGCGCGGCAATGCTGCAATAGACGATGCCGTCCAGCTTTTCGTTGAATGCGGGGTGGTTGAAAGCATGGCGCAGCACCACACGGCGCTTGAAAAACTCTTCAGAAAGACCGATCACAATAAACGCCTCAAAAAGCACGCCGAACAACCCCGTGAATATGTTGAAGTACTGCCCGATGGTTTCGGCAATGATCGTGGGAATGGTGGCGAGCATGCCAAATATGAAGACCTTTATCAGCAGCCGCTTTGGCTCTTTGTCATAACGGTCGATAAAAATGATGAACAGCGCGAACACGAGGCCCGGCAGCACGGCCGACAGTATCATCCAGAGGAGTTCCATAAGTCACCACCTAATACTTGTTAGACATATTATATTCACCTCAATGCCTTGGTGCAATACCGCGAACATCGTATAAATATATATCAGGCTTCTGATCTGTCATGCTGAGGAGCTCCGGCGAGAAGCATCTGGAGCATCAGCGACAGGCTCTTTTCCGCTATACCGTCACGGAACGCGCAGAAATGCTGATTATTAACCAAGTTTAACGCAATTTGCCGCAATATTTTAAGTTGACAGCGCAAAACCGCTATATTATAATTTTTCCAATGCGAAGACAAAGAGGAGTAAGGCAAAGGCTTTTGCATGAGAGAGGGGCTTCACCGGCTGAAAGAGCTCCGCAAAGTGCATGCCCGAAGTCGCTTTGGAGCACCGGCGGTGAACATGATTGAGTAGCCGAAGGCGTGAGCCGCGCGTTAAGCGGATAAAGAGCGAGTCGCCTTGGCGGTTCGAATCAAGGTGGTACCGCGGTTTTCCGTCCTTTTATTGGGCGGTTTTTTTATTTTCTAAACATTATGACAGAGAAGGTAACGGAGGAGACTATGTGCGCAAAAGAGCTTGAAAAGGTATACGAACCCAAAGAGGTTGAGCAAAGATTATATGACGAGTGGGAAAGCAAAGGCTATTTTCACGCGGAGGTCAATAAGGACAAAAAGCCGTTCACCATTGTGATACCGCCGCCCAACATCACGGGGCAGCTTCACATGGGGCATGCGCTCGATAACATGATACAGGACGCGATCATCCGCACCAAACGCATGCAGGGCTATGAGGCACTTTGGCTGCCCGGCACCGACCACGCGAGCATTGCGACGGAGGTCAAGATCGTTGATAAGCTCAAGGAAGAAGGCACGTCCAAGGAAGAGCTGGGGCGCGAGAGGTTCTTGGAGCGCGCTTGGGAATGGAAGAAGCAGTACGGCGGACGCATCGTTCAGCAGCTTCGGAAGCTGGGTTCCTCGTGTGATTGGGAGCGCGAGCGCTTCACGATGGACGAGGGATGCTCAAAAGCTGTCAATGAATTCTTCGTGCGGCTTTACAAAAAGGGACTCATCTACAAGGGTGACCGCATCATCAATTGGTGTCCCGATTGCCGCACCGCGCTTTCCGACGCGGAGGTGGAATATGCGGAGCACGACTCACATCTGTGGCATTTCCGCTATCCGGCGGAGGACGGCGGTGAAGGCATCACCGTGGCGACCACACGGCCCGAGACGATGCTCGGCGATACCGCTGTCGCCGTGAATCCCAAGGACGAACGCTATACGCATCTGGTGGGCAAAAATGTGATACTGCCCATCATGAACAGGCCGATACCCGTTGTGGCGGACGAATATGTGGACATGGAGTTCGGCACGGGTGCGGTCAAGATCACGCCCGCGCACGACCCGAACGACTTTGAGGTGGCCGAGCGCCACAGCCTGCCCGTAATCCGCGTGCTTGATGACAGCGGCTATGTCAACAGCTTCGGCGGCAAATACGAGGGCGTTTACAAGGACGACGCAAGAAAGCAGATCGTGGACGAGATTGAGAGTCTTGGCTTGCTCGTTAAGATCGATGACCACAAGCACAACGTGGGTCACTGCTACCGCTGCGACGCCACGGTGGAGCCAATTGTCTCCAAGCAGTGGTTCGTGGCGATGAAGAGCCTTGCCGAGCCCGCGATTGAGGCGGTGAGAACGGGCGATATCAAGCTTGTGCCCAAACGCAGCGAGAGCGTGTACTTCAACTGGATGGACAACATCCGCGACTGGTGCATATCGCGCCAGCTCTGGTGGGGACACCGCATTCCCGCTTGGACGTGTGCGAGCTGCGGCACAATGACCGTGGCCACGGAAGCACCCGATACATGTCCGAACTGCGCTTCTGCAAATTTGCAGCAGGAAGAAGACGTGCTGGATACATGGTTCAGCAGCGGCTTATGGCCGTTCTCGACGCTGGGCTGGCCCGACAAAACGCCTGAGCTTGACTATTTCTATCCGACAAACGTGCTCGTGACGGGCTACGACATCCTGTTCTTCTGGGTGGCGCGCATGATCATGTCCGGCTTTGAGTGCATGGGTGAAAAGCCGTTTGACTACGTGAGCATACACGGCCTCGTGCGCGATGCGCAGGGGCGCAAAATGAGCAAATCCTTGGGCAACGGCATTGACCCGCTTGAGGTGATTGACGAATACGGCGCAGACGCGCTGCGGTTCAGCTTGGCCGCGGGCGTGCGCGTGGGCGGAGACCTGCGTTTCTCACCCGAGAAGGTACTCTCCGCACGCAACTTTGCCAACAAGATATGGAATGCAGCACGTTTTGTGCTGATGAATACGGGCGACAGCATCGCACCCATTGATGAAGCGCGGCTGGATATCGCAGACAAATGGATACTTTCGCGTCTGTCGGACATGGTAACGGATGTGACGTCGCTGATCGAAAGGTTTGAGCTCGGCATGGCGGCGCAAAAGCTTCACGATTTCCTCTGGAGCGAATACTGCGACTGGTACATCGAGATGGCCAAACCGCGCCTGAATGCGGAAGACGAAGCGGATAAGCAGACAGCCGTATCGGTGCTGAACACCGTGCTGGAAGGCACGCTCAAGCTGCTGCATCCGTTCATGCCCTTCATCACGGAGGAGATATATCAATCGCTGCCGGGTACAACTGGCAGCATCATGGTATCCGCATGGCCGGCTCCCGGTAAAACGTACGCCGTGGAAGAAAAGGCAATGGCCAACGTCATGGAGCTGATTCGCGGCATCCGTAACATTCGCGCTGAGATGAACGTGCCCGCCGGCAAGCGCGCGGCGCTCAAAATACTCGCGTCGGGTGATGCGCGCGCGGATTACGAGATGTGCGCAATCTATATCGAGCGGCTTGGCTTTGCGTCCAGCCTTGAGTTCATCGCTGACAAAGCCGGCGTGCCCGCCAATGCCGTGTCGGTAATCGGTGTGGGCGCGGAAGCATTTATGCCTCTCGGTGAGCTCATCGATATCGATAAGGAAATCGCTCGGCTGAGCGCGGAAGCGGAACGCCTGGAAAGGGAGATCAAGCGCGCTGAAGGCAAGCTTTCTAACCCCGGCTTCACAGCCAAAGCGCCCGCCGCTGTGGTGCAGGAGGAGCGCGATAAACTCAGCAATTATCACGACATGCTTGCCGCTGTGACACAAAGGAAATCCGAATTGCAGAAATGAAATATGTACACATTGCGGGCACCAACGGTAAAGGCTCGGTGACCGAATACATTTACCGGATATTGATGGCGGCGGGGAAATGCACGGGATGCTTTACCTCGCCGCATCTTGTTTCGCCCGCGGAGCGCATGCGAATTGATGAGCGTATGGTGGGTGAGCAGGAGCTTGACGCGCTGCTTACAGAGGTGGCGCAAAAAAAGCTTGCCGTGAACGACACGCTTTTTGCCGCTTACACGGCGGCGGCGCTGCTGTGGTTCGAGCGGCAGGGCGCGGAATACGCCGTGATTGAAACAGGTATTGGCGGACGAAACGACTCGACCAACGTCATCACGCCATGCGTTTCGGTGCTCACGCCCATCAGCTACGACCATATGGCGATACTCGGCGACACGCTGACGGAGATCGCCTATGATAAAAGCGGCATTATCAAACCCGGCGTGCCGGTGATATCTGCTGCCCAGCCGGATGAAGCGATGGCGGTGATTCAGGCGGAAAGCCGCAGAATGAACGCGCCGCTGACCGTTACGCCGCGTGTCGATATCGTGTCTGCGTCCGTAAACGGGCAGACGTTTGAACTGGAAGGCCGCGAATACGCCATACGCGCGATTGGCTACCATCAGCCAGACAACGCCGCGCTGGCTGTGAAGGCGGCGCAAACGCTCGGCATCAATGATGGCGCGATTCGTAAAGGGCTGAATGCTGCGGTGCTGCGGTGCCGCACGCAGTATGTACCGGGCAAGCCGGACATACTGCTCGACGGCGCACACAACGCGGCGGCGGCGCAGGCGCTTTGCGCGTCGTTGGATGATCATTTCGCGGACAGAAAAAAGGTGCTGCTGTTTGCGTGCATGAAGGACAAGGATTACACGCCGATGATACGCACGCTCGCGCCATATTTCTTGCATGTGATTGTCACAAGTGTGGGTATGGAGCGTGAGGCGAATCCAACCTTGCTTTGTGAGCAGTTTGGCGCTTACACCAGCTGCACGGTTCAGCCGGACACACTTGCGGCTTTGGAGCAAGCCAAAGCCGCCGCTCGGCACTCAGGCGCCATGCTCGTCGTCTGCGGCTCATTTTATCTCGCAGGGCTTATCGAGCCATTGACAGTCTGCAAATAAGACGAACGGAATCAGCTGCGGTAATAGCGGTATGGATTCTTAAATGTATATGATATACAGTGAGGCAACCATGAAAAAAATGAAGATTATTGATGTGCACACGCATGTGTTTCCGGAACCGATACGGCAAAAAGCGGTCGTTTCCATTGGCAGCTATTACGATCAGCCGATGCAGGGCAGCGGCGAGGTTGAAGACTTGATTCGTGAGGGCAGCTCCTGCAACGTGGTCAAATATGTGATTCATTCCGCAGCCACAAGGGCAGAGCAGGTACAGACCATCAACCGTTTTATCAAAAACCTGCAGGATAACGACGACAGGCTCATTGGCTTTGGTACTGTCCATCAGCGCACGGAGAACCCACGCACAGTGATTGATGAGACCATTGAAATGGGCTTAAACGGCGTCAAGCTGCATCCTGATTTTCAGCGCTTTGATATCGACGACCCGACGATGTTCCCGATATACGAAGCGATGGAAGGACGGCTTCCGCTGATGATTCATATGGGCGATGCGCATTCAACAGCGTCGTCACCCGCGCGGCTGCTAAATATCATCAAACGCTTTCCGTCTCTGACCGTGATTGCGCCGCATCTTGGGGGCTATTCGATGTGGGATGAGGCAATGGAGACGATCATCGGGCGAAACATCTATCTGGACACCTCCAGCTCCTTGGCGTTCCTGCCCAAAGCAAAAGCAATAGATATTATCCGTGCCCACGGCACAGACAAGGTGCTGTTCGGCACCGATTATCCCATGTGGCTGCCCAAGGACGAGCTGGAGCGCTTTTTCGCGCTGGGGCTGAGTGACGAGGAAAACGAAAAGATACTCTACGGCAACGCCGCGAAGCTTTTTGGTGTGCAGGAGTCAGTCTGCATGCCTTGACACATTGTGGATGATACGATACCCTTCTCCTATATATATGATGACACAGCTGTTGAGGGGGGGCTCTTAATGTTCGGCTGGGAAGAGGTCTACACCGGCTATTCCAGGGACGGCTTTGAAGCGGTCGTCAAATGGCTCGAAGAGAAGCACATCACATATAAATACAACGTGTATGACCGCGGACGCGGCATGGTCAGCAGTCTGTCCGGTAAGAGCGGCAAGAAATATTCCACGCAGTTCTGCATATATGTCAGAAAAGAGGAACTGGAAGAGGTACGCTTTCTGCTTTGCAAAGCGAGCCTGAATACCCGCATCTGATAGATTTGAGAGGTCGGCGCCATGTTTGGATGGGTAGAAGCTTATACGACGTTTTCCATGGGCGATTTTACAAAGGTTCGAGATGTTCTGAGTGCAAGCGGTATTAAATATCGGTTCAAGTCAAGAAATATGCTCGGCGATATGCGAGGACGTACGGGCACTTTGGGCGTGAATATGGATTATGCCACACAGTATTATCTCTTTGTGAAGAAAGCGGATTCGGGAAACGCAAAACACCTTTTAAGAAAAGCGCTGCACGGATAGGAGGACACGATGTTTGGCTGGGAAGAAGTTTATATGGGCTTTTCTATGGACGATTTTATAAAAGCGCGGGACGCCATCGCGTGCGAAGACATGCCGTATAAAAGAAAGATTTTCGCGCACGCGGGAACTTTTCTGGGGCGCGGTACCGCGCGGGTGCGTACGACCGTCATCATCGGCAACCACACCGACTACACCAAGCAATACCGGCTGTTCGTGAAGACGCAGGATGCGGAGCAGGCGCGGTATCTGATTAACAGGGCGATGCAGGGGTGATTATTCAAAATCAAAAATAGACGACAACCATACTCACACGTCTAAACCATATTCATATTCTAAATATAAAGTTGCATCAACTGCTATTCAGAAATAATACATTACCGATTTATTAAAGAAAAAGAATTTATATTTCCACATCAGAATCGAAGATCAAGTACGGTCTAAAGAAGGGCAGAAGAGCTAATATTGATAGAACATAATAGTAATCCGCTCTTTGCAGCTAGATGGTGACAGCTATATCAAGCATGACTGCCTTAATCGTGTTGTCTTAAGCTTTTCCCGCAACTTATACTTTTATTATATATTGTATATACATCGAAGTGACGGGAATCTAATCTGCTTAAGAATTTCCGCTTCACTTTCATGAGATTTCTATCAACAGCACAAATAAACTTTGTATTTTCGTTGACACACAATGCAGGGTAATGTTAATATGATACACAAAGAATGTTACTATTTATCACTATTTAAGAGACAAACGAGCAAATCAATGTAAATTTAGCATAAACGGAGGTTATTAATGGCAGTTGGTGTGATCATGCCCCGTCAAGGGCAGTCGGTAGAAAGCTGCATCATCGAGTGGCGCGTCAAAGAGGGCGACACAGTCAAGGAAGGCGATATCCTTTTCGCATATGAAACAGATAAAGCGACCTTCGAAGAGGAAAGCCCGGCGGCGGGAACAGTATTGAAGCTGCTTGTGGCGGACGGTGATGATGTGCCCTGTCTGGATACGGTTTTGGTGCTGGGCGAACCCGGTGAAGATATCTCCTCGTTCCTAAAGGACGGCGCCGTAGAAGAAGCTCTGGAAACGCAAAAAATGGAAGAAACAACGATGCCCAAGGCGGAGCCTGCCGCGACAGCGTCAGCAATGGCAACAGATACGGACATCATGAAAATATCCCCGCGTGCCAAAGGCATTGCGGAGCGGCAGGGGCTGGACTTAAGCAAAGCAGTGTCCACAGGTCCGGGTGGACGCATCATTGAGCGCGACGTGGCGGTGCTCGCCGAAAACGGATACAAGGTGACAGGCGCGGCAAGCGGCGCTTATCAGGGCGGCGCACAAGGCAGCGGCCTTGGCGGTGCTGTGACGACAGCGGATTTGTACGCGACACCCGCGGCGGCTCCGGCAGCATCAATTCCCGAAGCGGCCTATACAGATGTGAAGCTCTCGGGCGTACGCAAGGCCATAGCGAAATCCATGCAGGCGTCGCTGTCGCAGATGGCACAGCTCACGCATCAGTCCAGCTTCGATGCCACAGCGATACTTGCGTACCGCGAGCGCATCAAGGCAAATATGGAAAAGCTCGGCCTGCCCAATATCACGCTCAACGACATCGTGCTGTACGCGGTGTCCAGAACGCTCAAAAACCATCCCGATTTGAACGCGCATTTCCTAGGCGATTCCATGCGGCTGTTCAGCAGTGTGAACCTCGGCATGGCGGTGGATACCGAAAGAGGACTGCTTGTCCCCACGGTGTTCGGCGCTGATATGCTTTCTCTCGCTGAGATCGCGGCCAAGACAAAGGAGGTTGCGGCTGCGGCGCAGTCCGGCAAGATTTCGCCCGATCTGCTTACCGGCGGCACGTTCACGGTCTCCAACCTCGGCGCGTTCGGTATCGAGATGTTCACACCTGTGATCAATCCGCCGCAGACGGCGATACTCGGCGTGTGCAACATCATATACCGTCAGAAGAAGGTGGGAGACCAGTTCATGACATATCCCGCGATGGGGCTTTCGCTCACGTACGACCACCGCGCGGTAGACGGCGCGCCTGCGTCACGGTTTTTAAAAGACCTCTGCGAATCGCTTGAGGCTTTTGACATCCTGCTCGCGAAATAAGGAGGGCAGCAATGGTTTATGATTTGATTGTGATTGGCGGCGGCCCCGCCGGCTATCTCGGCGCGGAACGCGCAGGCCACGCAGGGCTCAAAACGCTGCTGTTTGAAAAACGCAGTGTGGGCGGCGTCTGCCTCAATGAAGGCTGCATCCCCACAAAAACGTTGCTGTATTCAGCAAAGATAAAGGACAGCGCGTCTCACGGCGACGTTTACGGCGTCAAAGTGCAGGGCGCGGAATTAAACCACAGCGCGGTGATTGCGCGTAAGAACAAGGTGGTTAAAACGCTCGTCGGCGGCGTGGAAGCGACGCTCAAGGGCGCGGGTGTCACGGTCGTCAAGGCGGCGGCCACGGTGACAGGCAAGAATATGGACGGCTTCACAGTGACGGACGGCAAAGACACATACACGGGCAAGCGCCTTCTGATAGCGGCGGGCTCGGAGACGGCAGTGCCGCCTATTCCGGGGCTGGCAGACGCGATAAAGAGCGGCTTCGTGCTGACCAGCCGTGAAATGCTGGACATCACAGAGGTGCCAAAGAAGCTCATCGTGATTGGCGGCGGCGTGATCGGTCTGGAGATGGCGAGCTATTTCTGCTCAGCCGGTTCCGACGTGACCGTGATCGAAATGCTGGATGCCATCGGCGGCCCGATCGATGCGGACATTGCGGCGATACTCAAAAAGAACCTGGTCAAAAAGGGCATCACCTTTCAGCTGGGCTGCAAGGTGACGGGTATTTCGGACAAGGTGGAATATCTGGACGCTAACGGCAACGCGGCGACTCTGGCGGCAGACAAGGTGCTGCTTTCCATCGGACGGCGGCCTATGGCGGACGGCCTTGGCCTTGAGTCCATCGGCGTGCTGACGGATCGCGGCAAGGTCGTGACGGACAGTCATCTGCAAACGAATATCCCCGGCGTGTATGCGGCGGGAGATGTCAACGGCAAGTCGCTGCTGGCGCACACGGCATACCGTGAGGCCGAGGTGGCGGTGAACCACATGACAGGCAAAAAGGATATCATGCGCTACGACGCGATTCCTGCTGTGATATACACCACGCCCGAAGTCGCAGGTGTCGGGCTTACGGAGAAAGCGGCAAAGGAAAAGGGCATTGATGTGACAGTCAAGAGCATCACGATGAACTTTTCGGGGCGGTATCTCGCGGAGAACGACAAGGGCGACGGCATTATCAAGCTCGTGGCGGATAAGAAATGGAACAAGCTCGTGGGCGTTCACATGATCTCGAGCTACGCGTCCGAAATTATCTACGGCGCGGATATCATGATCGAAAAGGAAATGACAATTGACGAAATCAAACAGCTGATGTTCCCGCATCCGACGGTGTGCGAAGCGCTGCGTGAAGCCATCTTCCAGCTGTAGAATATTTTATAAGGAGACAAGACATGACAAAATGCTTAACGGTCGATCCATCACAGGTCAGACAGCCGGGCAGTATATCCTTTGAAGATATTCCGGTCAATGTGTATCAAAAAACGGTGGCGGATGAAAAAAAGAATTTCACGAAGGATGAGTTCTTAAGAATGTACCGCGATATGCTCATCATCCGCGAGTTTGAGACAATGCTCAACCTCATCAAGACGACGGGTGAATACGAGGGAGAGGCGTATAACCATCCGGGCCCGGCGCATCTTGGCATCGGTCAGGAAGCGGCATACGTCGGACAAGCCTACGGCCTTTCCATCAACGACTATACGTTTGGCTCGCACAGAAGCCACGGCGAGATTCTCGCCAAGGGCTTAAGCGCCATCACACAGCTGGGTGACGATGAGCTCATGGGCATCATGAAGGATTTCTTTGGCGGCGAGACATTTGCGGTCGTCGAGAAGACGACAAAGGCCACCAACGTGAAAGATATCGCAATCGAGTTTCTGCTGTACGGCACGCTCGCTGAAATTTTCGCGCGAAAGACCGGCTTCAATCGCGGCCTCGGCGGCTCCATGCACGCATTCTTCATTCCGTTCGGCATTTTCCCGAACAACGCCATCGTGGGCGGCAGCGCGGATATCGCGGCAGGCGCGGCGCTGTACAAGCGTGTCAACAACAAGGACGGCATCGTCGTCTGCAATATCGGCGACGGCAGCATCGGCTGCGGCCCCGTGTATGAAGCGATGAACTTCGCGGCGATGGATCAGTTTAACACGCTCTGGGACGACGAGCACAGAGGCGGGCTGCCCATCATATTCAACATATTCAACAACTTCTATGGCATGGGCGGACAGACCTGCGGCGAAACCATGGCATACAGCCAGGTGGCGCGTCTGGGCGCGGGTGTCACACCCAGCCAGATGTACGCGGAACGCGTGGACGGCTACAACCCGCTTGCCGTGATCGACGCGTATAAGCGCAAGCGTGAGCTGATTGAAAGCCGCAAGGGCCCCGTGCTGCTTGACGTGCTGACCTACCGTATCTCGGGGCACAGCCCGTCGGATGCCTCGGCTTACCGCGCCAAGGAAGAGGTTGAAGCGTGGCAGCAAGCCGATTCGATCGCGGCGTTCGGCAAGCAGATTAAGGATGCCAATATCGCAAAAGCGTCTGAGCTGGAAGCGATCGAGCAGCAGGTGAAGGCTTGGATTCTGAGCACCGTCAAGCTCGCCAAGAACGACACGCTGTCTCCGCGCATGGATTTAAGCCAAAACCCAAATGCCATTGCCGACCTGATGTTCTCCAACGGCCATGTGAAGAGCATGGACGATACAAGAAAGCCCGAAGCGCTGGAGACCAAAGAGGAGAACGCTCATGTCAAGCAGCTCACCAAAAAGGTGCGCTTTGCTTTCGACGAGGACGGTAAGCCGGTTTCCAAAAACAAAGTTTATCAGCTTCGTGATGGCATATTCGAAGCCATTATCGACAAATACTACGAGGACCCGACGCTCACAGCCTATGGTGAGGACGTGCGCGAGTGGGGCGGCGCGTTTGCGGTTTACCGCGGACTTAGCGATTGCCTGCCATATCACCGTTTGTTCAACTCGCCGATATCCGAAGCCGCCATCGTCGGCACCGCCGTGGGTTATGCCATGGCGGGCGGCCGCGTGATCGCCGAGCTCATGTATGCGGATTTCCTCGGCCGCGCGGGTGACGAGGTGTTCAACCAACTCAGCAAATGGCAGTCGATGAGCGCAGGCATACTCAAAATGCCGTGCGTGCTGCGTATGTCGGTGGGCTCCAAATACGGTGCTCAGCATTCTCAGGATTGGTCGGCGCTGTGTACGCACATACCGGGCCTCAAGGTCGTGTTCCCCGCGACGCCTTACGACGCCAAGGGACTCATGGCGGCGGCGCTAAACGGCACAGATCCTGTGATATTCCTCGAAAGCCAGCGCGTTTACGATATCGCTGAGCAGTTCCACGAGGGCGGTGTGCCCGCTGAATCCTATGAGATCGAGATCGGCGAGCCGGATGTCAAAGTTCAAGGCAGCGACTTAACGATTCTTTCGGTTGGCGCGACGCTTTACCGCGTGATGGATGCTGTGAAGCTGTTCGCGGCGCTCGGTATCTGCGTGGAAGTCATTGACGCGCGCAGCCTTGTGCCGTTCAACTACGAGACGGTAATCGAATCCGTCAAGAAGACAGGCCGCATCATCATCACAGGCGATGCCTGCGAGAGAGGCTCTCATCTTAACGACTTCGCGCGCAACTTAACCGAGCTTGCGTTCGATTATCTGGATGCGCCG
>JAEWBO010000036.1 GCA_023391105.1 Bacillota bacterium
CTCATCATCGTCATTGCTGTTATAGTAAGCAATGCCAGCAGTAAGAAAAATAAATGAAAGGAAGTATGAATTCATGAAACAAGTCACAGCCATGCTAATCGGAGCGGGCGACAGAGGAGCAAACGCATATGCCTCTTATGCATTCAATAATCCGGGGACAATGAAGTTTGTTGCTGTCGTAGAGTTTAACGAGGAAAGAAGGAAACACTTCCAGAAGGTACATAATATCCCGGACGATATGGCGTTTGATAATTGGAATGATGCTTTTGCTAAAGGCAAGTTGGCTGATGCTGTGCTGATTTGTACTAATGAGAGCTATCATTATGAACCTACAAAACTTGCAATGTCTCAAGGGTATCACATACTCCTGGAAAAGCCTATTACCCAGTCGCCGGAGACCAGCGTTGAAATCGGAGACATGGCTTCGGATTATGATAAGGTTTTTATGCTTTGCTATGTGCTTCGATACACACCATTCTTTGCCGAAATGAAGAAAGTACTGGATTCCGGTGTTATCGGAGATGTAAAAATAATTGTACATCAAGAAAACGTGGGTATGGCGCATTATTCTCATAGCTTTGTTCGCGGCACCTTCTCAAAAGAAAGCGAAGCGGGTCCGATGATTCTTTCAAAATGCTGCCATGACATGGATATTATCAATTGGCTGACGGGCTCTTATTGTACACATTTATCGTCGTATTCGACACCGACATATTTCCGTCCGGAAAACGCTCCCGAGGGTGCGCCTCATCGCTGTACAGATGGTTGTCCTCATTCCGACACCTGCTATTTCTACGCTCCTAAGATGTACTCTGCACCTCGTTCGGGCTTCAATGTGGACATGATATCTCTGGACAAAACCCCCGAGGGAAGAATGAAGGCGCTGGAGGAAGGGCGTTTTGGCAGATGTGTGTATCACTGTGAAAACGATGTCGTGGATAATCAGATTATTAATATGAAATATGCAAATGGCGCTATTGTCTCATTTTCAATGTCTTCATACTCCGAAGAATGTTATAGGGCTCTAAAGATTTGCGGGACAAAGGGTGAGATTATCGGAAATCTAGAGGAAAACAGCTTTATTATTAAGGAATTTGCGACAGGGAAAAATGATGTTGTTAAGGTTTCCACTGTTTTGGACAGGCACAGCGGCGGTGACTATTTCCTTATGACCGATTTTGTAAAGCTGATCCGTGAAGGCAAGCAGGGAGGCCGCACAGAAACCAAGGGAGCTGTGGATAGTCATGTGATGTGTTTTGCCGCAGAAAAGTCCCGTAAGGAAGGCGTCGAAATCAATCTTGAACACTACAAGGATGAACTTAGAAAAAAGATCGAGAAGTAAGTGCAATAGGGATTGATTTAGTTAATTAAGTAATGATTTGTCATCTGTTTGATGACGATTAAAAAGAAGGGGAGATATTAATTATGAAAAAGAGCAATTGGATTATGTTGTTGGCAATTGTGCTGCTGGTTTCATTTACACTGGCAGCCTGCGCTCCTAAAGCCGAAGAACCCACGGCAGAGGTGCCATCGGCTGAGCAGCCATCGGCTGAGCAGCCCCAAAGCGAAGAGCCCGATTCAGAGCAGCCTGAAGAGACATTTGTATTTGGTCAAATCGCCCACGATAAGAATATCGAATGGGTGAAATATGGAAGCGAAGCCTTTGAAGCTGCTTGCATAGACATGGGTGTTGAACCCGTAATTGTGGATGCGCAAAATAATATGGAAAAGGTTCTTGCTGGTATGGAAGACTTACTGGCAAGGGGTGTGGACGCTGTTTCCGTTTATTCCTTCAGCCCAGACCTTGATGCGCGTGTAGCCAAGATGGCAAGAGAAGCAGGAATCCCCATCGTGTTTGAAAATGCGGTTCCTGGAGATGATGTTGACAGAGATTCTGTTACCTGCTGCACCTACTATGATATCGGCTATGCTGTTGCGGAGTTTATTGGAGAAAAGTATCCCGGTAAAAAGTTTGCCTTTGTGATGGGACAGCCCGGTATGAATATCACTGAGCCGTATGTCCAAGGCCTTGAAGATGCTATAAGTGCTGGCGCACAATGTGAATTGGTTGAGATGCTTTCCACCAACTGGACCGCGGAAGAAGCCATGTCACAGACAGAGACGTTGATACAGTCCGGAAAGCAGTATGATGTTATATTTGCTAACAACGAGCAGATTGCACAGGGCGTGCTCAACGCATTGGATGCAGCTGGTCTCAAGGGCAAAATCCCTGTTGTCGCAACAGGCGGAAGCCCGCTGGGCATTCAAATGCTTAGTGATGGTGACCTCGACGCCACCATTGCCGCTCCGACTTCTTATATGGGTGCCATGTCTGCAAAGAAACTCTATGCACTTGTTAACGGCGAGACGGTCGAGGAAATGACATACGTGCCGCTGCTTCCCGCTACCAAAGAGAATGTCGATGCGATCGTTCCTTGGGAGTATGGTCCTAAAGTTATTGAAGCCGTAGGCGGTCTGCCGAACTAATTTTGACACAAAGTAAGAATAAGTTCTAAGACTGTGAAAAGAACCCCAATGCCAACAGACGGCAAAGGGGTTCTTTTATTGTACACTTTAGTGTGGTTTTGGGAATGCAAGCGGACAAAACCAAAATAAACCACCGGTCTCTGCCGGTGAAGGGAGCTGAGCTTTAACTTTAAGAAAAAACCTCCGATGATAAGAAGATGAAGGTTTGCCGACCGCATCATCAACAAAGGAGATAGTCCAATGGACATAAATAGTTTAGCACATACGGTGTGGAATGTAAGTATCACATCATATGTGACCTTTCCCCCACAAAGCCTCACGTCTTCGCGGGGCCCCGAGATAAAGGCGGGCGAGACGTCGTGATAGGGAGCGCAGCGACCGGAGCGAACCCTAGTTTCGCTGCCACGTCTGAGCAAACTTTGCTCCACTCGAAAGCAACTCTTGGACGGTCTTTGGCGACTGGCCCGATTCAACAAAGTAAGTTCAACATGTACGTGCTTTTTTATGTCATGAACCCATTCGCCGCGTCATACATTATAAGACCAAATTATTTGTGAGGCGAGGTTTTATGGCACACTGTCCATACAGCTTTTTTGACTACCGCATGGAGGCGGGGGAGACGTTTGCGTCGCTCGCGGGTAAATTCAGGATACCTGAGCGGGCGATACTTGAGCATAACAAGGGGATGCAGCCGGGCGCGGGGCGGCGGGTGCGGATTCCTTGCGCGTGCGGCGGGTGCACGCGCGGCGCGTTCTACGCGATACGCAAGGGCGAATCGCTGCTGCAAATCGCTCGGCGGAATGGGCTGGATCTGACCGATTTGCTTAAAGCCAATCCGTATCTGAACCCCGGCTATTACATTCCCGGGCAGGTGATCGTGATACCGCCCGCGCGCATGCGCGCCAAAAGCGACACCTATATAGTGGAGGAGGATGAAGGCGTCTTTGACGTGCTGCGCAAATTCCGCATGGATTTCACCACCTTTTGCATGCTGAATCCGGATATCAGCCCGATGACGATTAAAGGCGGACAGCGCGTACATGTGTCACCGAGAGCCGAGACCATGAAAAACGGCCGCTGGTATACGATGGAGCAGGGAGAAACGCTGCTAAGCGTGGCGCAAAGCCACAGCATCCCTGTAAGCACTTTGCTGGGACTTAACGATCATCTGCGCCCGAGCGACTTCAAGGAGGGCGCAAGGGTGCGCGTTCCAAACAGCAAATAGCGCCTTGCGCGGTTTTCTCTTTTACAGTAGAATGATATGGAAATAAATCGCTTTAAAAGGGGAGCCGCACATGATACTGATTAACGAGAATTACTTAGCACTCAAAGGGAGCTATCTTTTTTCCGAGATGGCCAAAAGGATAAATGCGCACGGCGGAGATATCATCAAACTGGGTATCGGTGACGTGACACGCCCGCTGCCTGCTGCAGTGGTAGACGCAATGAAAAAAGCGGTGGACGATATGGCCACCGCGCAAGGCTTTCACGGCTACGGACCGGAGCAGGGCTACGCGTGGCTGCGCGAAGCCATCGCCGCGAACGACTATGCGGGCCTTGGGATCGAAGCGGATGAGATATTCGTCTCGGACGGCGCGAAATGCGACACAGGCAATATACAGGAACTGTTTTCACCGATGTGCGACATTGCCGTGCTTGATCCCGTTTATCCTGTCTACGTGGATACCAACGTCATGGCGGGGCGCGCGGGCGATTTTGATGAATCCAAAAACGCTTATACGAATATCACATATCTGCCGTGCAGTGCGGACAACGGCTTTAAGCCTGCGCTGCCGCAAAAGAACGTGGATATCATCTATCTTTGCTATCCCAACAATCCGACAGGCACGGTGCTGACCAAGGACGAGCTGACGCAGTGGGTGAACTATGCGAGGAAGACGGGCGCGCTGATACTGTTTGATGCGGCGTATGAAGCGTTTATCCGCGAGGATAACGTGCCGCACAGCATCTATGAAATTGAAGGCGCCAAGGAAGTGGCGATTGAGTTCCGCAGCTACTCCAAAACCGCTGGCTTCACGGGTACACGCTGCGCGTTTGCTGTCGTGCCCAAAGTGCTGATGGGCGCGGATAGCGACGGTGAGCTGCATTCGCTCAACGCCATGTGGAACCGCAGGCATACCACCAAGTTCAACGGCGTGCCGTATATCACGCAGAAGGGCGCGCTTGCGTGCTATTCGGACGAAGGCAAGGAAGAAATTAAGGAAACGATCAATTTCTATCTCGGCAACGCCAAGATCATTCGTGAAGGTCTGCAAAGCATGGGCATCGATTGCTGGGGCGGCGTGAATTCACCGTACATCTGGCTCAAAACACCGGGCGGCATGCCGTCTTGGGATTTCTTCGACAGATTGCTGGATGCAGGTGTCGCGGGAACGCCGGGCGCAGGCTTTGGCAGCGCTGGCGAAGGGTATTTTCGCCTGACCGCGTTCAACACCAAAGAAAATACGCTCAAGGCGATGGAGAGGTTCTCTTCGCTGAAACTGTAAATATTATTGAGAGAAGACTTGAATATGTCGGTTAAGAATGCGCTGATAGTCTATTTCTCTGGGACAGGCGGCACGGCACGCGCGGCGGAAGCAGTTGAGACTGCGCTAAAAAAATGCGGTGTCAGTGTGAACAAGCAAGAAATTCGTCATGATAATGTGATTCGTAACGGCGACGAAGACTTGCTCGTGCTGCTGTTTGCGGTGCATGCCGCGAACGCGCCCGAACCCGTGTACCGCTGGCTGGAGCAGTTGACGGCTGTGCAGGGCATCCCCGCCGCCGTGCTTGCGGTTTCGGGCGGCGGCGAGATATTTCCGAACAAAGCGTGCCGCTTAAGCAGCATCAAGCGCCTTCGTAAAAAAGGCTATGATGTGACATATGAGGACATGCTTGTGATGCCGTCTAATATGATGCTGGCCGCACCGGACAGCCTTGCTGTGAAGCTGCTGCACACGCTGCCGCTCAAAACGCAGAAAATTGCAGATGACCTGCTAGCAGGGGTGAGAAGGCGCACAAAACCGGGGTTGCTTAACCGATTTATGTCTGCGGTGTGCGAGCTTGAGAAGAAGGGCTGCTATCATTTTGGCAGGGGGCTTTATGCAGAGAAAGCCTGTACGGGCTGCGGCTGGTGCGCGAAGCAGTGCCCGTGCGGCAACATCAGCATGATGGAAGGCAAACCGGTATTTTCGAATCAATGCGTGATGTGCTTTCGGTGTGTGCACGGATGTCCGAGCCATGCGATAAAGGCCAAGCGGCTTGGTTTCCTGCTTAACAAGCAAGGCTTTGACATAAGCCGGTTTGACAAGATCGAGGATATTCCTGATACAGCAACCAAAAGCATGCTGTGGAAAGGCGTGAATCGGTATTTAAACGGTGACAAAAAATTATATATGAACATCGATAGGACGGTACCGAGAGGATAGCCGTCCTTTTACTGTATAGGAAATAGGTAAAGGGAATTATGAAATTGATAAGCATGTGAACAATGCCTAACGTATCAATAATCGAGGCACAGGAATTTAGTGGTAAAGATTTATCCAAAATATGCCGATATAGCATATAACAATGCCTTTGTGCAACAAAACAGAGGGAGAACAATGAAAATTTTAGGCGGACAGTTCTTTACCAGCGCATATCAGACACGGCTGATGGAAAACAAAAAGAGCTTGAATATACAAACGGCGGGACAAAAAATTTCGCAGCAAAATGTCAGCCTTGCAGTGGACGCGATTAAAAAAGAATTTGGTTACACCGGCTTTGTCGTGACAATGTCTGACGAAGCAAAGGAATTCTTGCAAAGTGACGCTGCGCGTATCAAAATGGAACAAGACACGGCGCAGCTTTTGGCAAATAGCGTGGCAAATTCCGATGAGCCTTTTTCAATAAGACCCCGAGACCAGTGGTCGGTATTCAGCGAATATCTGTACCAAAACGGCTATTATGACAACATGTCTGACGACGAACTTCAAGATATGGAGTCAATGCTTATGCAAATCACAGACGGCCTCGATAGCTTATCTATGGCGGGGGCGGACTGGTTTTCGGGAGTCACAGAGCAGTTGGACAGCGGTGAAGCCAAGCTGGAGCTTGCATCTTCCACGGCGGCGCTTTTATATTTCAACAAACACTTTGTATCAGATGATTTGAAAGAAGGCTTTAAAGCGCTTATTGATGATTATTATGCCCATAACGCCCAGACGGTCTTTGAGTACAAGTCGATTGATGAACGGTTCAATGAAGCGTTGGCTAAGGTGTCCGAAAAGCTCGAGAGCAGGCGCGGGTATATGAAACCACCGATTTATAATGAGAATAATCTTGCTCTGCGTAAGTATCTGGGAGGTGCCTCGTATGCGGAAGAGCAGGAAACGCAGATAACCGCGCTATACACAGACTTGTTCACAAGTGTGTACGACGCGGAAAGCTTAGAAAATGCTCTGTCCAAAGCCACAAAAGCGCTTGTGAGTGACGTAAGTGGCGGCAGCGAGGAGCAAAGCGTGACCGATTATGTGAAAAATCGCGCTGCAGATACGTTTGAGAGAATAGGTAGCTATTGGTCCGCGCTGCTAGCTGCATGATACACATATCAATTTTTAGCTGCTTCGAAGATGAGGCAGCTTTTTTATTGGGTCTTCTTTAGGCCTTCGTTGAAAACGCCTTTTTTGCATGCTATTATGAAATAAGACAAAAGACTATAATCTTTAACAGCATCTATTATAATTCCGGAGGGCGGCATGAAAATACTGCACACATCCGATTGGCATATCGGCCATACGCTGTACACAAAGAAACGCTATGACGAGCATGAAAAGTTTCTAACCTGGCTTAAAGACACGATACTGTCGCGCGGCATTGACGCGCTTGTCGTATCGGGCGATGTGTTCGACACGGGTGCGCCGGGCGGACAGGTACAGCGGCTCTATTATGATTTTTTAACGTCGCTGCTGGGGACATGCTGCCGTACCGTGGTCGTCGTGGCGGGCAACCACGACTCACCCGCGATGCTCGAAGCGCCAGCGGGTGTGCTTGAAAAGCTGCATATACACACAATTGGACTGCCGGGTGAGCTTGAGCGCTATGTGATACCCTTACGGGACGCGGCAGGAGAAATATGCGCCGTCTGCTGCGCGGTGCCTTACCTGCGCAAGAACGAGATGGTGCGGCTGGAGGACGAAGCGCAATCCACGGATGAGCGCATTGCGGCGGCGACGGCGCAGTTTTACCTTGAGGTGACGAATGCGGCGCTGGCATATCGAAAAGAACGCGGCGCAGAGCTGCCCATCATCGCGACGGGGCATCTTTTTGCGCAAGGGGCGGTGCGCTCCGAGGGCGACGGCGTGCACGAGCTGTACGTGGGCACGTTGGGTCAGGTGGGCGCTGAAATATTTCCCGAGGAAATCGACTATGTGGCGCTGGGGCATATCCACGGCGCGCAGCGGGTGGGCAAGCAGGAACGGATACGCTACTGCGGTTCGCCGCTATCCATGAGCTTTTCCGAGCTGGGGCACGAAAAATGTGTGCTGGAGGTGTCGCTGGGCGACGGCCTTAAAATCGAGGAAATATCCGTGCCGGTGTTTCAGCGGATGGCTGCGGTGCGCGGCAATCGAGAAGAAATAATTGAACAGCTGCAAAAGCTTGCCCAGGAGGATGTTTGGGTGGAGGTCACATATTCGGGCGGAGCGGCTTGCCCGCATTTGAGCGCGGACGTGGCGGAAACCGTACGCGGCGGCTGCGCCGAGGTGCTCAGCATACGCAATACTGCGGCGGCGGGAGCAATGCTTGAATCGGCGGATGAGTCCGAGACGCTGGAGTCCTTGTCTGTGCAGGATGTGTTCTTGCGCTGTATCGGCAAGGATGCATACAGTGAGGAGGATACCTCAGCGCTTGTGGAATGCTTCAATGAGATCATCCGCGAGATGGAGGAGGCCGACACATGCGCATAGAAAAGGTGATCATCGAAAACCTCAATTCACTGCTGGGCCGGTTTGAAATCGACCTCACAGACCGCGCCTATGCGGGCGGTCTTTTCGCGATCGTCGGGCCATCGGGCGCGGGCAAAACCACGGTGCTGGATGGGATATGCCTCGCGCTGTATGGTAAAACGCCGCGTATCGATTCAATCAGCGATTCGCATGACGAGCTCATGAACAAGGGTGCGGCATCATGCAAAGCCGAGGCGGTGTTCACGGCGGGCGGCAAACGGTACAAAAGTGTATTTGTGCATGAACGCGCGAAGGGGTCAAAGCCGTTCCGTGCCGTGAAGCGAGAACTTTTGGCGCAGGCTGGCGACGGGACTTGGTATGTGGCCGCGGCGCGCATCCGCGAGGTGGATGAACGCATTGAGGAAATATGCGGGCTTGACTACGGTCGTTTCACGCGCTCCATCATGCTGGCACAGTTTCGTTTTGCGGAGTTTTTACAGGCCAACTCCAACGAACGTGCGGCGATACTCGAACAAATAACGGATATGGATATATACCGGCGCATTTCCATCGCTGTTTATGAGAGAACGCAGCGGCAAAAGCAGCAGCTTGCAGAAACGCGCAGCCGCATCGGTGACATCATGATACTCAGTGAAAGCGAAGAAGCCGCACGCAAGGAGGAAGTGACGCGGCTGGAAGCGGCAGCTGCCGCCCATGAAACGCTCAAAAACGAGCTTGCAGCGTGCCGTGCGATGGCACAGCAGTTGCAAAGCCTTGAGGAACAGCAGGAAAAGTACAAGAAAGCAAAAACGCCGCTAGCTGAAGAGAAGGAAAAGCGCTTGCTCGCGTTTAAACAGGCGGAGCAGGCTGAGCAGACACAAATTAAGAAGAATGACGAACTGGCCGAAACGCTAAAAATCGTGCGTGAGATCGATATTAAGGCAGCAAACAAAGCAGATGAAATAAAGCGCTTCGATCGAGAGATCGCAGACGACGACGATCGGATAAACGCAAATAAAAAAGCGGTTTTGGATATATTCAAAAAGTATGAGCCAAACGCATCGGGCGAGAGATACAGAGCGCTCTATGAGACGAATGACGTCAGCGCACAGCTGCGGGGCAAGGCCAAGGCAGAACTGGACGCTGCAGCTGCCATGGCAGAAAGCATTGAGACGCAGATCAGTCAAGCACTCGCGCAGAAGGACGAGTCTCATTGGCGCTTCCGTATGGAAACGCTGAAAAATGCATTGCCTGTCGCTGAAGCGGCAGAAGCGCTCAAAAAAGCGCAGGAAAGCCTGACGGAGTTTAAAAAGCAGCAAGCCGTGTGGGAAGGCGAGCATAAGGCTTTCGAGCAAACGGCCAAGGACATTGAAGAAAAGTACGTGTACGCAAAGCTCAACATGCGCTTCGGCGAGGAACGCCGTAAGCTCGAGGATGGCAAGCCGTGTCCGCTTTGCGGTGCGCTGCATCATCCCTCAGCGGGGGAAGCGCTTGACGATGCTTACTTTGATAAAGCCAAACAAAACTATGATGAGATGCAGCGTAAAAAGGACGATATAAAAAACCGTATGCGTCAAATTGAGCTGCGCATCGGTGATTTGGGTACGCTGATCGATGAGAAAACACGGTATATCGCAAAGAACGGCGCATCGCTGTCTGCGCCGGACGAACAGCAGGAAACGGACGGAATCACCAAGGCGATCGACGAAATCGACAAGCGGCTCAGTGTTTACGCGCAACTGCTAAAGAGCAAGAGTCAAGCTGCTGAGAACGTTGCCGTGATGACGGCGTGCTTCGGCGGTATTGACAAGGATGTGGAGATGATCGACAGCCGCAAGCGAAATATTGCGGACGCTGAAAACGACAAGAAAAAGAAGCAGCAGCGAAAAGCGCAGACGCAGACGGAGCTCGACGTTTTGAACGCACAGAGACAAGCAATCTTTGGTGACATGGATGCCGATGCGCAGGAAGCAGCGGCGAAAAAAAGCTTACAGCATATTCAGGACGAAAAGGAGCAGTGCCGAAATCGGGCTGATCAGGCTGCGCGGGCACTGGAGCAAAACGACAAGGATATATCGCGCACGCAAGGCGAGATGCAGACGCTTTCGCTGAAGCTGAAAACCAGCTATGAGAAAACGGCCGCCGATGCCGTGAACGTCCAAAGCGTATCGGACGATGATGATGTCATAGCGCTTTATGGGCGCTTTATGGATGCGGCGGCGGTGTTGAGCGAGCAGCCGGACGCCGATGCACTGGGCAGCGCGGCAAATGCGCTGGGGGCACTGATATCCGGTGAAACCGCGAGGCTGGGCAGCGTGCGGCAGGTGCTTAGGGCCAACGCAGAAAGCCGGCAGACCGTCAAAACGCTCAAAAGCCAGGAGAAGTCACATAGGCTGGCGCTTGAAAAATGGGAGAAGCTCAACGCGCTGATAGGCTCGGCCAGCGGCAACAAGTTCAGCCGTATGGCGCAGAGCATCACATTTGACGCGCTGCTGCGCTTTTCCAACCAAAGCTTGAAGCGCATGAGCGACCGTTATATCCTCGTGCGCGACGAGAAGGGGCAGGATAAGCCGCTTGAGCTCGCGGTGATCGATACGTATCAGGCGGGCGAAAAACGGCCCGTCAGCAACCTTTCCGGCGGAGAAAGCTTCATCGTATCCATGGCGCTGGCACTCGGACTGTCCGATATGTCGTCGGGCGCGGCACGGATTGATTCGCTGTTTATCGACGAGGGCTTTGCATCACTCGATGAGGACTATATGGAAGCCGCGCTGCAAACCCTTTCCGCGCTCGGAAACCGGGAGGGCAAGCTGATCGGCGTCATCTCGCACGTGGAGGCGCTCAAAGCCCGCATCGATGTGCAGATCGAGGTGCAGCGGCTCTCTGGCGGATGCTCGGAGCTGACAGGGCCGGGTGTGAAACAATTTACAATTAACAATTAAGAATTTATCGCTGTATTTCAGCCGACTCGTTTAAGAATACGGAACACGGTTATTGTTAGTATAAAAACAATGAGAAAATGTGTATGGCGCTATATGAAAAGATGATATGCATGCGGGGCATGACAGAGGGAGGTTATGATGAAGAGGTCAAGGATTAATGAAGCCATTAAACGCATGGAGGAAATGGCAAGCAACCACGGATTTAAGTTGCCGCCTTTTTGCAGCTTCACCCCTGAGGAATGGGCAAGCAAAGGAAAAGAGTATGACGAGATTCGTGACAATATGCTGGGATGGGATATCACGGATTACGGCCAAGGCGATTTTGAAAAAACAGGGTTTTCTTTGATTACCCTCAGAAACGGTAATGTGAAGAACTGCAAATATAAGAAGCCCTACGCAGAAAAGCTGCTCATGCTCGAGGACGGACAGTACGCGCCCATGCATTTTCATTGGTCTAAGATGGAGGATATTATCAATCGCGGCGGAGGAAACGTGCTCATCCGACTTTATAACGCCACAGCCGACGGCGGTTTTGACGACACCAACGTGAAGGTGTGCGCGGATGGCCGTGAATATTATGTGCCGGCCGGCACGCAGATTAAGCTGACTCCGGGCGAAAGCATTACCATATACCCGTACCTTTATCATGACTTCAGCGTGGAGGAAGGAACGGGCGCAGTGCTGCTGGGGGAAGTCTCCATGTGTAATGATGACACAAACGATAATAGGTTCTATGAAAAGATCGGCCGCTTTCCCGCCGTTGAAGAAGATGAATCCCCTTACCGCCTGCTTTGCGGCGAATATCCAAAGGCAATTGGATAACGACATTATCAAGATAAGCTGTATTTTTACAGGGCTATCGAGGTATTCGATGCCTTGGTTGTCATTTTCTGAGCCTCGTGCAGTCTAATAATTTGGACGTCACAATATTTGTTTGCGAAAAATATAATAATTTGTGTTTTGATGTTGACAAAGCGGCCACGCTTTGATAGTATTCACTACTGTGCTCGCTAAACAGCGCAGCGCAAAACGGACGAAGACACAGGCGGCATGGCTGCCAGAAAGTACAAGTTCGAACGGTGTTGACAAACGCCTCTGGCGTCTGGTAACATACGAAATCGATCCCCGAGAAGCGGGGGACAGGAACCGATATGAGAAGGGTTCCGAGCCAGAGAATGGC